>NZ_SPJX01000186.1 GCF_004458765.1 Microvirga pakistanensis | reverse complement strand
TTCATGGACATCTTGACGTTGGAAAGCTCCACCCCGGACCCGTCCGCCTTCACGCGGATCTTCACGTTGTAATCGACAACCCGCTTCACACACACCAGAAGCTTCATTCGTTGTTCCTATCCACACTAGGTTTCTTGCGGGCACATCTTTTCAACTGGTGCTCAAATAATTACACCACCCGACTGTGACCGCTAGATTCGCCGATCCTGGTTACCGCCTAGACCTAGGCCGTCCGGCATAACGCTGACAATCTCATGATGCGGTACTCTGCGGGGATTGAGTGGCCTTGGCTGCGCGCAAGGCCTGCAAGCCGATCAGCAGCAACGTTATGAGAAACAAAGTCGTTGCAGCCGCAGCAATGGTAGGATCGACACGTTCGTTGATCCCATCCCACATTTTTCGCGGAAGCGTGTAAACCGCTCGGGCAGCAACAAAGAGCGTTACGACCACTTCGTCCCACGAGACGAGGAATGCGAACACGGCTCCTGTGACAACGCCAGGCGAGATCTGCGGCACGATCACCCACCTAATAGTCTGGGCAGGGCTGGCCCCGAGCGAACGAGAAGCCTGTTCTTGCCGAAGATCGAGAGTGGCAAGCGACGCGGAGACGGCAACGACCACGTAAGGCGCAGCTAAGACCGTGTGAGCAAGAATGACGCCGAGGAACGTATCAAGGATTCCCATCTTGGAGAACAGTTTATAAAAGGCCAGCGCCGAAACGATAGGTGGCACAATCATTGGCGCAAGAATGAGGAGACGTACTCCTTCACCAAGCCCAGACGATATGCGCCAAAGGCCAATCGCCGCGAGCGTTCCCAGTACCACAGAGACAGCCGTCACAATCACACCGATGAACAGGCTCTGGAGGACGGAGCTCTGCCAAATTGAGTCGGTAAAAAGCGTTTCATAATGGCGCAGCGACAAGGAGTCGGTCGGTAGTGACAAGTAGTCGTTTGGCGTCAACGAGACTGGGACCGACACCAACGTAGGCAGCACGAGAAACACGAGCACCGCCCAAGTCATAGTAACAAGCACTGGCCACTGAAAACGGGAAGCAATCGTATTCATTTGGCACCAAAAAGTTTGCGAATATCGACAACGCGCGACATGGCTGCAAGCAGGAACACGACTGTGATCAACAAAACCGAAGCCATCATCGTACCGACGCCCCAGCGCACAGTTTGCATGATCTGGACCCGAACATATTCGGCAATCATTACTACCCGTCCGCCGCCAAGGATTGCGGGGGTAACCAGAAAGCCGAGCGCGAGCACGAAGACCAGCAGGGCAGCTGCCGCAACACCGGGTGCAGAGAGCGGCAGGAACACACGAATGAATGTCGTCCAAGGAGAAGCGCCGAGGGAGCGGGATGCATTCAGAATGCGTCGATCAATTCCCTGCATGTTCGCGTACAGGGGAAGAACTGCGTACGGTATCATATAATGAACCATGCCGATCAACACACCGATCTCGTTACGGACAAGATCAAGAGGTGTGGTGATGATCCCGGACGAAACTAATGCTGTGTTTAAAACGCCTTCAGTGCGCAATAGCGTAAGCCATGCGAAGGCACGGACCAGAACAGATACCCAGAACGGTACGAGCACAAACGCCATAATCCAGTGGCGGTGGCGGGCTGACGCGTGGAGCATCGTGTACGCGATTAGGTAGCCAAGGAGAGTTGCGAACAGAGTGGTAAGCGCTGAGATCCGAAAAGTTGACCATAGGACTCGCTGCAATGCATCGGACGTGAGCAGGCGTTCGTAGTTTCCGAGGCCTGGCGATGGATCGGTCACGCTTAGCCAGAGCACGCTCGCAATCGGCCCGGCGTAAAGGACGCCGAGAACCAGTATGAGCGGCAGGACCAGAAGCCATGCGGAGGTAGGAAAACGCATCCTAGGATGCGTTTTCTGCTGATACTGTTTAGCTGCGATTGTATTCACGTTCAGCTCGCCATCAGGTCCAGAAAATCGTCCTGCACGCGATCATAGTTTTCCGCATACCATGTCGTATTAATCGGGATCTGCCGCTTGTAATTTGGCTCATAACCGCAATCCACCTTCTGGAGGTCGGGCGGCAACATGGCGCTTGCAGCCGGATTAGCAGGACTGTTTCCAAGGATCTTGAGAAGAGCAATCTGACGCTCGGGCTTCTGAATTGACGCAATGAGGTCAAACACCGCCGGCCCGGCTGGGTTCTTCACCGGAACCTTTAGCACCCCAGGAGCCACGATGCCGTTGTCCCATGTCCATGTGAGCTTGCCCTTACTCTCCCTATCGAGGACCGACGCCCGCGTGTGCCAGATGTTGCCCATTACCACTTCGCCGTCACGGAATAGCTGCTGGCTAGCAGCACCTCCGCCCCACAGCAGGAATTGATCCTTGTGGTCTTTGAGCACCGCAAAAGCCTTCTTGACGTCAAGCGGATAGAGTTTGTCGGGTTCGACGCCGGATCCCAGCAGTACGGCCTCGAGCGCACCGACGAGCCACTTGTGCATGGCTCGCTTGCCAGGAAAATCCTTGAAGTTGAGGAAGTCCTTGTAGCCATTGGGTATGCGGCCTCCGGTCTTTTCTGCGTTATAGCCGTTCACGACCGAATAGAGATAGCTGGCGCAGCCATGATCAAACACGAATTCCGGGCGCACCTTGTTGCGGTCGACCTTCGTATAATCATACTTCTGGATCAGGTTATCACGGCCGAGGATCGCCAGCTCAAAAGCCTCGGCGTCGGCGGCATCCCAAACAATCTTGCCACTCTCGACCATCGCCTTGATGGCCCCTGCAGTCGGCTCACCTCCAATGACGGAAACCTTAATTTTTGCGTCGGCGGCGAACGGCTGAGCCCAGGCCTCGTCCCAGGCACGAACCGCGTCGCCGCCGTAATTGACCATCACGATCTCTTTGGTCTGAGCCGAGACCTCGGACGACGCCAACACCGCGGGGCCAAGGGCCAGGGCACCGAGCGCCTTGAGCAAAGTCCGGCGATCGAGCTCACCGCGCTCGAACCGCTCAACCGCCAGAAGAGCCAAATCTTCATGAAAACGCTGCTTCACCATTGTTTCCTCCATGGATTTTTATGAGTTCCGGTCACTCGCTGAGCAGAACGGATGCTTCCGGCGACCAGCTTATCCATACTGGTTTCTCTGGAGCTAACTCAGCTAGTGTTCGTTGAGCCAGGCACATAACCGTGACCGGGCCGATCTCTGTTTCAACAAGGACCTGAGATGTCGGCCCGTGATAGGCTGCCTGAAGAACTTTGCCTTGAACCCGATTAGGTGAGCCCACCGGCTCCGTCGGCGATAAGGCAAGGTTTTCTGGACGGATCGCCAACAGAATTTCTCCGGTGCTTGCTGACGGACGACCAGCATGAACGATCTGTCTTTGGCCAATCTGGATCCGGCAACTGTCAGGAGCCTTTTCAACCAACTGACCTTTAATGCAGTTGCTGGTTCCGAGGAATTCGGCGACGAACCGGGTCTTGGGTCTCTCGTAAAGTTCCCCAGGGCCTCCTGCCTGAACGATCCTGCCACGGTTGAAGATGACAACCCTGTCGGACATTGACAGGGCCTCCTCCTGATCGTGGGTCACGTAAATGAAAGTCGTCCCGAGCCGTCGGTGCAGAGCCTTGAGTTCTACTTGAACCTCGGCCCGAAGCTGCCGGTCCAACGCCCCTAAGGGTTCATCAAACAAAAGAATATCAGGATTGAATACGAGTGCTCGGGCGATCGCAACACGCTGTTGCTGCCCACCCGAGAGCTGTCGTGGGTAGCGGTCCTCAAATCCGCCAAGTCGGACCAAGGCGAGCGCTGACCTCACTTTCGTCTCGGCTTCAGCTCGAGAGATCCCGCGAACACGGAGTGGATAGGTAACGTTCTCGGCAACCGTCATATGAGGAAACAAGGCATAGCCCTGGAAAACCATACCAAAGTTGCGATGCTCAGGCGGAAGATCGGTGATGCGCCTGTCGTCAACATAGATTTCGCCCCCTGTCGGCTGCACGAAACCCGCGATCATCATCAGCAGGGTCGTCTTGCCGGATCCGGATGGACCCAGCAAGGTTAGGAACTCGCCCCCGGGGATGCGTAATGAAATGTCATCTACTGCTCTTAGGCCCCCGTATGTTTTTGATAACGAAGTGAATACGAGACTATGGGCTCGCCCAGCACCAGGTCCGGAGATCGCGTAAGAATGTTCGCCGCTTGCGTTAGAAAGCATGGTGAGACCTCCAGCAGAGTGTTTCCCTTTGCCCTGAGAGATACGCTGCCGTGGTTTCCATGCTAGGTGGGCGTTGTTCGTTCCTGTAAGTGCGCATTGAGCGCCCTCCCTTCACAGTTCTATTTTGACTCCAAGCCTAAGCCGCAATCGAGGGACGAACTTTATCTAATACGAACTATAATTTGCATTGAACGCACCTGAATATCTCAATAGGATTCAACTTCGTCCGTCATTCAAGGGATACAGGAGCTGACACCTTGGCCACGACGCAAACTGGTCAGTCAGACGCTCACAGTGTTGGCAAGCGCGCAGCTGAACCGAAGATTGTTCACCTGATAGTCCTGCCGAATAGCTCCCGATTGGACCTTGTGCTTTGCATGGAGGTTCTCCGTTATGCGAACGTAGTAAGTGGGCGGCTCCTTTTCGAAATAAGCATTATCGCATCGAAATCTGATGCGGTTCCTCTGACGGATGGGGGTGTCGTCCTCCCGCAGACGACGCTCAATGAGGCCCGCAGCCCCGATGTTGCGATTGTGCTTGGCGCGCATCCGCCACCAGTCGATGCCGTACCTCCTTACAAGAGCTGGCTGCGTAAACTTGCTCGCTCCGGTGCCATCATCGGCGGCATAGACTGGGGAGTGATTGTTCTGGCCGAGGCCGGACTTTTGGAGAACTGTCGCGTTGCTGCGCATTGGGAGGTGACGGCGCGCTTGCTTGAGTATCCTGGCACACTGAAAGTGACAGAGGACCTCTATGCCTTTGATCGCAATCGAATGACGTGTGCTGGACGATGTGCCGTCATTGAGATGATGCTGCACTTAATTCATCACCTGTACGGCGCCAACATCGCGACGGCAACCGGTCAGGATCTCGTCTACTCGTCTCCCCGTCCAGCGAATACTCCTCAAAAGCTGTCGCATGGCTTGCTGCCCACGACGGCAGACCGGCGCCTTGCTAAATGTCTCGCAGCTATTGAGGCCAATCCTGAAACGCCGTTGTCACTCGCCGAGCTGGCGGAGATAGCAGGGACGTCACAGCGCTATCTGCAGAAGCTCGCAGTGAAGGAGCTGGGAACTTCGATCATGGAGTATTCCTTATCCTTTCGGCTTTCCAAGGCACGCGACCTCGTTCTTCACACCGACATGCCTATGGTCGCTATTGCTGCAGCGACCGGCTTCTCGGCCCCTGCGGTGTTCTCTCGTGCCTTCAAGCAGCGGTACGGCAAATCCGCCCGTTCATATCGAGTCGGGTATCGGCAATCTCGCGCGCGACCATTCGCGCTTGAGACGCACTAGAGAGCACTGCTTTTCGACCGGCCTCAAGCAATCATCATAAGGTCGATGCCACCTTCACGGCTTCATAAATCGCCTCCTCAGCCGTTCTCGGCGCTAAACAATCGCCGATAAAGTAGGCATGGATGGAAGAGGCGTCCAAAGCCTCTGACAACGTCATATCCGGTGCGTGTCCATGGCACAGGACCAGCGTATCGACACCTTCGATCACCATCGGCTCGCCACTCGCGGTATGCTGTAGGTAAACAGTGTCCGTATCACATCCGTAGAGACGTGCATATGGTATGATTGGAACACCGAGCCGATGGAGTGCAGCAATCGAGTGATCGCGAACATACGAGGGGATCGTTTCTCCGGCCATTCTCCCATTCACAGCAAGGCGAACAGAGCATCCTTTGCGCGCGAGTTGTTCGGCAACACCGATGCCGATCCAATCGCTACGCCAATCGGTCACGAGCACTGAGGAACCGACTGCGACATCACCCTGCAAGACTTGCCACGCGTTGACCACTTGGATTTCTCCATCTCGAACCATGTCCGGTTCAAATGGCCGCGCGCCAGTCGCTACGATTACGGCATCTGGATCAAGCTGCTCAATGAGCTGTCTGTCCACTCGAACACCCTTGCGGACCTGAACCTGAGACAGTTCCAACTCTCGCAAAAGATTAGTGACCAGCCCTCCGAACTCCGCTCGTCCGGGGAGAAGCTGCGCGAGGAGAGCTTGGCCACCAAGGCGCTCTTGGGCTTCAAACAGGGTCACGTCGTGGCCACGAGCGGCAGCCGTTACCGCGGCTTTCATCCCTGCCGGGCCGCCTCCGACAACCATGACACGCTTCGAACGCGACGCGGGCTTCAGGTTCTTGAAAACAATTTCTCGACCAGACTGGGGGTTCTGTATGCATGAGATCGGCAGCCCCATCTGGAAGTGTCCAATACACGCTTGGTTGCACCCGATGCAGGCACGAATATCATCGACGCGACCTTGCATAGCCTTGTTCGGCATCTCCGGATCCGAGATCAGAGCTCGTGTCATGCCGCATACGTCCGCCTGCCCGTTGGACAGAACAGCCTCAGCCTCCTGAGGCTGATTGATGCGTCCGGCAACGAAAACGGGAATCCGGATGCGCTTGCGGACCTTTGCCGCGAAGGGTGCCATGTAGGCATTCTTCACGGTCATGGGCGGGACGATGTGGATCGCTCCACCGGTGCTGGAGGAGTTGCCAGCAATCACATTGACATAGTCGAGGCCGCCGGCGAGAGCCTCAATAGCCTCAAGGGATTCGTCCTCCGATAAGCCCTCGGGATCCATCTCGTTTCCCGATATCCTCAATCCCATAATGAAGTCTTCTGAGGTCTTCGAGCGGATGTCCTGCATGACTTCTCGGAGGAACCTCAAGCGGTTCTCGAGAGATCCGCCATACTCGTCCTCACGGCGGTTGACTCGGGGGTTGAGAAACTGTGATGGAAGATAGCCATGGCTTGCTACAATCTCAACGCCATCAATGCCTGCCAGCCACATACGGCGAGCCGCATCACCAAAGCCACTGACGACCTCACGTATCATTCTGTGATTCAGGGGCCTTGGCATCACATGGAATCGTTCGTTAGGCGATGCGGATGGCGCGTACGCGACAGGAGCCATTCCTTCCGGAGCCTCGAGGATCTCTCTTCCCGGGTGAAAGAGCTGGGCGAAAACCGTTGCACCATGTCGATGAACTGCCTCAGCGACTTGTCGGTATCCGTCGATACAATGGTCCTCCGTCGCCATAAGCAGGTGGGTCGTGTACCGTGCCGTCTCATGGACGCCAGAGACCTGAAGCACGATTAGCCCAACGCCACCTGCAGCACGAGCCTCCTGGTAGGCCACGAGTGCTTCGTTGACGACACCATCGGTTGGCAACCCGGTATCATGTCCGGTCGACATGATGCGATTACGGATTGTTGTACCTTTAATTGTGATCGGTTCGAATAGGTGCTTGAACATATCTAAGCAGACTCGCTAGCGTCGTATGATTGTGACCACGTCGTTATGTAGGAGTATGCGTTTTCAGCTACGCACCCGATCCAGCGGTTCGCCAGCTGACGGGATACAAGGCATAAAATACGAGTGCTTCTGTGCCCTCGTAGCGGACTTCCGTTCCACGTGGGATCCAGATCACGTCCCCCGGCCCCATCACGTAAGTTCGATCACCAACGCCGAGCCGGAATTCCCCAGCAATTGCCACGATGGCTTCGTCATAGCGAACTGTCCAAGTAATTGGATCGCCATTGAAGGTGGCGAGACCACCTCCCATAGTCTCACTCAGATTTTCACCGATGAGCTTGGCTATCGAGGCCTGATTGGCGGGTTCGCCATAGGGTTCGAATGCGGTTTCTGAGCGTTTGAAAAGAACGACTTCACTCACTGAGAGGACCTCTATCTGGAAACATCTCCAGACGTTTTACGAGAAAACTCAGCCCTTTATTTTGCCGAAGGCGTACAATTTTTGACGAAACATGTCTTCTCACTTGGAGTCATGGAGCTGAGGTTCTATTTGACCGACTGCTCCGCCCGATTTGTCCGGCCGAGTGTCACCTCATGGCCCGCAGTAGTGACTTCCTGTTGAAGATCATCGCGGCTGACTCCGACTTCTATTCACGCTTCCAGATCGAGCATCTCGGACTCATCAAGGGTGTCCGCAACATCCAGACCGATATTTGGATCCAGAAGAACAGGTGCTCGTGGGGATCGTGGTCCGTGAGCTTCGTGCGAAGATCCCCAACCTCTCTGGGAACTCAAGTCAGACTTCATTCGTGAGATTTCTGGCCGGCGCGCGTGCTCAATCGTGAGCAGATATATGAGATGACAGGCAATCCAACGGAATGCTCGCGCAAGGTCAGGTGATGAAGTTCGCCGGCTCTTCGAAATGTCTGGCGCTCCCCGCATAAGTGGATATTTGGCATACTTCCGGGACGCGCCAGGGGACAACATTCCGGTTTCGCAGGTGGAACTCCACGGAAGACTTGTGCGAAGCCGGAACTCTCCGTCATGGGTGGCATCTTCAGAGAGCGTGTGGCGCGCACAACACCATACCAACCCTTCCGAACACCGCACCTTGCGGTGCAGCGAACCAATGGCACACCCAGCTTACAGGCTCGCGCGTCAGGTGTTGCAGAACGTGCGCCTGTAGTCGGAGGGGGATGTCCCTAGTTGAGCGGCGAACTGCTGCCGCATCGACAACGGGGTGCCGAAGCCGACTTCATGGACGATGTGCTCGACAGGCAAATCAGTGGTCTCAAGCAACTGCTGCGCTCTGGTAACCCGTTGAGCATTCAGCCACTTGGTCAGGGTCGTGCCCGTGGTCTCCCGGAAGCGCCTCGTGAACGTGCGGCGGCTCATGTGGGCGACGTCCGCCAAGGTATCCACGGTCAAGGGTTCCGACAGGTGCTCCATCGCCCACTCCAGCACGCCGGGCAGCCTGCTTTCGCACGGGAACTGGGGAACGGGCTTCTCGATGTATTGCGCCTGCCCGCCCTGCCTGTGCGGTGGCGTGACCAGCATTCTCGCTGTGCGATTGGCCACATCGGCTCCCTGGCGCTCCCTGACCAGGTTCAGGCAGCAATCGATTGCAGCGACGGTCCCGGCCGATGTGACGATGTTTTCGTCCTCGACATAGAGCACATCCGGGCGGAAGTTCGCTGTGGGGAAGCGGCGCGCGAAGGCCTCGCGCGCCATCCAATGGGTGGTCGCCTGCCGGCCATCCAGTAGACCGGCGTCGCCCAGCACGAAGGCCCCGAGGCACAGCCCGACGATGAGTTTGCCACGCGAATGGGCCTCTCGGAGGGCTTCGGTCAAAGCCTCCGGCGCCCGCAACTCGGGGTCGCTCCACGCCGGCGCGATGATCACGTCGGCATTCGCCAGAGCATCGAGCCCGTCCGGCACCCGGATTTCAAGGCCCGCGTCGGTGCTGACCATGCCCGGAATCATGGTGCAGTACCGGACCTCGTAGGACGGATCGCCGGACGGGCCGGAGTTCGCGCCGAACACGAGCCCGGGCACCGTCAAATGGAACAGGCTCACGCCGTCAAAGGCGAGCACAGCGACGCGTATAGGAGACATGACGCTCACAAGGGAAGAAGGGGTGGCCCATATCTAACGGTGGTCGTCATTCGGGTCAACGCGTCAAGACTGGGCGGCGGAAGTTGCGGCGCCATTCTGCCAGAGCGAGACCTCGCAAGGCGCCGGTCCTTTGGCCCAAAACTATCGCTGATTGTCATGCAGGCCACTGTTCTATGCCATGACCTATCCGTAGTGCTGCTTGCCATCAATCTTGTATCTGGAGCAGCAACATGCAGACCTCTACGCCCCTCTGCGCCATCGCGCTTTCCCTCGCCCTCGGAATGGCGGCCCTGCCGGCACAGGCAGCTCCCCAGGCCACCTCGACACCCGACACGGCATCCGTGCAGATGCAGCACATTCGCAACGCCACGACCAAGATCGACTACGCAGGCAAGACCTTCCTGGTCGATCCATTCCTGGCGAAGAAGGACACGTATCCGGGCTTCGAGGGGACTTTCCGCAGCCACCTGCGCAACCCGACGGTCGAGCTTCCGATTCCGGTCGAGGACGTCGTGAAGGGCGTGGATGCGGTGATCGTGACCCACACCCACCTCGACCATTGGGACGGTGACAAGCATCAGCAGTTGCCCAGGGGCACTCCCTTGTTCGTGCAGAACGACGCCGATGCCAAGATCATTCGCGCGCAGGGCTTCACGGATGTTCGCGTCATGGGCGAGAACACGGAATTCGAAGGCATGCGTCTGACGAAGACAGGCGGACAGCACGGCACGGACGAGATGTACGCCAACAGGCAGTTGGCGGAAGGTCTGGGCGCGGCCATGGGTGTCGTCTTCCAGGCGCCCAACTCGCCGACCGTCTACCTCGCCGGAGACACCATCTGGCGCAACGAAGTCGATCAGAGCCTGGCCAGGTTCAAGCCTGACGTGATCCTCCTGAACGCCGGCGAGGCCCGCATGCTGGGCTTTGCCGGATCGATCATCATGAGCAAGGACGATGTCCTCCGCGCGTACAAGGCTGCGCCGAACGCCACCATCCTGGCCGTCCACATGGATGCGATCAACCACATGGCGTTAAGCCGCAAGGACCTGCGGGAATACGTTGAGCAGAACGGCATGCAGGATCGTGTGCGAATTCCCGCCGACGGCGAAGTCCTGAAGTTCTGACCATTTGGTGCCCACCCCGGCTGGGGTGGGCACTCCATGGAGCGGCCGTTGTCATTTCAATCCGGATCAATCACACCACCGGCCCTCGTCTCGGGACAGGTTCAAGCTTTCGCCATGCTTCTAACCGTGCGTACGGCTGGATGGCTTCCTCTCGCGTAGGTCCGGTTCGGGTCACCTCCAGCCATTGAGCGTAGCCTTGTAGAGGTCGGCTGACAGACTGGAAGCTGTCATCGGAACTACAGTGAATGTCAGCGACCAACTGCCTGAGTGGCAAAACTTGAAAGATGGGATCTTGGGTCAGCTTGGAAGGTGACACAGGAAGCCATTGTCACGACAGGATTCCCTGCGCGGATCAAAAATCTGCTCCTCGCGCGAGGTTGGAACATGACAAAGGAGCGCGAGTAGCGCGGTCGAATGGGGCTATGAGGTTCACTCGATTACCCTGACCGCCAGGAATTGGGATCGAGTAAAAGCGGGCAAGCCCCTCCGCATTCGTGGTGAGGGCTACTGGTACGACGGCGAGCACTTCTGGGACTATTGGGATTTCGCAGGCGGTATGGAGGGGCGCCTCATCGTATCGTACCGTCAGAAAACCGAATGGTATGGTGACGGTTGGATTTCGCGCGCTGCAAGCTGCTGAGATCAAACCTTTACGGGCCAGGAGCCCGAGAGCCCACCTGAGATCCCGCCCGTTGGGACCTGGTTCATCGAGCACGATCTGAGCAAGCCAGAACAGGGTTTCGACTGCGTCGCATGCTGAACGGCGGAGGAGCCCCAGTACGGGTTGATGTCGATATGCGGGCTCCCACACTGGAGGAGCTGCGCAAGCAACTTCCACTCGGCCTGACCCGACGCACACCTGAAGAGATCACCAATACGCAAGTCGTGGAGATTTGGCGGAAGTGACAGGCTCCTACGCTTTTCTAAGCCGCGAAACGGTTGAATGCGAAACGTTGTAGGAGCGCGCAATCTCAACCAAAGGCTCGCCAGCCTCTCGCCGGGCAAGGGCCTCGCGCCTCTGATGCGCAGTCAGCCTCGGCCTGCGTCCGAGCTTCACCCCCGAGCTTTCGCCCGCTCACGCCCCTCCCCTGTCCGGGCTCGGATGAGCTCGCGCTCGAACTCCGCCAGCCCGCCGAGCACCGTGAGCATCAGGCGCCCATGTGGGGTCGTAGTATCAGCCCAAGCATCATTCAGGGACCGAAAGGCAGCACCCTTCAACGCAATCTCATCAAGAATGTTGAGCAGGTCGCGGGTCGAGCGGGCCAGGCGGTCGAGCCGGGTGACAAGGAGGACATCGTTGGGCTCAAGGGCAGCAATCGCCCTCTTGAGCTGTGGACGGTCGGCCCGGGCGCCACTTAGCTTCTCCCTGAAGATCTTTTCGGCGCCGACGGCCTTCAGCTGGTTGACCTGGGCCTCGAGGGCCTGCCCTTCGGTTGAGACGCGGGCGTAAGCAATCAGAGCCATCAGAACAGCACCTATTTCGCACAAGGTAAGTGACTGATCAGTCTGGTTCGAGAGCTTTGTGCAAAACTCGCGATTTATGCACAAACCGTAAGCCTAGACAGGTTCCATTTTTAGTCGGAAAATACCGGAAGTAAGGGCGTCGTGCTGACCCAAGTGCGGGAGGTGATTGACGTGGAAGCTGACCGGACCTTCCGGGGATCCATCCCAGCCTTATATGACCAACATCTTGGCCCCCTGATCTTCGCACCCTATGCAGACGATCTCGCATCCAGACTGGCGGATATGCGGCACGGCCGCATCCTTGGCACGCTGCGGCTTTCGGCTTCTGGAAACACGAGCCGAGTGGTGCTCTCGGGCGGCTCGACTAACGGGCTATGGCAGGAAGTCATCCATGGTCGAACAGACAATTCGCTTCGATGACGGCGCCGCCTATGAGCAGATGATGGGGATCTGGAGCCGGCTCGCCGGCGAGGTCTTCCTCGATTGGCTGGCGCCCCCATCGGGTTTGCGATGGATCGACATTGGCTGCGGCACCGGAGCCTTCACCGAGCTACTGGTCGGACGGTGCGCCCCAGCCGAGGTCCAGGGGATTGATCCGTCTGAAGAGCAGCTCGCTTTTGCGCGCACACGACCCGCATTGCGCGTGGCGGAGTTTCGCCAGGGCGATGCCATGGCCCTTCCCTTCCCGGCTGACCAGTTCGACGCAGCCGTGATGGCGTTGGTTCTTGTCTTCGTTCCGGAACCAGCCAAAGGCATCCAGGAAATGGTTCGGGTGGTGAGCCCGGGCGGCACAGTCGCGACCTACATGTGGGACATGTTGGGTGGCGGATTTCCACTCGATCCGATCCTTATTGAGATGCACGCCATGGGTCTTATGCCCCCGCGCCCACCCCGGATGGAAGCATCTCAGATGGAGATGCTGCATGACTTATGGACAGGTGCCGGTCTCGAGGCCGTGGAGACGCGGGAGATAACAGTGCGTCGGACGTTCGCGGATTTCGACAACTTCTGGATGACCAACCTGAAGTCCCCTTCGATTGGGGCTACAATCGCTACAATGGCATCTGCAGACGTCGAGACGCTCCAGAGCCGGGTGCGCGCGCGCCTTGCCGCAGACGCCGACGGGCGCATCACCTGCAGTGCACGCGCGCATGCGATTAGAGGTCACCCACCAAAGTAACTGAGTCAGCTCAGGGTCAAAGGGTACCGTTGGGCGGACTGAATGAAGGTCCGCTCGTTCCGTCTTTGCGGGAGTTCGACTCAAGCCAGCCCGTGCCAGAACCGGCCGCTTTCAGTCTCGGCATAGCGGCAGAGCTTGGCATTGGAGATCATGCAGTCAGTTTCGGAATGCAGCCAACAGCAGTTATACTCAATGCGATGGGCTGTGGTGTTCTGCCAAGGCATTGATGACAGGAAAGCCAGCCTCAGGACCAGTGGTCATGTTGCAGTTCGATGCAGCGACTACCCGCTTGCTCGAGACCGCCTATCGTGGGTCGGATGTCGTCAAGCGCCGCCTTGCCACTCTGGAAGCCCTCGCGCCACAGGCGGGAGAAACCATCCTCGATATCGGCTGCGGGCCAGGGTATCTTACAGCTGAGTTGTCGCGGGCCGTGGGCGATACGGGCGAGGTGATTGGCATTGACCCAAGTCTCGACATGCGACGGGTGGCTGCATGCCAGTGCGAGGACTTACCCAACGTGCGCATCCTCGAGGGCACGGCAAACTCGTTGCCGCTCGAGGATGCAAGCGTCGATCGGGCGGCGTCGCTTCAGGTGTTCGAGTACGTGAGCGATATTCCTGGTGCTTTGATCGAGATCCGGCGGGTGCTACGCCCCGGCGGCCGTTTGGTGATTGGGGATATGCACTGGGGTAGCTGGGTCTGGCACAGTGACGAGCCCGAACGCATGGCGACGATGATGAAGGCTTGGGACCACCATCTCGCCGACCGATCCGTGCCCGCCAGGCTGCCTCACATAATGCAACAGGCGGGTTATCAGGTGGGGACGATAAGGCCCTTGGTGTTTCTCGACACTGTCCTTCGCAACGACGGGCTGGCCATGATGCTGCTGAACCTGATGCAGGCCTATGCCGTTCAAAACGACTTCGTGGACGAGCCGACAGTCCGCGCTTGGGCCGATGAACAGCGGCGTCTCGCCGCCGATGGCCGGTTCTTTTTCTCCCTGGCGCACTTTGTCGTGTCGGGATGCCGTAGCTAATCACAGCCGGCCCTCCACCACCCCGAGCTTGGTCACGTCGGTTGAACGCTAAGAGAGCCAGGATGCCGGAGCATCCAGCCGCACGTTGGCGCGGCAGCAGAGTAAGGAGGTCGTGATGAGAGAGCAGCAACAGGTGGCGGTAGTCGCAGGCGTTGGTCCTGGCAATGGTGCGGCGCTCGTGCGGCGCTTTGCGGAAGCAGGCTACGCCATTGCGATGCTGGCGCGAAGCCGGGATTCGCTCGACCCTCTCGAACGCGAGATCGAGGATGCCCACGGGTATGAATGCGACGTCACCTCGCCCGACCGCGTGACGCAGACCTTCTCCGCGGTACGGGCTGAACTCGGGCACGTTGACGTCCTTCTGTACAACGGGGGCTCGGGCGTATTCGCGGACGTCGAGAGCATCACGCCCGAGCAGTTCGAGGGCTCCTGGCGCGTGAACGCGTACGGGGGGCGCTGCTCTGTGCGCAGGAGGTGATCCCGGCCATGAAGGGTGCGGGCCGTGGCTCGCTTGTGTTCATTGGAGCCACTGCCTCTCGGCGTGGCGGACCGCGATCGGCGGCCTTTGCCCCAGCCAAGGCCGCGCAGCGCAGCCTCGCCGAGTCAATGGCGCGCTCGCTGTGGCCGTCAGGCATCCATGTTGCGTTGATCATCGTGGATGGAATGGTCGATCTGCCGCAAACCCGGCGGGCAATGCCGGACAAGCCTGACAGTTTCTTCATCAAGCCGTCTGGCGTGGCGGAGATCGCCTTCCAGCTCACCCGACAGGACCGCAGCGCCTGGAGCTTCGAGGTGGAAGCTCGACCGTTCAGGGAAAGTTGGTGAAGTTCTACTGACCAAAGGCGCTACAGGACCTGCGCTTCACTTGGCACCTCGCTCTGCTCGAGCGGCCGCCGGAATGTCTAGTTTGGGTAGATTTGCTTGACCTGACTGGGTGGAATTGGACCAGTGTGATTGGGGAATTGCCTTGAAACAATGAAGACACTCATGCCGAAGAAGCGGTTCAGCCCGGAGCAAATCATCGCCAAGCTGCGCTAGATCGAGGTGCACCTTGCGCAAGGCAAGAGCATCGCGCTCGTCTGCAAGGATGCCGCCATCCCGGAGCAGAGCTACTTGTGCTGGCGGAAAGAATACAGTGGAATTTAGATCGGGCAGGCCCGGCGCCTCAGGTCAAACGCGGAAGTGTCCTGCCCTTCCGGAACGTTAGCTTACGGCCGGGAGAGCTGACATTCGGCTTACTTCCGCCTCGTGCCGATACTGTTAAAAACTCTGCAACGCCGGTTCTCGCGTGGTCAGCATACAGGATAGATGGTCTCGTCTGGCGCACTGACACTGGTAATAGGCCGACAAAGCAGGGGCCGAGCGTCTTTCAATAGAATCTGCCAACAGCTGACCAAGGTGCGGGCAGCCCCAGCCACCTGATCCCTGAAATTTAACAAGGCTAATCGCTCACTTGGGCGTATAATCATGCTACCGTCCCGGGCTACCCGGCCCGCATAGTCCGGCGAAGCCCCACTGGGGAACGGCAGAGGTTGATACAAGTGATTAAGGGAACGATGCCATGCATAATCCCTCACGACGAGAGGCTACCCGCCTTATTCTGGTAGTCGCAGTTGGGTTGTTCGCGCCTACGTTCCTCGCGGCCGATACGCTGCCCCTCGCGATCAGGGGCTATGATCCGGTTGCCTACTTCACCACCCGCACACCAACCCCCGGACTGCCGGAGATCGAACTCGAGTGGGATGAGCACCGCTACCGCTTCTCGCGCCCCGAGCACAGGGAACTCTTCAAGGCCGACCCAGTACGCTATGCGCCGCAGTTCGCCAACTTTTGCGCCATGGCGCTCGCCAAGGGCCAGATCGTTGAGGCCGACCCGAAGGCTTGGCTGATCAGCGATGGCAAGCTCTACATCTTCGGCGGGCCTGACGGACCGCGCCTGTTCCAGCAATCCCTTGCTGAGAACGTCGCCAAGGCAAACCAGAACCGCATGCTGGTCGAGAACCTTCAGCGCTGAGCTGACGAAGGCGGCGTGTAGAGCCCAGCCTTGCGGAGACCATCGCGCAGCCGCTCGAGATCGGAGGGGTTCTGGAGTTTGCTGCCGAACGCTTGTGGATCGAACATCGGGTCAAGGCGTTTGAGCGCGGCGGCGGCCCCTGCGGCCTCCTCAGATCGACCCTGTTGGGCATAGGCGGCTGCGAGCAGGGCGTAGCTAAAGTGTGCGCCCAACACCTCACGGAGATTAATCTGCGCCTGCGTCACGGCGGCGTCGTACCGCTCCTTAAGATAGTAAGCGAGGCCGAGGGCGTTGCGATCAAGCGCATTGAGCTCGGGGTTGATCCGCTGGGCCTGCTCCAGGGCCTCAATGGCCGCATCAGTCTGCCCAAGCCACATAAGGATGTTGCCATGGCCGGCCAGCCCGTCCGCATCGTTCGGGTTTGTGGCAAGGGCCCGGTCCATCTCCGCCTTAGCCTGCTCGTATCGCTGATGGAAGATGTGGATGCGGCCGAGGACGACGCGGGCGCGCACCTCCGATGCGTCAAGGCTTAATGCCCGGCTGGCCAGCCCTTCCGCCTGGTTAAGGAATTCCACCGGCGATTGTGCCCATCCCATTGCTGTGCCGATGAGATAGGTCTCGGCCAAGGCTGCGTAAGCGGCAGCATAGTCGGGGTCCAGTTCGATAGCCCGTCTGAGCAGCGTACGGGCCTCCGCGATGTTTGATCGCGTTGGGCGCTGCAAGGCGGGCCTGGCCCGCAGCACGTAGTCATAAGCTTCGAGATTGTCGGTTGGCTTCGCCAGCACGCGGCGCTGTTCGATCTCGGTCATCCCAATGGCGAGCGCGCCCGCGATCTGGGAGGTGATTTTGTCCTGCAAGGCGAAGACGTCGACGATGGCCTCGTCGAAGCGAGCAGACCATAGCACCCGGCCATCCCTGTCAACGAGCTGGGCCGTTACCCGCACCCGGTCGCTGGTCTGATGGACGCTTCCCTCAACCTGGTATCTAACGCCGAGAGCGCGACTGATTTCGTAAGGGCCTATGGGCTTGGCCTTGTAGGGGGCCACGGCATTCCAGGACATTACGGTCATGGTGGAAAAGCGACCCAGGGCGCTGATGAGATCCTGGGTCAACCCGTCAGCAAAATAGCCTCGTGCCGCATCGCCACCCTGGTTCACGAATGGGAGAACGGCGAGCACGGGCTTCGCGCCAAGTTCGGCCATTCGTGCTGGTCGAGCGCCAGGGCTGAGGGTGCCAAAGAAGCTCGGTTGGAAGCGTAGTCCCATCCATATCCCCCCGAGGAGGAGCAGGAGAACGAGCAACAGGGCCGAGTAAACTGCGCCTTGTCGGCCTGTGTGTGCTTTGGGCTTTGAGCTGTTCAGGCGGAGGCGAAAGACGCGCACCGGTCGCGCGATGTTCTTGAGCTTGTGTTCGCCCATGTCGACGAAGGCGGCGTCGATCTTGCCGTCGACATCCTCCTGCACGCGTCCTGAGACGCAGATGCCGCCGGGCTCTGCAAGCCCTTCCAAGCGGGCAGCCACGTTGACGCCATCCCCGAAGATGTCTCCACCCTCAATGATGACGTCACCGACATTGATACCGATGCGAAATTCGATGCGACTGCCGCACGGAGCGGCAGCGTTGCGCTCGGCCATGCCGCGTTGGATCTCGACGGCGCAGCGCACGGCCTCAATGACACTTGCGAACTCGACCAGGAGCCCGTCGCCGGTGGTCTTGACGACACGCCCGCGGTGATTGGCGATACTGGGTTCGATCAGGGCATGCTGTAGCTCCTTCAGGCGCGCCAGCGTGCCTTCCTCGTCAGTGCCCATAAGGCGGCTATAACTAGCGACATCAGCCGCTAGTATCGCCATCAGTCGCCGGTCCACATGCTCCGTTGACAAGGGGTTCCCCCTGTTCTCCCGCAGCCCGTTTCCAAGGACGAGTATAGAGAAGAAAGCCTTCGTAGGCACGGCGGGCCAGGTTCGTTCTCACATGGGAACCCGAAAATCCGCACTAGGCAGGTGCAGAACGGATCAGGGGGCCAAATTCGCCTTCGGGTTTGGCTCTGACAATCCCTTGCTCTTTTGAGCGGTTCGGTTAGGTCCGAAGATCAGGCTACAGGGGCACTTCCCGAAGGAAGCGGGCTGCGAGGATTCTCCCGTTGGCCCGATCCAAGGACCGGTCAGGGCAACTGTGCCGGTGACGAGAACGGCTTGTTGGCATCAACCACGAATAGCGCGAACTGGCGCAGATCCTCGGAGCCGCTGTTCGAAACCACCATTGGCGTATCTGTCCCCTGGCCTACCATGCTCTGGCCAGCCGTGAGGCGGGCCACGCCGTGGGGCGTCTTCTGGGACAGCTCTCCCCTGAGCACGTAGAACGCCTCGGAGCCAGGGTGCGTGTGCGCGGCCGAGGCGCTGCCCTTCGGACCGCCGGCCTCGTTGACCCGCAGCAGATACTCCTGGGCCGTGATGCGGGGGATCGGCCCGATCTCGGCGACCTTCGTGCCGCCCGTGGCGGCTTCACCCGCGCGGCCCAGCCTGAAGAGCCAGACCTCACCGTCGTACTCGGCTACCAAGCCCGAGGAACCGGCTGCCGCCTGCGCCTGCTCCTTGGAATCGAAGGTATCGATGTGCCAGAATAGATCGCCGGGCGGCAACTCCGTCACCTTCTTCTCGGCAAGGGGCTTCACGAAGAAGCCTTGCTGTGCCGACGCAGGCGAGGACAGGATCAGCAGGCCCGGGATCAATAATGCGAAGAGCTTGCGTTTCATCTCACAATCCCCCAGTGCCGGAGGAGCCGTGGCGCGAGCGTGTACCCCCATCCGGAACCCATCTGCTCCATGCGTACTCGACCGCCGCGGTGCCACGGCAGCGTGACTCTAGAGTGCGCCGTCTCGGCCCGGAGATCCAGTCAAAACCAGAGAAAGTCACAAGGCCCGAGTTCGCATTGAGAGCTTGGCCGGTTGACCGCAACCTTTCGATGCTCCGCGGCGCACCGTGCGCGAGACAGATGGAGTCGGCTCTGGGTCAAACTGGGTAGTAGCGGATGTCGGCCCGAAGGTCCGCTCATCCCAGCACTGCGGCAGAACGACTAAGGTCGGCCTCGTGCCAGAGGCGGACCTTCACACGACGTGAACTTCATCTATGCGAAAGCTGCTCCTGGCCCGTGGCTCATCCGATGGTGTATTCGACGTGGCAGTCGTTTGGTCACTCCTGTCCGACGGGATATCGCCTTCTGCGCCCCCTGGCGGCATATGGCAAAACGAACATGTAGAGACCGGTGATCAGGAGCAGGAAGAGCGGGAGCAGTGGTGAATAGACCACCCAGGCGGGAGGTTCCCCCAGCGCCATGGCGACGAAATTTGCGACGACGGTCACCGTAAAGGCAAGCGACAGCCAGCGGTGACCCTGCCGAACCCATGTGTTCCAATGCATTGTGACTTCCTCTGAAGATGAGCCGAGCGGATCCGGTGATCCGCTCGGTGTTGGGCTTCAATCGACGCGCGTTAACACCTGCTCCAGGTTTGCAAAGAACCCCTGCCAGCCCGCCCTGGCGCCCCCGTAGGCCTGTTTCTGATCGGGCCGGAAGCCCACCTGCTCCATGCGTAGGAGCGTCCCCGTGCTCGTTGGGGACAAAGTAAAGGTCACGACGCTTCTCAGATCAAAGGCCGGATCGTCGTGCGTGAAATTCCAAGTGTAGGACAGCATGCTGTTTGGCTCGACGGCGACGACCTCGCAATCCAGCACGCCGCCCCAGTCTCCGCGAAGATTAAAGCGGTGGCCCACGGCAGGCGCAAAGTCGTTTTTCATAAGCCACTCTGCGATCAGGTGCGGCTGGGTGAGCGCTCGCCAGATCTTCTCCGCCGGATGAGGGATCTCCCGCTCGACAACGACGGAGCGCGTTTCGGTCACCATTTCGTTCATTGGTCCATCCTTTTTAGCAGGTCTTCAAGGTCGTCGAACCGGCTTTGCCAGAAGCCGGCCATTTGGCTTGTCCAACTGATCAGCGGAGCCAAGGCTCGCGGCTGTGCGCAGTAGTGCGTCTGACGACCTTCGTGGCGGTCACGAACCAACCCGGCCTGCTTCAGGACGCCGAGATGCTTTGAGACGGCCGGCTGCGAAACACCGGCGTGGACCGTCAGGGCCGCCACCGTCTGGTCTCCGTTGCGGCACAGCCGCTCGAAAATGGCTCGCCGCGTCGGATCGGCGAGCGCTTTGAAAAGGACATCCTGGGACGATAGCATCGGAATTCATAACCTCCCGGTTATTGATCTAACCGATAACCGGGGGGTTATGAGTGAGTCAAGCACGAATATGGAGCGGCACCCTCTTGCCATCAGTTGTTGAGGTTCATCAATCCAGCAACGAAGTTCCGCTCAGTCCAGCAGTGCGGAAGCATGGCTAAGGTCAGCCCCGTGCCAACAAGTGACGTTCCGATGCCTCCGTGAGGGTGTTCCGCACCGCGTTCAAAGTCTCCTCCATCGAGCATTCGTCCTGCATGTTCTCCCCCTCGTCGCAGGTCTCGCAACCTGGAGCTGCCGCGCTATGCCTTTGCGTCTGGATTTACACACGCTCCCTCAAGCCCCACATCTTTGGAGAAGGAGATGCAATGGCTGACAAAAAGGATCTCACACGACCACCCACAACTGCTCGCAGTCCGGCCTCAATGGTCGACTTGTTCTTAGCCGAGGCCAAGCGTCTTGGACCATTGGCAGGTAATGGGTCCCGGGCGCGGCTCGTATTTGCTCTCGACGCCACCATGAGCCGGCAGCCCACCTGGGATCTCGCCTGCCAGGTCCAGGGCGAGATGTTTGCCGCAGCCGGCCAAGCTGGTGGCCTCTCAGTGCAGTTGGTCTACTTCCGAGGTTTCGGTGAGTGCCGCGCCTCCCGCTGGGTCGCTGATCCGCGGACCCTCACAGACCTCATGACGAAGATCAACTGCCAGGGTGGTCAAACCCAGATTGGGCGGGTGCTCCGCCATGTCCGCACTGAGGCGAGCCAAACCCCAGTGAAAGTGCTCGTCTACGTTGGCGACGCCATGGAGGAGCCGATCGACGATCTCTGTGCCGTCGCAGGCGAGCTCGGTCTCCTCGGGGTCAAGGCCTTTATGTTCCACGAGGGGCATGACCCTGATGCGGCTCGCGCCTTTCGGGAGATCGCCCGCCTGAGCGGCGGAGCCTATGCCCGGTTCGACGCGGGAGCCCCCCACACACTATCCGAACTCCTGCGAGCCGCAGCCGCCTATGCGACCAGTGGTGTCGAGGGTCTTGCCCGGCTGTCCGCCAGCAACGCACAGGCCCGTGGCCTGCTCACCGCCATCAATGAGCGAAAGCCGTGATGCTGCTGTATGGCATCGCGGCCGTTACGGTCCTATGGTTCTTCCTGAGCAACTTCGCGCATGCGAATCCAGCCGCTCTTGCGAAGCTTCTCAAGGTCGTCAGCGGGGTTCTGGCCTTTGGGATCGCGGGTCTGCTTGCGGTGCGTGGGCGGATCGACGTGGCCCTGCTGATCGGAAGTTTTGGAGCCTGGCTCCTCGGGTGGAGCCGCTTTACCTTCCCTGGTCTTGGCACACGCCCGCAGCGGACCTCCGGCAGTACTTCGCGTGTCCGCTCGCGACTGATTGAGATGACGCTTGATCACGACACCGGCGAGATGGAGGGCTCCGTGCTTGCCGGTGCTTTCGCCGGGCAGCAACTCGGGTCACTGGATGAGGCCTGCCTTCGGGATCTGCTGACGGAGTGCCAAGCCGGCGATCCGGACGGCGTCCGCCTTCTCGAGGCCTACCTCGACCGTCGGTTTTCTCACTGGCGTGAAGATACTCAGAATGAGGAACGGTCGCAGGCAGACGCTCAGCCCAAATCGGGTGTCATGACCCGAGAGGAAGCCTACCAGATCCTGGATCTCCAACCAGGGGCCACCCCCGATCAGATCAGACAGGCGCACCGATCCTTGATGAAGAAGCTCCATCCGGATCAAGGTGGCTCGACCTATCTCGCGGCTCGCGTCAACCAAGCCAAGGACGTCCTCTTGAGCCGGCATCAAGAGTGATCGGTGATGCCGCAGTCACTGCGATTTGTCTTGAATTGCTGATGACTCCATACTTGGTCTCGGCTGCCCAAATTACTCTCGCGTTCAAAGAATTGCTGGCTGACCAGCCATAGTGCTGATGCCGTTGACATCCCGCTGTGGACCAAACCAGGAGATGCCCTGCCCTTCAGAAGCGTGCGGTGCTCCCTCCTTCAGTAGATACTCGGCCTACTGTCTGGGTGCAGCCCAGGGCGAGAGCAGCAGATCTAAACCGCCACGACAATATCGAAGCGCCCGTGGAGTGCGCCGGGCTCAGGGACTTGCCCAGAAGCTAAGGGAACGATCACGCTGCGGCGGGCTTGAGGGTCACGGATGCGGTTGAGAACTCCATCCCGTGCGTTAAGGGGTTCGCCCTCAATATACATCTGGGTAACCAGACGTCCCTGCCCTGGCACATGCACGGCAAAGTGGATGTGGGGCGTCCGTCCGGGATAAGGCACCGGTCGGATCGTACGGAACCGGTATCCGCCCTGTTCGTCCACTTGGGTGCGGCCATAGCCTTGGAAAGCATGGTCGATGCGCCCCTGCCCAGCCGCACGAGGATGGCGATAGATGCCATTGGCGTCACACTGCCAGATCTCGACCACACTGCCGGACTTCGGCTGTCCTCGGGTGTCTAGCACCCGCCCCGACACGTGAACCACCTGTCCCAGAGCCTGAGCGGCCTGACCTGTAACGCGCACTAGGTCATTGTCCATATCAGGAGGAAATTCAACCGGGTAGAAGGGGCCCTCCGTCTGCCCCGGCGTTGGAACAAGCTCGGCCGCGACCAAGCTCCGCGGGATGATAACGGAGGCAGAAGTGATAGCAGCCCTGATCAGCAAAGAGCGGCGATCAAGATGGATGAGAGGATGGTAGCTCATGACGAAGCCCGGGCCTGGGTCACTGAATGGCAGCATAGACCACTAACCCCTACAGACCAGTTCGCCGCATCTCACATCGCATGAACGTGATGAAAGCCATGAGGTTACTGTTTCCGATTCAGGGCTGACGCAAACTGCCCCTGCAAGCGTCCGCGGTCCCATGGTTTTTCAGATCATCACGCAGTATCGGCTCCAGGTTACGAGACGATATTTGGCTTGTAGCCATGGGGATCCAGCACCCGGAGGATACCGTCATTGCCTTTGATGCAAGGGCATGTCGCCGGGCTAGAGCGTTTCAGGTGACCGTCTCAAGCCGGCTGAACCGCACGGGCAGGAGTTCCCGAATTTGCGTCTGACCATCCGCCCCCTTCTCGATGACTGTAAGACGCTGCATCTCTTCCGGACCTATGGGCATCACCAAGCGCCCACTTTGCTTGAGTTGGTCAAGCAGAGCGGCAGGCACCTTGTCTGCCGCAGCCGTCACTAGGATCTTGTCGAAAGGGGCGTGCTCGCGCCAACCGCGGGATCCGTCTCCCTCGCGGATCTTGATATCGGTATAACCGAGCTGTTGAAGGAGTTCACGTGCAACGCCGGCAAACTCCTCGACAATCTCGATACTCCAGACCTGACCCGCAAGCTCCGCCAGGACCGCCGTTTGGTAGCCCAGCCCAGTCCCTACCTCGAGCACCTTCTCGCTGGGCTGTGGAAACAGAAGATCGGTCATGAGCGCTACGATGAACGGCTGCGAAATCGTCTTGTCGAAGCCGATGGGCAGGGGCGTGTCCTGATAGGCATAAGGCGCAAGAGGGGCCGGGACAAACAGATGCCGCGGCACCTTCCGCATCGCGGCCAGCACGCGCTCGTCCAACACGGCTCTGCCAATCTCGTCGCTCGCCAGATCGGCGTGGATGGCAATCATCTCGACCATATGCCGCCGCAGGATTGCTAAGTGGCTTTCGTTCATTGGCTTCATGACGATCAGCTTTCAATCGAACCACTCTCTTGCCATTCTGCCCGCAAGCGATTGGCTCACCTGGAGTAACGCTCAGGATGGCTGTTAGGTCGTCCCGATTGACCGAGCTCCAAATCTCAGTTGGGCATGGGACCTTAGCCGTTGTCGTTAGTCAGCCCCTTAGAGCGCCTCGGCGGAGAGGGGGCGCAGCAAGCGGAGGGGACCATGCGGAGAGTAACTTCGTGGATGGTTGTGCTTATTGCGGCCCTCGCCGGAACGAGCACAGCCGTGGGAGCCGAGGTCCTCATTTCGGTCGACAAGACAACGCAGCGCATGACCGTGACGGTTGATGGCGCTGAGCGGTATTCCTGGCCTGTGTCGACGGCCTTGCCCGACTACAGCACTCCCACCGGGCCCTTCACGCCATTCCGTCTGGTGAAGGACCACTATTCGAAGGAGTGGGACGATGCCCCCATGCCGCACTCGATCTTCTTCACCGATTCAGGGCACGCCATCCACGGGAGCCAGGCCATCCGCCGGTTGGGCTTCCCGGCCTCTCACGGCTGCGTGCGGCTCGCGCCTGAGAATGCCAAGATCCTGTTCAGCCTAGTCATGACCCAAGGGCCTTGCAACACGCGCATCGAAGTGACCGGCGTTGATCGTATTGGGAGCATATCTGGGGGGAGTTATGGCCGCCTGACCAGCTTCGATCCGCTCGCCTCGAATTATGGCTGGCGGGCCTGCCCCTCGCCTACAAACAGAGACTCGCAGGCGCCGATAAAGACGAAGGTGTTGTGGCAGACATCGGCCGCTTAGGGTCAGGTTTTGAAGTTCGCCGACTTCGCAGAATGTCTGGTGTTCCCGGGTGAGCGGACAATTCGCCTACTTCAGGAATGTGCCAAAAGCTGCCATTCTGATTGTCCGCCTCAAACTCAAACTCTCTATTTTATCGAACTTAACGATCTATTTTATTCGACTTTTCTGTTATGCTGCATGATGGCTATTTTACTTCTGTCCACGGCGCCTTTCACAAACCGCGCCCTTTCAGAAGGCTCTACCGCCATGCCAAACTCAGCCGCTGTCCCTCACATCTTTACTCGTAACCCGTTGCCGTCGGCACTTGCTGATGCAGCCCCTCTCACCGGCCGCCTGTTTCTGAGCGCCATCTTTGTTATCTCGGGCGTCTCGAAGATTGCCGCTCCGGCAGCGACGATCGGCTATATCGAATCAGCAGGCCTGCCGCTGGCGCCTCTCGGGTTCGCCCTTGCGGTCGTCGTTGAGATCCTGGGTGGCCTTGCATTGATCGTCGGCTATCGCACGCGGCTCGTTGCGGCAGGGCTCACAGGCTTCACTCTTGCGACAGCGCTTGCATTTCACGGCAATCTTGCGGATCAGAACCAGTTCATCCACTTCTTCAAGAACATCGCCATGGCCGGCGGATTGCTTCAGGTTGTGGCCTTCGGAGCAGGCCGCTTCAGCCTGGATGCCCGCCGTTAACGGCTTGCCTTAAGATCATTCGAAATCACGACGAAAGGCCGCGCTCACTCCGCGGCCTTTATTTGCGGTCTGCCGCCCGCAAGTGAGCGGGCAGCATTTTCGTCGGCCCTTGCCGTCGGGCTCTCGGCTTGCTCCTGAAAGCGCTTGATCAGCCATGAACCGGCAGGCCCAGGCGGCGTATCCGTTCGATAGATCGCCTGCAGCCGGTAGGATCCTCCCCGGCAGTCGGGCATGTCGAGGGGGACGAGCCGGCCGGCAGCCAAATCTTCGCGCACCATCGGTTCCGGCATGTTGCCCCAGCCGATGCCCTCCCTCAGCAGCATGTGCTTTGAGCCGAGATCCGCCAGACGCCACGTCTGCGTTGCCACGACCGCCATATCCTGGCCTTGCGTGAAGGGCGAGCGGTCCGTGAGCACAAGCTGGATGTGATCACGTCCTGCACCCGGCGCATTCTGACCCGCACGGGCCAGCGGATGATTGGGCGCGGCCACAGGCACCAGTTCGACGCCGCC
Source organism: Microvirga pakistanensis (assembly GCF_004458765.1). GTDB lineage: Bacteria > Pseudomonadota > Alphaproteobacteria > Rhizobiales > Beijerinckiaceae > Microvirga > Microvirga pakistanensis. Next base: position 159,273 of record NZ_SPJX01000186.1, on the reverse strand, counting down.
CACGCCGATCCGCTCGATCCCCGCGATTTCCGCATCGAGCGGCAGGCCTACGCCGATCGAGGCGGAGCGGTTGAGAACCATCTGGGTCACGGCCCCGAGCGCCTCGACGTTCAACCGCAGATGAACCGTTGGAAACTCGACGCGGAATTCCTTGAGTGCATCGACCACGCGCCAAGCCGGCAGCATCACGTCGAGCACGAGGTGGATCTCCGCCTCCAATCCCTGCAGCAGCCCCCTGACCTTCGCGCGCAGCCCATCGACTCCGTTGGAGACGGTCCTGGCTTCGGCCAGGACCATCCGGCCAGCTTCGGTCAGCTGAGGCTTGCGGGTGGATTCGCGGTCGAAGAGCGACACCCCGAGCTGCGCCTCCAGGTTGGCGATCGAGTAGCTGATGACGGATGTCGCCCGACCCAGCTTGCGGGCCGCACCTGCAAAACTGCCGACATCCACAATGGTGAGAAAGATCCGCAGCTGATCAAGCGTCGGGATCCCTGGACCGGAAGGCATATCGATTTCCTCGAACGTTACGGTTCATATTATGCCAGTTTTCAGGATACGGGAAATCGCCTTCAATGTCCTCACACAGCGCGCCGTTGCTGGAAAGGACAATGCCATGACCGTTCAGTCCTATGCCGCCGAAGTCGAACAGATCATTCTGCCGGCCGTTCGCGACCTCGGCGATGGCTTTCAGGTGCGCCGCGCTTTGCCGTCCATGCATCGCCGCATGGTCGGACCGTTCATCTTTCTCGACAGCTTCGGCCCTGTTGCCTTTCAGGCGGGCGACGGCCTCGACACCCGGCCTCACCCTCACATCGGGCTTGCAACCCTGACCTACCTCATCGATGGGGAGATCCTGCACCGCGACAGCGAGGGCTATGTGCAGCCCATTCGTCCCGGCGAGGTCAACGTCATGACGGCGGGACGCGGCATCGTGCACTCGGAGCGGAGCAGCGATACAACACGTGCCAGCGGCGGGACAGTGTTCGGCTTCCAGAGCTGGGTGGCGTTGCCCACGGATCAGGAAGAGACATCCCCAGGCTTTCAGCACGCCGATGCTGGCGACCTCCCTCAGATAGAGGGAGAAGGCATAAGCCTCAGATTGATCGCTGGCTCTTTGCATGGGCGCACCGCACCCACACGCACCTACTCCGATCTGTTCAACGCCGATGTGTCTCTCAACGATGGAGCGCGCCTGCGCATCGATGCGGAACATGTCGAGCGGGCGGTTTACATCATCAGCGGAGAGATCGAGATCGCTGGGCAGACCGGGAGCTTCGGCAAGGACAGACTCGTCGTGTTCAAGCCCGGTGCGGAGATCGTGCTGCGTGCAGTCGGTGCCGCTCGCCTGATGCTGCTCGGCGGCGAGCCGCTGCCCGAGAAGCGCTACATCTACTGGAACTTTGTGTCGAGCCGGCGCGAGCGCATCGAGCAGGCTGCGCAGGACTGGCGCGAGCGTCAGTTCCCCGGCGTTCCCGGCGAAACCGAGTTCATCCCATTGCCCGACACCCCGCCCTTCCGGCTGAAGTGACACATCCACGTCACGCTCTGTCCTGAAAAATTCACTGCCTTCCCAACCCTCCAGAAGGATCTCTGTGCCATGACCTATGCCATCATTGGCTCGGGCGCGATCGGCAGCGCTCTCGCCCGCCAGTTCGCCCGCAGCAACATCGACGTTCTGATCGCCAACAGCCGTGGGCCGGGGTCCCTTGCGGGTCTGGTTGCAGAGCTCGGATTGTATGTAACCCCAACAACCCTGGCCGAGGCCATGAAAGCGGATACGGTGATCCTCGCCGTTCCTTTTACGGCCGTCGCTGACGCTGTCCAGGGTTCTGCGCAATGGAACGGCCGGATCGTCGTCGACGCGACGAACGCCATCGACTTTCCGGCCTTCACGCCCAAGGATCTTGGAGGTCGCCCCTCGACCGCAGTCATCGCCGAAATGGTTCCGGGAGCACGGGTCGTCAAAGCCTTCAACACACTGCCGGCGGCCGTGCTGGCCAGCGATCCAACGCAGGATGGCGGACACCGCGTTCTGTTCGTCTCGGGCAATGACGCCGGTGCCAACGCTGACATCGCCAGCCTGATCGAGCGCCTCGGTTTTGCAGCGATCACGTTAGGCGAACTGGATCAGGGCGGCCTGCTCCAGCAGTTCGGCGGGCCGCTGGTCGCCCAGAATCTGACGAAGCACGCATGACATCGCCTTGTGCGTGCTGACAACCCTCCCGAAGAATCTCTCTTGAAAGGATGCTCCAATGATTACGTCAAAGCCTGTCAGAGTCGGACTAGACGCGATGCTCACACCGGACAATTGCGCCCTGATGCTGATCGACCATCAGCCGTTCCAAGTGAGCGGTGTCAAGAACATCGATGCAGCCCTCATGATCAACAATGTGGTGATGCTCGCAAAGGCCGCCAAGGCGTTCAACGTGCCCACATTGCTGACCACCGTGCTCAAGGACCGCGGCGGGAATCTCATCAAACCGCTCCAGGATGTCTTTCCCGAGCAGACGCCTATTGACCGGACGACGATCAACACCTGGGAAGATGAAAGCTGCGTCCGATGGGTGGAGAGCACGGGCCGCAGGAAGATCGTGATTGCCGCGCTGTGGACCGAAATCTGCCTCGCCTTTCCGGTCATTCACGCTCTCGGCGAGGGCTACGAGGTGTATTTCGTCACCGACGCCTCTGGCGGGACCAGCGTGGAGGCCCACGAGATGGGAATTCAGCGGATGATCCAAGCTGGCGCCATTCCGCTCACGGCCGGCGTGTTCATGGCAGAGCTTCAACGGGATTGGGCTCGCGAGGAAACGGCTGGCAAGGTGGCAGAGATCATGCTCGAGCATGGTGGCGCCAGCGCCACGAATCTAGCTTGGGAGCTCCAGCTTCTCGCCGGCCGACCCGGCTCTGGCGTCTGATCGCCCGACAGAGAAGATAGCTCAAAAAGGGGTCTATGCACGGAGCGGAAATCGGAGATCCCGGCTTCCGCTCGAATACCGGATAATAGGAAGCGATTTGATCCGGCATTCGGTGGCAACGACCACCAAACAACAGGTAAGCGCCTGGACGAGCGGTGGAATTTCCCGTTCGTGATCATAGAAAGCTTTGACACGTCGCTGAGCCCGCAGTTTCAGCGGCGCCGATCTGAGAGGGGAGGACGGGCCAGCAGGCTTGGGGGATGATGTGGCAACGGCAGGTGAGGCTGGGACTGCCCACCCCAGCCGGGGTGGGCACCAAATGGTCAGAACTTCAGGACTTCGCCGTCGGCGGGAATTCGCACACGATCCTGCATGCCGTTCTGCTCAACGTATTCCCGCAGGTCCTTGCGGCTTAACGCCATGTGGTTGATCGCATCCATGTGGACGGCCAGGATGGTGGCGTTCGGCGCAGCCTTGTACGCGCGGAGGACATCGTCCTTGCTCATGATGATCGATCCGGCAAAGCCCAGCATGCGGGCCTCGCCGGCGTTCAGGAGGATCACGTCAGGCTTGAACCTGGCCAGGCTCTGATCGACTTCGTTGCGCCAGATGGTGTCTCCGGCGAGGTAGACGGTCGGCGAGTTGGGCGCCTGGAAGACGACACCCATGGCCGCGCCCAGACCTTCCGCCAACTGCCTGTTGGCGTACATCTCGTCCGTGCCGATCGAACCCTCAACAGATCGCGACCATCACCCGGCACTCGCTCAAAACGGTGACAGTCATTCTCGACCGGTATCTCGCCCGCACGAGAGCGCTGGCAGATCAAGCAATCCTCAATTGGGAGAACTCGCCGAGAACAGAATTTGCAAACCGACTGCAAACCAGCACTTCAATGCCAGCAACCCCGAAGGGAAAAACCAATCTCTGACAAGAAGATAAATGGCGCGCCCGAAAGGATTCGAACCTCTGACCCCCAGATTCGTAGTCTGGTGCTCTATCCAGCTGAGCTACGGGCGCTTGGTCGGCAGGTCGTTGCGAGAAGCAGCAACTGCCGAGGCCGGTGATCTAAAGGGTTCTGGCCCGCTTGGCAAGCCTCCTTTGAAGAGATTTTGCACACGGCTCATTTTCAATCCTGGACGCTGGCCCGATCGGGGATCTGGATGCGGAACCGGGTATGGCCATTGCTCTCATCGAGGCTGATCGTGCCGCCGTGGAGCTGGATCAGCTCCGCCGCGATGGTCAGCCCCAGGCCTGTCCCTCCTTTCCTGGCGGAGCTCTGGAACGGCGTGAAAAGGTCGGCCTTCACCCGATCCGGAATCCCCGGGCCGTTGTCTTCGACAAGGATTATAACAAAGTTTCCATGCCGGCTGGCGCTCACGTCGATGCGCGGCACTCCTTCGGGAGAACCTGCCAGGCTCAAGGCCTGTACGGCATTGCGAACAAGGTTGACGAGCACACGAGAGAGCTGGTCCTTATCCGCATCGACCATCAGACCCTCAGGCACATGAGCGTTGAAGGCGATGCCGACCTCCGGGGCGAGGTCCTTGAGATTCGAGAGATCTTCGATAAGCGGCGCCAACGGGATGAGCCGGCGCTGCGGCAGGGGCTCGGTGGCCCGTCCATAGGCCAGCGTCGTTTCGCAGAAGGCGATGGCCCGGTCGAGCGTCGCGACAAGCCGGGGAGCGACCCGCTGGGCCGTCTCGTCGTTCACCCGCTCGAGACGATCCGTGAGAAGCTGGGCCGTCGTGAGCATATTCCGCAGTTCATGGTTGATCTTGCTGACAGCAAGGCCGAGCTGCGCCAGGCGACGCTTCTGACGAAGCTCATCGGCCAGCGTCGTTTCCATGCGCGCCAGGGCCTGCTCGGCCAGTCCGATCTCGTCCGCCCGATCCGTCGGCTGGATGACCCGGGAGGCATCCTCCGGATTGCCGGAAAACTCCGCGATGTTCCCGGTCAGCCGCCGCACCGGCCTCACGATCACCCATTGCAGGGTAAGATAGACGAGGCTTGCGGTGATGATCGAGATGAAGAGCGACAGAAGAAGGATGTTGCGCGAGAAATCGAGCATGGCGGCGCGCAAGGGACGCTGATCGAGGATGATCTCCACGAACTCCACGCCCATCCCATGGCCGATGACCCGAATCGGCTTGTCCGCCGGGCTGAACAGGACGTCGAAGGCATCCATCACCAGGGTGGCCCATTTCGCCTCGCGCAGATCGACGCTCTTGCTCACCTCGGGCGGCACGTCGCTGGTGGTCAGAAGGCTCCTGCGCCCACCTCCGCGAAGGGCGATCGCCTGAGCCCCAACGCCCTGCAGGAGACGCAATTCGAGTTCTTCCGGCAAACCCTCCTCTGGCGCGGCATCGAGGACCATCGCGGCGATCTGAGCCGCAGCAATGCGATCATGCAGCCAAGTCTGCCGGAAATTGGCGATGGAGGGCACATAGATCAGCACCTCCGCGATCATCACGAAGAGAACGGTCAACAGCAGCAGACGCGCGGAAAGCCCGAATTGGCTCAGGATCCGCCACGTCAGCGAATGCGGCTGCTCGACACTCATGCCCGCCCTATCCTCAGCGGCAGGGCAACGATGGCCCACCGCAACCAGGAATTCTGAGCCTTCGGCCTCAGAAACTCCACCATGGCGCCCTTCGTCACCCCGGGGGAGCGAGGCTAGGGATAGCCCAAGCTGGCCAGTTCCGAAACCTTCAATCCTTTCATCGTCGTTCAGGAGAGGCTCGACAATCCACACCGACCCTGGCCGCGGCACCTCCAGGAATCCGCCCTGGCGGCAGACGATCGGTCAGGTTTGCCTCTTCCCTCCCCGGCCCCTTGTTCGCCGATACCGGATCACAACCGGCGCCAATGCCAGGATTCCTAAGATTGAAAGGGCTCCCATCACTTCAGGTTCCAACAGGCTGCTCGGGTCGAAATCGACGACGCAGTTCGCCTGCCCGGCCGCAAGGCATTGCTGACGGGCCTTCTCGTGGCCGGCGATAGCCTTATCGAGGCCCGCCCCGGCGAAGGCAAAGGCGAAACTGACCGGGAGCATGCCGACATAGGTTGCCACGGCGTAGCTCCTCAGCCGCATGCCGAAGAAGGCGGCGGCTAGGTTGGTCAGCCAGAATGGCATGACCGGCATCAGCCGCAGGAAAAGAAGATAGGAGAAGGCTTGCCTCTGGAATCCCGCCGCCAGGCGTTGGACCCGCGTCCCCGCACGTTTCAGGAGGGGCTGCCCCAGGGAGGTCCGGGCGATCATGAAGATGCTCGTTGCCCCCAGGGTCGCCGCCAGGGAGGCGACTACCCCGCCCAGAAGCCAGCCGAACAGATAACCTCCGATGACCGTCAGAATGGCGGACACCGGCAAGGACAGGGTCACGGCGGCCACATAGACCAGGACATACGAGCCAAGCATGGCCAGGCGATGCTCAGCCACCATCCGGCGGAGCTCGGCCTCATGGGAAAGAAAGGTTTCGAAGCTGATCGACCGCTGGAGCCCTGCCCCGAAGAACACCCCGACGACAATGACAAGGATCGCGAGAGGCAGATATCTCCAGAGATTTCGGCCGGCAGGCACTCCTTGAGACTTGTCGCTTCTGTCGGACACGCTTCCTCCTGGTCAGGCGCTTCTATATAGCGCCCGGTATCCTCAAGCCTACCGAGCTTCATCAGGGGCGAAGGATCGGGCCGCCGGATTGCCGCAGAAAGGCCAGAGCGGCGTTGACTTTGCCCTTCTCTTCCGTCATAAGCCCGCAAGCTGACAGCGCTCTTCGTGGGCGCTGATCGTTTTTTCGAGACAGTTTCGGGGGCAACCCCTTACCTAACCAGACGGGCGCGAGCCTTCGAGCACCGCTGCCCCTTTCGACCGGAGATGTGCCGTGAAGAGGACGTATCAACCGAGCAAGCTGGTTCGCAAGCGCCGCCACGGCTTCCGTGCGCGCATGGCGACCAAGGGCGGCCGCAAGGTCATTGCCGCTCGCCGCGCCCATGGCCGCAAGCGCCTTTCGGCGTAAGCAGCCTTAAAGGACACCCGATGCGCGAACCTCGCGCACATGTGGCCATCGGGCGTCTGACCAAAAGACCCGACTTCGTTGCGGCGGCCTCGGGCCGCCGCTTTCATACGGAGCGGATGACCGTGCAGGCGCGCCTGCGCCCAACTGCGGATCCCGGCGGCCCGGGTCTGGGCCTTCGGGTCGGCTTGACCGTTACGAAACGGGTTGGCCATGCGACCGAGCGAAACCGGATCAAGCGTCGGCTCCGAGCTGCCTTTCCCTCGGCAGGGCTGGACTACGCGACCATCAATGCGGACGTCGTCATCATCGGCCGGCGTGACATTCTGACTGCCGACTACGACGTCCTCATCAACGATCTTCGGCGCGCTCTGCGGGTTGTCACAAAGCCGAAAAGCGCCCAAGCCTCCGATCGTCCTCTCCCCTCCTCACCTCCCATCAAAGGCGAGCGTCGCGGACATTCCCATGCGTGAAGACAACAAAAACCTGATCGTTGCCATCGCCCTGTCGCTGGCGGTTCTGCTGGGCTGGCAGTACTTCTTTGCCGCGCCTCAAGCTGAAAGGCAGCGTCAAGCCGCCCTCCAGCAGCAATCCACGCAGGTGAACCCCACCGCACCCAACCCGCCCTCGAGCCCGAGCCAAGCCGGGGGAGCCTCCCCCACCATCCCCGGCACCGTGCCGAGCACCCCGGCGGCTCCGACCATCGTGTCCCGTGAGGCCGCGCTTGCCACGACGAAGCGCGTGGCCATCGACACGCCCGCCATTGCGGGCTCGATCAACCTGCGCGGCGGCCGCATCGACGACGTGGCGCTGAAGAATTATCGCGAGACCGTCGATCCCAGGAGCGCCAATATCGTGCTCCTGTCGCCCGAAGGCACGCAGAACCCGTATTACGCGGAATTCGGCTGGGTCGGCGCTCAGGCCGGCGGCCTGCCCAACGCCGCCACCGAGTGGACCGCCGACCGCGACCGGCTCACCCCTTCCACGCCGGTGACCCTGACCTGGGACAATGGCCAGGGTCTCGTCTTCCGCCGCACGATCTCCGTGGACGACAAGTTCATGTTCACGATCAAGAGCTCGATCGAGAATCGCGGTTCCGGGCCCGTGGCGCTGCATCCCTATGGCCTCGTATCTCGTCATGGAAAGCCGACCACGCTGGGTTACTACGTGCTGCACGAGGGCATGATCGGCGTTCTGGGCGACACTGGCCTCCAGGAGATCACGTACGACACTCTGGACAAGGAGGAGCCCGTCGCAGGCTCCACCGTCTCCGAGAAGAAGTGGGACAACGTGCAGGGCGGGTTCCTCGGCATCACCGACAAGTACTGGGCCACCACCGTCGTTCCCGATCAGGCGACGACCTACCAGGGCGCCTTCACCTCCCAGCAGAGCCAAGCCGGTCGCACCTATCACGCGATCATGCAGGGCGCGGCTCAGACGATCCAGCCCGGCAGCACGGCTGAATCCACCCAGCGCTTCTTCGCAGGCGCCAAGGAGGTGGCGACCGTCGATGCTTATCAGAGCTCGCTCGGGATCAAGAACTTCGATCTCATGATCGATTGGGGCTGGTTCTATTTCATCACCAAGCCGCTCTTCAAGGTGCTGGACTTCTTCTACAGGATGTTCGGCAATTTCGGCATCGCGATCCTGCTCGTGACGGTGGTCCTGAAGATCCTGTTCTTCCCGCTCGCCAACAAATCCTATGCCTCCATGGCGAAGATGAAGGCGGTGCAGCCGGAGATGACCTCCATCCGCGAGCGCTATGCCGACGACAAGATGAAGCAGCAGCAGGCGCTGATGGAGCTTTACCGCAAGGAGAAGATCAATCCGGTCGCAGGCTGCTGGCCGGTGCTGATCCAGATCCCGGTGTTCTTTGCGCTCTATAAGGTGCTCTTCGTCACCATCGAGATGCGCCATGCGCCGTTCTTCGGCTGGATCCGCGACCTCGCGGCGCCCGATCCGACCTCGATCTTCAACCTGTTCGGGCTGCTCCCCTACAACCCGGGTGCCGTGCCGGTACTGGGGCCCTTCCTCATGCTCGGCGTGTGGCCGATCCTCATGGGCATCACCATGTGGCTGCAGATGAAGATGAACCCGGAGCCCCCGGACCCGGTGCAGAAGCAGGTCTTCGCATGGATGCCGGTGATCTTCACCTTCATGCTCGGCTCGTTCCCGGCCGGCCTCGTGATCTACTGGGCCTGGAACAACCTGCTCTCCGTGACGCAGCAGGCCTTCATCATGAAGCGCAACGGGGTGAAGATCGAGCTGTGGGACAATCTGCGCAAGACCTTCGCCCGCAAGAGCAGTCCGGCTTGAAGCTGACGAAATATCGAACAACGCAATCATCCCCGGGCCTGCCCCGGGGATTTTCATTTGCACCACGGCCCTGCTTGAAGAGCAGATCCGAAGCGGCGATAAAGCCATCATGACCGAAACAGACACCGACCCCTTCCTCGAGATCGGCCGCAAGCTCTTCGCAGGCGAGGCGGACTTCATCTGGGCCGCGAGCTCCCTGAAGAACCTGCCGCCCATGAGCAAGGTGGAGATCGCCTTCGCGGGGCGCTCCAACGTGGGCAAATCGAGCCTCGTGAACGCTCTTACCGGGCGCAACACCCTCGCCCGCACCTCGCACACGCCCGGACGTACCCAGCAGCTTAACTTCTTCAAGATCGGCGACCGTCTCCACCTCGTGGACATGCCCGGCTATGGCTATGCGGCCGTCGACAAGGAGAAGGTTCATGCCTGGACGCAGCTGATCCACGATTACCTGCGAGGCCGCGCAAGCCTCGCTCGCGTCTATGTGCTGATCGACGCCAGGCACGGCATCAAGCCCGTCGACGAGGGCGTTCTCGAGACCCTTGGGACCGCTGCCGTCTCCTACCAGGTCGTACTGACCAAGGCGGACGAATTAAAGAAGGGCGAACTTGAGAAGCGGATCGCCACGACGATGGAGCAGATCTCCAAGCGGGCTGCGGCCTATCCCGAGATCCTGGCCACGTCGAGCCGCACGGGCCTCGGCATCCCGGAACTTCGGGCGGGAATCGCCCGGCTCCTTGGCGAGAGAGGCGCCCTATGACCCTGGCAAGCGGCCTCCTGATCGTCGCAGCCGGCTTCTCGGGCGCCCTGGGCGTGGGTCTGTCCGCCGCTGCCGCCCACATCACAGGCGGCAATCTCACCACGGCGGCGCAGTTCCTCCTGTTCCATGCCCCCGGCTTGCTCGCCCTGTCGGCCCTGATCGCGGCCGGAGCGGTTCATCCGACCCTCGCCCAGATTGCGGGATATGTCCTGATCCTGGGCCTTATCTTGTTCTGCGGCGATCTCTCCCGCCGCGCCTTCGCGGGCGTCGCGCTCTTCCCCAGGGCCGCGCCGGCGGGCGGCATTCTCTTGATGCTCGGCTGGGTTCTGGTCGCGGTATCCGCCCTCCCCCGTTTGCGGGGGTGAAGTCCCTGTTTCCGTGAGCCCGTGCTCCAGAGCATCGATGGACCCTAAAAGTGCATTCCACTTTCGGGTCCGATGCTCTAGAACGCAGGCCGCTTCGTCCTCATTCCACCCGCTGGAGCCGCCTATGCCCGATTCCAAACAGCTCCCCGACGTCCATGTGCAGGCCGAGGTGCTTGTGCAGGCCCTGCCGCACATGCAGCGCTATGACCAGCAGGTCGTCGTGATCAAGTATGGCGGCCACGCCATGGGAGACCGGGCGGCGGCCGAGGATTTCGCCGAGGACGTGGTGCTGCTCGAACAATCGGGCATCAAGCCCGTCGTCGTCCATGGGGGCGGCCCCCAGATCGGCAAGATGTTGGAAAAGCTCGGGATCAAGTCCGAGTTCAAGGGCGGCCTGCGGGTGACGGATCAGGCCACGGTCGAAGTCGTGGAGATGGTGCTCGCGGGCTCCATCAACAAGCAGATCGTGGGATGGATCGGTACCGAGGGAGGCAAGGCCGTGGGCCTGTCGGGCAAGGATGGCAACATGGTCATCGCCCGTAAGGCGACCCGCACGGCCGTGGATCCCGAGTCCAATATCGAGAAGGTGGTCGACCTCGGCTTCGTGGGCGAGCCCGAAAAGGTCAACCGCGAGGTTTTGGACCAGGTGCTCAGCGCCGAGCTGATTCCGGTTCTCGCCCCGGTGGCCATCGGCCAGGATGGACAGACCTATAACGTCAATGCCGATACGTTTGCGGGTGCCATCGCCGGCGCCCTGACGGCCAAGCGCCTTCTGCTGCTGACGGACGTTCCAGGGGTTCTGGACAAGAACAAAAACCTGATCCCGGAGATGACGATCGAGGATTGCCGCCGCCTCATTGCGGACGGCACGATCACCGACGGCATGATTCCGAAGATCGAGACCTGCATCTATGCTCTGGAACGGGGTGTCGAAGCGGTGGTCATCCTGGACGGCAAGGTGCCCCACGCCGTTCTTCTCGAACTGTTCACCGACCACGGCGCGGGCACGCTGATCCGGCGGGGCTGAGTCCCCCTTTTCGAGGGCCTGAACAATCCCTATATTGCTTTCAGTGGGGCCGCACGGCCCCATTGTCGTCTTTGGAACTCATGAACGCCAAACCGCCCGTCGAGAACCACCTGTCGTCTCCCGAATCCCGCGCCTTCTCGCATGTGGACACGTGGATCTTCGACCTGGACAATACGCTCTATCCGCATACCTCGCGGGTCTGGCCGCAGATCGACGAGCGCATCACCCTCTATATCGCCGATCTGTTTGGCCTCGACGGCATGTCCTCCAGGGCCCTCCAGAAGTACTTCTATCATAAATACGGTACGACCCTGCGGGCCCTGATCAATGAGTACGACATCGATCCGCACGATTTCCTCGATTTCGCTCATGACATCGACCATACGGACATCGAGCTGAATCCCAGTCTAGGCAAGGCCATAGAGCGCCTGCCGGGCCGCAAGCTGATCCTCACGAACGGCTCGCGCAAGCATGCCGAAAACGTGGCGAAGAAGATCGGAATCCTGGATCATTTCGAGGACGTGTTCGATATCGCCGCATCCAATTTCGTACCGAAACCTGAGCGACGCGCCTACGAGAGCTTTCTCGAGAGGCACGGGGTCGAGCCCTCCCGCTCGGCCATGTTCGAGGATATCGCCAAGAATCTGACCGTTCCACACGAGCTCGGCATGACGACCACGCTGATCGTCCCGAAGACCATCGATCCATTCCGCGAGAGCTTCGAACAGGAAGCGGTGAAAACGCCTGATATCGACTATATCACGAACGACCTGGCGGACTTTCTGCGCCAGTATGCCTTAACGTCGAAGTGACAGGCTCACCGAACAGCCTCTGGCCTCCGGCGAACAAGGCGAGGTTGGCCCTCATAGGGGCCAGCGGGGTTCAAACCCATTCGAAAATGGCCTCCCGCAGGAGGCCATCTTGTTTCCTGAGGAGAGACCTTACGCAGCCTGCGTGTTGATCTTGCTCTCGGCGATTCGGGTGAGTTTCTGATCAGTGGCCTTTTCCTGATCGAGAATCTGATGGAGTACACCCGCGCAATCTTCCCGGCCCAACTGCTTGGCCCATGCCACGAGCGTGCCGTAGCGGGTGATCTCGTAATGCTCGACGGCCTGCGCGGCGGCGAGGAGTGCCGCGTCGAGAACCTGCGGATCTTCGATATCGCCGGCAATCTCCTGCGCCTCATCGATGATGCCGTCGATGGCCGGGCAGGTCACGCCCTTCGGGTCGTGTCCGTGCATGCGGAAAACCTGCTCGACCATCTGAACCTGCTGCTGGGTCTCGCCCAAATGCGTTTGGAAAGCCTGCTTCAGTTGCGGATCAGAAGCTTGCTCGATCATCTGCGGCAGTGCTTTCGTGATCTGCTGCTCGGCGTAGTAGATGTCCTGCAGGGTGTGAACGAAGAGGTCGTCCAACGACTTGATGTCTTTCGACAGAAGGCCCATGGCGCTTATTCCTTCCCGTGTTGTGATTTCGTGCAACATGCAAGCGCCAGCATTCGCTTGGCGCGACGGCTAGAGTTGAGAGAACGTCGCGGGAGAGAGGCGGTTCCAGGCTACTCGACGATGCGGAGATCGCGCCCCTGGAGCCGCAGCGTCTCGGCCCGGGCCTGCGTCCCACTGTCCTCGAATTCTAGGGCCTCGATCCGCTCGCCGCGCTTGGCGATCTTTTCGGTGGAGACGCGGATCTGGGCCACATCGTCCTGGGCCTGCCGGAAATGCGCGTCAAGCTTGGCCACGCGGCTGTCGAGCCGCCCGACATCCTCAAGCAGTTTCTGCACTTCGACCTGGATGACACGCGCCTCTTCCCGGATGCGGGCATCGCGAACGAGCGTCTGCATGACCTGGATTGCGAGCGTCAGGAGCGACGGAGAGACGATGACGACACGGGCGCGATGCGCTTTCTGCACGACATCGTCGAAATGCTCGGCCAGATCCGCATAGATCGATTCCGCCGGCACGAAGAGCATGGCGATGTCCTGCGTCTCGCCGGGAATGAGGTACTTCTCCGCGATGTCCTTCACATGGACGAGCATGTCGCTGCGCACCCTGGCGGCGGCACGGGCGCGCGCCTCCTCGCCGTTCGCTTCGCGGAACGAGGTGAAGCCCTCCAGCGGAAACTTGGCATCGATCACGAGGCCCCGCGCGTCACCGGGCAGCCGCACGAGGCAATCGGGACGCGTGCGGTTCGAGAGCGTCGCCTGGAACTCGAATGCAGTCGCCGGAAGTCCATCGCGGATGATGGCTTCCATCCGGCCCTGGCCATAGGCGCCGCGGCTCTGCTTGTTGGCGAGGATGTCCTTCAGGCCCACGAGCTCGCCGGTCAGCGTGCGGAGATTCTGCTGCGCCGCATCGATGACGGCCAGCCGCTCGTTGAGCTTAGAAAGGTTCTCGCTTTGATGGCGTGTGGAGGCCTCCAGCCCCTGCCCGACCCGGTGCTGGAGACCATCAATCCGCTCCGAGAGCAGGCGCACGAAATCGCTCTGTCGCGAGCCGAAGACTTCCGCCATGGTCCGCATCCGCCCGGTCATCTCCGCCTGAATCCGGGTCAGCTCCGCCACCTTGTCGTCCATCTCCTGAGCGCGCTCTTCGGCAAGGGCGGCCTCAAGGGCCTTGTCGCGGCGGGTCCTCAGGAGCAGCACGGTGACGAGGGTCAAAAGCAGAAGGCTCAAAGCCGCCATTCCGGTCACGACATGACCCAAGGTGAGGGCATAATTGCCGAGGATCAGGACAATATCGTTCATGGCCACGGTTCCGGTTGACGGCGGCATCCGAACATATCACGAACGATTTGACCATCCTCTTGCGAGCCCTTATCTCCCGCGATCATGAGCATCAGACCCCTTGTCATCCTTCCTGATTCCAAGCTCCGCCTGGTTTCCGAACCCATTCAGGAAATCACGCAGGAGATCCGCCAGCTGGCAGACGACATGCTGGAGACCATGTACGACGCCCCCGGCGTAGGCCTTGCCGCGATCCAGATCGGCGTGCCGGTCCGGATGGTGACCATGGACGTGTCCAAGTCCGAAGACGAGCGTCAGCCCATGGTGCTCATCAACCCGGAGATCACCTGGGCTTCGGAGGAGAAGCGGGTTTACGAGGAGGGATGCCTCTCGATTCCCGAATATTACGAGGAGGTCGAACGGCCGGACCGGGTGCGCTTCCGCTACATGAACCTAAAGGGCGAGGTGATCGAGCAGGACGCAGACGGCCTTTTGGCCACCTGCGTCCAGCATGAAATCGACCACCTGAACGGCGTTCTGTTCATCGACTATCTGTCCAAGCTCAAGCGCGACCGGGTGATGACCAAGTTCAAAAAGGCCGCCAAGCGCGAGGCCAGTGCATGAGCCTTCGCGTCGTCTTCATGGGAACGCCCGATTTCGCGGTTCCCACCCTGGCCGAAATCGTCGGGCAAGGCCATGAGGTCGTGGCCGTTTACACCCGTGAACCCGCCGCAGCGGGACGCGGCATGGAGCTGAAACCCTCCCCCGTGCATCGGATGGCGGAGCGGTTCGGCCTCCCGGTCTTCACGCCCAAGACCCTGCGCACGGACGAGGCCGCCGCGACCTTCCGCAGCCTCAATGCGGACGTGGCCGTGGTGGTGGCCTACGGCATGATCCTGCCAAAGGCCGTGCTGGACGCGCCGGAACTCGGCTGTCTCAACCTCCACGCTTCGCTTCTTCCCCGCTGGCGCGGCGCGGCCCCCATCCAGCGGGCCATCATGGCGGGGGACAGGGAAACGGGCGTGGCCGTCATGAAGATGGAGGAAGGGCTCGATACCGGCCCTGTCGCCATGGTCGAGAAGGTGGCGATCGCCCCTGATATGACCGCCGGCGAGCTCCACGACAGGCTGATGGTGCTCGGCGCCGATCTGATGGTCCGTGCCCTGGCCGCTCTCTCCCGGGGAGGCCTGAACTTCACGCCGCAGCCGGAACAGGGCGTGACCTACGCTCACAAGCTCAAGAACGAGGATGCTCGGATCGACTGGACGAAGCCCGCACAGGCGGTGCACGATCAGATCCGCGGCTTGTCTCCCTTTCCGGGAGCCTTCTTCACGGCCGATTTCGGCAAGGGCCAGGAGCGGATCAAGGTCCTGAGGGCTACCTTGGGGAAAGGCTCGGGAGAAGTGGGGACACTTCTCGACAGTGATGGTACGGTATCCTGTAGCGGGGGAGCCGTGCGCCTGATCCAGGTCCAGCGTGCCGGCAAGGGGCCTGTTGCTTTCGACGAGTTCCTGAGAGGCGTGAGGATCGGCCCAGGCGCTCGCTTTATGTGAGGGATCACCATGGGCATCCGCGTAGAGGCCACCGCCGATTGGCCTGCGATCTACACGATTTGCGAGGCAGCCTTTCGACAGCTGATCGAGGCCGATCTCGTGCATCGGATGCATGACGACGGGGATCTGATCCTCTCCCTGATCGCATATGCCGACAAACCCGCCGGGCACGTCGCCTTTTCGCATCTTGCCATTCAGGAGCTCCCCGCCCTCAAAGGTTGTGTGCTCGCTCCGCTCGCCGTGGCCCCCGAGTTTCAACGGCAAGGCATCGGTTCAACCCTCGTGCGGCACGGTCTCGAGAGGCTCAGGGCGGATGGGTACGACCTCGTCCTGGTTCTCGGCGATCCGGATTATTATGCGCGCTTCGGCTTCACGCCTGGGCTGGCGAGCCAGTTGAAAACCCCTTATGACGGGCCCTATCTCCAGGCTCTTGCTCTTTCCGAGAAGGGAAAAGAGGCCCATGGCCCGGTGTCCTACGCCCGGGCCTTTGCAGAATTGAAGTGACATGCCCCGCTATAAGCTCGTCGTGGAATACGACGGCACGCCTTTCACAGGCTGGCAGCATCAGGCGAACGGCCTCTCCGTGCAACAGGCCGTGGAAGATGCCATTGCGCGTTTTACCGGAGAGACCGTCCGCATCCATTGCGCCGGCCGCACGGATTCCGGCGTGCATGCGACTCACCAGGTCGTGCACGTGGACCTTGAGAAGGAATGGCGACCCGACACGGTTCGCGATGCCACGAACGCACACCTGAGGCCCGCACCTGTTGCGGTCGTATCGGCACGGATCGTAGCCGAGACCTTCAACGCCCGCCTCTCCGCCATAAAGCGGCATTACGTCTATCGTATTCTCAACCGCCGTGCGCCACCGACGCTCGACGCGTCGCGTGTCTGGCATGTGGCCTGGCATCTTGACGCAAACATCATGCACGAGGCCGCGCAAACACTGACAGGCCGACACGACTTCACGACCTTCCGGGCCGCCGAGTGCCAGGCGAACAGCCCGATTCGCACCCTCGACCGACTCGATGTCGAGCGCATAGGCGACGAAATCCGGATCTACGCCTCCGCCCGCTCGTTCCTGCACCATCAAGTGCGCTCGATGACGGGAACCCTGGAGCGTGCAGGAGCCGGGCGCTGGTCGGTCGCCGATGTCAGGGCAGCGCTCGATGCCCGCGACCGGACCCGCTGCGGCCCCATGGCGCCGCCGACGGGCCTTTATCTGATCGGCGTCGACTATCCGGATTAGCCGAGAAGGCCGCGGATGATGCTCCCCACGCAGGAATTGAGGACGATTCCAAGCAGCACGATTCCGAAGGCCGGAAGGCTCGATACGCCGAGCGTCGCCTTGGTGGCAAACCACTGCATCCGTACGATGATGACGGCGAAGGCCAAGCTGAAGAGGCTTGCGAGCGCCGGCGTGGCCCAGCCCAGCAGCAGAAGCATGGCAGGCACCGAGAGCACGAGCAGGCCGATGACCGTGATCCAGTTCGTCACGATCACGAAAGGCACGTAGGCTTTCGTGAGATTGAAACCGCGAGCGATCCAGATCATGGCGAGGGGCAGCGCCACGAAGCTCGCAACATGGCCCAACGCCACGACCAAATCGATCCATACGCTGTCGAGGAGCGAGCCATCCGGCTGCAGCAAACCGAGGCGCAGGCGCTCGAAAGCCAGCGAGACGACATAGGCGGGAAGCGTCAGCCAAATCGCCGCGAAGGATCGCCAGAAGCCCCGTTCGCTCATATCGAAGGATTTCAGTCCCTCGGCCCTGCTGTGAAGCAGGTCGAGCGTTCCTCTGAACGAGCGATTGACTTCATCAGCCGTGACGATCATGAGCTGCCTCACACAGATAGGAGTGCTCACGAAAAACAGGCCGGAACGGGAAAACGTTCCGGCCCGCATCAGACTTTAGTTTGATAAAACCTCGCCTCTCCTAGGAAGCAGGCATGAAATAGGCGTTCAACACTTTGCGATAAATGGCGGCAAGCCGATCCAGGTCTTCCACGGCCACTCGCTCGTCGATCTGGTGCATGGTTCGTCCGACGAGGCCGAACTCCAGGACCGGGCAGTCCTTTACGATGAAGCGGGCATCCGAGGTGCCGCCTGTTGTGGAGAGCTTGGGGCGCAAACCGGTCTCGGCTTCGACGGCATCTGCCATGAAGCTCACGAACTGGTTCGGGGGCGTGAGGAACGCGATCGCGTTCGTCGGCTCCATGCGCAGCGTATAGCGAATGCTGTTGCCGGCCGCTTCGCTGAGGCGGCGGGAGACTTCCGCTTCCAGGCTCTCGGGAGTCCAGAGATCGTTGAAGCGGATGTTGAACGTTGCCTTCGCCTCGGCGGGGATCACGTTGGAGGCCGGATTTCCGACATCCACCGTGGTCACCTCAAGATTCGAGGCGTCGAAATGCTCCGTCCCGTGGTCGAGCGGCTCGCGCAGAAGTCCCTCAAGCAGGCGCAGCATGCCGGGAATGGGATTATCCGCAAGATGCGGATAGGCCACATGCCCCTGCTTGCCCTCGACGATGATCCTGCCGGTCAGAGAGCCGCGCCGCCCGATCTTGATCATGTCGCCGAGCTGGTTGGGATTGGTCGGCTCGCCGAGAATGCAATGATCGAAACTCTCGCCGCGGCCCTTTGCCCACTCAAGGAGCTTGACGGTACCATTGATGGCTGGCCCCTCCTCGTCACCGGTGATGAGGAAGCCGATGGAGCCGCCGAAGTCGGGATTTTCTCCAATGAACGCGAGCGCCGCCGCTATCATGCAGGCGATTCCGCCTTTCATGTCGACCGCGCCACGCCCATAGAGTTCACCATCCTCGATCTCAGCGCTGAAAGGATGATGCCGCCATCGGCTCTCATCGCCCGGCGGCACCACATCCGTATGGCCCGCGAAGAGCAGATAGGGCTTGCCCGTGCCGTAGCGGGCGTAAAGGTTCTCAACGTCCGGTGTGCCGGGCTCGGAGAAGACCGGGCGGTGCACCTCGAATCCCGCCCCCTTCAACACACCTTCGATGAAGGAGAGCGCACCGCCCTCCTCGGGCGTCACCGACGGGCAACGAAGGAGCGACCGGGCGAGAGAGAGGGGCGAATGGTCCATGGATCAGTCCCGCAGCAGCTCGTTGATGCCCGTCTTGGCGCGGGTCTGCGCGTCCACGCGCTTGACGATGACCGCGCAGTAGAGTGAAGGACCCGGGGTGCCGTCCGGCAGGGGCCTGCCGGGAAGCGATCCAGGCACGACCACCGAGTAAGGCGGCACGCGGCCCACAAAGACCTCACCCGTGTTTCGGTCGATGATCTTGGTGGAGGCGGAGAGGAACACGCCCATGGAGAGCACGGAGCCCTCGCCCACGATCACGCCTTCCACCACCTCGGAACGGGCGCCGATGAAGCAGTTGTCCTCGATGATGGTGGGATTGGCCTGGAGGGGCTCCAGCACCCCGCCGATGCCGACGCCGCCCGAGAGATGCACGTTCTTGCCGATCTGCGCGCAGGAGCCGACCGTCGCCCAGGTGTCCACCATGGTGCCCTCGCCCACATAGGCGCCGAGATTGACGAAGGACGGCATCAGCACCACGCCGGGTGCGACATAGGCGCCGCGCCGCACAATGCAGTTGGGAACAGCACGGAATGCAGCGGCCTTGAACTCGGCCTCGGTCCAGCCGTCGAACTTGGAGGGAACCTTGTCCCACCAGGTGGCTTCGCCGGGACCGCCCTTGATCACCCACATGTCGTTGAGGCGGAAGGAGAGGAGCACCGCCTTCTTGAGCCATTGGTGCACCTGCCACGTGCCATCGACCTGTTTCTCCGCCACGCGCGCCTGCCCGGCGTCGAGAAGCTGGAGGGCCTGCTCGACGGCGTCGCGGACAGTCCCCCTGGTGGACGCATTCACATTGCCACGGTCTTCCCAGGCGGCATCGATAGTGTGGGCGAGATCGATCAGAGACATGAGCTCAACTCGGAAATTAGGGATGAGTGACGCCCTGCTTAGCAACGGGATTCGGCGCTGTCACCTGCACAAGAGGGCCACTGGCTAGCAGAGTGCTCTGGCGACCCTGGAGCGAGAGACCATCCCGGAGCCGAGTCTGCTTCCCATGATCCCCGTCCGTGACATGCGCGGCGTCCTCTACGCTACGGCGATCTTGTTCGCCATCGCGGTTCTGGTGCTGCGCGGCGCATTCCTCTGGATCGAGTACAGGACCGCGCTCACCCGAGCCGAGGCCATCGAGAACGCCTCGTCGCCGGGCATGAAGCTGATCCGTGCCTTCGCGGCCCAGCTTGGCGGCAGCTTCACGCTGGAGAACGATGGCGGGGCGGTCTACCGGCTCGCGATGCCCGCCTGAAAGCGCCTGCCGTCAGAACGACGTCCGCTGGCGAATGGCGGCGGAGAGCGTTCCCTCGTCGAGGTAATCGAGTTCACCGCCAACGGGGACGCCATGGGCGAGCTTCGTCACCTTGACGGGGAGGTCGCCGAGAAGCTCGGTGATGTAATGGGCCGTGGTCTGCCCGTCGACGGTGGCGTTGAGCGCGAGGATCACCTCGGCCACCCCGGGCTCGGACGCCCGCGCGATGAGCCGGTCGAGGTTCAGGTGCTCGGGACGCACGCCGTCGAGAGGCGAGAGCACGCCACCGAGCACGTGATATTTCGCGTTGACCGCCCCCGACCGCTCGAGTGCCCAGAGATCGGACACGTCCTCCACCACCACCAGGATCGACGGATCGCGCTTGGGATCGCGGCAGATGGTGCAGGGATCGGACGTATCCACGTTGCCGCAGGACGAGCACACGACGATTCGTTCGTTCGCGATGCGCATCGCATCGCTCAACGGGTTGAGCAGCGTGTCGCGCTTCTTGATGAGATGCAGCGCTGCCCGGCGCGCGGAGCGCGGGCCGAGACCCGGCAGGCGCGCGAGCAGCTGGATCAGGCGCTCGATCTCCGGGCCGGCAACGTGCTGAGCCATGCGAGGCCTCAGAACAGCTTCAGTCCGGGCGGAAGGGGCAGGCCTTTCGTGAGGCTTTCCATCCGCTCCTGCGCGGCGCGATCCGCCTTGCCGCGCGCGTCGTTCATGGCAGCGACGACGAGGTCCTCCAGGATCTCCTTCTCGTCAGGATTCAGGAGAGAAGGATCGATGCTGATCGCCTTGAGGTTGCCCTTTCCGGAAACTTTCACGGTGACGACACCGCCGCCGGCGGAGCCCTCGACCTCGAGATTGTCGAGCTCGGCCTGCGCATCCTGCAGCTTCTGCTGCATCGCCTGAGCCTGTTTCATCAGTCCCATGATGTCCTTCATGACCGCGCTCCTTGACTAGAACAGATCGTCGTCGGCTTCCGCCTCATGCGCCGCCAGCGCATCGGCTTCGCCTAAAATTTCCGTTTCCGCATCCTCTCCCGCCTTCTCGGCGCGCTCGATCACGTTGACGATCTGAGCGCCGGGAAACTTGGACAGAACCGCCTGTACGAGCGGATGGTTCGCCGCTCCTTCCTTGCGCTCGCGCTCGGCGGCCATGGCCTGTTCGCGCAGGGTCGGCGCGCCCTCCTCGGAGGAGAGGGACACCATCCAGCGCTGGCCGGTCCATTGCTGGAGTGCGCGCGCCAGATCGTTGGCGATGGTGCGATTGCCGGATTCGGCGAGGCTGAGTTCGATATGACCCTCCTCGAAGCGCACGAGGCGAACGTCGCGCTCCAGGGCCGCTTTCAGCACGATCTCGCGCTTCTCGCCGGCGAGCGCCACCACGTCCTCGAAACGGCGAAGACGCATGGTCGGCTCGGCCGATGCGGCTCGCGGCCGGGGCTGAGGCTGAGACGTGGCGAGCGCCATGTTGCCGGAACTGGACGGCCCGCCGGACGGACGGGACGGCGCAGGACCGCCGGCCGGCAACGGCGCGCCGTCCTTCAGGGCACGCAGCGCCTCGTCGGGCGTCGGCAGGTCCGCCGCATAGGCCAGACGCACGAGCACCATCTCGGCCGCCGCAACCGGACGGCTGGAGGACTGGACTTCGGGAATGCCCTTCAGAAGCATCTGCCACGCCCGCGAAAGCGTGCGCACCGAGAGCTTCTGGGCATAATCGAGACCACGGGTCCTCTCGATCTCGGACAACGCCGGATCCTTCGCCGCTTCGGGGATCAGCTTCAGGCGCGTGACCACATGCGAGAAGGCCGCGAGATCGGACAGGATCACCGCCGGGTCGGCGCCCGCATCGTATTGGGAGCGCAGTCCCGCGAAGGCTGCGGGAACGTCGCCGCGCATCACGGCCTCGAACAGGTCGATGACCTGGGTGCGGTCGGCAAGCCCCAGCATGTCGCGCACGGTCTCCGGCGTCACGACACCGGCCCCATGGGCGATGGCCTGATCGAGCAGGGAGAGGGAATCGCGAACCGACCCCTCGGCCGCGCGGGCGATGGCCGCAAGGGCCCCCTGCTCCGCCTGCACGCCCTCGGCCGCGCAGATGCGGGCGAGATGGCCCACAAGCTTGTCCGCCTCGACGCGGCGCAGGTCGAAGCGCTGGCAGCGGGACAGGATCGTGACGGGGACCTTCCGGATCTCGGTGGTGGCGAAGATGAACTTCGCGTGCGGCGGCGGCTCCTCCAGCGTCTTCAGGAAGGCGTTGAACGCCTTCTCCGAGAGCATGTGAACCTCGTCGATGATATAGACCTTGTAGCGGGCCGAAACCGGCGAATAGCGGATGCCGTCGATGATCTGGCGGACGTCGTCGATGCCGGTATGGGAGGCGGCGTCCATCTCCAGCACGTCCACGTGCCGCGATTCCATGATCGCTTCGCAATGCGCGCCAAGCTCAGGCATGTGGATGGTGGGGCCGCCGGAGCCGTCGGGCTTCTGGTAGTTGAGGCCCCGGGCCAGGATGCGGGCCGTCGTGGTCTTGCCCACGCCGCGGACGCCGGTGAGCATCCAGGCCTGCGGAATGCGGCCGGTCTCGAAGGCGTTCGAGAGGGTCCGGACCATCGCCTCCTGACCGATCAGGTCGTCGAAGGTGCGCGGACGGTATTTACGGGCGAGAACGCGATAGGGAGAGGCAGGCGCGGCCGGAGCCGGCGCGGCGGGGAAACCCGGCAAGGCCGGCTCGTCGTTCAGGGGCGTGCCGGCTGTGGTGTTGTCCATCGGCTGCAAGGCTTTGGGAAACTCGAGGTGGGAGGCTGGACGAAGACCCGTTCGGTCTCGTTAGGGCTGCTTCCTTCCGGACCTGACCCGGTTGGCGAGTGAGACGTCCCTCGCCAACCTCCCAATGGCTATATGGGCGTTTCGCGACAGGAACGCAAGTTGGAAACTTCTCGCCTGTGGGTTCGTCGTCCCCGGGCCCGTGATCCCGCCGCCACGGCCGCTTTCCTCGGAGCGTGATGGCCCTGACGGGCATGGCCACGGGGCGGGTGAGTTGTCAAAGAGCGTGCGGGCAAGCGGGATTGGGCTGCGGGCCATGTGGCGCGCGGCCTTGAGCGGGAGAGGCGATCGAGGGAGGGCGCGAGGAGCGGACCGGCTCGATGCTGTGGGAAGGGAGAAGCCTGTCGGCTCCCCGCGCACGGTTCTTTTAGGCGGACTGTCGACGCGGGCTCCGGGAGATCATGCCTGTGGCGGCGTCGCCTTGGCTGCGGTGAGGCAGCAAGACGGGCGGCTGTGCATGCCCGGGCGCCTGGATCGAGCCAGGGCCTCCCGCCAACCGGCGTGCGAGGCCGGCTGCGGGACCGTGCCCGGCCCCACAACCTGCGACGCCTCGCGAGCGCGCCTCCCGGTGGGCCGGGGTGCCGAACGATATAGCCGAGCTTGAGGCGGGCGTCAAGAACAAAGACGGAACATTCTCCTGCTCCGGCCTCCTGCGGCTCCGTGCCTGCAGCCGCTTGGCTTGATCCGCCGGCTCCCACCTCCCGCCCGTCATGGCCGGCCTTAGCGGGGCATCCACGTCTTTGCCCAGGTGCGGTTCTCAAGACGGAGATGGCCGCACTTGTTGCGGCCATGACCGGAGGTGGTCACGATGGGGAGCACGAGAGCAACGGTGGAGCGGCGGCGATGACCGTGATGCGTGCAGCATGACGGCTGACAGGCAGCCGCGATCTCGGCTAGATAGGGCCATGACATTCCAGCTCGATTCCCGCCTCGAAGCCGATACGCTCCCGATCGGCGACCTTGCCCTCTCGTCGGTCCTGCTCCTGAACGATGCCCGCTTCCCCTGGTTCGTGCTGGTGCCGCGCATTCCGAACGTGAGCGAATTCACCGATCTGTCGGAGGCGGATTACGCCCAACTGACGCAGGAGATTCGCATCGCCACCAAGGTGATGCTGGCGCTGTCCAAGCCCGACAAGGTGAATGTGGGCGCTCTCGGCAACATCGTGACGCAGCTCCACGTGCATGTGATCGGGCGCTTCCGCTCCGATCCGGCCTGGCCCGGACCTGTTTGGGGCCATGGCGCCCGCCAGCCCTATCCGGACCATGCCGCAACCGCCCTCATCGAGCGCGCCGCCGCTCTTTTTGCGGAAGCCTGAACTCCATGACGCGTCCCATCGGCTACATCACCAATCCTCTCGTCCGTCACAGTGCGGAGCGCGACCCCGATGCCCTGGCCCATGCGGCCGCCAACCCGGAAACCGCTCTCGTGCTTCTGGCGGGGGACCTGCCGATCCTGACCTCAGGAGAGCCCGGTTCGGGTCTTTTGCCCGTATCCACCCTGGACCGCCTGCAGGCGCACAAGGAGCAGGTGTTCCTCGGCACCCTGCAGGATCGCCCCGTGATCGCGACCCTGGCCGACGCGGAGACGGCGGAGCGGTTCCGGGACGATCCGGCCTATATGGTCTCGGATCTGCGCTCGATCGCGGTGCGCGGCCTCGTGCCGGCGGAAGAGCTCGGCATCCTCGCCATGGCGAAGTCCATTCTCGATTGGCACAACCGCCATCGCTTCTGCGCCAATTGCGGCGCTCCAACGCAGAGCGCCCAGGCCGGCTTCCGTCGCGATTGCGCATCCTGCGGCGCGCAGCATTTTCCGCGCACCGATCCCGTGGTGATCATGCTGATCACCCGCGGCGACAAATGCCTCATGGGCCGCCAGGCGCGCTTTGCCGAGAAGATGTATTCCTGCCTCGCGGGCTTTCTCGAGCCGGGCGAGACCATCGAGGATGCGGTGCGCCGCGAGACCTTCGAGGAGGCGGGCATTCGCGTCGGCACGGTTCGCTATCTCGCCTCGCAGCCCTGGCCCTTTCCGGCGAACATCATGATCGGCTGCGTCGGCGAGGCCCTCACGGAGGAGATCGATTTCGACCGCGAGGAGCTGGAGGACGCCCGCTGGTTCACCAAGGACGACGTGCGCCGCATGCTGGAGGGCAGGCACGAGGATTTCGCAGCGCCCGTCCCGATCGCCATCGCGAACCTTTTGCTGCAGGAATGGGTGAAGGATTAGCCAAGGCGCGGGATCGGCTCGAACCTGTAGGCGATTTCGATCACCTTCTGTCCATTCATCTCAAAGGAATGCTCGGGACCGGGTTCTCCGCCAAGTGTTTCGTAGAAGCGTCGTGCCGAGATGTTTTCCTTAAGGACCCAGAGCCCGGCCGAGCGGAGGCCCTGGGCGGCAAGATGATCGAACACGCCGGCCATGAGCCTGCGCCCGAGGCCTTGCCGCTTGGCCTTCTCGAGAAGATAAATGGCAAAAATCTCGCTCTCCGCAGCAAGTCGATCGGGCTCTTTGGTCCTGACCGGCCCGCCCCGCGCGAAGCCGAGAATCTCGCCGTCATCCGTGACCGCCACCAGGAACTTGGCGCGGGGATTGGGATGCGTGAACGCCCCCTGCCACATCTGCTTCCGCTCCTCGATGGACAAGCCGGCGAGAGCTTCCGCTGACAGGATGTCCTTGTAGGTTTCCCGCCACCCCTGAACATGAACCCGGGCAATGTTGTCGAGATCGCTCTCGACTGCCTCGCGGATGGCGACCTTCACTCCGCCGCTTCCTGGATGTGCTCGCGGAAGGGCGCCGCCGGATAAGCGCCGAGGATCCGCAGCTCGCGGGAGAAGAATTCGAGCTCTTCCAGAGCGCGCCTGAGATTCGCATCCTCCGGATGACCGTCGACCTCGGCATAGAACTGCGTGGCCTTGAAGTAGCCTTCGACCATGTAGCTCTCGAGCTTGGTCATGTTGATGCCGTTCGTGGCAAAGCCCCCCAGCGCCTTGTAGAGGGCCGCCGGCAGGTTGCGCACGCGGAAGACGAAGGAGGTCACGGTCGGGCCATTGCCGGCCGGCACCCATTGCGGCGTCTTCGACAGAATGACGAAGCGGGTGGTGTTGTGGGATTCGTCCTCCACGTCCTCGGCGAGGATCTTGAGGCCGTAGATGTCGGCGGCCATGCGCGGTGCCAGCGAGGCGCGGGTGGGATCCTTCCACTCGGCGACCTGTCGTGCGGAACCTGCGGTGTCGCCCGCCACATGCGCCTTCAGGCCGAGCTTGCGGATGATCTTGCGGCACTGGCCCAGCGCGTGGACATGGCTGTAAACGCTCTTGATCGTGCCGAGATCGGCCTCGGGCAGCGCCATCAGCTGGAAATGGATGGGCAGGAAATGCTCGCCCACGATGTGCAGGCCCGACGTCGGCAGGAGATGGTGGATATCCGCCACGCGGCCCGCGATCGAGTTCTCGATCGGGATCATGGCAAGCCCCGCCTCGCCCTCGTTCACGGCCGCGAAGGCATCCTCGAAGGTCGGACAGGGCAGCACTTCCCAGCCGGGATACATCTGCGAGCACGCGATGTGGGAATTGGCTCCCGGTTCGCCCTGAAACGAAATAATCTGCTTCATGTTGTTCTCCGGGCCATGATGATCTCGCGAGCTCTGTCCAGATCGTGGGGCGTGTCGACGCCGAGCGGGACATCGTCGACCACCACCGCGTCGATGCGCATGCCTGCCTCCAGGGCCCGCAACTGCTCCAGCTTCTCGCGCTGCTCCAGGGGAGAAGGCGACATGGCGACGAAGCGCTGCAGGGCCGTGCGGCGATAGGCGTACAGTCCGATGTGATGGTAGAGCGGACCATCCCCGTAGGGAGCCGTGGCACGGGTGAAGTAGAGCGCCCGGAAGCGGCCGGGCGCGACCTGGGCGCCCACCATCTTCACCACGTTCGGATTGGTTTTTTCCTCCTCGCGCCCGATGACCGCCACCAGCGTGGCCAGATCGACTTGCGGATCCGAGAGCGGCGCGATGGAGGCGGCGATCGCGGCCGGATCAACCGTCGGCAGGTCGCCCTGGACGTTCACCACCACGTCGTGGCGTCCCCCGGGATCGAGCTTTTCCACAGCCTCGAAGATGCGGTCGGAGCCGGAGGCGTGGTCGGCGCGGGTCATGACCGCCTGCCCGCCGACCCGGCTCACGGCCTCGGCGATTTCGGGGGCGTCGGTCGCGATGGCGACGGGTCCGATGCCCGCCTCCATGGCGCGACGCCAGACATGCACGATCATGGGTTCGCCCGCGATGTCCGCAAGGGGTTTGTTCGGCAGACGGGTCGCCGCGAGACGGGCGGGAATGAGAACCAGAGGGTTGGACATGGGCAATCTTCAAGGAATAAAGCTGCGCGTCCTTAGCAAGGCCAACCGTGTTTGTCATGGGCTCTGCGGCACTTGATCCTTGGACCTGAGAGCTTCATCGCGGCGTTTTGGAACCGAGCTGCGACCAATGGAGCGCCAAAACCTGCAAGAACCCCATTGTCAAAACCCCTTCTCTACGGCTAAGCAACGCCGCGAACCGCGGGCGCCAGCCCGCGCTGCCGTTCTGTTTGCGCTGGGTTCGCCGTGACCAAGGCGAGGAGAGCCTAACCTATGAATATCGAGACCAATAAGATCCTGGGTGCCCTTTTCGGTACGCTTCTCTTCGTGGTCGGCGTCAAAGTCGTTGCCGAAGGCCTGTTCTCGCCTCATGCCCCGGCCGTTCCGGGCTATGACCTTCCGGCCGCCGAAGAGGCTGTAGCTGGCGGCGGCGCTCCGGCCGCTCCGTCCGAGCCCCTTCCCGTTCTTCTGGCCAGCGCCGACCCGGCCAAGGGTCAGGCCGCCGCTAAGAAGTGCGCCTCCTGCCATACCTTCGAGAAAGGCGGCCCGAACAAGGTCGGCCCGAACCTCTACGGCGTCGTCAGCCGGCCGGTCGCCTCGCACGAGGGCTTCAACTATTCCAACGGCTTGAAGGCCCATGGCGGCGAATGGACCTACGAGGCTCTGAACGACTTCATTCACAATCCGAAGAAGGCCGCTCCCGGCACGATCATGGCTTTCGCCGGCATCGCCAACGACAAGGAACGGGCCGATCTGCTGGCCTACCTGCGCAGCCTGTCCGACAATCCGGCTCCGCTGCCCACACCGTAAGGACAGGCAGACATCCGTCGATTTCCGCGAAGCCGGGCCTTGTGCCCGGCTTTTGTTTTGTCCCTCCTCCCTTGCGCTCGCCCCGGTCCGCCCAAAAATGTAACCTGACGACAGACGCCTCGTCCTTCAGGAGACGCCTTGTGATCCGTACCCTTCTGCCCGGCTTCCTGGCCGCCTGCCTCGCCCTGACTCCCCTCGCAGCCCAGGAAGCCCAGTGGCGGCATGGCGCGGCCCTCCTCGGAGAGCCCAAATACGAGCCTGGCTTCTCCCATTTCGACTACGTGAACCCCGATGCCCCCAAGGGCGGAGCGGTCCGGCTCGGGGCGCAGGGCACCTTCGACAGCTTCAACATCGTGGTCGCGGGCGTGAAGGGATCGCCCGAACAGGGTCTCGGCCTCATCTACGAGACGCTGACCACGTCCTCCTTCGACGAGCCGAGCGCCGCCTACGGCCTGCTCGCGGAGGCGTTCTCCTATCCGGAGGATTATTCCTCCGTCAGCTTCCGGTTGCGCCCGGACGCCAAGTGGCATGACGGACAGCCGGTCACGGCGGACGACGTGATCTTCTCCTTCGAGGCCTTCAAGGCCAACAGCCCGACCTATGCCTTCTACTACGCCAACGTGACCACGGCCGAGAAGACGGGCGAGCGCGAGGTGAAGTTCACCTTCAACCAGACGGGCAACCGGGAACTGCCCCAGATCATGGGGCAGCTGATCGTGCTGCCCAAGCACTGGTGGGAAGGCACGGCGCCGGACGGGCGCAAGCGCGACGTCACGCAGACGACCCTGGAGCCGCCGCTGGCTTCGGGGCCCTACCGCCTCAAGAGTTTCGACGCGGGCCGCAGCGCCACCTACGAGCGCGTGCCGGATTACTGGGGCGCGAACCTCAACGTGAATGTGGGCCAGAACAACATCGACGAAATCCGGTACGAATACTACCGCGACGCGACGGTGCTGCTCGAAGCCTTCAAGGCGGACCGGATCGACTTCCGGACGGAGAACAGCGCCCGAAACTGGGCGACGGGCTACGACTTTCCGGCCAGGCAGGAAGGCCGGGTGGTTCTGGAGGAATTCCCCTACGCGGCCACCGGCATCATGCAGGCCTTCGTGCTCAACTTGAGGCGCGACAAGTTCAAGGACGAGCGCGTACGGCGCGCCTTCAATCTCGCGTTCCCCTTCGAGGAGCTCAACAAGACGGTCTTCTACGGCCTCTACGAGCGCGTCGGAAGCTACTTCCACGGTCTCGAGCTCGCTTCCTCGGGTCTGCCGCAGGGCAAGGAGCTGGAGCTTCTCGAATCCCTGCGCGACAAGGTTCCGCCGGAGGTCTTCACGAAACCCTACGAGAACCCCGTCAACGACACGCCGGAACGCATCCGCGGCAACCTGCGCGAAGCGGACCGCCTGCTGCGCGAAGCGGGATGGGACGTGAAGAACGGGCGCCGGGTCAACGCGCGGGGCGAGACGTTGAGCGTGGAGCTTCTCAGCAGCAGTCCCAACGACGAGCGCGTCTTCCTGCCCTACAAGGCGGTGCTCGAGCGTCTCGGAATCGCCGCTGCGGTCCGCACGGTCGACGACGTGCAATACACCAACCGCACCCGCTCCTTCGACTTCGACATCACGTCGACGGTCTGGCCGCAATCCTTGTCGCCAGGCAACGAGCAGCGCGAGTTCTGGGGCTCCCAGTCGGCCCAGCGCGAAGGATCGCGCAATCTGGCGGGCATCTCCGACCCGGCCGTCGATGCGCTGATCGACAGGATCATCTTCGCCAAGGATCGCGATGAGCTCGTGGCTGCCACGAAGGCGCTCGACCGTGTCCTGCTCGCGCACAACTACGTGGTGCCGCAATGGACGTCCCTGAAGCAGCGCACGGCCCGCTGGGATCGCTATAGCCACCCGCAGACCATGCCCCGCTACGCGGGCGCCGCCTTCCCGACCCTATGGTGGTACGACGGAACCAAGGCCGCCAAGACAGGAGCGCCGCGATGAGACCGTTCAATCGTCGTGCCGTCCTCAAGGGCAGCGCAGCCGGCGCGATCGCGAGCCTCCTGCCAAAAGCCGGCTTCGCCCAAGGCGCCGGAGAGACCGCCGGAGAGATGGAAACCTATGGCCTCTCCGCCTTCGGCGAGCTGAAGTATCCGCCCGACTTCAAGCATTTCAATTATGTCAACCCGGCCGCCCCCAAGGGCGGAACGCTGGTGCTTCAGATCAAGCAGACCACCGGCAACCAGAACTTCGACACCTTCAACACGCTGAACATCTACGTGCTGCGCGGCGACGGCGCAGCCGGCATGGGCGCCACCTTCGACTCGTTGATGGCAGGCTCGGGCGACGAGCCGGACGCGCTTTACGGATTGGTGGCGAGACACGTGCGCGTCTCCGAAGACAAGCTGACCTATCGCTTCAGCCTGCGCCCGGAGGCGCGCTTTCACGATGGCTCGCAGCTGACGGCGAAGGACGCGGCGTTCTCCCTGAACATCCTGAAGGAGAAGGGGCACCCGGTTTATCGCGCCCTCCTCGCGCAGATGGCCTCGGCGCAAGCGGAAGCCGATGACGTCCTGCGCGTTCAGTTCACGCCGCAGCGCAGCCGCGATCTGCATCTTGTCGTGGCCGGGCTCCCGATCTTCTCGGAGCGCTACTGGCAGGGCAAGGATTTCGAAGCTTCGACGATGGAGGCGCCGCTCGGCTCCGGACCCTACAGGGTCAAAACGTTCGAGACGGGGCGCTTCATCGAGTTCGAGCGCGTGCCGGATTACTGGGGCAAGGATCTTCCGGTGAATGTGGGCCAGAACAATTTCGACCGCATCCGCTGGGAATACTTCCGCGACAGGACCGTCGCATTCGAAGCCTTCAAGAACGGCACGCTCAACTATCACGAGGAATACACCTCCCGCATCTGGTCGACCGGCTACGACTTCCCGGCCATACGCGAGGGCAAGGTGAAGAAGGAGGAGATCTCCAACGATTCACCCTCCAGCATTCAGGGCTGGTACTTCAACATGCGCCGCGATGCCTTCAAGGATCCGCGCATCCGCGAAGCCATCGGGCTCGCGTTCGATTTCGAATGGACGAACGCCAACATCATGTTCGGCCTGTACAAGCGCACGACCTCCTTCTTCGAGAACAGCGACATGAAGGCGACCGGCATGCCTTCGCCGGAGGAGCTCGCTCTTCTGGAACCGTTCCGCAACCAGCTTCCGGCCACCGTCTTCGGCGAACCGCCCGTGCCGCCCGTGTCCGACGGGTCCGGCCAGGATCGGAAACTGCTGCGCCGCGCCGACGAGTTGCTGCGCGAGGCCGGCTGCAAACGCGAGGGCGGCGTGCTGAAGCTGCCCAATGGACAGCCGTTCCGGATCGAGTTCCTGGACTTCCAGTCCGCGCTGCAGCCGCACACGCAGCCCTTCCAGAGCAACCTGAAGCGGCTCGGCATCGATGCGTTCTCCCGCGTGGTCGACGCCGCGCAGTACCAGCGCCGCATGGAGGAATTCGACTTCGACATGGCGAGCCGGAATCTCTCCGGCGGATCGACCCCGGGCGACAGTCTGCGGGTGGTGTACGGCTCGCAGGCGGCCAAGACGCCCGGCTCCCAGAACATCGCCGGAATCAGCCATCCGGCCGTGGACGCGCTCATCGAGACGCTCGCCAACGCGAAGTCCCGGCAGGAGCTCAACATCGCCTGTCGCGCCCTGGACCGGGTTCTCCGTTCGGGCCATTATTGGGTGCCCATGTGGTATCGAGCCAGCGAATGGATCGCCTATTGGGACCAGTTCTCCCGTCCCGAGCAGAAGCCCCGCTTTGCCTCGGGGGCTCCAGGAACCTGGTGGTACGATGCCGAAAAGGCCAAGCGGATCGGGCGAGGATAAGGTTTGGACACGATCATGACGGCCCCGGCCGTGGCGGGCACGCCCCGCCTGCTCCTGCGTCTGGAAGGCCTGGCGCTGTTCCTCCTCGGCACAGGAGTCTTTTTCCAAACCGGGCTCTCCTGGTGGCTCTATGCCATCCTGTTCTTCAGCCCGGATCTGAGCTTTGCAGGGTATCTGGCAGGGCCTAAAACGGGGGCCGCCATCTACAATGCCACCCACACCATCCTGGGTCCCGCGGCCGTGCTGGGTGTTGGGCTGGCGTTGGACGCCCCTCTCTTCCTCGGGATTGCCGTCATCTGGGCGGCGCATATCGGGTTCGACCGCATGTTGGGATATGGATTGAAATACGCCACCGCTTTCAGCGACACCCATCTCGGCCCCATCGGCCGCAACCGCGCAGGCGCTTGATGCTGGCCTATATCGCACGCCGTATCCTCCTCATGATCCCCACCATCCTCGGGATCATGCTCATCTCCTTCGTGCTCGTGCAGTTCGCCCCCGGCGGCCCTGTCGAGCGCATCATTGCGCAGCTGCAGGGGCAGGATTCCGGTGCGGCCTCGCGCGTCTCCGGCGGCGGAGGCGATTTCTCGGGCGGTAACCAAAGTCCCGGCGGCGGAGGCGACGCGTCCTCGTCCCGCTATCGCGGGGCTCAAGGTCTCGACCCGCAATTCATCAAGCAGCTCGAGGCGCAGTTCGGCTTCGACAAGCCTGCCCACGAGCGCTTCTTCAAGATGCTGTGGGATTATGCGCGCTTCGATTTCGGAAAGAGCTATTTCCGCGACATCTCGGTTCTGGAGCTGATCAAGGAGAAGCTGCCGGTCTCGATCAGCCTAGGTTTATGGATGACGCTCCTGTCCTATGCCATCTCGATCCCGCTCGGGATCAAGAAGGCGGTGCGCGACGGCTCATCCTTCGACATCTGGACGTCGGCCGTCGTCATCATCGGCTATGCGATCCCGGGCTTTCTGTTCGCGATCCTGCTCATCGTGCTGTTCGCCGGCGGCTCGTTCTGGCAGCTCTTCCCCCTGCGCGGCCTGACCTCCGAGAACTGGGCGTTCATGCCCTGGTACATGCAGATTGCCGATTACTTCTGGCATCTGGTGCTGCCGATCACCGCGATGGCGCTCGGCGCTTTCGCCACCTCGACCCTGCTCACGAAGAACTCGTTCCTCGACGAGATCCGCAAGCAATACGTGCTCACCGCGCGCATGAAGGGCCTGTCCGAGAGACAGGTGCTCTACGGCCACGTTTTCCGCAACGCCATGCTGATCGTGATCGCAGGTTTCCCGGGGGCCTTCATCAGCGCCTTCTTCGCAGGCTCGCTCCTCATCGAGACGATCTTCTCCCTCGACGGATTGGGGCTGCTCTCCTTCGAATCCATCGTGAACCGCGATTACCCCGTGGTCTTCGCCAATCTCTACATCTTCTCCCTGCTGGGATTGGTGGTGAACCTGCTCTCCGACCTGACCTATACCTGGATCGATCCGAGGATCGATTTCGAGACACGGGAGGCGTGAGATGAACGAGAACGTGCCCGTCGTCTCTCCGGCTGCCTCCCCTGTCGCGCCGCCGCTGCCGCGCCAGGGTTTCATCAGGCTCTCGCCCCTCAACCGGCGCCGGCTGCAGAATTTCAAGGCGAACCGCCGAGGCTGGTGGTCGTTCTGGATCTTCACGATTCTGTTCGTCCTGAGCCTGTTCGCCGAGCTCCTCGCCAACGACAAGCCGATCCTCGCCTCCTACAAGGGCGAATGGCTCTACCCGGCTTTCGTGGATTACCCGGAGGAAAAATTCGGCGGCTTCCTGGCGCAGACCGATTACCGGGATCCCGTGATCGCGAAGGAGATCCAGGAGAACGGATGGATGCTCTGGGCGCCGGTCCGGTTCTCCTACAACACGCACAACCTCGACCTTCCGGTTCCCGCCCCAGCCCCGCCGACCTGGATGCTCACGGACGAGCAATGCCGCCCCATCGCGGAGCGGAACGGCGGCACGGGCTGCAAGGACATCGAATGGAACTGGCTCGGCACGGACGATCAGGGCCGGGACGTGGTGGCGCGCCTCATCTACGGCTTTCGCATCTCCGTGCTGTTCGGCCTGATCCTCGCGGGCATCTCGTCCGTCATCGGCATCCTCGCGGGCGCGGTGCAGGGCTATTACGGAGGATGGATCGATCTGATCGCGCAGCGCTTCATCGAGATCTGGACCGCCATCCCCTCGCTGTACCTGCTCATCATCATCTCGTCGATCATCACGCCGAGCTTCTTCGTGCTGCTCGGCATCCTGCTGCTCTTCTCCTGGGTGTCTCTGGTGGGCGTCGTGCGCGCCGAGTTCCTGCGGGCGCGAAACTTCGAATATGTGCGCGCCGCGCGCGCCTTGGGGCTGTCGAACGCCACCATCATGTTCAAGCATCTCCTGCCGAACGCGATGGTCGCGACGCTCACCTTCATGCCTTTCATCATCAACGGCTCGATCACGACGCTCACCTCCCTCGACTTCCTCGGCTTCGGCCTCCCACCCGGCTCGCCCTCGCTGGGCGAATTGCTCGCGCAGGGCAAGGCCAATCTCCAGGCACCGTGGCTCGGCCTTGCGGGGTTCTTCGTGATCGCCCTCATGCTCAGCCTTCTCATCTTCATCGGCGAAGCCGTGCGTGACGCCTTCGACCCGAGAAAGACGTTCCGATGACAGAGCCCCTCCTCTCCGTCCAAGATCTCTCCGTCGCCTTCCGCCAGGGCGAGCGCGACATGCTGGCGGTGGACCGCGTCTCCTTCGACATCATGCCCGGCGAGACCGTGGCGCTGGTGGGCGAGTCGGGATCGGGCAAGTCCGTTTCGGCGCTCTCCGTGCTCAAGCTCCTGCCCTACCCGTCCGCGCATCACCCGTCCGGCCGGATCCTGTTCAAGGGCAAGGACCTGATGGGCCTGAGCGAAGACGAGATGCGCCGGGTGCGCGGCGACGACATCACCATGGTGTTCCAGGAGCCGATGACCTCGCTCAACCCGCTCCAAACCATCGACCGGCAGATCGGCGAAATCCTGAGGCTCCATCGCGGCCTCTCGGAGAAGGAGGCGCGCGCCCGCACCCTGGAGCTGCTGCAGCTTGTCGGCATCCGCGACGCGGAAAGCCGCCTGAAAGCCTATCCGCACCAGCTCTCGGGCGGCCAGCGCCAGCGCGTGATGATCGCCATGGCGCTCGCCAACGAGCCCGACCTGTTCATTGCGGATGAACCGACGACCGCGCTCGACGTGACCGTGCAGGCGCAGATTCTCAAGCTGCTCGCCGAGCTGAAGGCCAAGCTCGGCATGTCCATGCTCTTCATCACCCACGATCTCGGCATCGTGCGCAAGATCGCCGACCGGGTGTGCGTCATGCTGGGCGGCCGGATCGTGGAGCATGGCACGACCGCGGAGGTATTCCGCAATCCGCAGCACGCCTACACGCAGCGTCTTCTGGCCGCGGAGCCGAAAGGCCGCGCCAATCCGTTGTCTGCCGACGCGCCGACCATCGTCGAGGCAGGCCCTATCAAGGTGTGGTTCCCGATCAAGCGCGGTTTCTTTCAGAAAACCGTCGGTCACGTGAAGGCTGTCGATGGCGTGTCCGTGCGCGTGCGGCGGGGCGAAACGGTGGGCGTCGTGGGCGAGTCCGGATCGGGCAAGACGACGCTGGGATTGGCGATCCTCCGCCTCGTCCAGTCCGAAGGCCCCATCGTGTTCCTCGGAAACCGCATCGACGGCCTGCGCGGGCGGGAGATCCGCCCGATGCGCAAGGATCTGCAGGTCGTGTTCCAGGACCCTTACGGCTCCCTCTCGCCGCGCATGTCGATCGCGGAGATCGTCGAGGAGGGCCTGCTCGTTCAGGACAAGGGCCTGAACTACCGGCAGCGCCGCGACGTGGTGGCGAAAGCCCTGCACGACGTGGGGCTCGATCCCGCCACCATGGACCGCTATCCGCACGAGTTTTCCGGCGGACAGCGCCAGCGCATCGCCATTGCGCGCGCGATGGCGCTCGAGCCGCAATTCATCATGCTGGACGAGCCTACCTCGGCGCTCGACATGTCCGTGCAGGCGCAGATCGTCGAGCTGCTGCGCGATCTGCAGAAGCGCCGCGACCTCGCCTATATGTTCATCAGCCACGATCTGAAGGTGGTGCGCGCGCTGGCGAACCACGTGATCGTGATGCAGAACGGCAAGGTTGTCGAAGAGGGACCGGCGGAGAGCATCTTCGCCGCTCCCCGCACGGAGTACACACAGGCCCTCTTCGCGGCCGCCTTCAATCTCGAGACGGTGGGTGCAACCGCCGTCCGGCAGTGACGCGTTTCGATCATGCAGGCTCACCATCACCATTCCGCGGGCCATTCCCAGCACGGCCATCACCATACCCATGAGGTCGGCCACGGCCGCGCCTTCGCCATCGGCATCGTGCTGAACCTCGCCTTCGTGGCCGTCGAGGCAGGCTACGGATTCTACGCGGATTCCATGGCGCTCCTGTCGGATGCGGGGCACAACCTCAGCGACGTCCTCGGCCTTGCGGTCGCCTGGGGCGCTGCGATCCTGTCCCGGCGCGAGCCCAACGAGCGCTATACCTATGGCTTGCGCTCGAGCTCCATTCTCGCGGCCCTTCTCAATGCGCTCCTGCTCATGGTGGCCGTCGGCGGGATCGTGTGGGAATCCGTGCAGCGGCTCATCGAGCCCGCGCCCGTCCTGGCCGGAACCATGATGGCGGTGGCCGGCATCGGCATCGTGGTGAACGGCTTCACGGCGTTTCTCTTCATGAGCGGACACCAGGATCTCAACATCCGTGGCGCGTTCCTGCACATGGTCGCGGATGCCGCCGTGTCCCTCGGCGTCGTGCTCGGCGGCCTCGCCATTCTCTGGACGGGCGCGACCTGGATCGACCCGGTCCTCAGCCTCGTGATCGCGGCCGTGATCGTCTGGGGCACCTGGGACCTGCTGCGGCAATCGCTCAGGCTTTCGCTGCAGGGCGTGCCGAGCGGAATTTCCCTGGCGGACGTGCGAGGAATGCTCACGGAGCGCCCTGGCGTTGCCCGCGTCCACCATCTGCACATCTGGGCCATCAGCACCACCCAGACCGCGTTGACGGCGCACCTCGTCATGCCGGAAGGCCATCCGGGCGATCGTTTCCTCGCGGAGACGCAGCATGAGCTCAAGGAGCGGTTCGGGATCGGCCATGCGACCCTGCAGATCGAGGTCCATGCCTCCGGCGGCCACGATCACGGCCACGAATGTCCCCTTGACCATCACGATCATGGGCACGACCATCGCCACGAGGGGCACAATC
The DNA here is from genome assembly GCF_004458765.1 of Microvirga pakistanensis. Taxonomy (GTDB): domain Bacteria; phylum Pseudomonadota; class Alphaproteobacteria; order Rhizobiales; family Beijerinckiaceae; genus Microvirga; species Microvirga pakistanensis. Next base: position 122,122 of record NZ_SPJX01000186.1, on the reverse strand, counting down.
ATGGGGGGCACCCTCACCGGACTGAGGCATCGCATCTTCCGCACTGATGCCGTATCAATCGTGATTCCAACGGCTTGAAGGACCAGCTTCCATGGCTCGCGCTCTCCTCATCGTGCTCGATTCCGTCGGCATCGGCGGAGCGGAAGATGCGGCCGCCTATGGCGATGCCGGATCCGACACCGTGGGCCACATCGCCGAGGCCTGCGCTGAGGGACGGGGCGACCAGCCCGGCCTGCGCCAGGGTCCGCTCCACCTGCCGTTCATGAGCGCCTCGGGACTGGGCTTGGCCTGCGAGGCCTCCACGGGCCGCATGCCGCCGAATCTCGCGCCACGGGAGGCCGTCAGGGGAGCCTGGGGCTACGGCGTCGAAACGTCCAACGGCAAGGACACTCCGTCCGGCCATTGGGAGATCGCCGGCGTTCCGGTCGACTTCGACTGGGGGTATTTCCCCAACACGGTTCCGGCTTTCCCGGAGAAGCTGACGAACGCGCTCATCGAGCGCGGCCACTTGCCCGGGATCCTCGGCAACAAGCACGCCTCCGGAACCGCCATCATCGAGGAATTCGCGGTGGAGCATCTGCGCACCGGAAAGCCGATCTGCTACACGTCCGTGGACAGCGTGCTGCAGATCGCCGCACATGAAGAGTTCTTCGGCCTTCAGCGCCTTTATGATCTCTGCCGGATCGGACGCGAGTTGTGCGACGAGTACAAGATCGGCCGCGTGATCGCGCGGCCGTTCCAGGGCACCCCGGAGACCGGCTTCAAACGCACGGGCAACCGGAAGGATTTCGCGACACCTCCGCCCGCCGCCACCATCCTCGACACGCTGACCGAGGCCGGCCACGCGGTGGTGACCGTCGGCAAGATCGGCGACATCTTCGCCCATCGCAGCACCGGCACGGAGGTGAAGCCCAACGGCAACGATGCCTGCCTGTCCGCCGCCATCGACGCCATGCGGACTCTGCCTGAGGGTGGCTTCGTCTTTGCCAATCTGGTGGATTTCGACAGCGAGTTCGGCCACCGCCGCGACATTCCCGGCTATGCGGCGGCGCTCGAGGCCTTCGACAGGCGCGTGCCCGAAATCGAGGCCGTGCTGAAGGAAGGCGACCTCGTCATCATCACGGCCGACCACGGCAACGACCCGTCCTGGCACGGGACGGACCACACGCGCGAGCATGTGCCGATCCTGTGCTTCGGACCCGGCGTCAAGCCAGGCAGCATCGGAAGACGCGAGAGCTTTGCCGATATCGGGGCGAGCGTCCTGGCCCATCTGGGTGTCGTCAATCCCGGCAAGGGGCGATCCTGGATTTGACCCCTCTCGTCATGGCCGGGCTTGACCCGGCCGTCCACGCCTTGAGAACCGCCACGCCTCAAAGACGTGGATCCCCGGAACAAGTCCGGGGATGACGGGATGATCCGGCTACACGACCGGACAATCTTAAGCCGTTGACGGCACCGCGACTTTGGCCCAGTCTGCCAAGGATCGTAAGGAGACTTTCCTGACGATCGTTGGGGGAGTCTTCCCGTTCTCGCGTGGAAGATCATTCATGAGCACGCCTAACCGCTCGACCCATATTCGGCTCACCTCCCATCCCGAGCCGAATGCAGGCACCATCAAGCATCCGATCAAATGGGGGGCCCAGGACCCCAAAGAACGCGGGCCGATCATCGGCACCGTGACCAATCCCGGCGACCGCAACGTGATCGGCGCGCATGGCGGCTCCTATTCGCTCTACCGGGCCTTGGCGATCTCGGCGCGCGCCCTCAATCCGCTCTCCCGGCCCGATCTGCGCAACACGCATCCCACCGCCGAGATCGGTCCCCATCCGCAATGGTCCGATCCGGGCAGGATCGTGTCCCTCGACCCCTGGGGCCATCTCGTCGGCGACGTCTATGGGGACGACATCGCAGGCGGCCTCGACATCCGCCCCAGCATCGCCGTGACGAAGGCGCGCCTCAACATGCCGGAAATCCTGGCCGCCATGGGTGCGAAGCGCCTGACGGCGGACGGCGGCTTCCTGCATGAATCCGGGGACATCTCGGTGACGAAGATCGCGGTCGATCCCGTCTGGTATCTGCCGGGCATCGCGGAACGCTTCGGCTGCAGCGAGGGCGAGCTCCGCCGCACCCTGTTCGAGCAGACCGGCGGCATGTTCCCGGAACTCGTGACGCGTCCCGACATGAGCGTGTTCCTGCCGCCCATCGGCAACACGACCGTGTATGTCGTCGGCGACGTGACCCGCCTGAGCGATCCGAAAACCCGCATTGCCTGCCGCGTGCACGACGAGTGCAACGGCTCGGACGTGTTCGGCTCCGATATCTGCACGTGCCGGCCCTATCTCGTGCATGGCATCGAGGAATGCGTGAAAGAGGCTCAAAGCGGCGGCGTCGGCGTGATCGCCTATAACCGCAAGGAGGGCCGAGCCCTCGGCGAGGTCACCAAGTTCCTCGTCTACAATGCGCGCAAGCGCCAGGAGGGGGGCGATTCCGCCGCCACCTATTTCGAGCGCACGGAATGCGTAGCGGGCGTGCAGGACGCCCGTTTCCAGCAGCTCATGCCCGATGTGCTGCATTGGCTCGGCATCCGCCGTATCGACCGGCTCATGTCCATGTCCAACATGAAATACGACGCCATCACCGGCTCCGGCATCGAGGTGGTGGAGCGCGTGCCGATCCCGCCGGAACTGGTGCCCCCGGATGCTCAGGTCGAGCTCGAAGCCAAGAAGGCTGCGGGCTATTACACACCGGACGGTGCGCCCGACACGGCGGAACTGGACCGGGTGAAAGGCCGCGACCTCGAGCGGTTTTAACCTTCTCCACAACCGGCTGGGCTTGCAAGTGCTGGCGGCGCTGAGTCTATGCTATCGCTTCTCCACTTGAGAGCCCCGGAGACACGCTTGACGGACCAGCCTGATTTGTCCCCCGAGACCCAAGCCGCCCGCAAGCTCCTGACGGCAGCGGCAGTGCGCGAGCGGTCCCACCAGCTGCTGGAGGCGGGCCTCGAAGGCCGTCTGCAGCATTTCACGGTGAACTTGAGCCGCCTGGAGGCCTGCGCCGACGAGGTGGTGGCGACGATCCGCGAGGCCTATCCGTCCCTGGAGATCCCCTTCCACGCGCGCTGGCGGCATTTCTCGGCCGGCGGCCATGACCGCTGGGGGGCGGTGATGCACGGCGCGCGGTGGTCGAATGCGGGCGAGATGGCGCGCTCCGCCTTCGACCTTGCCATCGTGTCCGTGCTGCTCGATGCGGGCGCGGGCCCGCAATGGCGTTATCAGGAGGGCCGCACGGGGGAGACCTACGCCCGCTCCGAGGGCCTGGCGGTGGCGAGCCTCGACATGTTCGTGAGCGGGGCGTTCTCGAGCAGGCCGGAAGATCCCTTCCGCGTCGACGCGGACGTGCTGATGGCCCTGACGCCTGAGGATCTGGCCGAGGGCTTCCAGGTCTCGGCGGACAATCCGCTCGTCGGGCTGGAGGGGCGCGCCGCCCTTCTGAACCGCCTCGGGCGGGTGGTGGCCACGAACCCGGACATCTTCGGACAGGTGGACGATCCCCGCCCCGGCGGCCTCGTCGATGTGATCGTGGCGGGCGCCGAGGACGAGACGGTCACGGCTCCATCGATCCTCGAGGCGCTTCTCACCCATCTGGGTCCGATCTGGCCCGGCCGGATCACTTTGGGCGGCGTCGATCTCGGGGATACTTGGCGCCACCCCCTGGTCGAGGCGCCCGACGCCACGAAGGGCCTCATCCCCTTCCACAAATTGTCCCAGTGGCTTTCCTATTCGCTGATCGAGCCCCTGGAATGGGCGGGTTACACGGTCACCGACATCAACGGTCTCACCGGCCTGCCGGAATACCGCAATGGCGGCCTGTTTCTCGATACCGGCGTGATCGCCCTGAAAGACTCGGAAGACGCACGCCGCGCACATGCGGTGGATTCCAGCCTCGTCGTGGAATGGCGGGCCTTGACGGTTGCCCTTTTGGACCGCATTGCCGATCCGATCCGCGCCCGGCTCGGGTTTTCCGCTGAGGACTTTCCCCTCGCGAAGGCGCTCGAAGGCGGCACCTGGGCGACAGGGCGCCGGTTGGCCAAGGAGAAACGCGGCGACGGTTCGCCGCCTCTCAGCGTGATCAGTGACGGAACGGTGTTTTGATGATTGAGCCTATGACGACCGAGGGAGGAATGAGCATGGAAGGCGTGACGGTGGTCGGTCATCCGCTGGTTCAGCACAAGCTGACCCTGATGCGCGACAAGCAGCGTTCCACCAAAGGGTTCCGCCAGCTCCTCAACGAGATCGGCATGCTCCTCTGCTACGAGGTCACCCGCGACCTGCCCATGGAGCGCATCGAGATCGACACGCCGCTCACCAGGATGGAAGGCGTGCAGATCGCCGGCAAGAAGCTCGTCTTCGCCCCCATCCTGCGGGCGGGCGTCGGCTTCCTCGACGGCATGCTCACCCTCGTTCCCGCAGCGCGCGTGGCGCATATCGGCCTCTACCGCGATCCGGAATCGCTCCAGGCCGTGGAATACTACTTCAAGGCTCCGTCGGATCTCGCCGACCGCATGGTGCTGGTGCTCGATCCGATGCTCGCCACCGCCAACTCGGCCGTGGCCGCCATCGAGCGCCTGAAGGAGCGCGGCGCAAAGGACCTTCGCTTCGTCTGCCTGCTGGCGGCGCCCGAGGGTATCGAGCGGCTGCGCAGCGCCCATCCGGACGTGCATATCTGGACCGCCTCCATCGACGAGCGCCTCAATGACCACGGCTATATCGTGCCGGGTCTGGGCGATGCCGGCGACCGCATGTATGGAACGCGCTGAAGCCCCGCTCTGTTAGCTGTTGACGGGGTGAAACAAGGATCGACGCCGTGCGCTTCATCGTGGCCGACTGGGGAACGACCCGCTTTCGTGGCTACCTGATCGAGAACGAAACCATTCTCGACCAGGTCTCGTCGGACGAGGGCGTCTCCGCTCTCCAGAAGGGACAGCACCGCGACGTGTTCCTGCGGCAATGCGGGCGCTGGCTCGAGGCCGAGCCGAATGCGCCCGTGCTGCTCGTCGGCATGGTCGGAAGCCGCGAGGGATGGCAGGAAGCGCCTTATGCCTCCTGCCCTGCGGGCCCCGCCGAGATCGCGCGGGCACTGATTCCGGTCGACCTCTCCAATGGACGCAAAGCCCATATCGTTCCAGGCCTCTTCTGCGAGCCCGCTCCCGGGGCGGCGGACGTGATGCGCGGCGAGGAAACGCTGGCACTCGGCGCGGGCGTCGAGAACGGCCTCGTGTGCTCGGCCGGGACGCATCCCAAATGGATTCTGATGCGCGGCGGGCGCATCGAGCGTTTCGCCACCTCCATGACCGGCGAGATGTATGCGCTCCTGCGCGAGCATTCCATGATCGGACGCCCGGCGACGGAGCCCTCCGACCAGAAGGGCTTCGACATGGGCCTCGATGCGGCGGAGCGCAATGGCGGCGCACAGGGCGCTGCCCGCGTGGGGCTTCTTCACCTTCTGTTCGGCGCACGGGCCGCCGTGGTATCCGGGCGCATGGCGAGCAATCTGCTCGCACCCTATCTCTCCGGCCTTCTCACGGGCGACGAAATCAACGGGGCGCTCGCACAATTCGGCCGCCCCTCCTCGGTCACCATCCTGGCCGACCGCGCCCGCGCGGATCTTTATGCCCATGCCCTCGGCCGTCTTGGCATCACGACCGAACTGAAGAACCCGCAGCAGGCTCTTCTGGCCGGTCTCACGCGCATCGTGCACCAGCATTTTCAACGCTGAACGCTCACACTTCTCGCAGGTCAAAGCCATGCCCCATCCTCTTCTGGCCACGTCCGCCGACAACTCGCTTCCGATCTGGCTCGTGACGGAGAGCACGTGGAGCGGCATCTCCGCGCAACTCCCGAAGGTGGCGCAGGGTTTCGCGAGGGCTCAAGGGTTCGAGGGCAAGGCGGGCAGCCATTGCCTGCTCCCGGATGCGGACGGCAACCTGTTCGGCGTGGCCTTCGGCCTTGCGAATGACGATGCCAGGCATCGCGATCCTTTTGCCGTCGGCAAGCTCCCGACGATTCTGCCGGAGGGCGTCTATCGCTTTGAAACCGCAGCGCCGGACGCGGCGCTCGCCGCGCTCGCATGGATCCTCGGCTCCTATGGCTTCACCCGCTACCGCAAGCGCTCGGAGAAATCCGTGCGTCTCGTCGTGCCGCAAGGCGTGGACGCGGACGAGGTGACGCGGATCGCCAACGCGGTGTTCCGCAGCCGCGATCTCGTCAACACGCCGACGAACGATCTCGGCCCCGACGGAATCGAGGCGGCCGCCCGGGAGGTTGCGGACGCACATGGCGCGCAATTCACCAGCATCGTCGGCGACGATCTCCTGAAGCAGAACTTCCCGATGATCCACGCCGTCGGCCGTGCGTCGGAGACGGCGCCGCGCCTCATCGACTTCACCTGGGGCGACGCGGATGCGCCACGCATCACCCTGGTCGGCAAGGGCGTGGCCTTCGACACGGGCGGGCTCGACATCAAGCCCGCCTCGTCCATGCTGCTGATGCGCAAGGACATGGGCGGTGCGGCCGCGGCGCTTGCTCTCGCCGACATGATCATGGGCGCCAAACTTCCTGTGCGCCTGCGCGTGCTCATTCCCGCCGTCGAGAACGCGATCTCCAGCAACGCCTTCCGCCCGGGCGACATTCTGAAAAGCCGCAAGGGGATCACGGTCGAGATCGGCAACACGGATGCGGAGGGCCGCCTCATCCTCGCCGATGCGCTGGCGCTGGCCGATGAGGAGAAGCCGGAACTCATCGTCGATTTCGCGACGCTCACGGGCGCCGCTCGCGTGGCCCTCGGCCCCGAGCTTCCGCCCTTCTACACGGACGACGAGGAACTCGCGCTCGAGATCGCCCGCACCGGAATGGAGGTGAACGATCCGGTATGGCGCCTGCCGCTCTGGGCCCCCTACCAGAGCCAGCTCGATTCCAAGTATGCCGACATCAACAACACGGGCGGCCCGATGGGCGGGTCGATCACCGCGGCCCTGTTCCTGCGCCGGTTCGTGTCCGACGCCAAGGCGCATGTGCATTTCGACATCTTCGCCTGGAACAGCGCGACCCGTCCGGCCCGTCCGGAAGGCGGAGAGGTCCAGGCCGCGCGCCTCATGTATGCGCTTTTCAAGCGGCGCTACGCGTCCTGAGAGACGCACGGTCGCTGGCGCTTTCGCGCCGGAAGCGATAGGAAACAGCATCATCGCCTCTGAAGGAGCCGTCTCGATGAGTTTCGACCGCCGCATCACCCCCGTTCGCGCCGATCTCGCCGACGAGAGGCTTCGCGGGCAGGTGGAGGCCGAGCGCTATACGGCGGGCACGGTGAGGCGCGTCACAGCCTCCTTCGCGCCTCTCCATCGCCATCCCTCGCGGGAGGCGCCGGTCGATACGCAGGCGATCTTCGGGGAAGCCGTGAGCGTCTATGACGAGCACGAGGGCTGGGCCTGGGTGCAACTGCACGAGGACGGCTATGTCGGCTATCTGCCGAGCGACGCTCTGGGGAACCCGGGGCCGGCGCCGACGCACAAGGTCGCGGCCATCCGCACCTTCGTCTATCCGGGTCCCAACCTGAAGCTGCCCTACCAGGACTACCTGACCCTCAACGCCAGGCTCGCCGTCACCGGCACCGAGGGCGACTATGCCCGCCTCGCCGATGGAGGCTGGGTCTACGCTCCCCATCTTGCCCCTCTCGACGCGCGGGAGCCGGATTACGTGAGCGTCGCCGAACGCTTCCTGCACACGCCCTATCTCTGGGGCGGCAAGACAAGCCTCGGCATCGATTGCTCAGGCCTTGCCCAGATCGCGCTGACGGCCGCCGGCATCAAGGCCCCGCGCGACAGCGACATGCAGGAAAGCGAACTCGGCACCGCCGTGGAGGTCAAGCCCGATCTCAGCGGCCTCCGGCGCGGCGATCTGGTGTTCTGGAAAGGCCATGTCGGCCTGATGCTCGACGGGACGAACTTCATCCACGCCACCGGCCACAGCATGACCGTGATGATCGAGCCGCTCGCGGTGGCCGAGGAACGCATCCGCAGGACCAGCTACGGGCCGATCAGCTCCATCAAGCGCCTGTAAGCAACCGCCGTGCCCGACCCGTTCGTTTTTCTCGTCGCGGCCTTCGGGGTCTTCCTCATCGCCTTCATGAAGGGAGCATTCGGCGGCGGACTTGCCATCATCGGCATTCCGGTTTTGTCCCTCGTCATGGACCCGATCACCGCCGGCGCGCTTCTTGCGCCGCTCTTCGTGCTGATGGATGCCTTCGCGCTTTATTACTGGCGGCCGCAGACCTGGTCGAGGATCGATCTGGCGCTGCTGGTGCCCGCCCTCGGCCTCGGCACAGCGATCGGGTTCATGCTCATGACGGTAGTGGACCGGTCCACCTTCGCGATCCTCATCGCGCTGATCACGCTGATCTTCACGGGCCTGTGGTTTCGCGGCGGCGGCAGGATCGTTCAGCGGCCGCGCTCGAAGCTGAAGGCTTTGATCGCCGGAACGGCATCGGGCATCACATCCATGGTGGCTCATTCCGGCGGTCCGCCCGTCGCCATGTATCTTCTCCCCCTCGGGCTTCCGAAGGCGGTCTATGCGGGAACGAGCAGCAGCTTCTTCGCCGCGGGAAACCTGATGAAAGCCGTGCCGTGGCTGATGCTGGCGAAGCCCGGACCGCAGCTCTGGATCCTCATGGCGTTGTGCCTGCCCCTCATCCCGCTCGGAGTCTGGACCGGTTACCGGCTGCACGAGCGCCTCGATCAGAATCAGCTCTACCGCCTCTGCTATACGTTGCTCACGCTGACGGCATTGAAGCTTCTGTGGGACGGATTGAAAGGTTACGGGGTGCTCTGACACCCCATAACCTCAATAGCCTCGTGCGCGATCCACGATGTTCTGGAATAGCTCGCCCGCCTCGTGGCGGTGGATCTGATCCGCGATGTAGCGCGCCGTCGCCTCGGGCTCGCTCACGGCTGCGTTATGCGGCGTGATCGTCACGCGCGGATGCTCCCAGAGCGGGGAATCCTCCGGCAGCGGCTCCGCCTCGAACACGTCGAGGGTTGCGGCCTTGAGCGTTCCGTCGTCGAGACAGGCGAGGATGTCTCTCTCCACCTGAAGGCCGCCGCGGCCGGCATTGATGAGAATGGGGCCGCCGAGCCTGCCGTCCCGTGCGAGCTTTTCGAACAGGGTGCGGTTGAGAATGCCGCGCGTGTCAGGCGTGAGCGGAACGAGGCTGATCAGGATGTCCGTGCGCGCCAGGAACTCGGACAATCCGCCCTCGCCCGAATAGACCGTGAAGCCGTCCACGCTTTTCGGCGTGCGGCTCCAGCCCGCCACGTCGAAGCCCATCATCTTGAGTTTCCTGGCAGCATCCTGCCCCAGCACGCCGAAGCCCATGATCCCGACGCGAACATCCGCCGCGATCGGCGGCGAACGGTCCTCTTCCCAGCGCTTGGCGCGCTGCGCGGCAGCGAAGCGTGCGTGGTCGCGCAGATACATGAGGCAATGCATGACCATGTATTCGCTCATGCGATGGGTGAGATCATCCTGCGCCACGCGCACGACCGGCACGTCGGGAAGGCCGGGATAGCCCATGAGATGATCGACGCCCGCGCCGAGCGAGAAGATCGCTTCCAGGTTCGGCAGACGATCAAGGCTCCCCGGCTTCGGCCCCCAGGTCGCCACGTAGCGGATCTTGCTCCGGTCGAACTCCTCGCCCAGCACGACGATTGCGCGGCCGGGGAGATAGCGCGCGAAGCGCTCGACCCACGGCTGTGTTTCCCAGGTGACGGCGACGAGAAGGCTCAAGACTTTGCTCCGATACGTTCGAGAATCATGGCTCCGGGTTCCGCCTTCGCATCACCCAGAGTGTAGGCGGCGCGCACCATGCGCGCGGCGGCCTCGGCCGCCTCCTCGCTGCGCGCATGCACGATGGCGAGCGGACGATTGCCGTCGACCATGGCGCCGATCCCAGCAAGTTCGGTCAGGCCGACCGCATGATCGACCGGATCCTGCGGGCGTGTGCGTCCGCCGCCCAGAGCCACCACGGCCACACCAACCTCGCGCGTCGCGATGCGCTGCACGATGCCGGAGCGCTCCGCACGAACCGGGCGGATCACGGGAGCAGCCTGCAGGTGCTTCTCGTGCCTCTCCACGAAATCCGCGGGACCACCCAGGGCCTTCACCATGCGCTGAAAGACCTCGGCCGCCTTGCCGGAGGAAATCGCATGCTCGATCTTCGTTCGGGCCTCTTGGATATCGGCAGCGATCCTGCCCAGCACGAGCATCTCGGCGGACAACTCCACCGTCACCTCGTGGAAGCGCTTCTCACGACGGCGTCCCGTCAGATAATCGACCGCATAGGCCATCTCCACCGCGTTTCCGGCGGCGGACGCGAGGGGCTGATCCATGTCGGTCAGCAAGGCGCTCGTCGGCAGACCGGCGCCATTGGCGACGAGCACGAGGCTTTCGGCCAGGGCGCGCGCATCCTTTGCATTGTTCATGAACGCGCCGGAGCCGAACTTCACGTCCATCACGAGGCCCTGAAGGCCTGCCGACAGCTTCTTCGACAGAATGGACGCAGTGATGAGATCGATGGATTCCACCGTCGCCGTCACGTCGCGAATGGCGTAGAGACGCTTGTCGGCCGGCGCGAGATCCGCCGTCTGGCCGATGATGGCGCAGCCCACCTCGTGCGTGACACGCCGGAAGGTGTCGATGTCGGGCTGCGTGACATAGCCCGGAATGGAATCGAACTTGTCGAGGGTGCCGCCCGTGTGTCCGAGCCCGCGACCGGAGATCATCGGCACGTAGCCGCCGCAGGCTGCGACGGCCGGGCCGAGCGCAAGGCTCACCGTGTCGCCCACGCCGCCGGTGGAATGCTTGTCGAGAACAGGGCCCGGCAGGTCCCATGTCAGCACTTCGCCCGAATGCATCATGGCGCGGGTCAGTGCGACGCGCTCGGGCACGGACAGGCCACGGAAGAAGATCGCCATGGCGAAGGAGGCCGCCTGGCCCTCCGAGACGGCGCCCGAGGTCAGCCCATGAATGAAGTGCTCGATCTCGTCGGCCTCGAGCGTGCCGCCGTCGCGCTTGCGGCGGATGATTTCCTGCGGAAGAGGCGCCATGTCAGTAAGCTCCGGTCGCGGCAGGATCGTCCCGTCCTTCGATCGCGGCGATCAGCGTATCGTAGACGCTGCTCGCGCCGATGCGGAATCGCTGCGGTGTCGCCCAGCCGGGCCCCATGATGCGCTCGGCAAGATCGAGATAGATCCTCGCATCGGCAACGGTGCGGATGCCGCCGGAGGGCTTGAGGCCCACATCGCGTCCCGATGCCTTGATGGCGTCGAGCATGATCTCCGCCGCCTCCGGCGTTGCGGAAACGGGTGTCTTGCCGGTCGACGTCTTGATGAAGTCGGCGCCTGCCGCAATCGACAAGCGGCTCGCGGTCGCGATGAGTTGTGCATCCCTCAGCTCTCCGGTCTCCAGAATGACCTTGAGAAGCCGCCCCTGATCGACCAGGTCACGGACCGCCTCGACCATGTCCGTCGCAACCGTCAGATCGCCACGACGCACGGCATCGTACGGCAGGACAAGATCGATCTCGTTCGCGCCATCGGAGAGCGCCTCCTGCACGTCGTCGGTGACACGCTCCACATCCTCGCCGCCTGCGGGAAAGTTCACCACCGTGGCGATGCGCACGGGCGAGCCTCTCAAGGCCTCCTGCGCTTGCTTGACGAATTGCGGCCACACGCAGACGGCGGCGACCGGCCCACGCGGATCGAGCGCTTTCCTGCACAAGACATCGATCGCCTGATCGGTGCAATTGTCGCTCAGATCGGTGAGATCGAGACAACGCAAGGCATGCTGGGCAATCTGCGCATCGGACATATCTTAAAGCTCCGCAACGAAGGAACGGATGAGACGCTTGAACTTCTCGGAGGCTTCCGCCGCCGTATCCTTGGTTTCCTGGTGCGAGGGCGAGGCCCCCTCGATGCCCGCCGCCAGATTGGTGACGACCGAGATCGCGGCGACACGCAGGCCGTAATACCGCGCGAGAATCACCTCCGGCACGGTCGACATGCCGACGAGATCGCCGCCGAGAATCTGCACCATTCTGATCTCGGCAGGCGTCTCGAAGCTCGGGCCGGACAGCCAGGCGTAGACGCCCTCCGGCAGATCGATTCCGCTTATCTTCGCGGCCCGCTGCAGAACCTCGCGCAGTTCAGGATCGTAGGCGTCGGTCAACGAGACGAAGCGACCTTCCGTATGATCGCGGAGGAGCGGGTTTGCGCCGGAGAGATTGAGGTGATCGCTGATGGCGACCAGGCTGCCGGGGCGGATCGAGGCGCGCACGGAACCTGCCGCATTGGTGGCAACCAGCACCGGAATGCCGAGCTCCCTCACGAAGGCCACGGGAAGCCGCATGGCGCCCGCATCGCCGGTTTCGTAATAATGCGCGCGGCCCTGGAACAGGAGGACGCGCTTTCCTTCGAGCTGACCGGCAACGAGCTTGCCCGCATGTCCGGAGACGCCGCTTGTCGGAAAATGCGGAATGTCCGCATAGGCCAAGCTCACCGCGTCCTTCACCTCGTCGACCAGGGTGCCCAGACCCGTGCCGAGCACGAAGGCGGCATCGAAGCGGCCGTCGAAGCCGCGGGCGCGCACGAACTCGGCCGCCTGTTGAGCGTTCTGCTGCATGATCGCCTCTTATCTGTCGGTCAGATTGTCGGGCCCGAACGAGAAGGGCAACAGCTCATCCAGGGTAAAGCTCCTGCGGATGCCCTCCGGGCCCGCGATATGGATCCTGACATCGGGCGCGGCGAATTCGCGGATGCGCTGACGGCACCCGCCGCAGGGTGTCACGAGATGCTCGCCCTCCCCCATCACCACGATCTCGCCGATGCGGCTTGCACCGCCCGCGATCATCGCGGAGATCGCGCCGGCCTCCGCGCAGGACCCGACCGGATAGGCGGCATTCTCCACATTGCATCCGGTGAACACGCGACCCTCCGGCGTGGCGATGGCGGCCCCCACCTTGAAGCGCGAATAGGGCACATAGGCTTTCGCCTGAACAGCCCTGGCGGCCTCGAAGAGAGTTTCGAGAGAAGACATGTCAGCGCTCCTTCACGTAGGGCACGCCAGCCGCGCGCGGTGGAATGGCCTTGCCGATGACGCCCGCGAGCAGGATGACCGTCATCAGATAGGGCAATGCCTGTATGGCCTGCACCGGAACCTCGCCGATGCCCGGGATGAAGAGCCCCTGCAGCTGATTGGCGATGGCATCGAGCAGACCGAATAGGAAGCAGGCCCCGAGCGCCGGCCATGCCCGCCATTTGGCGAAGATGAGGGCCGCGAGCGCGATGAAGCCGCGTCCCGCCGTCATGTTCGGCAGGAAGCCCGCCGCCTGGCCGACCGAGAGATAGGTGCCGCCGATTCCGCAGAGGATCCCGCCGATGATCACGGCCGCGTAGCGCAGGCCCGTCACCGAGATTCCGGCGGTATCGACCGCGGCCGGGTTTTCGCCCACGGCCCGCAGACGCAGGCCGAAGCGCGTGCGGCCGAGCACGAACCAGGTGAGCGGCACCGCGAGCAGCACGATGTACACCAGAGCCGAGTGGCCGAGGAGAATGCCGTCGAACCGCTGCACGCCTTCCAGGGGAGGCGTGCGTCCGCCCTGCCCGTACCACGCATTGCCCACGATGGCGGTCAGTCCCGCCGCCAGCATGTTGATGGCGACGCCCGACACGATCTGGTTGCCGCGCTGGCTGATGGAAGCAAAGCCGTGAACGAGGCCGAACGCCACGGATGCGATGATCCCGGAGGCCAGGCCGATCCAGGCGGAGCCGAAGGCGTAAGCGGCAGCCGCGGCCGCAAAGGCAGAGACGAGCATCTTGCCCTCGAGGCCGATGTCCACCACGCCCGAGCGTTCCGACCAGAGGCCCGCCAGGCAGGCGGCGAGCAGCGGAATGGAGAGACGCAGCGCCGAATCGAGGACGGTTGCGATGATGCCGAGATCCATGCTCACGCTCCGGCCAGTTTGGGACGCGACAGCAGATGCGCGACGAGCCGCCGGAAGAGGCCGTCCAGCGCGCCCGCGAACAGAATGATGATGCCGCCGATCACCACCACCATGTCGCGGGTGATGTTGGGCTGCTCGAAGGCCAGCTCCGCGCCGCCCTGATAGAGAATGCCGAACAGGAGCGACGCAAGGATGATCCCCACCGGATGCGCGCGGCCCATGAGCGCGACGGCGATGCCCACGAAACCGTAGCCGGAGGTGAATTCCAGGAGCAGGCGGTGCTGGTAGCCCATGAGCTCGTTGACCGCGAGCCCGCCGGCGAGAGCGCCCGACAGCACCATGGCGATGACGGTGATGCGCGCCGGCGAAATGCCCGCATAGACCGCGGCCGCGGGGTTGGACCCGACCACCCGGATCGCATAGCCGAGGCGCGAGCGGTAGATGAGAAGCCAGATGAGATACGCGGAGACCAGCGCCAGGATCAGCGTGAGGTTGAGCTGCGAGGACGGAATCGCGATGCCGAACCAGGCGAACACCTCGTGCATGAACGGGATATGGGAGGCCTCGGGGAAGGCGCGGGTTTCCGGGTTCATGGATTGCGGCTCGCGCAGGACGTTCACGAGCAGATAGACGATCAGCACGCTGGCGAGCCAGTTGAACATGATCGTGGTGATCACGATGTGACTGCCGCGCTTGGCCTGCAGATAGCCCGGCACCGCGGCCCATGCGGCCCCGAATGCGGCGGCGGCCAATATGCCGACGGGAATGAGCAGGAAGCCCGGCAGGAAGGTGAGATTGTTGAGCGCAAGCGCGATCCCCAGCCCCGCCAGCGTGGCTTGTCCTTCACCGCCGATGTTGAACAGGCCCGCGTGGTAGGCCACCGCGACCGCGAGCCCCACGAAGATGAAGTCGGTGGCGTAGAACAGGGTGAAGCCGAGCCCCTCGCCCGTGCCGAGGCTTCCCTGCAGCAGGTAGCGGGTCGCCGTCAGCGGGTTCTCGCCGATGCTGAGCACCACGAGTCCGGCGATCAGAAAGGCTGCCACGACGGAGATGGCGGGCACGAGAATCGTGTCGGCCCATTTGGGCATTTCGATGGGAGCGCTCACGTCGGATGGTCCGTCAGGAACAGGTCACCCTGTTCGTCGAGAGGGAGGAAGGGTTTCCGGGCCGGCTCCCACGGGTGCCTGTCGGGATCCGCGTCATAGCCCGAGAAGCTCAAGGTGACGAGCGACGATCGCGGCTGCATCAGGCGGCCTCGTCGGTGACGCCGGCCATGAGCAGGCCCAGATCCTGCTCGCTCGTCTCGTCGGGCTTGCGCTCGCCCGTGATCCTGCCGCCGCACATGGTGAGGATGCGGTCGGAGAGATGCATGATCTCGTCGAGTTCCACCGACACCAGAAGGATGCCCACGCCCGCATCGCGCAGGCCGATGAGGCGGCGGTGGATGAACTCGATGGCGCCGATATCCACGCCGCGCGTCGGCTGCCCGACGAGCAGCACTTTCGGGTTGCGTTCGATCTCGCGCGCCAGCACGATCTTCTGCTGATTGCCGCCGGAGAAGTTCGACGTCTTCAGGCGCGGCGCGGGCGGGCGCACGTCGTATTGCTCCATCTTCTTCGCCAAATCCGCGATGAGGCGGTCGTGATCGAGAAGCGGTCCGGGGCCGAGATGCGGCTCGTCGCTGAATCCGAGGATCGCGCTCTCGAACGCCGAAAAAGCCGGAACGAGCCCCATGCGCAGGCGATCCTCCGGCACATGGAGAAGGCCAAGCTCGCGCATGCGGTGCGGATTGTGCTGGGACAATGGGATGTCGCGCCCCCCGAGGCGGATGGAGCCGAGCGAGAGCGGACGCATTCCGGCAATCGCTTCGAGCAGTTCGCTCTGCCCGTTGCCCGCTACGCCGGCGACGCCCACGATCTCGCCCGCATGGACGGTGAACGTGGCATCGGCCACGCGCCGCACGCCGCGCGTATCCACGACGGAAAGGTTTCGCACGTCGAGCACGGGCGCGCCGGGCGCCCTGGCGGTTTTCTCCACGCGCAGCAGCACGCGGCGCCCCACCATCAGCTCCGCGAGTTCCGGCGGCGAGGTGTCCGCCGTCTCGACCGTCGCCACCATCTCGCCGCGCCGCATGACGGAGACGCGATCCGTGACCGCCATGATCTCCCGCAGCTTGTGGGTGATGAGAATGACGGTCTTGCCCTGTGCTTTCAGCGAGCGGAGCAGTTCGAACAGGGCATCCGCCTCGGCAGGCGTGAGCACGGCCGTCGGCTCGTCGAGAATGAGGATATCGGCGCCGCGATAGAGGGCTTTCAAGATCTCGACGCGCTGCTGGAGACCGACGGAGAGATCCCCGACGGTGGCGTCCACATCGATATCGAGGCCGTAATCCTGCGCCAGCCGCGCGAGTTCCTTGCGAACCTTGGCCTCGCCTGCGCGCAGCATGGCGCCGCCCTCGGCGCCGAGCATGACGTTCTCGACCACGGTGAGCGGCTCGACCAGCATGAAATGCTGGTGAACCATGCCGATGCCCGCCTGGATCGCATCGTTGGAGGAGCGGATCCGGACAGGCGCGCCATTCACGCGGATCTCGCCGGAATCGGCTTCGTAGAAGCCGTAGAGGATCGACATGAGGGTCGACTTGCCGGCGCCGTTCTCCCCGACGATGCCGTGGATGGTGCCGCGCTCGACGCGGAGGTTCACGTCCCTGTTGGCATGAACGGTGCCGAAGCTCTTGTTGATGGCGATGAGTTCAATGGCGGGGGACATCGGCCTCTCGGGTTGTCCGGCGAGGAAAAGCGGGCGGATCTTATCGGAAAA
The DNA here is from genome assembly GCF_004458765.1 of Microvirga pakistanensis. GTDB lineage: Bacteria > Pseudomonadota > Alphaproteobacteria > Rhizobiales > Beijerinckiaceae > Microvirga > Microvirga pakistanensis. Next base: position 105,256 of record NZ_SPJX01000186.1, on the reverse strand, counting down.
CGCACGAACCTAAAAACGGATACGGCCGCAGGCCTCCTGTCAGAGAGCCTGCGGCCGGATCGGAGCCTCAGCTTACATCGGGCACTTGGAATCCGACATGTAGTCGTGGACCTTGATGGCGCCCGACTTGATGTCGGCGGCGGCCTTGTCGGCGGCGGCCTTCATGTCGTCCGTGATCAGCGACTTGTTGTGGTCGTCGAGAGCCCAGGCCACGCCGTCCTCGGCGAGGCCGAGAGCCTGCATGCCGGCCTTGAAGGTGCCCTTCTTGGCCTGGTCGAAGGCGTTGTAGGTGGCCACGTCCACGCGCTTGACCATGGAGGTCAGCACCTTGCCCGGATGCAGGTTGTTCTGGTTGGAATCGACCCCGATGCCGAGCTTGCCCGCGTCGGCGGCCGCGCGCAGCACGCCCACGCCGGTGCCGCCGGCCGCATGGTAGATCACGTCTGCGCCGCGGCTGATCTGGCCCTTGGCGAGTTCGCCGCCCTTCACCGGATCGTTCCAGGCCGCACCCGTGGTGCCGGTCATGTTCTGGAACACCTCGGCATCCTTGCTGGCGTATTTGACGCCCTGGACATAGCCGCAGGCGAACTTGCGGATGAGCGGGATGTCCATGCCGCCCACGAAACCGACCTTGCCGGTCTTCGAGGCCTTGGCGGCGAGAAGGCCCACCAGGAACGAGCCCTCATGCTCCTTGAACACGACGGACTGCACGTTCGGCTTGTCGATCACGGCGTCGATGATGGCGAACTTGATGTTCGGGAATTCCTCGGCAACCTTCTTCAAGGCCGTCTCCTGGCTGAAGCCGACCGCCACGATCGGCGAATAGCCGTCCCGAGCGAAGCGGCGCAGCGCCTGCTCGCGCTGAGCATCGTTCTGAGGCTCGAAGTCGCGGTATTCGACGCCCGTGTCCTTCTTGAAATTCTCGGCGCCCATATGGACGCCCTCGTTGAAGGATTTGTCGAACTTGCCGCCCAGATCGTAGACGATGGCGGGCTTGAAATCCGCCTGCTGCGCGAAGGCAGCCGAAGCGGAGAAGGCGAGGCCCGCGAGCGCGAGGCCGAACTTGGTTACTGTCATCGGCATTGTTCCCTGTCTGTCGCCGGATTTTTAGTGTCCGGTTGCCCGTTGACGATGGCACGGGAAGGGTCACGACGCCAAGGTCTCTGTCAAGCCATGACGTTACTGCCCCTCACGGAAAGGTTGATCGGCGAAGCCTTGGCGTTAAGGTTGCCCCTATGCCCCTGACATCCGATGAAATCGACCGCTATGCCCGCCACCTGGTCCTGAGGGACGTGGGCGGGCCGGGACAGGCGAAGCTCAAGGGTGCCCGCGTGCTCGTCGTCGGCGCCGGGGGCCTGGGTGCTCCGCTGATCCAGTACCTTGCGGCAGCGGGCGTCGGCACCATCGGCCTCGTGGATCACGACACGGTGTCCCTCTCCAACCTGCAGCGGCAGGTCGTCCATGGAACCCCGGATGTCGGCTCCCTGAAGGTGGAGAGCGCGGCCCGGGCCATCCTGCGGCTGAACCCCCACGTGGCGACGGAACCGAGTGCCGTGCAGGTGACCCCCGGGAATGCCCGCGAACTCGTGCGCCCCTATGACATCGTCGCCGACGGCACGGACAATTTCGACACCCGCTATGCGGTGTCGGATGCCTGCTTCTTCGAGCGGAAACCTTTGGTCACGGCGGCGCTGGGCCAGTTCGACGGCTCGCTGACGACGATCCGGGCCCATGAAACCGGCCCCGACGGGAGGCCGAACCCGACCTATCGCTGCCTGTTCCCCTCCCCGCCCCCGCCGGGCTCCATCCCGACCTGCGCCGAGGCCGGTGTGCTCGGAGCCCTGGCGGGCGTGATGGGGAGCCTGATGGCCATGGAGGTGATCCGCGAGATCGTCGGCTTCGGGGAGAGCCTCGTGGGGCGTCTCCTGATGGTCGACGCGCGCTCCATGCGCTTCGATACGATCCGCTACGGGTGGGACGAGACGAACCCGCTCAGCGGAACCAGATCTGCGCCATCAGCGGACCCGGCCCTGTGATCCACGTCCCGGCCCCACGCCGTTCCTGAGGACGCGAATGCCCGGCACAGGGCCGGGCATGACGGATCGGGATCAGGACCGCAGCACCGCGCCGGTCTTCTTGGAAACCTCGGCGACGATCTTGGCCGAGACGGCCTCGATCTCCACGTCGGTCAGCGTCTTTTCGGTGGGCTGCAGGGTGACGGCAATGGCCACGGACTTCTTGTCCGGGTCGATGCCGGTGCCCTCGTACACGTCGAACACGTCGACTCCCACGATGAGCTGACGCTCGGCTCCTTGAGCCGCCTTCACGATGTCGGCCGCCGCCACGCTGCGGCCGACCACGAAGGCGAAGTCGCGGGTGAGCGGCTGGAAATCGGGCAGGCTCAGCTTCGGCTTCATCTTGGTGGGCTTCGCCTTCGGGGGCACGAGCGCATCGAGATTGAGCTCGAAGGCCACCATCGGACCCTTCAGGTCGAGAGCCTTCAGGATCTTCGGGTGGACCTCGCCGAAGGCGCCGACCACGTTCTTCGGGCCGAACTGGAGCGTGCCCGAGCGGCCCGGATGGAACCAGGCCGGGCCGCCGGCGACGATCTGAAGACCGCCGGCCGGAATGCCGAGCGCCGCGAGCAGGGCCAGCACGTCCGCCTTGGCGTCGAAGGCATCGACGTTCTGGGCACCACCGTCCCAATGACGCCCGACGCCTTCCGCGCGCGCCGTGCCGCGCCGCACGGCGGCCGCCTTGATCGACTGGCCTTCGGGCTCGTCCGACGCGAAGGTCTGGCCGACCTCGAAGAGCGCCACATCGCCGAAGCCCCGATCCGCGTTGCGCTGGGCGGCCTTGAGCAGACCCGGCAGCAGGCTCGGACGCATGTCGGAGAGCTCCGCCGCGATCGGGTTGGCGAGCGCCAGGCGCGCATCGCCGCCGCCGAAGAGCTCGGCCTCCTGGCGGGAGATGAAGGACCACGTGATGGCCTCCACCAACCCGCGCACGGCAAGCGCCCGGCGCGCGAGACGGGTGCGCTTCTGGATCAGCGTGAGGATCGGCTTGGCGACGGCGGCCTCGAGGCGCGGCAGCGGCTGCGGCTCGATGCGGTCGACGCCGGCGATGCGGATCACCTCCTCGACGAGATCCGCCTTGCCCTCGATGTCCGGGCGCCAGGACGGGGGCGTGACGTTCACGCGCTCGCCCGAGCCTTCGACCCGGAAGCCGAGCTTCTTCAGGATCTCTTCGGACTCGGCGGGTTTCACGTCGAGCCCCGACAGGCGCGGCACTTCCGACCATGGGAATGCGATGACGCGCGCGGTGTCGGGCACCTGGCCAGCAACGACGGCCTCGGTCGGCTCACCGCCGCAGAGGTCGATGACCATCTTCGTCGCGAGATCGAGACCGGGCACCGTGAAGGCCGGATCGACACCACGTTCGAAGCGGTAGCGGGCGTCAGTGATGATCCCGAGCTTTCGGCCCGACTGCGCGATGTTCAGCGGATCCCAGAGCGCGGATTCAATCAGCACGTCGGTGGTGCCCTCGTCCGAACCGGAATGCTCGCCGCCCATGATGCCGGCGATGGATTCGACGCCGCTCTCGTCGGCGATCACCACGGTGCCGGAATCGAGCGTGTAGGTACGCCCGTCGAGCGCCAGCACCTCCTCGCCGTCCCGGGCGCGCCGAACGGTGAGGTTCCCCTTCACCTTCTTGAGATCGAACACGTGCAGAGGACGGCCCCGGTCGAAGGTCACGTAATTGGTGATGTCCACGAGCGCGTTGATCGGGCGAAGGCCGATGGCGAGCAGGCGGCGCTGCATCCATTCCGGCGACGGGCCGTTCTTCACGCCGCGCACGAGGCGCAGCGCGAAGGCGGGGCAGAGTTTCGCATCCTCGGGCGAGAGGTCGAGGGTCACCGACACGGGGCACGCACCCTTGCCGGCAACGGAAGGAACGTCGCCGCCCTTCAGCGTGCCGAGACCGGCGGCCGCGAGATCGCGGGCGATGCCGAAGATCGAGGTGCAGTCGGGACGGTTCGGCGTGAGGTTGATCTCGATCACCGGATCGTCGAGGCCGGCATAGGCGGCGTAGGCGGTGCCGACCGGTGCAGTCTCCGGCAGCTCGATGATGCCGTCGTGATCGTCGGAGATTTCGAGCTCGGCCGCCGAGCACAGCATGCCCGCGCTCTCGACGCCGCGAATGGTGCCGACGCCGAGCGTGATGTTCTTGCCCGGGATGTAGGTGCCCGGAGGCGCGAACACGCTCTTCATGCCGGTGCGGGCGTTCGGCGCGCCGCAGACGACCTGGATCGGGCGGCCTTCGCCGGTATCGACCATGCACACGCGAAGCCTATCGGCATTCGGATGCTGCTCGGCGGAGATCACATGGGCGATCATGTAGGGCGCCAGCGTCTTCGCCTTGTCCTCGACGCCTTCGACCTCGAGGCCGATGCGCGTGAGCGTCTCGACGATCTCGTCGAGAGAGGCCGTGGTGTCGAGGTGATCCTTGAGCCAGGAGAGAGTGAATTTCATCGCTAATCTCGTGCGCCTTGAAAGGCTTGTTCAGCTATCCGGCAATGACCCGGACGTAACGGGAATGGATCCAGCCGGCATTACAGGGGCCTGTATAGGGCTGGCGGATAGTCCATGGCGTACTGACGCCGCAGGTACCATCGGAGGATGCTCCATACACAACGGCAAGCCAGGGTCCCTTGTCGCCGCAGATGAACACCTGGTTGCCATTGTAGAGCCGATCAATCTCGCGATACGGCTTGCCGCCAGGCCCGCTGCGAACCGACAGGAAGCCGTCACCTTTCGGATCAAGGCCGACGATCTGCCCCACCGACGAGCACGCATCGAAGTTACGGTCTCCCCCAACAATGACGGGGACGTCGATCCTACGCTCACGTGCCTGTGCGCCGGGGAGAACGAGCAGCGATCCTGCAAGAATGATCGGGAGGTGCCGCATGGACGATCCTTCTTAGCTCGTCAGCCCACTGACGAGGGACGGAATGTCGAGCGGGCGGAAGCCGTAATGGTTCAGCCAGCGCATATCGGCCTCGAAGAAGGGTCGCAGATCCGGCATGCCGTATTTCAGCATGGCGATGCGGTCGATGCCCATGCCCCAGGCAAAGCCCTGGACCTCATCGGGATCGAGGCCGCAGTTCCGCAGCACGTTCGGGTGCACCATGCCGCAGCCGAGGATCTCGAGCCAGTCGTTGCCCTCGCCGAAGCGGATCTCGCCACCTTTTCGCGAGCACTGAATGTCGACTTCCGCCGACGGCTCGGTGAAGGGGAAGAAGGACGGGCGGAAGCGCATCTTCACCCGCTCGACCTCGAAGAAGGCCTTGCAGAACTCCTCGAGGATCCACTTCATGTGCGCGATGTTGGCCGACTTGTCGATGACGAGGCCTTCCACCTGATGGAACATCGGCGTGTGGGTCTGGTCCGAGTCGTGCCGATAGGTGCGGCCGGGAATGATCACCCGGATCGGCGGCGCCTTCGAGGTCATCGTGCGCACCTGCACGGGCGAGGTGTGGGTGCGCAGCACCTTGCGCTCGCCCTTCTCGTCGGGGGCGAGGAAGAAGGTGTCGTGCATCTCGCGGGCCGGATGGCCTTCGGGGAAGTTGAGCGCCGTGAAGTTGAGATAATCCGTCTCGATATCCGGCCCCTCGGCCACGGAGAAGCCCATATCGGCGAAGATCGCCGTCAGCTCCTCGATCACCTGGCTGATCGGGTGGATGCGGCCGCGGGCTTCCGGCGCTTCCGGCACGGGCAGCGTCACGTCGATGCGCTCGGCGGCAAGACGGGCCTCGAGCGCCGCCTCGGCAAGGGTCTCCTTCTTGGCGGCGATCGCGCCCTGCACCTTGTCGCGCAGGCCGTTGATGAGGGGGCCGCGCTCCTTGCGCTCCTCCGGCGTCATCGCGCCGAGGGTTTTCAGGAGATCAGACACGGAGCCCTTCTTGCCGAGGGCGGACACGCGCACGGATTCCAGGGCCGCTTCGTCGCCGGCGGCTTCGACCTGGGAAAGCAGGTCACGTTCGAGTTGGTTGAGATCGGTCATCGGTCCCTAGCCAGATGCTAAGCGCTTCAAGTGAGGCGCGGCGCGGGAACCGTGAAGTCGTCCGAGCCGCGTGGTCGCAACCGACAGCGATCAGCCGTCAGCGCGGATGGTCTCGGAGAAGGGGGAGTAAGGCGGTGCGGCTGAACGAGCCAGCCGCACCGAAAGCTGGTCTATCCGATTAAGCGGCCTGCTGAGGCAGGGCGGCCTTGGCGCGCTCCACGTAGGCGGCGAAAGCCGCCGGCTCGTGGATGGCCAGCTCGGACAGGACCTTGCGATCGACCTCGATCCCAGCCTTGCCGAGACCGTCGATAAATCGGGAATAGGTCAGGCCATGCAGGCGGACCGCAGCGTTGAGGCGCTGGATCCAGAGAGCGCGGAAGGTGCGCTTCTTGTTGCGACGGTCGCGAGTAGCATATTGCATGCTCTTCTCGACCGCCTGCTTGGCGATGCGGATGGTGTTCTTGCGGCGGCCGTAGAAACCTTTGGCGGCCTTGAAAACCTTCTTGTGCTTGGCGTGGGCGGTAACGCCCCGTTTGACGCGGGCCATGGGTAAACTCCTTCAAAATCCGGGATGAGTGGAAGACCGCCTTAGCCGTTCGGCAGGAAGTACTTCTTCACGTTGTAGGCGTCGCCCTCGAACAGCGTCGTGGTGCCGCGCAGGTTGCGGATCTGCTTGTTGCTCCGCTTGATCATCCCGTGGCGCTTGCCGGCCTGGGCGTAAACGACCTTGCCGGTGCCAGTGATCTTGAAGCGCTTCTTCGCGCCCGATTTCGTCTTCAGCTTGGGCATTTGGCTCTCCTTTGGTCAGGCGTCCGGAGCGGCTTGAACCGCCCTTTCAGCCCATTCATTGCTGCTGTGAGCAAAACGAACCGCCACGGCAGCCCTAACGGCCGGGCGGTTCGATGAAGGGCGGCTTATGGCAGAAGCCGCCCGAAAAGGCAATGGCCGCCGGGGTTCCGACGGCCATGATTTTCGCCTGCAACCGGAATCCCTTAACGGGGCGCCAGCACCATCACGACCTGGCGGCCCTCGAAGTTGGGCTCCTGCTCGACCTTGGCGAGATCGCCCACATCGGCCTTCACGCGATCGAGCACTTTGAGGCCCAGATCCTGGTGCGCCATCTCGCGGCCGCGGAAGCGCAGGGTGATCTTCACCTTGTTGCCTTCCTCGAAGAAGCTCTTCATGGCCTTCATCTTGACGTCGTAATCGTGATCGTCGATGCCCGGGCGCAACTTGATTTCCTTGACCTCGACGGTCTTCTGCTTCTTGCGCGCCTCGGCGGCCTTCTTCTGCTCGAGGAAGCGGAATTTGCCGTAATCGAGGATCTTGCAGACAGGAGGAGTCGCGTTCGGCGAGATCTCTACGAGGTCGAGCCCAGCATCCTCGGCAATCCGCAGGGCATCGAAGAAGGGCATCACGCCCCGGTTCTGCCCGGCATCATCGATCAGCTGTACTTCGCGAACACCGCGAATGTCTCGGTTGGCGCGCGGTCCTTCTTTCTGCGGCACCGGCAGGGGTCTCATGGGACGACGAATGGCTCTTATCTCCTGTTTGAGGGCTCAGTCGAGGGGTGGAGACCTTTGATCAAAAGCCTCTGCAGCATGCTCAACGTTGCCGAGAATGAACTGACATTTCGCGCAAAATGGCGGGAAGTCAACTTGTTCTGTGGGCTGACCAGCTCTCCAGAAGCGCGGAATACACATTGAGGGTGCTCGAAACCATGCGTTCGAGCGAGAAGTGGCGCTCCACATGGGCTCTCGCCCGGGTGCCCAGGGCGATTCTTGCGCTGGCGCCCAGGCTCAGGGCGGCCCCGACCGCTTCCGCGAGAGCATCGGCATCGCCGGCCGGAACCCGCCAGCCCGTGCGCTCCTGCGGCGGAACGGCGGGCGGCGCGAGCACCGTCTCCGGCACGGCTCCGAGGTCGGAGACCACCACCGGCGTGCCCATGGCCTGCGCCTCCACCGCCGAGCGGCCGAAGGCCTCGGGCTCCGTCGAGGGCACGGTCACCACGGCCGCCGCCAGGAAAGCCGCCGGCATATCGGTGCAATGTCCGACCCGGCGCACGATCTTCTTGAGCTTCCTGGCCGCGATCAGGCTGTCCAGTTCCTTCACGTAGGATTCCCGCCCCTGGGGATCGCCCGCCAGGATATAGGCCACATCCGTCACGCCCTTGTCGCGCAGCTTGGCGGCCGCCTCGACGAGAACCTTCTGACCCTTCCAGCCGGTCAGCCGGGCGGCGAGAAGCACCACCCGTTCGTGGGGCGCCACGTCCCAGGCCGTTCTCAAGGCCTCGATTCGCTCGGGCGCCACCGCGGAGGGGGAAAACCTCAGAAAGTCCGTTCCCCGGTAGATCACGCCGATCCGGTCGGCGGCCTGGGGGTAGTGAGAACGGATCAGGTTGCTCGTGTACTGCGAGTTCGCGATGACCACGTCGCCCCGGGCCATGACCGAGTTGTAGAGCACCTTCACCGAGGAGCGGCCGGAATAGCTGCCGTGATAGGTGGTCACGAACGGAATGTTGAGGCTGCGCGCCGCGCCCAGGGCCACCCAGGCCGGAGCCCGGGAGCGGGCATGGACGAGCGACACCCCTTCCCTGTGGCAGATCCCGGCGAGCCTGCGCACGTTGAGCAGCATGGAAAAGGGGTTCTTCGACGCCGCCGGGAACGGAATCCAGACGCCGCCCTTGGCCTGGAGCTCACCCACGAGCCGCCCGCCCTCGGTCGCCACCAGCGCCCGGGCGCCCGCATGGACGAGGCCTTCGGCGATGTCCACGGTGGTGCGCTCCGCCCCGCCGGCCTCAAGCTCCGGAATGACCTGCAGGACGGTCCGGCCAGCGAGGGGATGAATATGGGACGACGGGAAAGATGCTCCTCCGCCGGGTCGCGCTGAAAAACTCACCGATGTAAGAGCCTTCTCGAAAGAAATGACAGAATCGCTTCAAACCCTTGCTTCAAAGCAGTTGAGGACAGGTTAACCATGCAGCAAAGCGTCACAGTCGGGTCGGGTTCCGACGAACGCCGGATCGCCGTGCTCCATCGGGAGGGCAAGGGGCCGCCGGTGGTCTGGATCGGCGGCTTCAAGTCCGACATGCGCGCCACGAAGGCGAGCGCCATCGATTCCTGGGCCGAGCGCAAGGGCCGCGCCTTCCTGCGCTTCGATTACAGCGGCCACGGCGAGTCGGGCGGCGATTTCGAGAAGGGCACCATTTCCCGATGGCTGGAGGAGGCGCTTGCCGTCATGGAACGGTTCCTCGAGGAGCGCCCCATTCTCGTCGGGTCCTCCATGGGGGGCTGGATCTCCCTTCTCGCCGCGCGCCATCTGAGGGACGGCCGCCCGGCCCTCGCGCCCGCCGGAATCGTCCTCATCGCGCCCGCCACCGACATGACCGAAAAGCTGATGTGGGACCGTTTTCCGGACGAGCTGAGGCGCACACTCGAGGAGACCGGCGTCTATTACCGCCCGTCCGCGTATTCGGAAGAGCCCTACCCCATCACGAAGAGGCTGATCGAAGACGGACGCCGCCACCTTCTCCTGGGCAAGCCCATCCAGACCGGCTGCCCCGTCCATATCCTCCAGGGCATGGAGGACCCGGACGTGCCGTGGGAGCACGCGCTGGAACTGGTGGAGCACCTGCCGGGAGACAGCGTCTCGCTCACGCTCATCAACGACGGAGACCACCGCCTGTCCCGGGACGAGGACCTGGAGCGCCTGATCGGAGCCATCGAGGCGATTGCGTGAAAAGCTGAGCTTGGGCGGGCCGGCCCTCCGGCCCGCGCTCAGGACGATCGCTAATGCAGGCTCACCGTGGTGAGATCGTGGGCCCAGGCATTGGCCACCGCCGCATCGCGGCTGTCGGTCAGCAGGATGGGCTGGCCGCTGGCGGACAGGAGCGCGAAGAGCTCCATACCCGGCTGGAGCTTGGGAGCCTGCGGGAACAGGCGCGCCACCTCGTCGGAACGCAGCGGCTTGACATAGGCCATCTCGCCGAGGCCAAGGGTCGCCAGCTCAGCCACTTCCAAAGGCCGACCGGCTGGAGTGTTGATGTTGTGGTTCATGGCCATCTCCTTGATGCGGCCCTGCCGTCACACCTTGTCCGAAGCGCTGATGCTGATCTTGCGGATGATCCGCTCCGGCTCGGGCCGGACGAGATCGATCGACAACAGGCCATTGGACAGATCGGCGCCCAGAACCTCCATGCCGTCGACAAGAAGGAAGGTGCGCTGAAACTGACGGGCGGCAATGCCGCGATGAAGGAAGTGCCTGGTCTTGTCGTCGGACTGACGTCCCCGGATGACGAGTTGGTTCTCCTCCAGGGTCACCTCGAGCTGGTCCTGGGTGAAACCAGCGACAGCCAGGGTGATGCGCAGACGCTCCGGAGCATGCTCCGTACGGGGCAAGCGCTCGATGTTGTAGGGCGGATAGCCGTCCCCGGCTGCTTTCGCGACCCGGTCGAGCGCCTGCTCGATCTCGTCGAAGCCCAACAGAAACGGATGCCCAAACGGCGACTGACGCGACATGTTCGAAGCCCAAGGTTGAGAGGCACTTCGGTTGATCGTGAGCCCGCTCATGCGGCACTCACACGGCCCTTGGTTGAGCCGCTGACGGCAATATGGATATGGTTGCCGGCCCGATCAAGACCCAGGCCACGCCTCACCGGAGGGGAACCCGGACAGGGTAAACGCGCCCTGTTCCGTACCCCGCAAGAGTTGTCTGTCGCCATCCGGGCCTGGCGTATGATCGCGCATCGCCTCACGGGAGCGATGGCATGGCCGGGAACCTTCAGCCCCGCTGGGCCAGCGGGGATCTCTACGAATCCTATGTCGGACGCTGGAGCCGTCTGGTGGCCCCGGAATTCCTCGACTGGTTGAACGCGCCCTCCGGCCTGGAATGGCTCGATGTGGGCTGCGGCACGGGCGTCCTCACGGGCGCGATCGCCGAACGATGCGCGCCCGAACGCCTGGCCGGGATCGACCCGTCCGAAGGGTTTCTCGAGGTCGCCCGTCGCCGCCTGGCGGGCAAAGCCGTCGAATTGCGGCCGGGCGATGCGCAGAGTCTGCCCTTCGCCGCCTCGGAATTCGACCGGATCGTCTCCGGCCTCGTGCTGAACTTCGTTCCCGACAAGGAGCGCGCCGCAGCCGAGATGGCGCGCGTGGTCCGGCCGGGCGGGGAAGTGGCGCTCTATGTCTGGGACTACACGGGCGGGATGGAGATGATGCGCCGGTTCTGGGATGCGGCGGCGGACCTGGACCCGCACGCACGGGATCTCCAGGACATCTGGCACGCGGCCTTCTGTCAGCCGGAGCCGCTCCACCGGCTTCTGGAGACGGTGGGGCTCGCCGGCATCGAGGTTCGCGCCATCGATGTGCCGACCGTCTTCCGCGATTTCGACGATTATTGGACCCCGTTCTTGGGAGGGCAATCCCCGGCGCCCGCCTATTGTATGAGCCTGAGCGAGGAAGACCGCGCCGCCCTTCGCGAGCGGCTGCGCGGGACGCTCCCCACGCGACCGGACGGCAGCATCCCTCTGACGGCCCGCGCCTGGGCGGTCAGAGGCCGCAGGCGCTAGATCCCGCTCAGACCTGACCGCGCCACCAGGCGACCTGCTCGGCCACCCGGACGGGCGAGGTGCCGCCGAAGCTCGTGCGGGAGCGCACGGAATTCTCGACCCCCAGCACGTCGTAGATGCCCTTGTGGATGCGCGGCTCCACGGCCTGCATGACCTCCAGCGGCAGCTCCTCGAGGCTGCAGCCGCGGCTCTCCGCCTCCGAGACGATACGGCCCGTCACATGATGGGCATCGCGGAACGGGATGTTGAGGCTGCGCACGAGCCAATCGGCCAGATCCGTCGCCGTGGAGAACCCGGCTCCCGCCACCGCCGCCATGCGCTCCGGCACGGGCTCCAGGTCCTGGATCATGCCCGTGGTGGCGGCGAGCACGATTTCGAGGGTATCGGCCGCGTCGAAGAGCGGCTCCTTGTCCTCCTGGGTATCCTTGGCATAGGCGAGCGGCAGGCCCTTCATGACGGTGAGCAGCGAGACCAGGGAGCCGATCACGCGGCCGGTCTTGCCGCGCACGAGCTCCGCCGCGTCGGGATTGCGCTTCTGCGGCATCATGCTGGAGCCGGTGGTCCAGCGGTCGGGGAGCTTCACGAAGCCGAAAGGGGCCGACATCCAGATGATGATCTCTTCCGCCAGACGCGAGAGGTGCATGGCGCAGATGGAGGCGGCCGCCATGAATTCCAGCAGGCTGTCACGATCGGATACCGTGTCGAGGGAGTTGCGGGTCGGCCCGTCGAAGCCCAGCGCCTGGGCGGTCATGTGCCGGTCGATGGGGAAGGACGTGCCGGCCAGCGCGCCCGCGCCGAGCGGGCATTCGTTGAGGCGCCTGCGGGAATCGCGGAAGCGGCTGCGGTCGCGGCCGAACATTTCCACATAGGCCATGAGATGGTGCCCGAACGTCACCGGCTGGGCGCTCTGCAGATGCGTGAAGCCCGGCATCACGGTGGCCACATGAGCCTCGGCCTTGTCGAGCAGCGCCGTGATGAGACGGGTGAGCTGCTCGTCCGTCCGGTCGTGGGCCTCGCGCACCCAGAGGCGGGTGTCGGTGGCCACCTGGTCGTTGCGGCTGCGGGCCGTGTGCAGGCGCGCCGCCGGGTCGCCGACGATGTCGCGCAGGCGGCTCTCGACGTTCATGTGAATGTCTTCCAGCGCCGTCGAGAAAGTGAAGCTCCCGGCCTCGATCTCGCCCAGAACCTGCTGCAGGCCCTGGTGAATGGCGTCCCGGTCGCTCTCGGCGATGATGCCCTGCCGGGCCAGCATGGCGCTGTGGGCGATGGAGCCCTGGATGTCCTGGGCATAGAGGCGCTTGTCGAAATCGATCGAGGCGTTGATGGCCTCCATGAGCGCGCTCGGGGAGGACGAGAACCGTCCGCCCCACATGGTGTTGGCTCCAGACTTCTTGGCTTCTTCAGACACTGTGTTTCACCCGGCTGCAAGTTCGGTTAAGCCTTTGCCACAGGTCGGCGGCGGAGGCAAAGCCGCACCAGGGCTGCCTATGCCTTAAGCACGTCGCGCAATGTTTGCCAGCTTAAAACCGGTCCCTGGACTCGACAGCGTCTATGTGATTTGCATTCATACGGTCGCACAGGAGCGCACCCCGCGCGCAAGGGAACTGGCCCATGAAAAGACTACCGAAATTCCTCCTATCCGCCGCGATGATCGCCACGATGGCGACCTCGTTCAATGCCGTCCAGGCGGCCACGCCCCCGGACACCCTGGTCCATGCCTGGCAGATCGACGACATCATTTCGCTCGACCCGGCTGAGATCTTCGAGTTCAGCAGCTCCGAGATCGCCGGCAACACCTACGAGCGCCTGATCAACTACGACGTCAAGGACGTCTCCAAGATCTACGGCGAGGTGGCGGAGTCCTGGACCGTCTCCGACGACGGCAAGACCTATACCTTCAAGATCCGCCAGAACAAGAAGTTCGCCTCCGGCAATCCGCTGACCGCCGAGGACGTGGTGTTCTCGCTTCAGCGCGCGGTCATTCTCGACAAGTCGCCGGCCTTCATTCTCGGCCAGTTCGGCTTCGACAAGAACAACGTGAAGGACAAGATCAAGCAGACCGGTCCCTACGAGCTCACGATCGAAGTCGATAAGCCCTATGCTCCGACCTTCGTTCTCTACTGCCTGACCTCGACCGTTGCATCCGTCGTCGACAAGAAGCTCGTGACGCAGAACGAGAAGGACGGCGACCTGGGCTACAACTGGCTCAAGACGCATTATGCCGGGTCGGGCCCGTTCACGATCCGCGACTGGAAGGCGAACGAAGTCGTCGTTCTGGAGCGCAACCCGAACTTCGAGAAGAAGGCGCCTCTCGCCCGCGTGATCTACCGCCACATCAAGGAGACCGCGACGCAGCGCCTCCTGCTCGAGAAGGGCGACGTCGACATCGCCCGCAACCTGAACCCGGAAGAGATCGCGGCCGTGTCCAAGAACCCGGACATCAAGGTCGATTCCGCCCCCAAGGGAACGGTCTGGTATCTCGGCCTCAACCAGAAGAACCCGAACCTCGCCAAGCCCGAGGTCCGCAAGGCCTTGAAGTATCTCGTCGATTATGCGGCCATCGCCGACACCATCATGAAGAGCAAGGGCGAGGTCCATCAGGCGTTCCTGCCCAGGGGTTATCTGGGCGCGATCAACGACACCCCCTACAAGCTCGACGTCGCCAAGGCGAAGGAACTCCTGGCCCAGGCCGGCCTGAAGGACGGCTTCAGCGTGACGATGGACACGACCTCCCGGCCCGAGACCACCGGCATCGCCCAGGCGATCCAGTCGACCTTCGCCCAGGCCGGCGTGAAGCTGGAACTCATTCCCGGCGACAACAAGCAGACCCTGACCAAGTACCGCGCCCGCCAGCACGACATCTATATCGGCGAATGGGGCTCGGACTATCAGGACCCGAACTCCAACGCCGACACCTTCGCGGCGAACGACGACAACTCGGATAATGCGAAGTCCAAGCCGCTCGCATGGCGCAACTCGTGGGATCCGGGCCCGCTGACCGCCAAGACCCGCGCCGCCGTGATGGAGCGCGATGCCGAGAAGCGCGCGCAGATGTACAAGGAGCTTCAGCAGGCCGTCCTGGACGACGGCCCGTTCGTGGTGTTCCTGCAGAAAATCGAAGTCGCTGCGGAGCGCAAGAACGTCGATGGTTTCGTCATGGGACCGTCCTTCGACACCAACAGCGTGGCACAGGCCAAGAAGAACTAAACTTTCGATGGCATCATCAATCGCGAATGGAGGCGGAGGGCACAGCGCCCTCCGCTTCTATCTTACAAAGACCGCTCAATTCGTCCTCGTGCTGGCGACGACCCTCCTCGGGCTTGTTGCCGTCACCTTCTTCATCGGCCGCATCGTTCCCGTCGACCCGGTCCTCGCCATCGTCGGCGACCGCGCGCCTCCGCAGGTCTACGCCCGCGTCCGAGAGGAGCTCGGCCTGGATCTGCCCCTCATCCAGCAGTTCTGGGTCTATCTGAAGAAGGCCGTCACCGGCGATTTCGGCAACTCGGTTCTCACCACCAATCCCGTGATGACCGATATCGCCAATACGTTCCCCGCAACCTTCGAGCTTGCGACGCTCGGCACCCTCATCGGCTCGATCATAGGCATTCCCCTTGGCGTTCTCGCCGCCGTGAAGCGCGGCAGCCTGATCGATCAGGTGGTGCGTTTCATCGGGCTCGCCGGCTACTCGATTCCGATTTTCTGGCTCGGCCTGATGGGCCTGCTGCTCTTTTACGCCAAGCTCGGCTGGGTCGCAGGGCCCGGACGCATCGACGTGACCTATTCCTATCTCTACACGCCCGTGACAGGCATCGTGCTGATCGATACCGCCATGCAGGGGCAATGGGATGCCTTCTGGGATGCGGTGTCGCACATCATCCTGCCGGCCTGCCTGCTCGGCTATTTCTCCCTTGCCTATATCAGCCGCATGACGCGCTCCTTCATGCTCAACGAGCTGGCGCAGGAATACGTGATTGCGGCGCGCGTGAAGGGATTGTCGGAAATGCGCGTGATCTGGCGCCATGCCCTGCGCAATGCCGCCGTGCCGCTCGTGACCGTGATCGCGCTGTCCTATGCCAACCTGCTCGAGGGTTCAGTTCTCACCGAAACCGTCTTCGCATGGCCCGGGCTCGGCCAGTACATCACCAATTCCCTGCAGAACGCCGACATGAACGCCGTGCTCGGCGGAACCCTCGTGATCGGCGCGGCCTTCGTGCTGCTCAATCTCGTCTCCGACCTGCTCTACCGCCTGCTTGATCCGAGGACCCGCTGATGGCTGGCTCCCCTACCCTTTCACAACCCACCGGCCTGCGAGCGTGGCTTTTGTCGCCGGAACCGCATTCCCGATGGCAGGCCCGTCTCGGCCGCCTCTATCTCGGCTGGCGTTCGTTCAGCCGCAATCCCCTCGCGGTGCTGGGTCTCGGGATCATCCTGCTGCTGATCATCGTCGCGATCTTCGCGGATTTGATCGCACCCTATTCGCCCATCGTCGGCGGAGACCTGCGCACGCAGCGCCTGCTGCCGCCGAGCGAAACCTACTGGCTCGGCACGGACGACCAGGCGCGCGACATCTTCTCGCGCATCGTCTACGGCTCGCGCATCACCTTGTTCGTCGTCGTGCTGGTGTCGATCATCGCGACACCCATCGGGCTGATCGTGGGCACCATCTCCGGCTATCTCGGCGGCTGGGTCGATACGGTGCTCATGCGCATCACGGACATCTTCCTCGCCTTCCCGCGTCTGGTCCTCGCCCTCGCCTTCGTGGCGGCCCTGGGTCCTGGTATCGAGAATGCCGTCATCGCGATCGCGATCACCTCATGGCCTCCCTATGCGCGCATTGCCCGTGCTGAAACGCTGATGATCCGCAACAGCGACTTCATCGCGGCCGTGAAGCTCCAGGGCGCGTCCACCCCGCGCATCATTCTCGGCCATGTGATGCCGTTGTGCATCTCCTCCGTCATCGTGCGCGTGACCCTCGACATGGCAGGCATCATCCTCACCGCCGCGGGCCTCGGCTTCCTCGGCCTCGGCGCGCAGCCGCCGTCACCGGAATGGGGCGCGATGATCGCAACGGGCCGCAACTATCTCATCGATCAATGGTGGGTCGCCGCCATGCCCGGTCTTGCGATCTTCGTGGTGAGCCTGGGCTTCAACCTGCTGGGCGACGGCCTGCGCGACGTTCTCGATCCGAAGGCCGCCAAATGACCAAGCCGCTTCTCGAAGTCGACGACCTCCGCGTCCGCTTTCACCTGCGCACGGGCATTGTCGAGGCGGTGCGCGGCGTGTCGTTCCAGCTTGGCCGCGAGCGGCTCGGCATCGTCGGCGAATCCGGTTCGGGCAAGTCGCAGACGGGCCGCGCCATCCTCGGGCTCACGCCACCTCCCGGCGAGGTGACGGCCAAGCGCCTCGCCTTCGATGGAATCGACCTTCAGACCGCCTCGAAGCGTACGCTGCGCCATTTGCGCGGCGGGCGCATCAGCATGGTGATGCAGGACCCGAAATACTCGCTGAACCCGGTCATGACCATCGGCGAGCAGATCATCGAAGCCTACCGGGCGCATGCCAGGGCGAGCCGCGCGGAAGCCCGTGACAAGGCGTTGGCCATGCTCGAAGCGGTGAAGATGCGCGATCCCGGCCGCGTCTTCTCGCTCTATCCGCACGAAGTCTCGGGCGGCATGGGCCAGCGCGCCATGATCGCCATGATGCTCGTCACCGACCCGGACCTGCTCATCGCCGACGAGCCGACCTCCGCGCTCGACGTGACGGTATCCATGGAAGTGCTCCGCATCCTCGACGAGCTCGTCGCCGAGCGCGGCATGGGCCTCATCTTCATCTCCCATGACCTGAAGCTCGTCTCCTCGTTCTGCGACCGCGTGCTCGTGATGTATGCGGGCCGCGTGGTGGAGGAGCTGGAAGCCAGGAACCTGCGCGAGGCGAAGCATCCCTACACGCAAGGACTCATGCGCTGCCTGCCGACCTTGGCCGACGATGTCCGTCCGCTCCCGACCTTGAACCGCGATCCCTCCTGGGCGCTCTGATCATGCTCGATATTCAGAACCTCAACGTCGTCTTCGGCACGGGCCGCCTCAGGGTCGAGGCGGTCAAGAACGTGAGCTTTTCCGTCGATGCAGGCGAGTCCTACGGCCTCGTGGGCGAGTCCGGCTCCGGCAAATCGACGGTGCTGCGCGCCATCTGCGGCCTCGCGCCGATCACGGGCGGGAATGTGCGCGTGGACGGCAAGGAAGTGACCACACCGCGCAGCAGGGACTTCTATCGCACGGTGCAGATGGTCTTCCAGGACCCCTATGCGTCGCTCCATCCGCGCCATACGGTGGACCGCACGCTCTCGGAGCCGCTCGCCATTCATGGAGAGAAGGACGCGGAGACGCGCATTCTTCAAGCGCTGAAGGAAGTGGGCCTCGGCCCCTCGTTCCGCTTCCGCTATCCGCACCAGCTCTCGGGCGGCCAGCGTCAGCGCATCGCCATCGCGCGCGCCCTCATCCTGCGCCCGAAGGTTCTTCTCCTCGACGAACCCACATCGGCTCTCGATGCCTCCGTGCAGGCGGAGATCCTGAACCTTCTGGACGACCTGCGCCGCCGCATGGGCCTCACCTATATTCTGGTCAGCCATGATCTCGCCGTGGTCGCGCATTTGTGCGAGCGCCTGCTCGTCATGCGGCACGGCGAGGCCGTGGAGGAAACGGCGTCGAATGCGCTACGCTCCGGCAAGGCCATGAGCGAATATACCCAGTCCCTGATCCAGGCGAGTCAGGGCTTCACGCGCCACCCCTCGCAGCCGGCCCACGCCCCCATCGTCTGAGACGCTTTCATTTCGTAGGATCGTTCGAACCATGTCCCGCCCTTCCCTGATGCCTGTCTTCGATGGCCACAACGACGTTCTCCTGCGCCTCATGCGCGGCCGGCTTCAGCCCGAAAAGGCTTTCCTGGAGGGTGACAATATCGGGCACCTCGATTGGCCGCGCATGAGGCAGGGCGGATTCTTCGGCGGGTTCTTCGCCGTCTACGTGCCCTCCGAGGAATTGGGCGTCGATGTCGATACGCTCATGACCCGTTCGGAATACGACGTGCCGCTGCCGCCCGTCCTGGATCTCGGCCCCAGTCAGCGGGTGACGGTGCAGATGGCCTCGATCCTCATCCGCATCGAGCGCGCCTCCAAGGGCGAGGTGAAGATCTGCCGCTCGGCGGCCGATATCCGTTACTGTCTGGACAACGGCAAGCTCGCCGCGATCCTGCATATCGAAGGCGCGGAAGGCATCGACCCCGATCTCGCCATGCTCGACGTGCTCTACGAAAGCGGTCTGCGCTCCATCGGCCCGGTCTGGAGCCGCCCGAACATCTTCGGACACGGCGTGCCGTTCCGCTATCCCTCCACCCCGGACACGGGCCCCGGCCTGACCGAGCGTGGACGCGAACTCGTGAGGGCCTGCAACCGCCTCAAGATCATGGTCGACCTCTCCCACCTCAACGAGAAGGGTTTCTGGGATGTCGCCCGGCTGTCGGATGCGCCTCTCGTGGCCACGCATTCGAACGCCCACGCGGTGTGCCCGCACTCGCGCAACCTGACCGACAAGCAGCTCGCTGCCATCCGCGAGAGCCGCGGCATGGTCGGCGTGAACTTTGCGACCTCGTTCATCCGCCCAGACGGCCAGCGCAGCGACGACACGCCGCTCGAGGAGATGATCCGCCACATGGACCATCTCATCGAACACGTGGGCGTCGATGGCGTCGGCCTCGGCTCCGACTTCGACGGCGCGACCATTCCCGCCGAGATCGGCGACGTGCGCGGCTTGCCACGCCTCGTCGAGGCGATGCGCAGGCACGGCTATGACGAGGCGACCCTGCGCAAACTGTGCTACGAGAACTGGATCAACGTTCTCGAGCGCACCTGGGGGCGGTGAAGCCGTCTGCTTCCCGCAATTCTCACCGGAGTTGTTGCTCTCTCCGGTCGTGGCCGGGCGTGTCCGGCCATCCCGTTCTGAAAAGATCAGCTCCTCCCATGTTCGCAATCGCCGGCCAGGACCGGTGACGACATGGGAGATGGCTTACCGCTCCGCCTTCGCGGTCAGGGCGAAGATGCTCGCGACGCCGCCGACGCCCAGCATCAGCAGGAGGCTCACGGCGTTGATCGCCGGGGTCGCTCCCTCGCGCATCTGACCGTACATGGTGATCGGCAGAGGAGGCTCGGAGCCCACGAGCATCAATGTCGTGTTGAAGTTCTCGAACGACATGAGCAGCGCCACCAGACCCGCGCCGATGAGCGCGGGGCTCAGGAAAGGCAGCGTCACCGTGCGCAGAACCCGCGCACGGCTCGCCCCGAGGTCGAAAGCCGCCTCTTCCAGCGAACGGTCGAACTTGCGCAGGCGCGCGGCGATGATGAGGGTGGAAATCGTCAGGATGAACGAGAGCTGGCCCAGCACCACCAGCGGCAAGCCGGGACGCAGGAAATCGAGATCGGTCTGAAGCCACTCCTCCATTCCATTCGCCAGCCGGGAGAAGAACGCGAGGATCGAGATGCCGAGCACCACGCCGGGGATGACGAGGGGCCAGAGCATCATCATCGACAGGAACGTCTTGCCGGGAAACTCGGCCCGTTCCAGCACCCAGGCATTCACGGTGCCGACCACAACGGCGAGCAGCGCCACGGGCACCGCGACCTTGAAGCTGTTGGCGATGGTGTCGAGCCAGATCGGATCGATCAGCACGCCTGGCTTTCCGAAGGTGCCGCCCGAGCCGATGAACCAGTCGAGCGTAAAGCCCTTCCATGGAGGAGACGGGAACGGGCTCGCATTGAAGGCGAAGATCGCCACCACGAGAAGCGGCGCGAACAGGAAGAGGTAGAACGCCGCGATATAAAGCTTCCAGGGCAGTGACGGACGATTCATGGCATCATGCCTGCTTCAAGGTGGTGCCGAGGCTCTGCCCGGTGAGGCGAAGCCCTGCCCAGACGATCGCCGAGGACAGCAGGAGGAGGAGCATGCCGAAGGCTGCGCCCTGCGGCCAGTTGAACCGCGTGATGAACTGCGCGTAGATCTGCTCCGTGAACCACAGGCCGTTCTTGCCGCCGAGCAGCACCGGCGTGGCGAAATTGCCGACAGTGAGCATGAACACGATGATCGAGCCCGCCACGATGCCGGGCATCGCATGGGGAACGACGATGCGCCGCAGCACCGTCCAGCGGCTGCCGCCGAGATCGAAGCCCGCTTCGACCACGGCAGGCTCCAGGCTCTCCAGGGCGTTGGCGAGCGGCACGATCATGAAGAGCAATCCGCCGTACACGAGACCGAGGATCACGGCGCCGTCATTGTAGAGGAACTCGATCCGCTGCTCGGTCAATCCCGTCGCCTGGAGCAGGTATGAAACCACGCCGGTTTCGCGCAGCAGCATCATCCAGCCGAGCGTCCGCACGAGTTCGGACACCCAGAACGGGAGAAGACAGAGCAGCAGCAGCATGGCCTTCACACGCCCCTGCGCCACGCGCGCGATGTAGAGCGCGATGGGAAAGGCGAGCACGAGCGTCAGCGCCGTCACCAGGATCGACATGATCGCCGTGCGCGCGAAGGTGCGCCAGTAGAGCGGCTCCGTGAAGAACTCGAGGTAATTGCCGAAACCGAATGCATAGACCCGTGGAGCCACCCTCTCGCTGAAGGAGAGAACGAGGATCTCCACATGGGGCAGCACGATGAGCAGGCCCAGCCAGAGAACGGCCGGAGCCAGGAGTAGAAAGAGCGTGAAACGAATGCCCGGTTTCCTGCTCATGTGGCGAAGACCTTCATGGCATCCGCAGTCCAGCCCACATGGATCGGCGCTCCCACCTGAATGCCCGCGAGCGGACCGGCCTGCGGCAGCACCGCGCGAACAGGCTCGCCGAAACCCGCCGTTTCGATGAGCAGGCTCGAATTCGCGCCGTCGAAGAGCACGGCCGAGACGCGGCCTTCGAACCGGTTGGGCAACCCGCCGAGGGCGGACGGATCCTGTGCAAGCGCGATGGCTTCGGGACGGACGAAGGCGAGCGATGCCTTGTCGGCGGCCCTGCCCTGCCCATGGATTACCGTGCCGGAAGGCAGCCGCACGGAGACCCCGCCCTGGGGCGCAGCGGCCGCTTCCCCCTGCCACCGGTTCGTCTCGCCGACGAAGCTCGCCACGAAGGGCGTTGCAGGATGATGGTAGAGCTCGCGCGGGCTTCCCACCTGCTCGAAGCGGCCTTGGTTCATCACCGCGATGCGGTCGGACATGACCAGCGCTTCCGACTGATCGTGGGTGATATAGGCGAAGGTGGTGTTGAAGGTGGCCTGAAGCTGCTTGAGTTCGATCTTCATGTGCTCGCGCAGCTTGAGGTCGAGGGCGCCGAGCGGCTCGTCGAGAAGCACAAGCGTCGGCTCCAGCACGAGGCAACGGGCGATGGCCACGCGCTGGCGCTGGCCTCCGGACAAAGCCGTTACGCGGCGCTCGCCGAAACCTTTCAGGCCCACACGCTCGAGCATGCGGCTGGCGCGCTCCCCCGCCTCGGCGCGGGAGACGCCACGGCAGGAAAGGCCATAGGCCACGTTCTCGCCCACGCTCATCATCGGGAACAGGGCGAGGCTCTGGAACACCATGTTCACGGGGCGCTTGTTGGCCGGAACGCCGATCATCGACGTTCCGCGGATGCGGATGTCGCCGGAGGTCGGATTCTCGAAGCCTGCGATCATGCGCATCAGCGTGGTCTTGCCGCAGCCGGACGGCCCAAGAATGGAGAAGAACTCGCCGGGAGCCACGCTGAAGCTCACGTCATCGACGGCCGCGTGGGAGCCGAAACGCTTGGTGACGTTGACGAGATCGAGATCGGTGGACTGAGTCATGGACGCGCCGGAAATGGTCATCCCCCGGACGAGCCGGGGGATGATGTCAATCGAACTGGAGACTTACGAACCGGCCTTCAGGCGGTCGAGAACCTTGCCCTCGATCTCCTCGATGCCGGCCGGCACGGCCGGGTACCACCTGATGTTGTCAATCGCGGCTTTCGGGAAGCTCTCGGCGAACTGATCCTTCAGCTTGCCCTGCATGAGCTTGTCGGCACCGTTGGAAGCGGTGAAGTTGCCGGCGGAAGCAGCCACCTTCGCGGCGATCTCAGGCCGCATGTTGAAGTTGATCCACTTGTAGGCGGCATCGTCGTTGCGGCCCTTGGCCGGAATGGCAAAAGTGTCGACCCAGCCCAAGGCACCGGACTTCGGCGCGATGAACTTGATGTCCGCGTTTTCGGAGTTCAGCTTCCATCCTCCCGTGTCCCACGCCATTGCGGCGACGACCTCGCCGGAGCGCAGCGCATTGAGGAGCTGATCCTTGCCGTCCCAGAAGAACTTCACGCTCTTCTTGCACTCGGCGAGTTTGGCGCCGACCTTCTCCATCATGGCGGTGTAGGCCTTGGCATCGCCGTAGGACGCGAAGGGATCCATGCCGTTGGCGAACGCGAAGGCGATGAGCGCCGGACGCTTGGACCGGAAGCTCGTCTTGCCTGCGAGCGCCGGATCGCACAGGTCGTTGTAATCCACCACCTTCGGAGCAGCCTTGGTGTTCACGATGAGGCCATCGGTGCCCCAGATGTGGGGAACGCCGTAGACCTTGCCGTCGACGGTCGTGTTCTTCTTCGTGGCCTCGAGCATGGAGGCGATGAACTGATCGGACTTGAGCTTCGACAGATCCAGGGGCTTGTAGATGCCGAACTCGGTCTGCGGGCCGGCGATGCGGTCCTGGCTCGGCTGAACGAGATCGAAGCCTGAACCTTGAGTCGCGCGCAGCTTGGAGATCATCTCCTCATTGTTCGAAAGCGTGATCTCGACTTCGATGCCGGTTTCCTTCGTGAACTGATCCACAACATCCTTCGGGGCGTAATCCGCCCAGGTCAGGAGCCGCAGCTTCTCGGCCGCCTGGGCCGTCCCGGCGATCATCAGTGCGGCGAGAGCCGTGGCCAGTTTGAGACCGGCGCGCTTGGTCAACATTGTCGTCCTCCAGTGTGGTCGGGCTTTTACCCGTGTTCCCCAGTTGCAAAGTTATATGACACGGAGACGACGCGCCAGAGGGATCGGGAGCCGGCTCAGGAATCCTTCCGACAGGTGACAGGCCGCGGCACGAGGGATATGGAAAGGCTCAGTTTCCGGAGCTTTTCGAGCCATGCGCAGTCTCTACCCCGAAATAGAACCCTACGATCACGGCCTGCTCGATGTGGGTGACGGGCACCGGGTTTATTGGGAATTGTGCGGCAATCCAAAAGGAAAGCCCGTGGTTTTCCTCCATGGCGGACCCGGAGGCGGCTGCGCGCCGAGCGCGCGATGCCTGTTCGACCCGGACAAGTACAGGATCCTGCTCTTCGACCAGCGCGGATGCGGGCGCTCGACGCCCTATGCCAGCCTGGAGGCCAACACCACGTGGCATCTCGTGGCCGATATCGAGCGCCTGCGCGAGATGATTGGTGTGGACAAGTGGATGGTGTTCGGCGGCTCCTGGGGCTCGACCCTCGCCCTCGCCTATGCGCAGACTCATCCCGAGCGCGTGACGGAACTCGTGCTGCGCGGCATCTTCACGCTCCGCCGCGCGGAGCTGCTCTGGTATTATCAGGAAGGCGCATCCTGGATCTTCCCGGACAAGTGGGAGGCCTTTCTCGCTCCGATCCCGCCGGAGGAGCGCGGCGACCTGATGGCGGCCTATCGCAAGCGCCTGACCCACCCGGACCCGGCCATTCAGCGGCAGGCCGCGAGGGCCTGGAGCCTCTGGGAGGGCGAGACCATCACCCTCCTGCACAATCAGGGCTTCAGCGACCAGTTCGGCGACGAACACTACGCGATCGCGTTCGCGCGCATCGAGAACCACTACTTCGTCAACGAGGGGTGGCTCGAAGAAGGGCAGCTGATCCGCGACGCCCACAAGCTGAAGGGCATTCCCGGCGTGATCATCCAAGGGCGCTACGACGTCGCCACGCCGCCCAAGACGGCGTGGGACCTGCACAGAGCCTGGCCCGAGGCCAAGTTCATCATGGTACCGGATGCGGGCCACGCGGTGAGCGAGCCCGGCATCCTGCATCACCTGATCGAGGCGACGGACGCCTTCGCGAAGGGCTGACGCCCTGGAGCATCGGACCCAAAAATGGACTCCACTTTTGGGTCCGATGCTCGACTTTTGAACGGCGCATCGTTCGGGCGTAAAACCGGGTCCACTTTTCCGCACGATGCGCTCGATGGACGCGACTTACTTCGCGGTCCAGCCGCCATCCATGGAGAGATTGGCGCCCGACATCTGGCTCGCCGCATCCGAGCACAGGAACACGGCGAGCGCTGCCACCTGCTCCACGGTCACGAATTGCTTGGTGGGCTGCGCCTCGAGCAGGACATCGTTGATCACCTGCTCCTTGCTCATGTTGCGGGCCTTCATCGTGTCGGGGATCTGCTTCTCCACGAGAGGCGTCCAGACATAGCCGGGGCTGATGCAGTTCACCGTGATGCCATGGGTCGCCACCTCCAGCGCCACGGTTTTCGTCAGACCGGCGATGCCGTGCTTGGCGGCCACATAGGCCGACTTGAAGGGCGAGGCGACAAGGGAATGGGCCGAAGCCGTGTTGATGATGCGGCCCCATTTGCGGGCCTTCATGCCCGGCACCGCGGCGCGGATCGCGTGGAAGGCGGAGGAGAGATTGATCGCGATGATCTGATCCCACTTCTCGACCGGGAATTCCTCGACCGGAGAGACGAACTGGATGCCCGCGTTGTTGACCAGGACATCGACGCTGCCGAGCGATCTTTCGGCGTGATGGATCATGTCGGCGATCTCATCGCTCTTGAGCATGTTGGCGGGGTGGTAGAGGGCCCTCACACCGAACTCACTCTCGATGGCGGCGCGGGTCTTCTCGATCTCACCCTCGTCGCCGAGGCCGTTGATGACCACGTTCGCGCCTTCCTTCGCGAGCGCCCGGGCGATGGCGAGCCCGATCCCGCTGGTGGAGCCGGTAACGACGGCATTCTTGGATTTCAAAGTCATGATCCTCTCCGCATGGGCCTTCAGCCCCAGGGCTATCAAGTAACGCTCACATAGCATGAAGGGGGAAGAAGACGTGAGCCTAGCAAAAAGGAGCATCCGGCCCGCCCATCCGGCAGATTCCCCTGCTCCCAGCGCATAACGCAAGGCCAGCCCTCGCCATTGTCCCCCGTGGGCCGATATGAGACAGATCTGGGGCAACGATTTGATGGGTGAATGGTGCTGACACCTCGTTTTCTGCCCTGCGGGGATTCCGCCCTGACGGTCGAGTTCGGGAGCGCCATCGATCCCGACCTCAACGGCAAGGTCCTGGCGCTCGACGCTCTGCTGCGGGCGAGCCCGCCCGCGGGCCTGATCGAGACCGTTCCCACCTATCGCTCCCTGACCCTGCAATTCGATCCCACGGTCACGGATTATGACGCGCTCACCCGCCTGCTCGAGGGAGCGTCCAACGGCCTGCAGCCGGAGAACGCGACGGGGACCCGCTGGCGCGTTCCGGTGGTCTATGGCGGCGAATTCGGAATCGATCTGGAGGATGTGGCGGAGCGCCATGGGCTGACCCCGTCCCAGCTCGTGGAGATTCATGCGAGCGCCGTCTACCGGATCTACATGATCGGCTTCCTGCCGGGCTTCGCCTATCTCGGAGGCCTCGATCCACGGATCGCTACGTCGCGGCGCACCCAGCCGCGGCTGAAGGTTCCGAGCGGATCGATCATGATCGGCGGCGAGCAAGCCGGAATCGTCCCCATGGAGATGCCGAGCGGCTGGCATCTTCTGGGGCGCACACCGGTGCTGAGCTATGCTCCGGAGCGCGATCCGGTCTTTCTCTTCGCCGCCGGGGACGAAATCGTGTTCGAACCCATCGATGCCGCGCGCTGGACCACGCTCGAACGGGCGGCGCTGGCAGGCGAACCGGTTGCGGAGCGGGTGCGCGCATGACGAACCTTGTGGTGAAGAACTGCGGGCCGATGACCAGCCTGCAGGATTGGGGTCGCATCGGCTATCAGCGTTTCGGCGTCTCTCCGTCCGGCGCCATGGATCGTCGCTGCCTTGCCATGGCGAATGCGCTCGTCGGCAATGCGCCCGAGGTGGCGGCGATCGAGTTCATGAATCTCGGCGGCAGCTTCACCTGCGAAGGCGGAGACCTGCATGTCGCCCTGGTCGGCGCCGGCTGCACGGCCACCCTCAACGATTCACCCGCCGCAGCCAACACCACCATCGTTCTGAAGGATGGCGACACGCTGCAGGTCGGTCATGCCCGCACCGGCACGTTCGCCTATCTCGCGGTAGCCGGCGGCTTTCGGATCGAGCCGCAGCTCGGCAGCCTGTCCTTCCACCCGCGCTCGCGCCTCGGCGGGTTGAACAACGCGCCGTTGAAGGCGGGAGACCGCCTGCCCTGCCGACAGGATGCGCCGCAGGGAGCGCCGATGCATCTGCCGGTCGAGCCCCCCGGAGAGCAGGGCCCGATCCGCGTGATCATGGGGCCGCAGGACGATTACTTCACACCAGAGGCGATCGACACGTTCCTGAGCGCCGAATTCACCATCAGCCCTCAGGCCGATCGCATGGGCTTTCAGCTGAACGGACCTCAGCTCCACCACGCGAAGGGCTTCAACATCGTGTCCGACGGCATCGTGGACGGGCACATCCAGGTCCCCGGCAGCGGCCTTCCGATCGTGCTCATGCGCGACCGCCAGACGGCAGGCGGCTATCCGAAGATTGCCACGATCATCAGCGCCGATCTCGGGCGGTTCGCACAGATGCGCCCAGGCGCGCCGGTGCGCTTTCGCGCCGTGTCCCGCGACGAGGCCGTGGCGGCCGCACGCCAGATGAAGGAATGGATGGCGGAGCTTCCATCCGCGCTCGTGCCGCTGCGCTTCGACCTCACGACCGAGCATCTTCTCAGCACGAACCTGATCGGCGGCATGGTGGATGCGCTCGCTCCCAAAGCCCCCGATCATACCACCTGAAAAGGATGGGGCGCCGAAACATCAGCGCCCCGTTCCGTCTCACCTGGTCCTGACGCCGCTCTCGTCCGAGCGGTCGGCAGCACCCGCGGCCTTCGCCTCGCGGCGACGCTCGTGGAGGATCCACTCCGTGTAACCATTGGGCTGCGCGGCTCCCTTGAAGACGAGGTCGCAGGCCGCCTGGAAGGCCGGGCCGTCGAAGGCCGGCGCCATGGGCCTGTAGAGCGGGTCGCCCGCATTCTGCCGGTCCACGACCTCCGCCATGCGGCGCAGGGTCTGCATCACCTGTGCCTCCGTGACGATGCCGTGGCGCAGCCAGTTCGCGATATGCTGGCTCGAGATGCGCAGCGTCGCGCGATCCTCCATCAGGCCCACATCGTGAATGTCGGGCACCTTGGAGCAGCCGACACCCTGGTCGACCCAGCGCACCACGTAACCGAGAATGCCCTGGCAGTTGTTGTCGAGCTCCTGCTGCACCGCATCCGGCGCCCAGTTCGACTGCGACACGGGAATGGTCAGGATATCGGAGAGCTTCGCCCGCGGGCGCGTCCTCAATTCGGCCTGGCGCGCCGGCACGCTCACCTGATGGTAGTGCAGGGAATGGAGCGTCGCGGCGGTCGGCGACGGCACCCAGGCCGTGTTCGCGCCGGCCTGCGGATGGCCGATCTTCTGGGCCATCATGTCCGCCATCTTGTCGGGCGCAGCCCACATGCCCTTGCCGATCTGCGCATGGCCCGGCAGGCCGCAGAGCATCCCCACATCCACGTTGTTGTCCTCGTAGGCCCTGATCCACGCGGTCGACTTCATGTCGTTCTTGCGGATCATGGGGCCCGCTTCCATCGAGGTATGAATCTCGTCCCCCGTGCGGTCGAGGAAGCCCGTGTTGATGAACACGATGCGCTCGGAAGCTGCCCTGATGCAGGCCTTGAGGTTCACCGTCGTGCGGCGCTCCTCGTCCATGATGCCCATCTTGAGCGTATTGCGGGAAAGCCCCAGCATGTCCTCCACGGCGGCGAAGAGATCGTTCGCGAAGGCCACCTCGTCGGGCCCATGCATCTTGGGCTTCACGATATAGACCGAGCCCACGCGGCTGTTGCGGAGCGCGCCCGTGCCCTTCAGGTCGTGGATCGCGATCAGCGCGGTGACGGCCGCGTCGAGGATCGTCTCAGGGATCTCGCCTCCCGCCTCGTCGAGCACCGCGTCGGTGAACATGTGATGACCCACATTGCGCACCAGCATGAGGCTGCGGCCATGGAGGCGCACCTCGCCGCCGTTCGGCGCGGTGTAGACGCGATCCGGGTTGAGCTTGCGCTCGACGGTGCGCCCACCCTTCTCGAAGCGCTCGACGAGGTCGCCCCTCATGAGGCCGAGCCAGGTGCGATAGACCTGCACCTTGTCGTCCGCGTCCACGGCGGCGACGCTGTCCTCCAGATCCATGATGGTGGACACGGCCGATTCGATCACGAGATCGGCGACGCCGGCGGGATCCTCGGCTCCGATCGGGTTCGAGCGGTCGATCCTGATCTCGATATGCAGATTGTTGTGGGACAGCAGGATTGCGGACGGATTCGCCGCATCGCCCTGATAGCCGACGAGCTGCCTCGGATCCTTCAGCTCCGTCTCGCTGCCGTCCTGCAGCTTGATCGCGAGGGCGCCGTTGCGCAGGCCATAGGCCGTAACATCCCTGTGGCTGCCTCGAGCGAGGGGAGCCGCCTGATCGAGCAGCTCGCGGGCGCGGGCCACCACCTTGGCGCCGCGCGCCTTGTTGTACCCGCCGGAGCGCGTGGCGCCGTCCTCCTCGGGGATCGCGTCCGTGCCGTAGAGAGCGTCATAGAGGCTGCCCCAGCGGGCATTGGCGGCATTGAGCGCATAGCGTGCGTTTGAGACCGGCACCACGAGCTGAGGCCCGGCGATGCGGGCGATCTCGTCGTCCACGTTCTGCGTTCTGATCGAGAAATCCTCGGGCTCCGGCAGCACATAGCCAATATCGCGGAGGAACCGCTCGTACGCGGCCTGGTCGAAGGCCTGTCCGGCGCGGGCGCGGTGATACTCGTCGATCTGGGCCTGGATCTTGTCGCGGACGGCCAGGAGCTCACGGTCGCGCGGGCCGAATTCCCTGACCAGGCCGGCCAGGCCTTTCCAGAAGGCCTCGGCGGATACGCCGGTGCCATTCAGGGCTTCCCGCTCGATGAAATCGTGAAGGACCGGGGCGACCTGGAGGCCGTTCGTCTGGACGCGCGTCATTGTTCCCGCTTTCGTGGAGTGGACATTCCAAGCCTTAGCTTAAGGCGGCACGACTAAAAATGAAGATGGAGGCCCTTGCCATGAGACAAAGGGCGGATGCACGGCGCGGATCGTCCCTGCGCAACAAAAAGCCGCCCGAAGGCGGCTCTTTTTGAGGATTTGGTGGAGCCAGGCGGGATCGAACCGCCGACCTCTTGCATGCCATGCAAGCGCTCTCCCAGCTGAGCTATGGCCCCTTTGATCCGCGGTGTTTGGGGCACCGCGGCGTCTCTATAATCGGCTCGGACGCGAGGTTCAAGCCTCTTCGTCGTCTTCCAGATCACTATCGATCAGATCCGACACGTCGTCGTCGCCTTCCTCCTCGTCCTCGAGGAAGGTGTCGTCGGTGTCGTCATCGACCACGTCGATGTCGTCATCGACCGGGATGTCCTTCTCGTTCTCGCCAGCCTCGACCTCATCGAGGGAGACCATCTCCGGACCGGCCGTCTCCAGCTCGGTATCCTCGTCCTCAGCGGTGGAGCGGGCGACTGCGGGAGCAGCGGCGCGGCTCAGGGCCACAGCCTGGAAGACGGTGCCGCATTTCGGGCAGACCGCTGGGTCCCTGTTGAGATCGTAGAATTTTGCGCCGCAGCTCATGCACTGGCGCTTCAAGCCGAGTTCCGGTTTGGCCACGGGTGATTGCCTTCATGGAAGTGAATGGTTGGGAAGGCACCCGTTAAGTCATGAGGGAAAGGCTTGTCAAATGGGAAATTGCGTCGAGCGCTCCATGCCTTGCACCTTGCGCGTGACGTCGCGGGGCACCCGTGCTAGAGCCCGCCTCCATCGAGAAGGCTCAAGGAAGACGAGACATGTCCCACGCCCATGGCCCTGCCGCCCCCGTGTCCAGCAGGTCTGGAAATGCCCTGAAGGGCCGAATCCGCGTTCCCGGCGACAAGTCCATTTCCCACCGCTCCATGATCTTCGGGCTTCTCTCCATCGGCGAAACCCGCGTCGAGGGGCTCCTGGAAGGCGACGACGTCCTGCGGACGGCGGAAGCCTGCCGGGCGCTGGGCGCCACCATCACCCGTGAGGCCCCCGGCCGCTGGCGGGTCAAGGGCGTGGGCATCGGCGGCCTGGTGGAGCCCAAGGGCGTCCTCGACTTCGGCAATGCGGGCACCGGGTCCCGCCTCATGATGGGCGTGGCCGGAAGCCACCCGATCACCAGCACGTTCGACGGCGACGCTTCGCTGCGCAAGCGCCCCATGCGCCGTATCCTGGATCCCCTGTCGCAGATGGGCGTGACCGTCGTCAGCGAGGCGGAAGGCGGCCGCGTGCCCCTGACCCTGCGTGGACCCAAGGAAACGCTGCCCATCACCTATGAGACCCCGGCCGCCTCGGCCCAGATCAAGTCGGCAATCCTGCTCGCGGGCCTCAACTCCCCGGGCCGCACCACCGTGATCGAGCGCGAGGCAACCCGCGACCACACGGAGCGGATGCTGCGCCATTTCGGCGCATCGGTCGAGGTCGCAGCTCACGGGACAGACGGGCGCGCCATCACCCTCCAGGGACAGCCCGAGCTTCGCGGCACGGATATCGTGGTGCCAACCGATCCCTCCTCTGCCGCCTTCCCCCTGGTGGCGGCCTTGATCACCCCCGGCTCCGAGGTGGTGATCGAGGGCGTGATGATGAATCCGCTCCGCACGGGCCTGATCACCACGCTCCTGGAGATGGGCGCCTCCATCGAGCGCCTGAACGAGCGCGACGAGGGCGGCGAGACGGTGGCCGACCTGCGCGTGCGGCACAGCAGGCTGACCGGCGTGACGGTTCCCCATGGCCGCGCCCCGGCCATGATCGACGAATACCCGGTCCTCGCGGTCGCGGCCTCCTTCGCCGAGGGCACCACCCGCATGCAGGGCCTCCATGAGCTGCGCGTGAAGGAGTCGGACCGCCTGGCCGCCGTGGCGGCGGGGCTCGCGGAGGCAGGCGTCGACCATGAGATTCAGGGTGACGACCTGGTCGTGCATGGCTCCCGGACGGTGCGCGGCGGCGGCAGGCCGGTCGCGACCCATCTCGATCACCGCATCGCCATGTCCTTCCTCGTCATGGGTCTGGCGACGCAGGAGCCTATGACCGTGGACGACGGAGCGATGATCATGACGAGCTTCCCCTCCTTCATCCCGCTCATGCGCGAACTCGGCGCCACGATTCAGGACTGACCCGGCCATGATCATCGCGATTGACGGCCCCGCCGCATCGGGCAAGGGAACCTTGGGCAAGCGGCTCTCGGAGCATTTCGGCTTCGCCCATCTCGACACTGGCCTGCTCTACAGGGCGGTCGCCCGGGTAATGCTGGACCGGGGCACCGACCTCACCAACCGGGATGCGGCCCATGAAGTGGCGCTCAACCTCGACGTGACCCATCTGGACGATCCGCGCCTGCGCGGAGCCGAGATGGGAGAGGCCGCCTCAGTGATTTCGGGCTTTCAGCCCGTTCGCGACGCCCTCCTGGCCTTCCAGCGCCAGTTCGCCGGACAGGCTCCTGGAGCCGTCCTCGACGGACGGGACATCGGCACCGTGGTCTGCCCCGACGCGGATGTGAAGCTCTTCATCACGGCCGCTCCGGAGGAGCGCGCCCGCCGCCGGCATCTCGAGCTGCAGAAAAGAGGCGAGGCGCCCGTCTACGAGACCATCCTGGCGGACATCCGCCGCCGGGACGAGCGCGACATGAACCGCAGCTCGGCGCCCCTGAAGCCTGCGGCCGACGCGCTCACCCTCGACACGACGGATCTTGATGCCGACGCGGCGTTCCAGGCCGCTCTCGATCTCGTCAAAGCCAAGCTCGCCCCATCCTAACGTGATCTTGCGTCACGCCCAGAAGCTGGCACACTGAGCGAACCAGTCCGCCTCCCCTCCGAGGAGAATACGATGGTCCGCTCAGCGCTCTTCCATCTGGCCGCAGGACTATCCCTGCTGTGGACGTGCCTCGCCCAGCCGGCCTATGCGCAGAGCGAAACCGAGGTCGACCTGGCGCTCGTGCTCGCCGTCGACATCTCCTTCTCCATGGACACGGACGAGCAGGCCCTGCAGCGGGAAGGTTTCGCCCAGGCTTTCCGCTCCCAGCAGGTCCATGATGCGATCAGGAGCGGATTGATCGGCAGGATCGCGGTCACCTACATGGAATGGGCCGGCTCGCCGGATCAGAAGGTGATCGTTCCCTGGACGATCCTCGACAACCCCGAGAGCCTGATGTCGTTCGCGGACAAGATCGCCTCGACGCCCCTGCGCCGGGCCCAGCGCACCTCGATCTCCAGCGCCATCGATTTCAGTGTGCGGCTCCTCGAGGAGAGCGGCGTCGAAGCCCTGCGGCAGGTGATCGATGTGTCGGGCGACGGTCCCAACAACCAGGGACGCGGCGTGGTGCAGGCGCGCGACGAGGCGCTGGCCAGGGGGATTACCATCAACGGGCTGCCGATCATGCTGCGCAAGCCGGGCTATCTCGACATCCCCGAACTCGACATCTATTACAAGGATTGCGTGATCGGCGGCCAAGGAGCCTTCACGGTTCCCGTCCGTGAGCGCGATCAGTTCATCGAGGCCATCAAGACCAAGATCCTGCTTGAGATCGCCAACCTCATGCCCGAAGAGCCTCCCTTCATCAAACGCATTCAGAGCGCACCCGCCACGAACTGCCTGGCCGGCGAGATGCAATGGCGCGATCGCTGGAGCAACTGAGCCTTTCTCATGAAGAAGCTGACTTTGGCGCTCGTGGCTCACGACGCCAAGAAGGACGACATGGCCGAATTCGTCACCATGTTCGAGAACGAGATTCGCCCCTTCAACCTGTTTGCCACCGGCACCACAGGGGGACGGGTGATGGAGCGCTGCCCCACTCTGTCCGTCACGCGCCTGAAGAGCGGACCGCTCGGCGGCGACCAGCAGATCGGCGCGATGATCGCGGAAGGCAGGATCGACGCCCTGTTCTTCTTCGTCGATCCGCTCTCGCCGCATCCGCACGACGTGGACGTGAAGGCGCTGATGCGCTTGGCCCTCGTCTACAACATTCCGATGGCGCTCAACCGTGCCACGGCGGAGCGGCTCATCGCCTCCTTCAAAGGTTAAGTCCCACGTGGCTTCGCGCGCCGCGTCGGCGGCGCCGTGAGCGGGTCGTCCGGCCAGGGATGCTTGGGATATTGCCCGCGCATGTCAGCCCGCACCGCCGCCCATGAGCCGCGCCAGAAGCCCGGGAGATCGCGCGTGATCTGGATCGGGCGCTGCGCCGGCGACAGCAGATGCAGGATGAGCGGCACCCGTCCCGCCGCGATCGTGGGATGTTGATCGAGGCCGAACAGCTCCTGCACGCGCACGGCCAGGACCGGCCCTTCCTGCGCGCCGTAATCGATCGGGATCTGCGAGCCCGTCGGCACCTCGATGTGGGTTGGCGCCTCGGCGTCGAGACGCCGCTGGAGATTCCACGGCAGAAGACCGCGCAAGGCCTCGCTCAGGAGATCGGGGCCGATCTCGCCAAGACCGCTCTTTCCCAGGAGATGGGGCGCAAGCCATTCATCCGCCGTCACGGTCAGCGTCTCGTCGGAGAGGTCCGGCCATTCGTCGCCTTCAGCCTTGCGCAGAAACATCACGCGCTCCCGCCATTGCGCCAGCGCCTTCGACCAGGGCAGCGCATCGAGACCCAAGGACACGAGCCCTTTGGCCAGGGCCCGCGCGGCATTCTCCGTCGTCGGGACCTTCAACGGACGCTCGCTGAACACGAGGGCTCCGAGACGGCGCACGCTCCGCGCGCGAAGCGCCCTCGCTTGGCGATCGAAGGTGACTTCGTCGCTCTGCTCGATCCTGTCCGCGAACGCCGTCTCGATCTCGTCCATGGCGATCGGGGCGGCTGCGAGGATACGGGCGGAGGCCGCACCGCCCGCGATTTCGGCGATGGCGAGAGTGGGCTCCTTCGCCAGGCGCTCGTGAGCCTCCAGCGAGGCGCCGCGTCCATTCGCCATGAGATATTCGCCCGGCTTGCCCCGCGCCTTGGCAAGACGGTCGGGATAGGCGAGCGTGAGCAGCGCACCGAAGGAGCGGGTCTCACCTCTGGCGGGGCCGGCCTGGCTCTTCGCCCAAGTATCGGCCATGCGCCGCATGTCCTCCGCGCGGCGCGAGCGGTCGCGGCGGAAGCGCTCGACGCGCTCGGTCAGGTCCACCGCATCGCCGCCGAGCCCGCGCTCCACGAGAACGGCGGCGAGATCCGCCGCGTCTCGGGCCTGCCCGGTCTCGCCTGCGCTCAGGACCATCCGGGCGAGACGCGGCGGCAGCGGCAGATCGCGCAGGCGCCGCCCCGTGTCCGTGATGCGCCCCTCGCCGTCGAGAGCATCGAGCTGCTGAAGAAGCGCCCGCGCCTCCTTCACGGCCGGAGGGGGCGGCGGATCGAGAAAGGCGAGCGCGGACGGGTCCGTGACGCCCCAGGCGGCGCAATCGAGAAGCAGCGGCGCGAGATCGGCCGCGAGGATCTCGGGGCGCATGAAGGGTTCGAGCGCGCCGGTCGCGGCCTCTTCCCACAGCCGATAGCACATGCCGGGCTCCGTTCGCCCGGCGCGGCCGCGGCGCTGATCGGCGGCCGCGCGCGAGACGCGCACGGTCTCAAGGCGCGTCAGGCCGATATTCGGCTCATAGACGGGCACGCGAGCGAGCCCCGAATCGACGACCACGCGCACGCCCTCGATGGTGAGCGACGTTTCAGCGATGGAGGTGGCGAGAACGACCTTGCGTCTGCCGGGCCTGGCGGGGCTCACCGCCAGATCCTGCTCGCCGCGGTCGAGCGCGCCATAGAGCGGCGCGATGTCGACCGCCGGGTCGGCAATACGCTCGCGCAGCTGGGTCTCGACGCGGCGGATCTCCCCCTGCCCCGGCAGGAACACCAGGATCGATCCGCTCTCCGCGCGCAGGGCGCGGGTGACGGCATCCGCCACCTGATCCTCGATCCGCCTGCCCGGATCGCGCCCGAGATAACGGGTTTCCACCGGATAGGCGCGGCCTTCGGACTCGATCACCGGAGCCTCGCCCAGAAGCCTCGCCACCCGTGCGCCGTCGAGCGTTGCCGACATGACGAGCAGGCGCAGGTCCTCCCGCAGGCCGCCCTGCGCATCGAGGGCGAGCGCAAGGCCGAGATCGGCATCGAGGGAACGCTCGTGGAACTCGTCGAAGAGCACGGCCGCTATGCCGTCGAGGGTGGGATCGTCGAGGATCATGCGGGCGAAGACGCCCTCGGTCACCACCTCGATCCGTGTCCTGCGGCTCACCTTGGAGCCCAGGCGCACGCGAAGGCCGACCGTTTCCCCCACGGGCTCGCCCAGGGTCTGCGCCATGCGGTCAGCCGCAGCGCGGGCCGCCAGGCGGCGGGGCTCCAGCACGATGATCTTTCCGCCCTCCACCCAGGGCTCGTCCAGCAGCACCAGCGGCACGCGTGTGGTCTTGCCCGCACCCGGCGGGGCGACCAGCACAGCGTTGGCGCGGCTGCGCAGGCTCGCCGTGAGGCTGGCCAGCACCGCATCGATGGGCAGGGAGGTGTCGAAAGCGCGCATGCCGCCTGATGGCTCAAGCGGGCCTGAAGAGCAAGCCTGCCTCAGACCGGAAAGCCATAGCGCCGCAGCTCGGCCGCCAGATCGACCTGTTCGTCGGGATAATGGATCGCATGCATGCCCACCGCGCGGGCCGTTTCGATATTGGCACGGGAATCGTCGATGAACACGCAATCGGCGGCATCCAGCCCGTAGCGGTCGAGCAGGCGATGGTAGATCGCGGGATCGGGCTTCAGAAGCCGCTCGTCGCCCGAGACGATCACCCCGTCGAATCCAGCCAGGAACGGGAAGAGCTCCTTCGCCTGCGAAAACTTGGGGCCCGAGAAATTGGTAATGGAGTAGTTCGGCACTCCCGCTTCGCGCAATCGCAGGAGCAGGGCCACGTTCTGCTCGTACGTCCCGGACACGGTTTCCGGCCAGCGCTCGTGGAAGGCGCGGATCGCACTCTCGTGTTGGGGATGATCGGTCACAAGAAGAGCGACCGCCTCGTCCCAGTCGCGGCCCCTGTCCTGCTCCACGTTCCAAGCCGGGGTGCAGACATTTCCCAGGAACCACTCCATCTCGGCCTCGTCCTCGAAGATGGTGCGGTAGAGATGGCGCGGATCCCAGCGCAGCAGGACATTGCCGATATCGAAGACGACACTGGTGGGTTGGCGAGTGCTCACGGTTGCCCCTCTCGTTTGATCGTTAGGCTTTTATCCCTTGATGCGCCGTTTGGCCACCGTCAGCGTGGCACGACAGCCGCGAGGAGTCCCACGCTCTCGCTGATCGTGCGACTGGAGAGGCCGGTGCCGACCGGCGGGGAGAGCCTCTCCCCGCCTCTCACATCTTGCAGGTGCCCTGAAGGCGATCAGCCGCCGATGTTGTAGGCCGCCAGGGCCGCCATGTTGACGATGTCGTTGTCGGTGGCGCCGAGCGAAACGATCTGCACCGGCTTGTCGAGGCCCACCACGAGGGGTCCCATGACCATCGCGCCGCCGAGCTCCTGCAGCATCTTCGTCGAAATCGACGCGGAGTGGAATGCAGGCATGACGAGCACATTCGCCGGTCCGGTCAGGCGGCTGAAGGGATATTGCGCCATCAGATCGCGGTTGAGCGCCACATCCGCCGCCATCTCGCCATCGTATTCGAAGTCGACGCGCATATCGTCGAGGATCTGCACGGCTTCCTGGATCTTTTCGGCGCGCTCCGCGCGCGGATGCCCGAAGGTCGAGAACGACAGCAGCGCCACGCGCGGCTCGTAACCGAGACGACGGGCCACGCCTGCGGACTCGATGGCGATTTCTGCCAGCTCCTGCGCGGTCGGCATCTCGTGGATCGCCGTATCCGCCACGAGAACCGTGTGACCGCGCGCGAGGCAGAGCGAGACGCCGATGACGCGGTGGCCCGGCTTGGCATCGATCACGTGCCGCACATCGGCGAGCGCCGTCGAGTAGTTGCGGGTCGCCCCCGTCACCATGGCGTCCGCATCGCCGAGCGCAACCATCGAAGCCGCGAAATGATTGCGGTCCTGGTTGATCAGGCGCTGGCAGTCACGGAACAGGTATCCCTTGCGCTGCAGGCGTTCGTAGAGGAACTGGGCATAGGTGCTGTTGCGGCGGGAGAGGCGCGCATTGTGGATCTCGATGCCCTCCCGGCCTTCGATGTCGATGCCGGCCTGGGCCGCCGTCTCGAAGATCCGCTCCTCGCGCCCCACGAGGATGGCGCGGCCCAGCCCCTGATTGACGAAGGACAGGGCGGCGCGGATGACCTTCTCCTCCTCGCCCTCGGCGAAGACCACCCGTTTGGGCATCTTGCGCACCCGCTCGAAGATGCGGTTGAGCGTGCCGGCGACGGGATCGCGCCGTGCGGACAGCTGCGCCTTGTAGGCCTTCATGTCCACGATGGGGCGGCGGGCGACGCCCGTGTCGATCGCCGCCTGGGCCACCGCCATCGGAATGGTGTGGATCAGGCGCGGATCGAACGGGACGGGAATGATGTAGTCGCGGCCGAAGCGCGGCCGTGCGCCCTGGTACGCGGCGGCCACCTCGTCCGGCACGTCCTCGCGGGCGAGTTCGGCGAGCGCCTGCGCGGCCGCGATCTTCATCTCCATGTTGATGGTCGTGGCCTGCACATCGAGCGCACCGCGGAAGATGTAGGGGAATCCCAGGACGTTGTTGACCTGGTTAGGATAATCCGAGCGGCCGGTGGCGATGATCACGTCGTTGCGGATGCGCGCCACTTCCTCGGGCGTGATCTCCGGATCGGGGTTGGCCATGGCGAAGATGATCGGATTGGGCGCCATGGACCGAATCATGTCGTCCGTGAAGGCCCCCTTCGCGGAAAGGCCGAAAACGGCATCCGCCCCGTTCAGCGCATCGGCCAGCGTTCGCGCATCCGTCTCGGCGGCGTGTGCGGATTTCCACTGATTCATGCCTTCGGTGCGGCCCTTGTAGATGACCCCCTTCGTGTCGCAGAGGATCACGTTGTTGGGCGCGAAGCCCATGGCCTTCAGAAGCTCGGTGCAGGCGATGCCGGCGGCGCCTGCGCCGTTCACCACGAGCCGGGTCTCGGCCATGTCGCGTCCGGTGAGATGCAGCGCGTTGATGAGGCCTGCGGCGGCGATGATGGCCGTGCCGTGCTGGTCGTCATGGAAGACGGGAATGTCCATGAGTTCCCGCAGGCGCTCCTCGATGATGAAGCATTCGGGCGCCTTGATGTCCTCGAGATTGATGCCGCCGAAGGAGGGCCCCAGATAGCGTACGCAGTTGATGAAGGCATCGGCGTCCTCGGTATCGACTTCGAGGTCGATGGAATCCACGTCCGCGAAGCGCTTGAAGAGAACGGACTTGCCCTCCATCACGGGCTTCGAGGCCAGGGCCCCGAGATTGCCGAGCCCCAGGATCGCCGTGCCGTTGGAGATCACCGCCACCATGTTTGAGCGCGTGGTGTAGTCGAAGGCGCATGCCGGGTTCTCGGCGATCGCCAGCACCGGAACCGCAACGCCCGGCGAATAGGCCAGGGACAGGTCCCGCTGGGTCGCCATCGGCTTCGTGGGCACGACCTCGAGCTTGCCGGGCCTGCCCTGGGAGTGGAATTGCAGCGCCTCCTGGTCCGTGAAGGTGGGGCGTTTGCGGCGGGTCGAGGGCGTTTCTTCGGTCATGGGACTTTCGTGCTTTTGGCCACAAGGCGCGTGTTCGAAGGGGGCTGCGACCATAAGGCCTGGGGCAGCTTGTCTCAAGACTTGTGCACACCCCTCGCCCGACAGCCAGGATACGGATGAAAGGGAGAGCAGGCTTTGCTACATAGGGCGGATGTCGTCCCAAGCCCTGTACCGATCCTCCGAAAGAACCGATCAGACCGATCCCGCCGGCCAGAAGCCCGGGCAGGACGCTCGCGTCACGCCCATGATGGCGCAATACATCGAGATCAAGGCCGCCAACCCGGACAGCCTGCTGTTCTACCGGATGGGGGATTTCTACGAGCTGTTCTTCGAGGATGCGGAAATCGCCAGCCAGGCGCTCGGGATCGTGCTCACCAAGCGGGGCAAGCATCTGGGGCAGGACATCCCCATGTGCGGCGTGCCCGTGGACAGGGCGGACGATTACCTTCAGCGGCTCATCGGCCTCGGCCACCGGGTGGCCGTCTGCGAGCAGACCGAGGACCCGGCCGAGGCCAAGAAGCGCGGATCCAAATCCGTGGTGCGCAGGGACGTGGTGCGCCTCGTCACCCCGGGCACCATCACCGAGGAGCGCCTGCTGGAGCCGGGCCGCGCCAACTTCCTGCTGGGCCTGGCCCGCCGCCGTGTTTCCGATACGCAATGGTGCTACGGCCTTGCGGCCGTGGACATCTCCACGGGCCACTTCGTGGTGAGCGAGACCGATGCCTCGGGGCTGGCAGCGGAAATCGCCCGCTTCGAGCCCAGCGAGATCCTGGTGCCCGACGTCATCCACGACGATCCGGAACTCTCCGGCTTCTGGCGGGAGACCCGGGCGGCGATCACGCCGCTTTCCCGGGACGGCCTCGATCCGGCCTCTGCCGAGCGGCGGCTGAAGGAGTATTTCGGCGTCGCGACGCTCGACGCCTTCGGGTCCTTCGGCCCGGCCGAGATCACCGCGGCCGGCGGCGTGCTGTTCTATATCGAGAAGACGCAGATCGACAGTCGCCCGGTCCTCAACCCTCCTTCCCGCGAGACCGCGGGCGCGGCGCTTGCCATCGACGCGGCGACCCGCGCCAATCTCGAAATCACGCGTACGCTGTCCGGCGAGCGCGCCGGCAGCCTGCTTGCCACGATCGACTGCACGGTGACCCCGGGCGGTGCGCGCTGCCTCGCGGAGCGGCTGGCGGGCCCCCTCACCGATGCCGGCCTGATCCGCGAGCGGCAGGACGCGGTGGCTTTCCTGATCGAGAACGGGGATCTGCGCGAGCGCCTGCGACGCATTCTCAAGCGATCGCCGGATCTGGCGCGGGCCCTGTCCCGCCTGAGCCTCGGGCGCGGCGGGCCGCGCGACCTGGCCTGCGTGCGCGACGGATTGTTCGCCGCGCGCGAACTGGGGCTCGAGCTCGCCATCGCGCCCAATCTGCCGAGGGAGCTGCTGGCCAATGCGCAGCAGCTTCAATCCCTGCGCACGGATGTGGCGGACAGGCTCGCGGCGGCGCTCGCGGATGAACTGCCGCTGCTCAAGCGCGACGGCGGTTTCGTTCGCGCCGGATACGATTCCGGTCTCGACGAACTGCGCGAGCTTCAGCAGGATTCCCGCCGCTTCATCGCGGCGCTTCAGGCACGATACGCGAACGACACGGGCTGCCGCACCCTGCGCGTGAAGCACAACCACATGATCGGCTATTTCGTCGAAGTGCCGCAGAACGTGGGCGAGGACCTGCTGAAGGAGCCTTTCAAGGACACCTTCATCCACCGCCAGACCATGGCGGGCGCCATGCGCTTCTCCACGCAGGAACTGGGCGAGCTGGAATCGAAGATCGCGTCCGCGGCCGATCGTGCCTTGAAGATCGAGCTCGGCCTCTTCGACGAGATGACGCAGGAACTTCTCGCTCTTTCGGGCGAAGTCGCCTCGGCCGCCGAGGCGATCGCCGTGATCGATGTGACGGCCGCCCTCGCCGATCTCGCCGTGCGCCTCAACTGGACCCGCCCCACCATCGACACGAGCCTTGCCTTCACGGTGAAGGGCGGCCGCCATCCGGTCGTGGAGGCCGCCCTGAAACGGGAGGGAACCGCCTTCATCGCCAACGACGCCGACCTTTCGGGCACGGATGCGGGCTGCATCCTGCTGATCACCGGACCGAACATGGGCGGCAAATCCACGTATCTGCGCCAGAATGCGCTCATCGTGGTCCTGGCGCAGATGGGATCCTTCGTCCCCGCGCAGGAGGCGCATATCGGAGTCGTCGACCGCCTCTTCTCCCGCGTGGGCGCCGCCGACGATCTCGCCCGCGGCCGCTCGACCTTCATGGTCGAGATGGTGGAGACGGCGGCCATCCTCAATCAGGCCACCGCCCGCTCCCTCGTCATCCTCGACGAGATCGGGCGCGGCACGTCCACCTTCGACGGCCTGTCCATCGCCTGGGCCGCCATCGAGCACCTGCACGAGGCCAATCGCTGCCGCGCGCTCTTCGCCACGCATTTCCACGAGCTGACGGCCCTTGCCGAGCGGCTGCCGCGCATCTCCAACGCAACCCTGAAGGTCACGGAGTGGAACGGAGACGTGGTGTTCCTCCACGAAGTGGTGCCCGGCGCCGCCGACCGCTCCTACGGACTGCAGGTGGCGCGCCTTGCGGGCCTTCCATCCGC
This sequence comes from Microvirga pakistanensis, assembly GCF_004458765.1. GTDB lineage: Bacteria > Pseudomonadota > Alphaproteobacteria > Rhizobiales > Beijerinckiaceae > Microvirga > Microvirga pakistanensis. The sequence goes on along the minus strand of NZ_SPJX01000186.1, from coordinate 63,052 downwards.
CGTGGTCGAAAGGGCCAAGATCATCCTGAGCGAGTTGGAGCGTTCGAATCGGGAGGCCCCGAAGCGGGCACTCGTCGACGACCTGCCCCTGTTTGCCGTGCCGGCCCGCTCCGAGCCGCCCCCTGCCCCACAACGGGATATTCTGCGCGAGAGCCTCGCAGCTCTCGATCCCGACCAGATGACTCCGCGTGAAGCGCTTGAAGCGCTTTACCGCCTGAAGGCTCAACGATAGAGGAAAGGTCTCAGGACCGCTTGGAGCTGCTGTCGCCGCGGCTCTTCGCGTCGAAGGGGATGAACGTCATCCGGTCCGTGCCGCCCGCTTCCTGCTCCTGCTCGGCGGTGACATAGGCCAGAGCCTCCCTCACGCCACGCTCGGTATAGGGCTTCGCGATCACGCCGCGGGCTCCGGCGAAATCCTCAGGAATGCGCTTGGCATTGGCGGTCATGAACAGCACGGTCACATGATGCTGGTCCGAGAGGCTGCGGGCGACGTCGATCCCGGTCAGGCCATCGGCCAGATGGATGTCCACGAATGCGAGATCGGGCGCGAGTTGCTGGCCGAGAGCGATGGCTTCATGGGACGAGGCGGCGATTCCGACCACATCGTGTCCCGCATCCTGAAGGAGACTCTCGAGTTCCAGCGCAATCAGGAACTCGTCCTCGACGATGAGGATGCGCAAAGGCTTCACGTTACTCAACCCGTGCCTCCTTGGCATCCTGCAGCATGAGAGATCCAATAAACTCAGCTGTTTTACCTGGCTTTCGCGCGTACCAAGTCAACTGGTTCCCGGGCTGTTGATTATGCATATCGTCAAAGATGGTTTGCTTCGATGCCGTTGGATGGCGACCACGATACGTATCGCGCTGCTGCCGCACCGGAAGGACGGTTACCTTGCAGGACAGCGCCGGTCGAGAGGGCATGGCTGTCCGGTTCATGCGCTCGGGAGCCCTGCCGGCTCGCGCGCTTGGAATGGAGCCGCCCCCGCATCGGGTCCGGCCATCATCGCTTCTCTTGTCACGGAACAATCCCCCTTGAATGGGCTTGGCCCATTTCCCCGGCACAGTGTGACTTAACGCCATAAGGTCCAGAGGGTTCCGCCTGTTTCACAAGGCTTTTCGCAGTCAGGCTCGATCAGTTGAAACACTATTCAGTTTCGGACGCTCGCGCTAGAGTTGCCATGGCTTGCTGGGAGTTCGAGTCGGATGGTCACGCGCGTTTCCACGGTTGCGTTCGAGGGAATCGAAGCGCGCACGGTTGACGTTCAGGTGCAGATTTCCTCGGGCACGGTGGCCTTCACGGTCGTTGGCCTGCCCGACAAGGCCGTGGCGGAATCCCGTGAGCGGGTGCGCTCGGCCCTCCTCGCCTCGGGGCTGGCGCTTCCGGCCAAGCGCATCACCGTCAATCTCGCTCCGGCCGACCTTCCCAAGGAAGGCAGCCACTATGATCTCCCCATTGCTCTGGGGGTCATGGCGGCCATCGGAGCCATCCCGGAAGATGCCCTTGGGGGCTTCACGGTCCTCTGGGAGCTGGCCCTCGACGGCTCCATCACCTCGGTGGCCGGCGTTCTGCCCGCCGCCATGGCCGCCGTGGAGCAGCGGCACGGACTCGTTTGTCCGGAACCCTGCGGCCCCGAAGCGGCCTGGGCCAGCAGCGAGCTCGAGATCCTCGCGCCGCGCTCTCTGATCCAGCTCGCGAACCATTTCAAGGGCACGCAGGTGATGCGCCGGCCGGAGCCCGCCATCATGCCGGCCACCCATGCCCTGCCGGATCTTCGCGACATCAAGGGCCAGGAAAGCGCCAAGCGAACCCTCGAGATCGCGGCTGCCGGAGGGCACAACCTGCTGATGAGCGGACCTCCCGGCGCGGGCAAGTCCATGCTGGCCCAGCGCCTGCCCTCGATCCTGCCGCCGCTCTCGCCCCGCGAGCTCCTGGAGATCTCCATGATCCAGTCGGTGGCGGGCCTCCTGGCGAACGGCGCGCTCTCGAACCGGCGGCCTTTCAGGGCCCCGCATCATTCCGCCTCCATGGCGGCCCTCGTCGGCGGTGGGCTCAACGCCAGACCCGGCGAGGCATCGCTTGCCCACCATGGCGTGCTCTTCCTCGACGAATTGCCCGAGTTCCAGCCACAGGTGCTCGATTCCCTGCGCCAGCCCCTGGAGACGGGGGAGATCCTGATCGCACGGGCGAATCACCGGGTGACCTATCCGGCGCGGTTCCAGCTCGTCGCCGCCATGAATCCCTGCCGCTGCGGACAGGGAACGGAGCCCGGCTATGTCTGCCGGCGCCAGCCGAACGAGCGGTGCATCGCCCAATACCAGGCGCGTCTCTCCGGACCCCTTCTCGACCGCATCGATCTGGCCATCGATGTGCCCGCGGTGACCGCAACCGACCTCATTCTGCCACCCCCGAAAGAGGGCTCGGCCCAAATCGCCGCCCGGGTGGCGGCGGCGCGCGAACGCCAGGAGAAGCGCTATTCCGCTCTGAAAGCGACCGGCGTCATGACCAATGCCGCCTGCCCGCCGGGTCTTCTGGAAGACGTGGCGCAGCCGGATCCGGACGGGCTCTCCCTGATCCGCGATGCCGCCAATGCCATGCGCCTCTCGGCGCGCGGCTTCCACCGGGTTCTGAAAGTCAGCCGGACGCTCGCCGATCTCGATGGAGAAGAGCACGTCCGACGCATCCATGTGGCCGAGGCCCTGTCCTACCGAGCCCATGCGGACCGCCGCTCTGCGGCGTGACCCCTGGGATCAACGAGGCATTCTTGTGAAATCCCACTTCGATTGTGATAGATTGCGTCACATAACGGTATGAAAAGATGGCTATGTCACCGCGCAAGACCGGCACAACCACCGACCGACCGGCCCACGAGAGCGCGATGACGACTTTCCTGCGGAATGGAATGGCAGCGTCCATGAAACCCACGCTGGCTCCCGCTTTGAAGAGCTTGCGGACGATGGTGAGGAGGACCCTCCGCAGCTATGGCGACCTCGACCCCGTGCTCGGCCGGATCGGCTCCCTGGAAGTGCGTCTCGCGACGACGGTCCGGGAGATTCGCCAGGCGCAAAAATTGCGATTCAAGGTCTTCTACGAGGAGATGTCGGCCGTGCCCAAGGGAACGGCCTTGCTCTTGCGCCGAGATGTGGATGAATACGATGCCGTCTGCGACCATCTTCTCGTTCTCGACCATGACGGGAAGGCGGGACCTCTGCGGCGCGCCAAGCCGAAAGTGGTCGGCACCTATCGCCTCCTGCGCCAGGATGTGGCGGAACGCCATCAGGGCTTCTACACCCGCGGCGAATACGACATCGCTCCGCTGCTGAAGGCGCATGCTTCATTGCGATTTCTCGAACTCGGCCGCTCCTGCGTGCTCGAGCCCTACCGCAACAAGCGCACGGTCGAACTGCTGTGGCACGGGATTTGGACCTACGTGCTCCATCACAAGATCGACGTGATGATCGGCTGCGCGAGCCTGGAAGGCACGAACCCGCAGGACCTCGCCCTCCCCCTGAGCTTCCTCCATCACTACGCGGCGGCGCCCCCCGAGTGGCAGGCCAGGGCCTTGCCCGAGCGTTTCACGCGGATGGACGTTCTCCCGAAGGAGGCCGTCGACCCCAAAGCCGCCCTGCATGCCTTGCCGCCGCTGGTCAAGGGATATCTACGCCTTGGCGCCACCTTCGGAACAGGTGCCGTGATCGACCCGCAATTCGGCACCACGGACGTGCTCGTCGTTCTCCCCGTCTCGGCGATCAATCCGCGCTACATCGACCATTTCGGCCCCAACGCGAACCGCCACGCGGCGTGAGCGCAGGCGCAGACGTCGATGTCCCGGCGAGAAGCAGCCTCACGCAGCCGCCTCTTCCGGCAATGCAAGCACCCGGCTCCATTCCTCGCGCACATCCGCATCGCTCTCGTGCTCGAAGCGGCCCGCCCCGAGCGACGCGGCGGCTTCTCGCGGAAGCAGACGGCCGATGGCCCAGACCGCCATGGCCCGCACGAGGGGCGAGGGATCGTCGAGAAGGCGCACGGCCTCATCGGCCAGAGCGGCATCGCCTGAATTGCCGATCGCGATAAGGACGTTTCGGAGAAAGCGGTCGCGCCCGGTGCGCTTGACGGGCGTGCCGGAGAAGCGGGCGCGGAAGGCGGCATCGTCGAGCCGCGCCAATTCCGCGAGCGGCAGGGCCACGAGATCGTCCCGCTGCATCAGCTTCGCCTCGCGGCTTGCCCGCGCGAACTTGTTCCATGGGCAGACGGCTAGGCAATCGTCGCAGCCGAAGATGCGGTTGCCGATGCCGGGGCGCAGTTCCTCCGGAATATGTCCCTTGTGCTCGATCGTGAGATACGACACGCAGCGCCGCGCATCGAGCTGGAACGGGGCCGGAAAGGCGTTCGTCGGGCAGATGTCGAGGCAGCGGCGGCACGAACCGCAATGGTTGCGCTCCGGCTCGTCGACGGGCAGCTCCGCCGTGGTGAAGATCGCGCCCAGGAAGAGCCAGTTGCCGAACTCGCGCGAGACGATGACCGTGTGCTTGCCCTGGAATCCGAGGCCGGCCGCTTCGGCCAGGGGCTTTTCCATGACCGGCGCCGTATCCACGAACACCTTCACGTCGGAGGATGCCTTTGACGCGAGGAAGCCCGCGATCTCCTTGAGCTTCCCCTTGATCACGTCGTGATAGTCACGGTTGCGCGCATAGATCGAGATCGATCCGTGATCCCTCTTCGCGAGCGTCTCCAGCGGATCGCCGGTCGGACCGTAATTGACCCCCAGCAGAATGACGCTGCGCACGTCGGGCCAGAGCGCGCGCGGATCCGCGCGACGCTCGGCGGTGTCCTCCATCCAGTCCATGGAGCCGTGATGGCCGGCCTCCAGCCATGCCTTCAGGCGCTCCGGCGCGAGCGGGATGGCATCCGGGGCTGTGATGCGGATCGTGTCGAAGCCGATCCGCTTGGCGCGCTCCACGAAGGCGCGCTTCAAGGCTTCGCCGTTCAAAAGTCCAGATCGTCGTAGTGTTCCGCCGGCGCCATCCCCGGGACCCGGTCGGCCAGGAGCGCGCGAAAGGACGGCCGGGACTTCACCCGGGCGTACCAGTATTTCGCCGTCTCGTTCTCGTCCCATGGCACGTCGCCGAGATAATCCACCACCGAGAGATGGGCAGCCGCCGCCAGATCCGCATAGGTCATCTGGTCGCCGGCCAGCCAATTCCGCTTGGAAATCAGAAAACCGATATATTTCAAGTGATATCGCACATTGGTCCGCGCCGCGCGAATCGCCCCCATATCGGGGGGACCGCCGCCGAGTTCGGCCGGCATGAACCGCTTGTAGATCTTTTCTGTGGCAAGATACTCCGAGACCTCCTCGTGGAACTTGCCCAGGAACCAGTCGAGCAGGCGCCGAACCTCCACCCTTTGCTCGAGCCCCTGCGGCAGAAGCCTGCGGTCGCTCAGCATGTCCCCCCGAACATCATCGAGGTAATCCGCAATTCCCCGTGCCCCGGGCACGGCCAGGCCACTGTCATCCACCAGCAGAGGGAGATTCCCGGCAGGGTTCACCTCCAGAAGAGGAATGCGCCGCTCCCACGGCTTCTCCTCGACGAGGTCCGCCGCCAGACCCGTTTCCGCTAGGATCAGGCGCGCAAACCGCGAATGCGGGCAAAAGGGATAGGAATGCAGGGTGGCCATGAACTATGTGAGCGCGAAACAGGCGGCGAGAATAAGGCCGCGTCCTGTTAACGGGCGGTAAGGAATTTTGGTGAATCTCATGTTCCAGACGCATGAAGACGGCCTTGGCGGTGCAATGCTTTCTTGACACGTCCGGGAGCGCCCCTGCATCTGGCGCCGTTTCAAGGAATTTCAACGATGACGAACATCATCGAGGCGCTCTTCCTGGGCCTCATCGAAGGGCTGACCGAGTTCCTGCCCGTCTCCTCCACCGGCCACCTGCTTCTCGTCGGGCACTTCCTGGGGTTCGAATCCACCGGAAAGACCTTCGAGGTGCTGGTCCAGCTCGGCGCGATCCTGGCGATCCTCTCGGTCTATTTCAACAAGCTCTGGACCATCGCCAAGGCCCTGCCGCACGATCCGGACGCGCGGCGCTTCGTGGTGGGCGTCGTGATCGCCTTCCTGCCGGCCGCGCTCATCGGCGCGGTGCTGCACGGCTTCATCAAGGAGGTGCTCTTCGACCCCTGGATCGTGTGCATGACCCTGATCGCGGGCGGCTTCGTGCTCCTCCTGGTCGACCGCATGCCCCTCAACGCCACCCGGGACGACGCCACCCGCTTTCCCCTGTCGATGTATCTCAAGATCGGCATTCTCCAATGCCTCGCGATGATCCCCGGCGTGTCCCGCTCGGGCGCCACCATCGTGGGCGCCATGCTGATGGGGGCCTCGAAGCGGGCCGCGGCGGAATTCTCGTTCTTCCTGGCCATGCCCACCATGGCCGGAGCCTTCACCTACGATCTCCTGAAGAACTACAAGATCCTGACGGCCAACGACGCCGTCACCATCGTGGCGGGCTTCATCGCGGCCTTCATCGCCGCCGTCGTCGTGGTGAAGACCCTGCTCGATTATGTCTCCCGCCACGGCTTCACGCCGTTCGCCTACTGGCGGATCATCCTCGGGGCGGCAGGGCTTGCCGGCCTCATCGCCTTCGGGTGAACCGTGCCCCAACGTGACGAAGCCCTCGCCGTCTCGCTCGCCATCCTGGCGGCCCTGGTCATGACGGTGCTGGCGGTGCTCGTAGCCGTCCTCGGGACTCCGGACCAGGACCGACGGACTGGGCCCGAGCCTGCCTGCTCCGAGTGGACCGACGGCTGCATCGTCTGCGCCCGCACCCTGCAGGGACTTGCCTGCTCGACGCCCGGCATCGCCTGCGTGCCGGGCGCTCCGCGCTGTCTCAGGCCTTAACCCACCTTGTCATTCCCGGCCGGAGAGGGCGAAGCCCTCGCAGGGGAAGGGAATCCAAAGCGCTGTGCATGGGAGTGGATCCCCTTCTCGGCTGGTGCGCAGCCGCCGGGGATGAGGCTGACCGTCAAGGAATGGTCTTGTCCGGATAGCGGCACAGATCGTTGACCGGGCAGCGCCAGCACTCGGGCCTGCGCGCCTTGCAGATGTAGCGCCCGTGCAGAATGAGCCAGTGATGGGCGTGGAGCCGGTACTCGTCCGGGATCAGCTTCTCCAACGCTTCCTGCGTATCGAGCGGCGTCTTGGTGACGGCGAGAGGCAGCCGGTTCGTGACCCGGAAAATATGCGTATCCACCGCCACCCGCGGATCGCCGAAGGCGATGTTGACCACCACGCTGGCGGTCTTGCGGCCCACGCCCGGCAGGGTCTCCAGGATCTCGACGGAATGGGGCACCTCGCCGCCGAACTCCTCCACGAGGCGCCGGGACAGGGCGATGACGTTCTTCGCCTTGGTGTTGAAGAAGTTCAGCGTCTTGATGTGCTGACGAAGCCCCTCCTCGCCGAGGGCCAGCATCTTTTCCGGCGTATCGACAATGGCAAACAGTCCCTTCGTCGCCTTGTTGACGCCCACATCCGTGGCTTGGGCGGAAAGCGCCACGGCCACGAGCAGCGTATAGGGGTTGGTGTAATCCAGTTCGCCCTTGGGCTCGGGGTTCGCCTCCTTGAGGCGGCGGAAGATTTCGATCATGGTGGCCCGGTCGACGGGCTTGGGCGCCCGCAGGCGCAAGGCTTTCCCGACGGCCTTCGCGGGCACGGCGGGCTTCGACGGAGGCTTGCGACGGCTGGGCTGCTTCAGATCGGACATTCCCGCGTTATATCTGGACCATGGCAGGCAGCAAGGCGACATTTGAGGACGAAGCCGACCGGTTCGAAAAACCGGTGTTCACGGCCGTCATCCGCCCGCACCGGTCCTTGAGCCCGCAGGGATTCAGGATCCTGATGATTCTGGTCTGCCTGATTTCCGTGGTTGCCAGCCTGCCCTTCGTGATCATGGGCTTCTGGCCCGTCGCCGGCTTCTTCGGCCTGGACTTTCTCGGCCTCTTCATCGCCTTCCGCATCAGCTACCGGCAAGGCCGGGCCTTCGAGCTCCTGGAGCTGACGCCGATCCGGCTCCTGCTGCGCAAGGTCAGCGACCGGGGGGAAACGCATGAATGGCAGTTCAACCCCCTCTGGACCCGGCTCGACCGCGAGGTCGACGACGAGTTCGGCCTGCAGAAGCTGGCGCTCACGTCCCGCAACCAGCGCGTGGTGATCGCCCGCGATCTCTCGCCGGAGGAACGGGAAACCTTCGCCGACGCCTTCGGCCGGGCGCTCTCGGACGTGAAGCGCGGCTATTGAGGCCTGGACTTTCCCCAACGCCGCAGGAATCGGGTGTCGCCTCCTCCGGGAAGTTCCTAGAGTGTCAGCAAGAGGACAACGCCATGCTTGACACCCTGCGCGACATCACCATCGAACCCGCCGCCATCGACGTGCCGGAGGGCCCGCAAGCCGATTACGAGCGGGTGCGCCGGATCATCGCGTTCATCTCCGAGCGCTGGCGCGAGCAGCCCTCGCTGGAGGCCATCGCCGACCATGTCGGCCTCTCGACCACCCATGTGCACCACCTCTTCCGGCGCTGGGCGGGGTTGAGCCCCAAGGCCTTCCTCCAGGCGATCACCCTGGACAACGCCAAGGCGCTGCTCGCCTCCTCGGCGAGCGTCCTGGACGTGACCTACGAGGTCGGCCTCTCGGGCCCGGCCCGCCTGCACGATCTCTTCGTGACCCACGAGGCCATGACGCCGGGGGATTACAAGGCCGGCGGCGCGGGCCTGGCCATGCGCTACGGCTTCCACCCCTCCCCTTTCGGCGAGGCGATCCTGGTGGCGACCGAGCGGGGGCTCGCCGGCCTTGGCTTCGTGGATGACGGCGACCGGGAGGCGGCGCTCGCCGACATGACCCGCCGCTGGCCGAAGGCGCTCTACGTGGAGGATCATGCCGGCACCGCGCCCCTGGCCCGGCGAATCTTCGATCCGTCCCGGTGGGAGGCGGAACAGCCCCTGCGGGTCGTCCTGATCGGCACGGATTTCGAGGTGAGGGTCTGGCAGACCCTGCTGCGAATCCCCCGCGACAAGGCCACCACCTATTCGGACATCGCCCGCCACATCGGCAAGCCCGCCGCCTGCCGGGCCGTGGGCGCGGCGGTGGGCAAGAACCCGGTCTCCTTCGTGGTCCCCTGCCACCGGGTGCTCGGCCGCTCCGGCGCGCTCACCGGCTATCACTGGGGGCTCACCCGCAAGCAGGCGATCCTGGGGTGGGAAGCGGGGCGCACTTGGTGAGTTGCCCCCACCGGCGGCATCACCGGTCCTGTGCCGATGCGGCGAGGCACCCTCGCCCGTCGGGCCCGGCCTTGAGCCGGGCATGACGGAAGGGCCGGAACCGGAGAGGTCCTGAAGGGGTCTGCCCCCTGCAGGTTGGCCCTTGTGACAGCGATGCAACACGGCCTGTCCCCGATGAATTGAGCGAAACAAGCCCTCAACATCGTCTTGCAGCGCTTAAAACCCCTTCTTATATCAGCGCCAGCAGGGGGCTCCGGTCAGGGGCCGACCTGTTTCGTCAATCAACATGTAAGCCATGGGCCGGGCTGCTTTTAGGGCTCGGCGGTCTGCTTGAAAGTGAGGGATCCCGCCATGGGTAAGGTCATCGGTATCGACCTCGGCACCACAAACTCCTGCGTCGCTGTCATGGAAGGCACGACGCCCAAAGTCATCGAGAATTCCGAAGGCACCCGGACGACCCCGTCCATCGTGGCCTTCACGGACGAGGGCGAGCGCCTCGTCGGCCAGCCGGCCAAGCGCCAGGCTGTCACGAACCCGTCGCGCACCTTCTTCGCCATCAAGCGCCTGATCGGGCGCACCTTCAACGACCCCATGACCCAGAAGGACATGGGCCTCGTTCCATATCACATCGTGAAGGGCGGCAACGGCGACGCCTGGGTCGAGGCGGACGGCAAGACCTACTCGCCTTCACAGATCTCCGCCTTCACGCTCCAGAAGATGAAGGAAACCGCGGAGGCCCATCTCGGCCAGCCGGTGACGCAGGCCGTCATCACGGTTCCCGCCTACTTCAACGACGCCCAGCGCCAGGCCACCAAGGACGCGGGCAAGATCGCCGGCCTTGAGGTCCTGCGCATCATCAACGAGCCGACCGCTGCGGCCCTGGCCTACGGCCTGGACAAGAAGCAGTCCGGCATGATCGCGGTCTACGACCTCGGCGGCGGCACCTTCGACGTGTCGGTCCTCGAGATCGGCGACGGCGTGTTCGAGGTGAAGTCCACCAACGGCGACACCTTCCTGGGCGGCGAGGACTTCGACATGCGCCTCGTCGAGTACCTGGCGGCCGAGTTCAAGAAGGAGCAGGGCATCGACCTGACCAAGGACAAGCTCGCCCTTCAGCGCCTGAAGGAAGCCGCCGAGAAGGCGAAGATCGAGCTGTCCTCGGCCGCTCAGACCGAGATCAACCTCCCCTACATCACGGCGGATGCGTCGGGTCCGAAGCACCTCGCCCTCAAGCTCTCGCGCGCCAAGTTCGAGCAGCTCGTGGACGACCTCGTGCAGAAGACCATCGAGCCCTGCCGCAAGGCCCTCAAGGACGCGGGCATCAACCCCGGCGACATCGACGAGGTTGTCCTGGTCGGCGGCATGACCCGCATGCCGAAGATCCAGGAAGTGGTGAAGAACTTCTTCGGCAAGGAGCCCCACAAGGGCGTGAACCCGGACGAAGTCGTGGCTATCGGCGCGGCGATCCAGGCGGGCGTGCTCCAGGGCGACGTGAAGGACGTGCTGCTCCTCGACGTGACCCCGCTGTCGCTCGGCATCGAGACCCTCGGCGGCGTGTTCACCCGCCTGATCGAGCGCAACACCACGATCCCGACGAAGAAGAGCCAGGTCTTCTCGACCGCGGAAGACAACCAGAATGCGGTGACGATCCGCGTCTTCCAGGGCGAGCGCGAAATGGCGGCGGACAACAAGCTGCTCGGCCAGTTCGACCTCGTGGGCATTCCGCCCGCACCGCGCGGCGTGCCGCAGATCGAGGTCACCTTCGACATCGACGCGAACGGCATCGTGAACGTCACGGCCAAGGACAAGGCCACCGGCAAGGAGCACCAGATCCGCATCCAGGCCTCCGGCGGCCTGTCGGACGCCGACATCGAGAAGATGGTGAAGGACGCCGAGGCTCACGCCGAGGAAGACAAGAAGCGCCGCGAACTCGTCGAGGCGAAGAACCAGGGCGAAAGCCTGATTCACGCTACCGAGAAGTCGCTCACCGAGTACGGCGACAAGGTCGGTGAATCCGACAAGCAGGGCATCCAGACCGCCATCGACGCGCTCAGGCAGGCTCTCGCCGGCGAGGATTCCGAGGTCATCAAGGCCCGCACCACGGACCTGATGCAGGCTTCCATGAAGCTGGGCGAGGCGATGTACGCGGCTCAAGCGGCCGCCGGCGAGCCCGGCGAGCAGCCCGAAGGCGGCGACAACGCCCAGAAGGACGACGTCATCGACGCCGACTTCCAGGAAGTCGACGAAGGCGACAAGAAGAAGCGCGCGTAAGGATCATGCGCACCTTCTGACGATCTTCGGCACCCGGTTCATGGCCGGGTGCCGTTTTCATGAAACGGGCTTGAGAGGCCCACCACGAATGAACGAGCTGCCGCCCGATATCAGCGATGCCTCGGCCTGTGAACGGAACGCTCCGAGCCGGAGTGAGGAAGCAATGAAGCCGCAGATGCAATCGACCCGGATCGGCAGCATGACGGAGCGACCGACTGCTCCCAGGGGCGCCTGACATGTCCAAGCGCGACTACTACGACGTCCTCGGCGTTGCGAGGACCGCGACCGAAGCGGAAATGAAATCCGCCTTCCGTAAGCTCGCGATGCAATACCACCCGGACCGCAACCCGGGCGACCACGAAGCCGAGGTCAAATTCAAGGAAATCAACGAGGCCTATCAGACCCTCTCCGACGCGCAGAAGCGCGCGGCCTACGATCGCTACGGCCACGCGGCCTTCGCCAATGGCGGTGGACCGGGCGGACCAGGCTTCAACGGCGATTTCTCCGACTTCATGTCGGATATCTTCGAGAACTTCTTCGGTGATGCGGGCGGACGCGGCCGGGGTCGCGGCGCCGGCGGACGCGAGCGCGGCGCCGACATGCGCTACAATCTGGAGATCACCCTCGACGAAGCCTTCCACGGCAAGACCGCCGAGCTGAAGATCCCTACATCCATCACCTGCGAAGCCTGCTCTGGAAACGGCGCGAAGCCGGGCTCGAAGCCCAAGACCTGCCCGACCTGCGGCGGCGCAGGCCGCGTCCGGGCCACTCAGGGCTTCTTCTCCATCGAGCGCACCTGCCCGAACTGCCATGGGCGCGGCGAGGTGATCGACGACCCGTGCCCGTCTTGCGGCGGCGCAGGCCGCGTCACCCGGGAGCGTACGCTCTCCGTCAACATTCCGGCCGGAGTCGAGGACGGCACGCGCATTCGCCTGGCCGGCGAAGGCGAGGCGGGCCTGCGCGGAGGCCCCTCGGGCGATCTCTACATTTTCCTGTCGATCAAGCCTCACCCGTTCTTCCAGCGGGACGGCGCCGACCTGTTCTGCCGCGTGCCGATCTCCATGGTGACGGCGGCGCTCGGCGGCGAGTTCAGCGTTCCGACCTTAAGCGGCACCGAAGCGCTGGTGAAGGTGCCCGAAGGCACCCAGACCGGCAAGCAGTTCCGCCTGCGCGGCAAGGGCATGCCGGTCCTGCGCTCCCGGGACGTGGGCGACCTCTACATTCAGGTTGTTGTGGAAACTCCGCAGAAGCTCACCAAACGTCAGCGTGAGCTTCTTGAGGAGTTCGACAAGGAATGCTCGAAGGAAAATCATCCGGAGAGTTCCGGCTTCTTCTCGCGTTTTCGCGAGTTTCTCGATGGTTTGAGCGGATCAAGTTAACTTGACGGTCGTTTCCTTTGAGTTCTAAACAACCCGTGCAATCCGCCCGCTCGAGGGGTCTTCCCAGTGCTTCAGTCGTTCCAACGGCCCACGACCCGGAAAATCCCCCTCAAGAAGGACCGTTTTCAGGACGAGGCCCGCTTTCTGCGCTCCTGGCTTGAACGCCCGCTCGTCGTCGGCGCGGTCACGCCGTCGGGCAAGATCCTGGCGCGGACCATGGCTTCCTACGTCGATCCACGCATTCCGGGACCCGTCGTCGAGCTGGGCCCCGGCACCGGGCCGGTCACCGACGCCCTGATCCGGCGCGGCGTGGAGCAGGAGCGGCTGATCCTCGTGGAGTTCAATCCGGAATTCTGCCAGCTGCTGAAGCGCCGTTTCCCCAAGGCGACCATCGTGCAGGGCGATGCGTACGATCTCAAGGAGACCCTGGCGGGCGTCCTGAAGGAGCCGGCCGCCGCCACCGTGTCGAGCCTACCGCTCTTCACCAAGCCCATGGATCAGCGCCTGGCCCTGCTCGAGGCCGCGCAGGATCTGATGCATCCGAACGCACCCTTCATCCAGTTCACCTACGCGGTCGTGCCGCCGATCCCCGCGCGCTCGCAATCGCACAGGGCCAGAGCCTCCAACAGGATCTGGCGCAACCTGCCCCCGGCCCGCGTCTGGGTCTACAACAAGGTCTCCCATCCATGAGCAATGCTGTGTCTCCCTCGACGAATCCCGTTTCGAAGGAAGACATGCGCGACAGGCTCATCATCGGCCTCGACGTTCCGGGCGTCGAGGAGGCGCGCTCCATCGTGGAGCGCATCGGGGATGCGGGGACTTTCTACAAGATCGGCTACCAGCTCGCCTATGCCGGAGGCTTCGAATTCGCGAGCGAGCTGATCGGGCAAGGCAAGAAGGTCTTCCTCGATCTCAAGCTGCACGACATCGGCAATACGGTCGAGGAAGGCGTGCGCTCCATCGCCCGCATGGGCGTGACGTTCCTGACCGTTCACGCCTATCCGCAGACCATGCGGGCCGCCGTTGCCGGAAGGGCCGGATCGGACCTGAAGATCCTCGCCGTGACCGTGCTCACCTCCTACGACGACAACGATCTCGTCGAGGCAGGCTATGCCCCCGTCGCACCGGAGGAACTCGTGGCCCGCCGCGCGGAGCAGGCCCGTGACATCGGCATCGACGGCATCGTTTGCGCCGCCACGGAAGCGCCGCGCGTACGCGGCATCGTCGGGCGCAACCGCCTCATCGTGACCCCCGGCATTCGCCCCGCTGGCGCGGAAGCGGGCGACCAGAAGCGCATCGTCACCCCGGGCGAGGCGATCCGCGACGGCGCAACCCATCTCGTCGTGGCGCGCCCCATCGTGAAGGCCGCCGACCCACGCGCTGCGGCGCAAGCCATCGTGCGGGAAATGACCGGAGCGTGAGCGCCCTCCGTCAAGGCGTCGTTTCCAAGTGACAGAAACCGAGTTACAGAGCAGCGGACCATCTCGGCCATTCGGGAGACCGTCTTGAGCAGCCGCTATCTCATCTCGGACCAACGCGTCTTCTTCGCATTCACCGGCCCTGCCCGGCAGGTTGACGCCGCCTCTTTCCGACCCATCGGGGAGAAGGGCCCTGTCGCGGTGGACAAGGGCCACGCCTATTGGGGCCCATACCGGTTCGAGGCCGACCCTTGCACCTTGAGCTGCGTGCTGCCCGGTCTTCTCTATAAGGACAGCAAGGCCGTTTATGCCTATGGCGCGAAGCTCGGAAAGACGGATCCTGCCTCCTTCAGGCTCCTCAAGCATCCGCTTCCCTGGCTGGCTCTGGCCGCGGATTGTCATCAGCGCTTCATCTTCGAGAGTCTGACGGGCGGCTTCCTGGCTCAGTCCGAGTCCCTGGCCGCCAACCGGGCGAAGCTCACGAAGGTGCTCTCCATCACGCGTGTGCCGATCGAAGGGAGCGAAAGCGACTGGATCGAGAAGCTCAGGCAGGCCTACGTGCCTGCAAGCCTTCCCGCCGGCGAAGAGGAGGAGACGACAATGGTGCTGACGGACGAGGGATGCTGTCTCGAGACAAGACGCGTCGTTCCCTGCGACCCGTCGAGCTTCGAGGCGATCACGGACGACACGGGTCGGGACAAGGATCACTTCTTCCGAGGCTCGACGATCATGCCTGAAGTGGACAAGAATTCGGTGGAGCATGTCGAGGACGCCGTCTTCAGGGACAAGAACCATGTATTCTGTTTGTGGGGTCCCTACACACCTGTTCCGAAGGCCGACCCGAAGAGCTTCCGTCTGATCGAGCCGTACTTTTATCCGGTTCGCTATGCCATCGACGACAAGGCAGCCTATTGCTTGATGTACGGCGCGCAGCGCATGAAGGTGAAGCGGTTCACGCTTCCCGAGCCCAATGCCTTACGTCCGATCAAGTCCGAGCCTGACCAGGAGGGCCGAATCGTGCTCGGCCTTGCCACCGACGGCAACACCACCTTCAAGGATGGCGTGCCGGTCAGATCCGCTTCGCGCCCCTAGGGCATCGTGCGGAAAGGTGGACCCGGTTTTCCGCCCTGCACGATGCTCTTATCTAAGGCGAAAGCATCGGATCGATCCCAAAAGTGCAAATCCACTTTTGGGTCCGATGCTGCGGAAGAGCTTGACGCATCGCGCCCGCCGGGGTTCGCTGCACACCCCATCACAGAGGAGCCCTTCATATGCCCAAAGGCTATGTCATCGCCCGCGTCACCGTCACCAACCCCGAGGCCTACGCGGAATACGCCAAGGGTGCGACGGCGGCGATCCAGCAATATGGCGGACGTCCGCTGGTGCGCGGCGGGGCCTATGAGGCGCTGGAGGGCGAGGCTAGGCCCCGCAACGTGGTGATCGAGTTCGACTCGGTCGAGCAGGCCCGCACCTATTACCATTCCCCCGAATACCAGGCGGCGAAGGCCAAGCGCGACGGCGCCTGTGTGGCCGAGTTCGTGCTGGTGGAAGGAGCCTGAAGCGATGCCGAAGGGTTATTGGATCGGCCGGGTCGATGTGCAGAACCCGGATGCCTACCAGAATTATGTGAAGGCCAATGCGGTGCCGTTCGCCAAGTACGGCGCCCGCTTCCTGGTGCGCGGCGGCGGCTTCCGGGTGGCGGAAGGCGGCTCGCGCGACCGCAACGTCGTGATCGAGTTCCCCTCCTACCAGGCCGCGCTCGAATGCTGGGATTCGCCGGAATACCAAGCGGCCAAGGCGGAACGCGACGGGCATGCGGTGGCCGATATCATCATCATCGAGGGCTACGAGGGGCCGCAACCGAGTTGATCCCTGAAACATATGCCATCCGACCTGGGCGTGAGAGCGATCTCGGGGCTCTCGCGGATGTGGAGCGCTCCGCCTCCGTGACCTATTTCGAGGCCCTCGGAGGTCCGCGCCAGACGGCTGACGTTCTGCCCGCTGCCGTGGTCGAAGCATCGCATGCCGCGGGTCTCCTGTGGGTCGCAGCCGACCGGCGGGATGTGCCCGTAGGTTTCCTGGCGGCCGAGGCGATCAACGACTTTCTGTTCGTGAAGGAAGTCAGCGTCGCGCGCGAGCACCAGCGCGCCGGGCTCGGCCGCAGGCTGATTCAGGCAGCCGAGGATCATGCGCGGGCGGCGCCTTATGGTGCGATAGCCCTGACCACTGATCGCTTCATCCCATTCAACGGTCCCTTCTACGAGAGAATCGGCTTCCGGGAAGTGCGCGCTGAACAGGCTCCACTTAGCCTCAGGACTCTCTTGGCGCAGGAGATCGCGAGCGGCTTCGAGGGAAAGCGACGGATTTTGATGCTGAAGCCCGTCGCAGCTTTGCAGGACTCCACCATGCCGCTATATGCCTCACGCAGGCAAACAGGAGATCGAGCATGAGCGAAATGCGACTTGTCGTGGTCGGAGCGGCCGGACGCATGGGGCGCATGCTCATCAAGGCCGTGACTGAGGCGGAGAACTGCCGCCTCGTTGGCGCCATCGAGCGCGAGGGCTCCCCTGCCCTGGGGCAGGATGCGGGTGTGCTCGCAGGGCTTGCGCCTCTCGGCGTGAGCGTGACGGCGGATCCCCTGCCCGTCTTCGCCCAGGCCGACGGCGTCCTCGACTTCACGTCGCCCGCCGGCACCGTGTCCTTCGCAGGTCTCGCCGCCCAGGCCCGCATCGTGCATGTGGTCGGCACCACGGGCCTGCAGGAGGAGGATTTCGCGAAGCTCGAGGCCGCCGCCCGGCACGCGCGCATCGTCCAGTCGGGCAACATGTCGCTCGGCGTGAACCTGCTCGCGGGCCTCGTGCGCAAGGTGGCCGAGACCCTGGGCGAGGACTTCGACATCGAGGTGCTCGAGATGCATCACCGCATGAAGGTGGATGCGCCCTCGGGCACGGCGCTTCTGCTCGGCGAGGCTGCCGCGGAGGGGCGCGGGATTTCCCTCAAGGAGCGCTCGGTGCGCAGCCGCGACGGCCATACCGGCGCGCGCAACCCGGGCGATATCGGCTTTGCCACCCTGCGCGGCGGCTCGGTGGTCGGCGAGCATTCCGTGATCTTCGCTGGCGCGGGCGAGCGCCTCGAGCTCTGGCACCGCGCGGAGGATCGCAGCATTTTCGCGCGCGGCGCCGTGAGAGCCGCCCTCTGGGGCTTCGACAAGAAGCCCGGCTACTACACGATGGCCGACGTGCTCGGCCTCAAGGACCTCTGAGACAATCATCACGAAACGGAGACGCTGAGAGATGGATCGCCTTCTTGTGCTCGCCCGCCATGGCCAGAGCGAATGGAACCTCAAGAACCTGTTCACCGGCTGGAAGGATCCGGGCCTGACCGATCTCGGCATCGAGGAGGCGCGCAATGCCGGCCGCCGCCTGAAGGACATGGGCGTTCGGTTCGACGTGGCCTACACGTCCGCTCTCGGACGCGCCCAGCGCACCTGCAAGCTGATCCTGGAAGAGATCGGCCAGCCCGATCTCAAGACCATTGCCGACCAGGCGCTCAACGAGCGCGATTACGGCGATCTCTCGGGCCTGAACAAGGACGATGCCCGCGCCCGCTGGGGCGAGGAGCAGGTTCACGTCTGGCGCCGCTCCTACGACGTTCCACCTCCCGGCGGCGAAAGCCTCAAGGACACCGTGGCCCGCGTCCTGCCCTATTACATCCGCGAGATTCTCCCCCGCGTGATGCGCGGCGAGCGCGTGCTCGTGGCCGCTCACGGCAATTCGCTGCGCGCGCTCGTGATGGTGCTCGACGGCCTCACGGCCGAGACGATCCCGAGCCTCGAGCTCGCAACCGGCATCCCGCTGGTCTATCGCCTCAATGCCGATACGACGGTGGCCAGCAAGGACGTGCTGGAGGGATAAGACAGCTCTTCGCACCTCTCTCCTGTCATGGTCGTCCCCGGACGTGATCCGGGGATCAGTCCCGGCCATCCCTTGCCGGAAAGGCACTTCGCACCCGCGATCGGGATCACCGGCCCGAGGCCGGCGACGACAGGGGAGAACGAGGCGTGCCACGATAACCCGATGTCTCCGCTGACCCTCGCTCCCGGCCTCGTCTATTACCCGGATTACCTGGACCGTCCGGCCCAGGAACTCCTGCTTCGATCTCTGCGCCAGATTACCCGCACTGCGCCCCTGTTCACGCCGCGCATGCCGCGCACGGGCAAGCCCTTCTCGGTGCGCATGACCAATTGCGGGAGGCTCGGCTGGGTGTCGGACATCGCGGGCTATCGCTACCAGCCCACTCATCCCGAGACAGGCGAACCCTGGCCCGCCATACCCGATCAGGTTTTGCAGGCCTGGGCCACGTTGAGCGGTTACGTCCATCCGCCCGATGCCTGCCTGATCAACTTCTACAATCCCGAAGCCCGCATGGGCCTGCATCAGGACAAGGACGAGGCGGAGTTCGACGCTCCCGTCGTCTCGCTCTCGTTGGGCGATACGGCCTTGTTCCGCCATGGCGGGCTCGACCGCCGGGACCCGACCCGTTCGATCCGCCTCAGGTCCGGTGACGCAATCGTGTTCGGCGGGCCGGCCCGCCTGATCTATCATGGCATCGACCGGCTGATCTCCGGCAGCTCGGACCTGCTGCCGCAGGGTGGGCGGCTCAATCTCACCTTGCGCAAGGTCGAAAAACCGCTCTAGCCTTTTCTGCCACAAGAATGCTCAAGGGGCCTCCATGAAAATCCTTTCTGCTGCTGCATTCGGCTTCATCCTGTCCGTTCAGGCGGCTTTCGCCGCGGACCCCGTCTTCCCGCCGGCCTCGCGCATCGGCCTTTCTCCCCCGCAGGACATGACCCTGTCCAAACGCTTCAGCGGGTTCGAGAACGAGGAGCGCGCCGCCGCGATCACCTTCGCGGAAATGCCGGCCGGGGCATTCGGCCAGCTCGCCTCGGGGTTGAACAAGGACGTGCTGAAGAGGCAGGGCCTGGAGCTGAAGACCAGAGAGAATGTGAAGCTCGGCTCCAACGAGGCCATCCTCGTCAGCGGCACGATGCTCAAGCCCCGGATGGGCCGCAAATGGCTTCTTCTGGTCAAGGACGAGGCCTTGACCGGCCTCGTCGTGGCCGAGGTGAGCGGCGGCCAGGACGGCTACAGCGACGAGGAGATCCGAAACGCCCTGAAGAGCGTTGCCCTGCGCCATGACGTGTCCCTGGAGGAGCAGGTCTCGGCCCTGCCGTTCCGGGTCGTCGAGAAGGCCGGCTTCCGGCCCGTCCGCGTGGTCGCGGGCAATTCCGTGCTGTTCACGGATGGGCCGAAGGACACGATCAAGGCCGTGGAGCAGCCGCTGATGATCGTCGGATCGTCCCTGCAAGCCGTGCCATCGTCCGGCGAGCAGCGCAAGCAGTTCGCCCAGGCGGCTCTTCATGCCAACCAAATCTTGAGGGACGTCCGGATCGAGCGCTCGGATTCCTTCCGTCTAAAGGGTCAGGATTGGCACGAGATCGTCGCGAGGGCGGTCGAGGCGGAATCGGGCCAGCCCATCGTGGTGATGCAATCCATCCGCTTCGACGCGGATCGCTACATCCGCATGGTCGGCCTCACCCGCCAGGAGCAGAGAGATCAGAATCTTCCGCGCTTCCGAGCCATCGCCGATGGGATCGAGTCCAAATTCTAGGGCCTCGGACGTGCATTCGAACTCACGTCTGGGGCTTTAAGTTCTCGATTGTTTAGCATCTTTTCACGCGAAACCGGTTCCCACTTTCGCACCCGATGCTCTAAGCCTCCCGGCTCGGAAACGCCGGGAGCGACCATCCGCGCAGGATCGCAAACGCCCTCAGGCCGAAGGCCGCGCCAAAACCTGCGGCCGCCCCCCAGATCGGCGGAAGGCCGATCACCTGCAGCGTCACCGTAACGGCGGCTCCCAGCGCCGCTGCGGTCACATAGATCTCCTGCCGCAGGACGAGAGGCGTGCTCCCCGCGAAGATGTCGCGGATGATGCCGCCGAAGGTCGCCGTGATGGTCCCGAGCGCGATGGCCGACAAGGCGGGAACGCCGGCGGCAAGAGCCTTGGCCGTGCCGGTAATGGCGAAAAGGGCCAATCCCAGGGCATCCGCCCACAGGAGCACGCGGCCCCGCCTGCCGCCTTCGAGAGCCGCAACGTTCTTCGGACCCAGGGCAAAGACGGCCTCGGCGACGACCAGGCAGACGAGCACGTCCGTGGGATCACCCACCCAGAAGACGGGCCGAATGCCGATCAGAAGGTCCCGCACCGTCCCGCCGCCCACGCCCGTGAGCGTCGCCAGCAGGGCGAACCCGAACGGGTCCATGCCCTTGCGGGCCGCCATCAGTGCGCCCGTCAGCGCGAAGACGGCGACGCCGATGACCTCGAAGGGGATCTGCTGGAGAAGCTCCACTGAGGATTTACGAAGCGGAGGAAGAATTGTCGGCGGTCTCGGAGCCTGCCCCGTTCGCCGGAGCCTTGGGGCCGCCCTTGGCCACGCCGACCAGGGCGGGACGCAGGACGCGGTCGCCGATCACGTAGCCGGACTGCACTACCTGCACCACGGTGCCGTTCGGCACGTCCGGGTTCGGCACTTCGAACATGGCCTGATGCACGTTCGGATCGAACTTCTGGCCCTGCGGCTCGAGCTTCTTCACGCCGTGGCGCTCCAGGGTCTTGAGCAGGTCGCGCTCGGTGAGATCGATGCCTTCGATGAGGCCCTTGAAGGCTCCCTCGGCGCCAGCCCGGGCCTCCTCCGGCACGCTCTCGATGGCGCGGCGCACGTTGTCGGCCACATTGAGCATGTCCCGCGCGAAATTCGCCACGGCATAGGTGCGGGCGTCCGCCACCTCGCGCTCCGTGCGGCGGCGCAGGTTCTCCATATCTGCCATGAGACGCAGGAATTTGTCCTTCAGATCGGCCTTTTCGGCCTCGAGAACGGCGATCGGGTCGGCCTGAGATTCAGCGGCGGTCACGGTTTCGGCGCCGTTGGCGGTCTCGGCCTGGGGATTGATGGTCTGGTTTTCCGTGTCGTTCGGGTTCATGGTCGATCAACTGAAAGGTGGCAAAAAGGGTCAGGGCACATATCAGGTCGAAGCGCTCACAAATCAAGCGCTTCGCCGGTGAAACGGCTCCGCTTCCTCCGTCTTGAACACGTCGAGCAGAACGCGGCGGATCGTGGCCTGGCGGCCCGCATGGGTCACCTTGGTGCCCGTCAGATCCGTCACGTAGAACACGTCCACCGCCTTCTCGCCGAAGGTGACGATGTGGGCCGAGGCGATGTTGAGGTTGAGCTTTCCCAGAGCCGTGGTGAGATCGTACAGCAGGCCCGGCCGGTCGAGGCCCGAGATCTCGATGACGGTCTGCCGGCTCGAGAGCGAATTGTCGATCGTGACCTCCGGGGGCACGTGGAATGCTTTCGAGGGTTTCGCCGGACGCTTGCTCTCCACGAGATCCGCGATCTTCACCTCGCCCTTCAGCGCGCGCTCGATGGCCTTTGCGACGCGCTCTGCGCGGCGCAACTCATCCTCGTCGCGGTCGAAGGCCCGCGACAGCACGATCGTGTCGAGCGCCATGCCGTCCGTCGTCGTGAAGATCTGCGCATCCACGATGTTGCCCCCCGCCGCGGCGCAGGCGCCGGTGACGATGGCGAGCAGGCGCGGATGGTCGGGCGACAGGATGGTGAGCTCCGTGACGCCCCGGAAATGATCGGTCTCGTAGGATGTGGTGACCGTGCGCCCGGCCTTTTCCGCATCGCGGACGAAATGAGCCTGCTTCACGCGTCGCTCGTCGTCCGTCTTCAGCCAATAGGCCGGCGTGTGGCGGGCCGCGTAGGCCTCGAATGCTTCGCCGGACCAGTCGGGGAGCGCCGCCCGCAGCTGCTCCTGCGCGAGGCGGATCCGATCGGAGCGCGCCACGTCCGCCGCGCCGCCGCCGAGCAGCACCTCGGTTTCGTGATAGAGCGTGCGCAGGAGCTGGCCCTTCCAGCCCGTCCAGGTGCCGGGGCCCACGGCCTTGATGTCGGCGATGGTGAGCACGAGCAGCAGCTTCAGGCGCTCCATGGTCTGCACCACATCCGCGAAGCTCTTGATGGTGGCGGGGTCCGACAGATCGCGGCTCTGGGCCGTATTCGACATGAGCAGGTGATGCTCGATGAGCCAGGCCACGGTGTTCGTCTCGGCCTCCGTGAGGCCGAAGCGCGGGCCGAGCTTGCGCGCGATCGCGGCGCCGGCGATCGAGTGATCCTCCGGGCGCCCCTTGGCGATATCGTGCAGGAAGACGGCGACGTAGAGCGCCCGGCGGTTCTGGATCGTGCCGAAGATCTGGTTGGCGAGCGGATGCTCGTTGCCGAGCTGCCCCGCCTCGATTTCCGTGAGCACGCCGATGGAGCGGATGAGGTGCTCGTCGACCGTGTAGTGGTGATACATGTTGAACTGCATCATCGCGACGATGCGCCCGAAATCCGGGACGAAGCGGCCGAGCACGCCCGCCTCGTTCATGTGCCGCAACACCACCTCCGGCGCGTTCCTGGACGTGATGATGTCGAGGAAGAGCTTGTTCGCCTCCGGATCGCGGCGCAGTTTCTGTCCGATGAGCTTCAGGGAACGGGTCGCCAAGCGCGTCGCATCGGGATGGATCGCGAGATTGTGCTTGTCCGCGAGCCAGAACAGGCGAATGAGATTGACGGGATCGCGCCCGAACACATCCTCGCCGCTCACATTGATGCGGTTGTTGTCGATGACGAAATCGTTGCCTTCGAGCGCGCCGCCGCGACGGCGGCGAAAGCGCCCGAACATGCGATCGAGCATGGGACGCTTCTTCGTCTGGCGCGCCTCAAGCTCCGCGCACACGATGGCCGTCAGGTCGCCCACGTCCTTGGCGATCAG
Organism: Microvirga pakistanensis; assembly: GCF_004458765.1. Taxonomy (GTDB): domain Bacteria; phylum Pseudomonadota; class Alphaproteobacteria; order Rhizobiales; family Beijerinckiaceae; genus Microvirga; species Microvirga pakistanensis. The sequence goes on along the minus strand of NZ_SPJX01000186.1, from coordinate 39,829 downwards.
AAAGTAGGCCTTCATGAAACGCTCGACCGCCGACAATCCACCGCGAGGCGAAAATCCGATGCGCTCGGCGATGATGCGCTGCAGATCGAAAGTCAGGCGCTCCTCGGCGCGGCCCGTCGCGAAGTGCATATGGCAGCGCACGCGCCACAGAAACTCCTCGCATCGCAGGAAGAGCTTGAACTCGTCGGGCGTGAAGAGCCCCGCCTTCACGAGTTCCCGCGGCTTCTTCACCTGATAGACGTATTTGCCGATCCAGAAGAGCGTGTTGAGATCGCGCAATCCTCCCTTGCCGTCCTTCACGTTGGGCTCGACGAGATAGCGCGACGCGCCGGCCTTCGTCACGCGCGCATCGCGCTCCTTCAGCTTGGCATCGACGAATTCCGCCGCGGACGTGGCGACGATCTCCCGGTCGAAGCGCTGCACGAGAGTGTCGAAGAGCGCGCGATCCCCGAACAGGAAGCGGACCTCCAGAAGCGAGGTGCGGATCGTCATGTCGGCCGCGGCCTCGCGCATGCAATCCTCCACCGAACGGGTGGCATGGCCGACCTTCAGCTTGAGATCCCACAGCACGTAGAGCATCGCTTCGACGACGCTCTCGCTCCAGGCCGTCTGCTTGTAGGGGAGCAGAAACAGCAGGTCGACGTCGGAGCCTGGCGCCAGGGTTCCACGGCCGTAGCCTCCGGTCGCCACCACGGCGATGCGCTCGCCCGATGTCGGGCTTCCGGCCGGATAGAGATGCCGCACCACCGCCTCGTGCACGAGGCGGACGAGATCATCCATATGCGCCGAGAGAAACTTGGCGCAGACGAGGCCGTCCTTGGCTTCCAGCAGCTGCTCCTCCGCCTGCGCGCGGCCTTCCTCGAGGTAGAGCTTGAGTTCGGGCACGAGCCTGGCTCGCAGCTCGCCCGCATCGCGGATCGGCTGATCGCCGAGGCTCTTCAGGATGGCGTCTGGATTCTGGAGCGGCATGGAACAACCGTGATCGGAAACGTGTTCTGGCTTATCACCGTGTGCGCCGGCCCCCAAGAGCGGGCTGGACTTATCCGGTAGGACGGATAGAGTGTTCTTTATACGAAATTCTGTTTGACAGAAGAAACTCTCTGTTTCATATAACGAACACGCGCCGATTTGAGCAAGCAGCTTGCGGGCGCGAAACAAGTGCAGCTAAAGCGCCGGGCGCGGCAGGATCCAATCCCAAGCTCCCATGCGCACAACATGGGACCTTCCACATGAGCCTGACCCGCCGCCTTCTCCTGGCCGCTTCCATCGCCACAGGCCTGACCTCCTTCGCCACCGGCGCGTTCGCACAGCCGAAGGAGATCAAGATCGACTTCGCCACCTATAATCCGGTGAGCCTCGTCCTGAAGGACAAGGGCTTCCTGGAGAAGGAACTGGAGAAGGACGGCATCGGCGTCCGCTGGGTCCAGTCGCTCGGCTCCAACAAGGCGCTCGAGTTCCTCAACGCGGGCTCCATCGATTTCGGCTCCACCGCCGGCGCCGCGGCCCTGATCGCCAAGATCAACGGCAACCCGATCAAGTCGATCTACGTCTATTCCCGTCCGGAATGGACCGCCCTCGTCACCCGCAAGGACACGGGCATCGCCAAGGTCGAGGACCTCAAGGGCAAGCGCGTCGCCGTCACCCGCGGCACCGATCCGCACATCTTCCTGGTGCGGGCCCTCCAGGAAGCCAAGCTCACCGAGAAGGACGTGAAGCTCGTCCTGCTGCAGCACCCGGACGGCCGCACGGCCCTCGAGCGCGGCGACGTGGACGCCTGGGCCGGTCTCGACCCGCTGATGGCCGCCGCCGAAGCGGAGAGCGGCGCGCAGCTCTTCTACCGTAACGCGGCCGCCAACACCTGGGGCGTGCTGAACGTGTCCGAGAGCTTCGCCAAGGACAACCCGGCTCTCGTCGGCCGCGTGCTGAAGGCCTACGAGCAGGCCCGTCAATACGCCCTCGCCAATCCGGCCGAGTTGAAGAAGTCCCTCGTGACCTACACCAAGCTGCCGGAAACGGTGATCGATCGCCAGCTGGAGCGCACGGAACTCACCCATTCCGCCATCGGTCAGCCGCAGGCCGACACGATCATCGCCGCGGGCCTTGCCCTGCAGCAGGCCGGCGTCGTTCCCGCCGACACCAACGTGCGCGCCGTCGTCGATACCCTGATAGATCGCCAGTTCGCGACAGCGGCCGCTCAATGACTTCGTCACGGGAGAGCGCCGTGTCAGGCCAAGCCACAAGCCACGCCTGGTCCTCCCAACAGGGTGCCGCCGCTCTCGCGGCTCCCTCCCCTGCCGAGAAGCGTCGCGCCTTCGACTGGCGCATCCTTCTCGGCTTTTTGCTTCCCGTCGCGGTTGCGCTTCTCTGGGAAGCCGCCGTGCGTTTCGGCCTCGCGCAGGGACGCCTCGTTCCGCCGCCGAGCCGCATCGCCGCGACGCTCTGGGCCCTCGCGGAGACGGGTGAATTGTGGACCCATGTCGGGGTCACGCTCTGGCGCATCGCCAGCGGGTTCGTTCTGGGCGCCGCCGCCGGCATCGTCCTCGGCGCGCTCTCCGGCGCCAGCAGCACGGTCCGCCGCCTGCTCGATCCCACCCTTCAGGCCCTGCGCGCCATCCCGTCCATCGCCTGGGTGCCGCTCTTCATTCTGTGGCTCGGCATCTTCGAAGCCTCGAAGGTGGCGCTGATCGCGGTCGGCGTGTTCTTCCCCGTCTATCTCGGCATTGCGGGCGCGATCCTGTCCGTCGACCGCAAACTCGTGGAAGTCGGCCACGTGTTCCGCCTCTCGCGGATCCAGCTCGCGAGGCGTATCCTGCTGCCGGCCGTTCTGCCGGAAGCGGTGATCGCGCTGCGCTCCGGCCTCGGCCTCGGCTTCATGTTCGTGGTCGCGGCCGAGTTCATGGGCGCCTCGGAGGGGCTCGGGTACCTGCTCGTCGACGGGCAGCAGATGGGCAAGCCCGATCAGATCCTCGCAGCCATCATCGCCTTCGCCCTTCTGGGCAAGATCGCCGACAGCCTGCTCGTCGGCCTCACCAAGCCCCTCGTGCGCTGGCAGGATACCGTGCGGGAGAGACTGTGATGCTTCAGCTCGAACACCTCTCCAAGACCTACGCCGACGGCACGCGCGCGCTGTCCGACATCAATCTCTCCGTTCGCGAGGGCGAGATCGTGTCTCTCATCGGGGGCTCGGGCTGCGGCAAGACCACGTTGCTGCGCCTCGTCGCCGGTCTCGACCAGACGAGCGCGGGCGCGATCCGCCTCGACGGCGAAGCTCTCTCCGGCCCGCATCCGTCCGTCGGGATCGTCTTCCAGGAACCGCGCCTTCTGCCATGGCTCACGGTGTCCCAGAACATCGCCTTCGGGCTCGCCCATCTCAGCCCGGCCGGGAGGAAATCCCGAGTGAGGCATGCGCTCGAGAAAATCGGCCTGTCGGAACATGCCGAACGCTGGCCACGCGACCTGTCGGGCGGCCAGCAGCAGCGCGTCGCGATCGCCCGCGCCTTCGTGACCAACCCGAAAGTGCTGCTTCTCGACGAGCCCTTCTCGGCCCTCGACGCGTTCACCCGCGCGAGCCTGCACGAGCATCTGCTGGGGCTGTGGGAAGAGACGCGCCCCACCGTCGTTCTCGTGACGCACGACGTGCAGGAGGCGGTGACGCTCGCCGACCGCGCCGTCGTCATGCAGCCGAAGCCCGGCCGCATCTTCGACGAATTGCCGCTCACCCTCGCCCGCCCGCGCGACAAGACGGGCTTAGCCTTCGAAAGTTCCGTTCGTCGCGTCTTGACGGCGCTCGATCATTCCCTCAACACGCCTCAACAGCAGCCGCAGCGCGAGCGCGACCGACAGGCCGCGGCGCTGTGGTGGTAACAAGGATAGGCCCCATGGACTCGACCGAACTGCGCGCCCTCCAGGCGCCGCTGAAGGACCAATACCGCAGCAATCCGGACGCCGCCGTCATCACGCTGAAGGCGCAGGGCACCCTCGACGACCAGCACATCGCCTGCAAGGTCGAGACCGGCCGCGCGCTCGCCGTGGCGGGCCTTCACCCGGCTACCGGCGGCTCGGGCGCGGAGCTGTGCTCCGGCGACATGCTGCTCGAAGCGCTCGTCGCCTGCGCGGGGGTGACCCTGAAGGCGGTTGCGACCGCGCTCGAAATCGATCTGCGTCATGGGACCGTGAAGGCGGAGGGCGACCTCGATTTCCGCGGCACGCTCGGCGTCGACAAGACCGCGCCGGTCGGCTTCAAGAACATCCGTCTCTCCTTCGAGGTGGACACGGATGCGCCGCAGGAGAAGATCGATCAGTTGCTCAAGCTGACCGAGCGCTATTGCGTGGTGTTCCAGACCCTCAACAACAAGCCCGAGCTGAGCGCGACGCTCGCGCGCCAATAGACCTTGCGGTCAGTAGCCCGCCATCAAGGTGCGCGGCGCGGTGCTGATGAGGGCAGCCGTACCGCCCCGCACCTCCTGAACGGTCAGGGCGCGGTCGTTGGTGCCGTTGGGGTTGAACCGAAACACGCCATCGGCCCCGGCGAAGCCCGCTCCGCTCGTGAGAACGCTGGCATTGTAGGCCTGCGGTCCCTGCATGCGGGCGAGCGCCGCCGCCAGCGTCACCGCATCGTAGGACAGGGTCGCGAGGCGGACCGGCTCGCTGCCGAAGCGCGCCCGGTAGCGGGCGGCGAAATCCATGAAGCCACGCTTGTCCGGCGCCGCGAACCAGCCGCCCTGGAGCGCCGGCAGCCCGAACACCCGTGCCTCGTCCCACACCCCGGTCCCGAGCGGCTTCACCCTCTGCGGATCGAAGCGGACGGTCTGCAGCGCCTGCGCGACCGCAGGCAGGCCGTCGCCATTGTCGGGGATGAACAGGGCATCGGCCTGTGGCGATGCTCCCCCGATGACGGTGCCCAGGCGCTGCACGGCGCTCTGCGGCTGCCCGGCCGGATAGCGTTCGATGGCGACGATGCGCATGCGGTTTTCGGCAGCCGCTTCCCGCAGCTGCGCCTCCGCCACGGCACCATAGGCCGTGGCGGGAATCAGGGCCGCGACGGAGCGGCGGTTCTGCGAGGCGGCATACGCGATGATGCGGTCGACCTCCACCTGGACCATGAAGCTCAGGAGATAGACGCCTTGCGTAGCGGCGGCCCTGTCGGAGGAAAAGCCGATGAGGGGCTTGCCCGCCTGCTGAGCCGCCTGCCCCGCCGCCTGGACCGAACCGGCGAAAAGCGGACCGAGGATGAGTTCAGCGCCTTGTGCAAGGGCCTGATCGGTGGCCTCCCGAGCGCCCTCCGGCGTACCGCGATCGTCCTTCACGAGAACGGTGAGGTCCGCAGCCTGGAATTCGCTGATCGCCAGCTCGGCGGCGTTGCGCATGCTCTGCGCCACCATGGCTCCTTGCGCGGAACCGGACAGCGGCAGGATCAGCGCGACTTTCACGGGACCGTTGCCGATGGTGCTGCTGCCGATCGGCGTATGGGGGCTCCCAGGAGCGAAATCCCGTCCGGGAGTGCCCGGCAGCTGACCGGTCGAGGCGTGCTCAGGAGGGATATCGGCACGAGAGGCGGGCTCATGGGAAGCGGATTTCTGCGCGGGCCTGCTCGGCTTGTGCGCCCGGCGGGGAGACCCCATGCATCCTTGCAGCGCCAGCGTGCCCGTCAGCAGCAAGGCCAGTGCCACCCGAGCGACTGGACTCCTCGCCCCGCCCCTGACATGCGATGCCATCTCCGCCCCCTTCTTGGAAACAGCTCATCGGATCTGGAGTCAACCTTGGCCGTAAAAGGTAAACATTGTTCTCAAGACCCCTGTTTCGGCAGAACGAGGCTGCTTCCGCCCCGCAGGGCGTTCATGCGAGAATGAACGGCAATGACACAGAGAATCGACAACCGGACCAAACGGCGCGAGCCGGCAGAGCGGACCGCCACCTTCACGGCCTTCGGGTTGGCCGCAGAAGCCAAACCCCTGACGGCAGGCCTCTACGTGGTCGCGACGCCTATCGGCAACTTGCAGGACGTTTCCTTCCGGGCCCTGAACGTGCTGGCGGCGGCGGATGCGATCCTGGCCGAGGACACGCGGGTGACCAAGACGCTGCTCGCCCATTACGGCATCACCACGCCGCTGGTGGCCTACCACGAGCATTCCAACGATGCCGTGCGCGAGCGGATGGTTCATCGGATCCGCGAAGGCCAGGCCCTGGCTCTGGTGTCGGATGCCGGCACCCCGCTCGTCTCGGACCCCGGCTACAAGCTCGTTCAGGCGGCCATCGAGGAGGGTTTGCCGGTCACGCCCATTCCCGGACCCTCGGCGGTGCTCACGGCTCTCGTGGCCTCGGGGCTGCCGACCGACCGCTTCTTCTTCGAGGGCTTCCTGCCTCCGAAGAGCGCGGCACGGCGCGCGCGGCTCACCGAGATCGCCGCGATCCCCGGCACATTGATGCTCTTCGAAGGTCCGCATCGCCTTCCCGAGATGCTGGCGGACGCCGCGGCCGTTCTCGGCGAGCGGCAGGCCGTGGTTGCGCGCGAGCTCACCAAGATGTTCGAAACGATCCGGCGCGGGACCCTGCCGGAACTCGCGGCGCAATTCGCGGAAGAAGGCCCGCCGAAAGGCGAGATCGTGGTGCTGATCGGCGAGGCCACGAAGGAGATGCACGCGGCGGAAGCCGACGCCGCGCTCGACGGCAGGCTCGAAGCGGCGCTCAGGAATCATTCCATCAAGGATGCGGCCGCGCTGGTTGCGGCGGAACTCGGCCTGCCGAAGCGCGAGGTTTATGCCCGCGCGCTCGAACTCGCGAAAAGAGACGCATGAGGACGGCTCTCGAGCGCCGGCGCGTCACGTTCCTGCGCGGCCATCGCGCGGAATGGATCGCCCTTCTGTTCCTCCTCGCGAAAGGCTATCGCCCACTCGCGCGCCGCTATGCCGCCGCGGGCGGCGAGATCGATCTCATCGTCACGCGCGGCGACACCATCGCCTTCGTCGAGGTGAAGGCGCGCGGAGCGATGGACGACGCGCTGTCCGCCATCACCGCCATGAAGCGTCGGCGCTTCTCCCGCGCCGCGCGGGCCTGGCTGGCGCGCCATCCGCGGGCGCAGGGAAAGACATGGCGCGCGGACGCGGTGTTCATCGCACCGCGCTGCCTCCCGCAACACCTCGTCTCGGCGTTCGAACTGGAGATGATCTGAAGGTCACACGTTCCGTGTGACGGCATGAGAGCTGCGCGCTGCGCTCTCCAAAGGTGGAGCATCGGATTGAACCCCAAAAGTGGAGTCCCCTTTTCACGTCCGATGCTCTAAGCCGCCAGCTTGCGCGGATCCCTCACCGCATCGCGGATCATGCGGGCCATCTCCTGCACAATGTGATTGCCGCCCCCCTTCGGCAGGTAGAGATTGACCATGAAGGGGGGAAGCAGCGGCAGGCCCGTCTCCGGACCCAGCACTTCCAGGTTGGCCGGCACGGTGGATGCCATCCAGGCCATCACGGCGGTATCGGCGGCAACGGTCGCCACCTGCGCCGAGGTGTTGGTGGAATCGAAAACCTGCCGCCACTCGATCCCGGCCTTCTGGAGGGCCTCGCGGATCGGAGCGCGGAACGCGCAATCGGAACAGCCGATGGACACCGGCAGCGGCCGCTTCCAGGCCGCCTCGCCTCCACGCGCGCCGACCCAGACGAGACGGTCCATCACGAGGTTTTCACCGTCCGCGTCGCACAGAAGTTCGGTCGCCATCACCACGTCCACCTTCCCGGCCGCGAGCTTTCCGCGAAGCTCGGCGCTCGATCCGCTGTGAAGCGTGATCTGCACGCGCGGATAATTGCGCGCGAAGCCCTTCAGGAAGGTGGGCAGGTAGGTGGTGATGATGTCGCTGGGAATGCCGAGCCGGATTTCACCTTCGAACTCGGGCGTCGTCATCTCGGTCCAGATCTCGTCGTTCATGGCGAGCAGGCGTTTCGCCCGCCCGAACAGCCGCTCGCCCGCCCGCGTCAGGGTCACGCCGCGCCTGTCGCGCGTGATCAGCTCTTCGCCCAGGGTCTCCTCAAGCCGCTTGATCTGCTGGCTCACGGCCGCCTGGGTCAGGTTGAGGACACCGGAGGCGGCCGTCATGCCGCCCGTGTCCACCACCGCCACGAAGGCCCTTAGAAGGCTGACGTCGAGGTTGTGGGGCATGGCTCACCTCCATAATGGATGTTTATCTTACATATAATGAACATTCGTTTCACTTATGCAAGGGCCGGGACCATACTCTTCTCATCACCTCATGGAGAGTGTCATGTCGAACTTCTCAAGCACCTGCACGGAAGCCTATTGCGAGACCTCGACGGCGCCCGCTTCCGGCCTGAGGAACCTGTTCTCCGCCGTGATGCGTGAAATCCGCATCCGCCGCGCCCTGCGGGAAGTGGCGGCTCTGGACGATGCCTTGCTTCAGGATATCGGCCTCGGGCCCGGCAATTTCGAGGATGCCATCCGTCACGGACGTAATCGCTAAGGCGCGAACACCGTGACGGCCGAGGGCCTGATGGAGAAATGCGCGGGCGTCCGGGTCACGATCTCGCCATCCGCATTGATGGGCCGCGGCCTCCTCGTGCGGATGTCGAATTCCCTGGCGCGGATGGCCCGCACCTCGCTCCAGGCGCCGTGTTCGCCGGAGCGGAACGAACGCGCCATGAAGGCGAGCTTCCAGGCGCGCTCGAATTCCAGGCTGTAGAGATCGAGATGCTGGTCGTCGATCGCCGCATCCTTCTCCACGGCATTCCCCCCGCCATAGAAGCGTCCGTTCCCCACCGCGATCTGCAGGGTGCGCACGCGGACGGACTCGGATTCGCTCGTGATCGTCGCGCGAAAGGGTTGGGCCTGCGCCAGAACCTTCATGGCCACGAGCGCATAGCCGAGCCGCCCGAAGCGGCGTTTGATGTCTCGGGTCAGTTGCTGCGCCAGCTCCGCCGAGAGCCCCAGGCTCGCCACGTTGAAGAAGGGCTGGCCGTTCACGAGGCCGAGATCGATTCGGCGGGTATGCCCGTCGGCGATGACCTGCGCCGCGCTGTCCAGATCGAAGGGAATCTCGAGCGTCCGCGCCAGATCGTTGGCCGTGCCGAGCGGCAGAATGCCGAGCGGCAGGCCGGCCTCGATGACGCCGAGAGCCGCCGCGTTCAGGGTTCCGTCTCCCCCGCCGACCACGGCGCACTCGACCCCGTCCCGATGCTTCACGATGAGAGGCGACAGATCCTCACGCCGGCCGCATTCCACATGAACGGGCTCGATTCCATGCGCCTCGAGGGCTTCGATGGCTGCCTGCGTCTGGGCTTCGCCGCTGCGGCTCTTGGCGTTGACGATGAGGAGGGCGCGGCGTGACATGATCTATCAGATGTGGAAGCTTGGGCTTTTCCGCAAGGGATCCAGGATCCTCAAGCGGAGCCATTCGATAACACGTCTCCGCCTTTTTCGTTCATTCAGGCCCGCACAAGAGTTGCGTTCCCCGAGAATCAGGCCAATAAACCCGCTTCTCCAAGGAGGCTTGCCCCATGACCCTCACCGTTGCGATCCAGATGGATCACATCAACAGCATCAAGATCGCGGGCGATACCGGATTTGCTCTGCTGCTCGAAGCGCAACGGCGAGGTCACCGGATCCTGCACTACACCCCGGACCGCCTGTCGCTGCGCGACGGCAAGGTGATCGCAATGGTGGATCCCATTGAAGTGCGGGACGAAGAGGGGAACCATTTCACGTTGGGCACACAGGAGCGGGTCGACCTCTCGACCGTCGACGTGGTGCTCATGCGCCAGGACCCGCCCTTCGATCTCGCCTACATCACCGCCACGCATTTCCTGGAGCGCATCCATCCGAAGACGCTGGTGGTGAACGATCCGGCGCATGTGCGCAACGCGCCCGAAAAGATCTTCGTCACGCAGTTTCCGCATCTCATGCCGCCGACCCTGATCTCCCGCGACAGGGCGGAAATCGAGGCGTTCCGCCGCGAACATGGCGAGGTGGTGATGAAGCCGCTCTACGGCCATGGCGGCGCCAGCGTGTTCAAGGTCGGCCGCGAGGACCCGAATTTCGGCTCGCTCTACGACCTCTTCGCCAATCTGTTCCGCGAACCGTGGGTGATCCAGCGCTTCCTGCCCAGGATCACGGAGGGCGACAAGCGCATCATTCTCATCGACGGCGAGGCTGCAGGCGCGATCAACCGCGTTCCGGCCGCCAACGACATCCGATCCAACATGGTGCGCGGCGGTGCGGCGAAACCCACGGATCTCACGCCGCGCGAGCGCGAGATCTGCGAGACCATCGGCCCCGATCTCAAGCGCATGGGGCTCATCCTGGTCGGGATCGACGTGATCGACGGCCATCTCACCGAGATCAACGTGACAGCCCCGACCGGCATCCGCGCCATCAAGCGCCTCGGCGGCCCGGATCTCGCGGTGAGCGTGTGGGATGCCATCGAGGGCAAGGTGAAGCGCGGATAACAGATGTGGTCGCGGATGAAGCGCAGGGAGCAGCCGGCATCATTCAGCGATACCGCCTGCGTCATGGCCGGGCTCGTCCCGGCCATCCCGAGGAAGAAAAGCGCGGCGCCTCACGGAAGCGGAATCACCGGCACACGGCCGGTGATGACGTGGCACTGAACGTTCAAGCCGCCAGTTCGGCGATCACAGCATTAAGCACCGGGAAGCCCTTCTCCGTCACCGCGAGGCGTGCGGTGTCGAGGCGGATGAGCCCCTCCTCCTGCATGATACGCAGGCCGCGCTGATTGAGCGGCTTTCCGGTGAAGGCCTCGTAGCGGCGCGGATCGATGCCTTCCTTCAGGCGAAGCCCCATGAGGAGGAACTCGTCCCCCTCCGCCTCCGAGGTCAGCACCTCCTCGTCGATCACGCCGTGGCCTTCGCGCTCGACACGCTCCAACCACGTCTCGGGATGCTTCTCGGTGGAGGTGGCCAGCCGCGCATTGCCGGTGACGAGGCGACCGTGGGCGCCGGGGCCGATGCCTGCATATTCCCCATAGCGCCAGTAGAGCAGGTTGTGCCGCGACTCCGCGCCGGGCCTGGCGTGGTTCGAGATCTCGTAGGCCGGGAGCCCGTGCTTCTCGCAGGTCTCCTGCGTGATGTCATAGAGCGCGCGGCCCGTCTCCTCGTCGGGCACCGTGATCTTGCCGGCATCGTAGAGCCGCTGGAACCAGGTGCCCGGCTCGATCGTGAGCTGATAGAGCGAGAGGTGCTCCACGGCATAGCCGATGGCCTGCTCGAGCTCGGCCGCCCAGGCCTCAGGCGTATGCCCGGGGCGGGCATAGATCAGATCGAAGGAATAGCGCTCGAAAATAGAGGCAGCGATCTTCACGGCGGCCAGGGCCTCGTCGACGGAATGCATGCGCCCGAGGCGCTTCAGGTCGGCATCGTTGAGCGCCTGGACGCCGAGGGAGACCCGGTTGATGCCGGCCCCGCGATAGCCGCGAAAGCGCTCGGCCTCGACGCTGGTGGGGTTGGCCTCCAGCGTCACCTCGGCCTTCGGATCAATGGACCAGGCTTCGCCGATGGCGTCGAGGATCGCGCCGACCGTCTGCGGCCTCATGAGCGAGGGCGTGCCGCCGCCGAAGAAGATGCTGGTGACCGTCCGTCCAGGAATGCGCGCCGCCGTATGGGCGATCTCGCGCTTGAAGGCCGCCAGGAACCGCTCCTGATCCACCGGCTGGTGGCGGACATGGCTGTTGAAATCGCAATAGGGGCATTTGGAGGCGCAGAAGGGCCAATGGACATAAACGCCAAAGCCCACATCGCGCGTCGGATGATCGATCATGCGGCGTATATGGCAGCTCTTGCCCCTCACGTCACGGGTGGCGTTGTCGCGTGGTCGATACCGGCGCACCCCATCCTGCCTCTGCCTCGCAGGAATACAGAAACGAGGCACACACTTTGGTGAACCTCTTGCCGAAGCAGTTGTTCATCCTTCATGAGGCTTCCACCCTAGCCTCTGCCGAGGCCCGGGCTTAGGATCGGCGGCAGTAGAGTTCAAAGGACCCATCATGCGGCACTGGCGCGGCCCATTCGACCGGCAGGGCTATCACCACGGAAATCTGAAGGAAGCCCTGATCGAGGCAGCGCAGCGCTTCATCGCCGAGCGCGGCCTTGGCGGCTTCACCCTGGCCGATGCCGCCAAGCTCGTCGGCGTCACCCCGGCGGCCCTGTATCGCCATTTCCGCGGCCGCGAGGCGCTGGTGGCCGAAGTGGCCTTTCGCGGCTTCGACGAGCTCGCCAAGCGGCTTGGCAAGGCTCTGCAGAGCGAAGGCACGGCGCTCGAGCGCTTCACCCGCATGGGCGAGGCCTACCTCGCCTTCGCGGAGCAGGAGCCCGGCTTCTATGCTGCCATGTTCTCGGCCAAACCCGTGGACGGCGCGGATTGCGGTCCCTGGGGCAAGGGCGCTTCGGAGAAGAGCGGTCCGGAGGGGCCTCGGACGGCCGGCAATGCCTTCGACTATCTGGTTCAGGCCCTCTCGACGACCTTCCCGGAAGGATTCCAGGGCGTCGACGCCCGCTTCATTGCCATCGAGGTCTGGGCGCTCTCCCATGGCATTGCGACCCTCGACGCCGCAGGGCAGCTACCGAAGGGACCGGGCCTGCCGGACAAGTACGAGCTGCTGCGTGCGGGCGTGCTCGCCCTGGTCCATGGGGCTTTGAAAGGCAAGGCGCAGACGGCCGGCCGCTGATCCTCCCCGACCGAGCCCAACTGCCTGCCCCATTCACGTGGAAAATTCGAACGACCTTCCCTTGAAAGCGCCAAGATCGATACGCATGTTAATGTTGTTAGCATTAACATAGCGAGACCCAACGATGTCTGACTCTGCTTCAACCGCCTGGAATCAGGGCCCCCATGCGGGGCCTTGGAATACCGGCGCTCACCGCCGCTGCGGGCGCTCACCCCGACGCGGTCTGGAGATCGTCGCCATCATCCTGGGCTTCATCTTTGCCTGGCCGCTCGCGCTGGCCTACCTGGTGTGGAAAATGTGTGGATATCCCAAATACGACGAGGCGAAAGCCTTCTTCCGCGACACCCTCGGCCGCGCGTCTGAGGATCTGTTCGGGTCGCGCCGCGCCGCGGGCGGCTTCGCCTATGCGAGCTCCGGCAATGCGGCCTTCGACGACTACCGCCGCAGCGAGTTGGAGCGCCTCGAGGAAGAGCGCCGCAAGCTCGACGAGGAGGCCCGCGCCTTCCGTGACTTCGTGGAAGAGCTGAAGCGCGCCAAGGACCGCGAGGAGTTCGATGCCTTCATGGCCAAGCGCCGCGGCAACGGTCCGACCAACGTTTAAATTCTTAAGCCAGGAGAAGCGCCCCGTCGGGGCGCTTCTTCGTTCAAGCGCATCGTTTGCATCGCCGCCACCGGATTTGATCCGAGGATCAGTCCCGGCCGTCCCTGCCTGGGGACGCACGGTGCCTCACTGAGGTGGGATCACCGGCACAAGGCCGGTGAAGGCATGGAGATGCTTGCGGAGCCTATGTTCTCTTCAAACACCCCGCCGCGAGCGTCACGAAGGCGCGCGCCCGGTGGGAGAGCCCTTCCGGCTGCGGGTTCGACCAGTCGATGCCGTGCTTTTCCTCGGACGACAGCTCGCCGAAGGTCTGGGTGAAGCCGTCAGGCCGGAACATCGGATCGTAGCCGAACCCCTTATCGCCCCGCGGCGGCCAGACGACCTCTCCGAAAACGCGGCCCTCGAACAATTCCTCATGCCCGTCCGGCCAAGCGATGACGAGAGCGGACACGAAGTGCGCCCGCTTGTCCGTGGCCTCGCGCTTCTCCAGTTCCCGCTGGACTCGCTCCATGGCGGCCCGGAAATCCCGGTTCGGGCCGGCCCAGTCCGCTGTGAACAATCCCGGCGCGCCGTCGAGCGCATGGACGCAGAGCCCCGAATCGTCGGAAAGCGCCGGCAGGCCCGTCGCCTTCGAGGCGGCGTGCGCCTTGATGGCGGCGTTCTCGGCGAACATGTGCCCGGTCTCCTCGGGAACGGGCAGGCCGAGCTCGCCCGCCGACACGGCTTCGATCCCGAACGGCGCCAGCAGCTCCTGCATCTCGCGAAGTTTGCCCCCATTGTGGGTGGCGATGACGACCTTGCCGGTGAGAGGACGGTGCCGCATCACGCTACCGCCTTTTTCTGTAGCTCGACAAGCTGCGCCACGCCCTCCTTGGCAAGGCGCAGGAGGTTCAGGAACTCGTCTTCCGAGAAGGGCTTGCCCTCCGCCGTGCCCTGCACCTCGACGATCCCGCCGGAGCCCGTGATGACGAAGTTGGCGTCCGTCTCGGCCGCGGAATCCTCCGCATAATCGAGATCGAGCACCGGCTGTCCCTGGTAGATGCCGCAGGAAATGGCGGCCACCGGCTCGCGCAGGGGATTGATCGAGATGATCGAGCGGCCCTGCATCCAGGTGAAGCATTCGTGCAGGGCCACCCAGGCGCCGGTGATGGAGGCGGTGCGGGTGCCGCCATCGGCCTGGATCACATCGCAGTCGAGCACGATCTGGCGCTCCCCGATGGCCGGCAGGTTCACGACCGCGCGGAGCGAGCGGCCGATCAGGCGCTGGATCTCCTGGGTCCGGCCGGAAGGCTTGCCGGAATTCACCTCGCGCTTGGTTCGCTCATGGGTGGCGCGGGGCAGCATGGAATATTCCGCCGTCACCCAGCCCCTGCCCGTCCCGCGCAGCCACGGCGGGCCCTTTTCCTCGAGCGAGGCGGTGCAGAGCACCTTGGTGTTTCCGAAGGAAACGAGGCAGGATCCCTCCGCATAGCGCGCGACGCCGCGCTCCAGGGTGACGGGACGCAGTTCGCCGGGGGCGCGATTGGACGGGCGCATGGTCGTGATCTCCTGAGGCTTGCCTGGATGCCTGTTTGGGGCCAGAGCACGCATTAGGCAAGCTCAAGCCTTGCCTAATGGGCCGCCGATCCGCACATAATGCTCACTTGCAGGGTGGAAGTGTGAAAGCGTAGAACCCTTACATGCATGCAACCGGTCCCCTCTCGAACCTCTCGGACAGCCGCGCCATCGCGGAGCTGAACGACCGTTCCCGCGAGATTTTCCGCCGGATCGTCGAGAGCTACCTCATGACCGGCGAGCCGGTCGGCTCACGCCATCTCTCGCGCATCCTGCCGATGACGCTCTCTCCGGCCTCGATTCGCAACGTGATGGCGGATCTGGAGGCCGCAGGCCTGATCTTCGCGCCTCATACCAGCGCCGGGCGCCTGCCGACGGAAATCGGCCTGCGCTTCTTCGTCGACGCCATGCTGGAGATCGGCGACGTGTCCGCCGACGAGCGGGCCCGCATCGAGGCTCAAATGCGGGCCGCCGCGAGCGGCCACACCATGGAATCCGCTCTGGCCGAAGCCTCGGCTTTGCTGTCGGGGGTCTCGCGCGGCGCAGGCGTGGTGGTGACGTCGAAATCGAATGCCCGCCTGAAGCATATCGAGTTCGTGCGGCTCGATCCGACCCGCGCGCTCGTGGTGCTGGTATCGGAGGACGGCTCCATCGAAAACCGCCTTCTCGACCTGCCCGCAGGCCTGCCCGCCGGTGCGCTGACGGAGGCCGGCAACTTCCTCAATGCACGCATTCAGGGCAAGACGCTGGGTGACCTCAAGCGTGAGATCGTCACGCGCCGCGAGGAGATGGAGCGTGCGCTCGATGAGCTGACCGCCAAGCTCGTCGAAGCGGGACTGGCCACGACGGTCGGATCGGCGGAATCGCGCCAGCTCATCGTGCGCGGCCAGGCCAACCTGCTCGACGACCTGAAGGCCGCGGACGACCTCGAGCGGATCCGTTTGCTCTTTTCCGATCTCGAAACGCAGACCGATGTGATCGATCTGCTCAGCCGCGCCGAAGGCGGCGAAGGCGTGCGCATCTTCATCGGATCCGAGAACAAGCTCTTCTCGCTCTCCGGCTCCTCGATGATCGCCGCGCCGTTCCGCGACGGCAACCAAAAGATCGTCGGCGTTCTCGGCGTGATCGGTCCGACACGGCTGAACTACGCGCGTATCGTGCCGATGGTGGATTACACCGCCAAGGTGATCTCGCGCATTCTTGAACAGGGACGCTGAACCTCAAGCGACGCTTCACGCCAGTGGCCGGCCCGTGTTCACAAAGCCTTGAAAATCAAGGATCGGACGCTTGAAGCGTCCCGCTGTGATGGCGTCCTTCCATGGCGATCGCGTGCAACACATTGACCCAAATAGGAAACCATTGCCTCCCCAGGCGTTAAACCTCCGGCCCGCGGAAAGCGGCCCTTTCCCATCATCGCAGGAGGTTTCTGTGAAGACGCTCTCGATTATCGCCAGCACTGGTCTCATGGTGCTCGGAACCATCGGCCTTGCACAGGCCCAGGTCAGCGGGACGCCCGCGTCTCCCTTCCCGAACGCGGCTCCGCACGAGATCCGCACGATCAACGGCGTTCCGTGCCGCACTGTTCTCGACCGCGAGAGCGGAGCTCGCGTTCCGGTGCAATGCGCCGCGCCGACCGGCATGGTCGGCATGGATCCCACCTCGACCGGCAGCATTCTCGTGAGCCCGCCGGCCGGCGGCGTGGTATCTGGCTCCCCGAACGCTGCCTTCCCGCTTGCGGCCCCGCATGAAATCCGCACCATCAATGGTGTTCCGTGCCGCACCGTCCTCGTCGAGGGCACGAGTGAGCGCGTTCCCGTCGAGTGCGCTCGCTAACGGAACCCTTCAAAGCATGGCAAGCGCGTTCTCAAGCCTGCGCTTGTCGTGCCTTGGGCCGGAACAGCCCATAGAGCATTAGAATTCCCACAAGCAGCCCTCCGGCCAAGACTGGCGCCCGCCAGTCGCCAGTTGCGACGCGCACGATCACGAGGCCAGCGCAAACAACGCTGCCGAGGACCGGCAGAATCAACGGGATTTCGAACCGCCCGCGCGGTTCGCCGTCACGGTTCTTCAAGATGACGAGCGCACCGTTGAGAAGCGCGAACACCGTCAGCAGCAGGAGCACCGTCGCCGCGGCGAGCTGGCCGATGGTGCCGACGAGGGCAAGCGGAGCGGCAACGGCGAACAGCGCCAAGATGGCGAGATGGGGCGTGCGGCGCCGTTGGTGGACCCGCCCCAGCCAAGCCGGAAGCAATCCCTGGTGAGCCATGCCGTAAGCGAGGCGCGAAGCGGTCACGTAGTTGACGAGAGCGGTATTGCCGACGGCAAACAGCGTAATGGCCGTATAGACGATCGGCGGCAGCCAGGGTGCGGCCCTGTCCATCACGGCCGTTAGCGGCCCTGGTGCGGCCGCAAGCTCCCGCCATGGCAGAACCGACACGGCCGTGACTGATACTGCGACATAGATCACGGCGGAGATCGCCATGGCGGAGATGAGGCCAATGGGAATGGTGCGTTCCGGATCACGGCATTCCTCGGCCACGTTGATGGTGTCCTCGAACCCCAGGAACGCGAAGAACGTCAGCACCGCGCCCTGGAGCACGAGCAGGATCATCACGTCGCCTGCGCCTTCTCCCGGAGGCGGCGTCTCCAGAAGATCGACCGACCCCCAATGGCTGATGCCGACCGCCACCACCAGCAGAAGCCCGCCCGCCTCGATGCAGGTGCACAGCACGTTGACCCACATGGATTCGCGGATGCCTCTCAGCACCAGGCCCGTGAGAAGAAGCAGAAAGCCCAAGGCGAGCAGGGTCACGGTTTGCTCTCCGCCGCCGGTCAGGCTTGCGAGATTGGCCGCGAGGACACGGGACTGGGTGGCGACGGAGGTGAGGGCCGAGCAGGCGACGGCCAGCCCCACCACGAACCCGACGAGAGGCGAGCGATAGGCGCGCTCGGCAATATAGGCCGCACCGCCCGCACGCGGATAGCGCGAGCCGAGAGAGGCATAGGTCAGTGCCGTGAGCAGAGCGGCCACCAGTGCCACTAGGAAGGCAAGCCAGACCGCATTGCCAACCTGCCCGGCCGCCTGTCCAATCAGGCCGTAGATCCCGGAGCCCAGCATGCTGCCGAGGCCATAAAGCGTCATCTGGAATGGGCCGATCGAGCGGTGGAGTTCCGGGCGCTCGTTCTCGCCGAAGGCATCCGAGACATCCGTCATGAGGGGAGGATTCGCCATGGCAACCTTCCGCAACGCCTGTGATCCGCAGGATTAGGTAGGGCGGACAAGGCTATTTCGAAGCGGGCACCCCAGCCCATGCACTGAGAACATGCCCTGACGCCCTATTGTGGCTTGCCATGCGTTATCCTGCTGTTATGGAAGGGGTATGATTCTTGCTGCCGCCTCTTTGGAACCTTTGCGGATGACGCCGCCGTAGCGCGTCCCGTGCGCCTTGAATCGACATTCCGAATCCCGGTTCCGGCCAGCCTGCCCTTCGCGGCGGCAATCCGCTCATGCGCGGCGCCCTTCAACAGCCCTGGTGCACAGGGCACGAGACCTTTCCCATGACCGATCTGTCCCGCCTCAAGGCCGAGTGGTTTCCGAACGTCCGCAGCGATCTTCTCGCCGGGACGGTGGTGGCCCTCGCGCTTATCCCTGAAGCCATCGCCTTTTCGATTATCGCAGGAGTCGACCCTCAGGTCGGACTCTACGCCTCCTTCTGCATCGCCGTCGTCATCGCCTTCGCGGGCGGGCGACCCGGGATGATCTCCGCCGCCACGGGCGCGATGGCGCTCGTGATGGGATCGCTCGTGAAGGATCACGGCCTTCAGTACCTGCTCGCCGCCACGCTTCTGACGGGCGTCTTTCAGATCCTGGCTGGCCTCCTGCGCCTTGGCGACCTGATGCGTTTCGTCTCCCGCTCGGTTGTGACGGGTTTCGTGAACGCGCTCGCCATCCTCATCTTCATGGCGCAGCTGCCCGAATTCAACGGCGCGGGGCCGCTCATGTTCGGCATGGTCGCCGTCGGGCTCGCCATCATCTATGGATTGCCGCGCCTGACGAAGGCGGTTCCCTCCGCCCTCGTCACCATCGTGCTGCTGACGGCGGTAGCCATCTCGTTCGGGTTCGATCTTCGCACGGTCGGCGACATGGGTCAGCTACCGAGCGATCTGCCGACTTTCGCCCTGCCGGACATTCCGCTGAACCTGGAGACCCTAAGGATCATCCTGCCCTATTCGCTGACGCTTGCCATGGTGGGCCTGCTCGAATCTCTCATGACGGCCGCCATCGTGGACGAGATGACGGATACGGACAGCTCCAAGAACCGGGAATGCGCTGGCCAGGGCATCGCCAACATCGTGGCGGGTCTGTTCGGCGGCATGGCGGGCTGCGCCATGATCGGCCAGTCGGTCATCAACGTCTCGTCCGGCGGACGGGGGCGCCTGTCCACGCTTTGGGCCGGCGCGTTCCTGCTCTTCCTCATCCTGGTGCTCGACAAATGGGTGCGCCAGATCCCCATGGCCGCGCTGGTGGCGGTGATGATCATGGTCTCGATCAACACCTTCCAGTGGGGTTCGATCCTGGCCATGCGCCTTCAGCCGAAAAGCTCCAGCATCGTCATGCTGGCGACCGTCGCCGTGGTGGTCTTCACCCACGATCTGGCCAAGGGCGTGCTGGCGGGCGTGATCCTCAGCGGCATCTTCTTTGCCCGCAAGGTCGCCAAGTTCTTCAGCGTGGCCTCGACCCGCGACGGCAAGGTGCGGACCTACCGGGTGGATGGCGAGATCTTCTTCGCCACAGGCGAGGCCTTCCACGGCGCCTTCGATTTCCGCGAAGAGGACCTGGACAGGATCGTCATCGATGTCCACGCGTCCCATTTCTGGGACATCACCGGCATCAACGCCCTCGACCGGGTCGTGCTGAAGTTCCGCCACCATGGCATTCCGGTGGAGATCGTGGGCCTCAACGCGGCCAGCGCCACGCTGGTGGATCGACTGGGCACCCACAACCGGGAAGGCGCCACGCTTCCCTTGGGCCACTGACCCCATCCCCGTCGCGGGCCACTCGTCAGAAGACGGGGGATTCCTGAAGGTCAACCGGCTCATGTCTCTGGGGCCGGTTGACCTTGCGGACCGTCCATCGGGCAGCCTGATTTGCAGGCCGATGGGTTTAAGCCGGCGCCTGCCCTGCCTACATGAGGGAGTGTGTCGTCCTTTCGGGAGACCAAGCATCATTTTCGGGCTTTCAGGCCTGTCTTCGGCGCTCCTGTCCTGGCGCGGCACCAGCTTCCCTTGGCTTTAGAGAGCCTTGCTGCTATTGCGGCCTCAACAGTTCTTATCCTTGTAAGATTATGACCGCTCGCACCTTCGACAACATTCGGAACTTCTCCATCGTGGCGCATATCGACCACGGTAAGTCGACCCTGGCCGACCGGCTGATCCAGACCACGGGCGCGCTCTCCGCCCGTGAGATGACGGAGCAGGTGCTCGACAACATGGATATCGAGCGCGAGCGGGGCATCACCATCAAGGCGCAGACCGTTCGCCTCGAATACAAGGCCCAGGACGGCAAGACCTATATTCTGAACCTGATGGACACTCCCGGCCACGTGGACTTCGCCTACGAGGTCTCCCGGTCGCTCGCCGCCTGCGAGGGCTCGCTGCTGGTGGTGGACGCCTCCCAGGGTGTCGAGGCCCAGACCCTTGCCAACGTCTACCAGGCCATCGACGCCAACCACGAGATCGTGCCCGTCCTCAACAAGATCGACCTGCCCGCCGCCGATCCGGACCGGATCAAGGAGCAGATCGAGGAAGTGATCGGCATCGACGCCTCGGACGCCGTTCCGATCTCGGCAAAGACCGGCATCAACATCGAGGGCGTGCTGGAGGCCATCGTCCACAAGCTGCCGCCGCCGAAGGGCGACCCGGACGCGCCGCTGAAAGCGCTTCTCGTCGATTCCTGGTATGACGCCTATCTCGGCGTGGTCGTTCTCGTCCGCATCGTCGACGGAACCATGAAGAAGGGCCAGACCATCAAGATGATGGGTACCGGCGCCTCCTACGGCCTCGACCGCGTCGGCGTTTTCAACCCGAAGATGAACGAAGTGGCTCAGCTCGGGCCGGGCGAGGTCGGTTTCTTCACCGCTTCGATCAAGGAGGTCGCCGATACCCGCGTCGGCGATACGATCACCGACGAACGCAAGCCCACCGCTCAAGCGCTGCCCGGCTTCAAGCCCGTGCAGCCCGTGGTGTTCTGCGGTCTCTTCCCGGTGGATGCCGCCGATTTCGAGAACCTGCGCGCGGCCATGGGCAAGTTGCGATTGAACGATGCGAGCTTCTCCTACGAGATGGAGACTTCAGCCGCACTCGGCTTCGGCTTCCGCTGCGGCTTCCTGGGGCTGCTGCACCTCGAGATCATCCAGGAGCGCCTGGAGCGCGAGTTCAACCTCGATCTCATCTCCACCGCACCGAGCGTGGTCTATCACCTGCGCATGACCGACGGCACGGTGAAGGAGCTGCATAACCCGGCTGACATGCCGGACGTGATGAAGATCGATGCCATCGAGGAGCCGTGGATCCGCGCCACCATCCTCACCCCCGACGAGTATCTCGGCGCGGTGCTCAAGCTCTGCCAGGATCGCCGCGGCGTGCAGATCGACCTCAACTATGTCGGCAAGCGCGCCATGGTGGTTTACGACCTGCCGCTCAACGAAGTGGTGTTCGACTTCTACGATCGCCTGAAGTCGGTTTCGAAGGGCTACGCCTCGTTCGACTACCACATCTCCGATTACCGCGAGGGCGACCTCGTGAAGATGTCCGTACTCGTCAACGGCGAGCCGGTGGACGCGCTCTCTATGCTGGTGCACCGCACCCGCGCTGAAGGCCGCGGCCGCGCTATGTGCGAGAAGCTGAAGGAGCTGATCCCGCCGCACATGTTCCAGATCCCGGTGCAGGCGGCCATTGGCGGCAAGATCATCGCCCGCGAGACCATCCGGGCGCTGCGCAAGGACGTGACGGCCAAGTGCTACGGCGGCGACGCCAGCCGCAAGCGCAAGCTGCTCGACAAGCAGAAGGAAGGCAAGAAGCGGATGCGCCAGTACGGCAAGGTCGACATCCCGCAGGAAGCCTTCATCGCAGCGTTGAAGATGGACAGCTGAGGCCGCTGCTTTCTGTAGCGATGGTAACGACGCAAGAGCGTACCGGTGCAAGCCGGCACGCTCTTTGTTCGTGCGACAACCGTCACCAGGATCTTGGGAAACGCACGCCGTTCCCACTCTTGGGAGGCCGCCTGCCGACGCAGGGTCCAGGCTCACTCCCGAAAGAGTGGAACCCACCCCTCCGGTTCGAGTTCAACCAAGGCACAGGGCCTGCTCCCACCATAACCCAATCAGCACAGCGTCTTCTTGGTTGCTGAGCTTTCGCGCCATGGAGCGCTCGACGGGGAGCAGGCCTGGAGAGACCATTCCAAGAACTCCGCCTCAAGGAGAGCCCATGCCGACCTCCCTGCGATCCGTGCTGCCCACCCTGCTCGCGCTCCTTCTCGGCTATGCCCTCATGCAGATCGGCAACACCCTGCAAGGCACCCTGCTGAGCGTGCGTGGGAACCTCGAGAATTTCTCGCCCACGCAGATTGGCGCCGTCGGCGCCGCGTTCTGGGTAGGGATCGTCGTCGGCTCCCTTTGGGTCGGTCGGGTGATCCAGCAGGTCGGCCACGCGCGGACCTTCGCGGCCCTTGCGGCGGTCGCTTCCTCCGCTGCGCTGCTTCATCTTCTGGTGGTCACGCCGACGGTGTGGATGGCCGCACGGGCGGTCACCGGCTTCTGCTTCGCCGGGTTGTTCATCGTGGTGGAAAGCTGGCTCAACGCCTCCGCGACACCCCAGAACCGCGGACAGATCATCGGCCTCTACGGCATGACGGGCCTGATCGCCGGGATCGGCGGGCAGATGCTCCTGCCCGCCGGCGATCCTGCCGGGTTCAGGCTGTTCTGCTTCGCGGCCATGCTCATCTCGCTCGCGCTCGTGCCGATGGCCCTTTCGCGGGCCAGCGCGCCCGCCCATGCGGTCGGCGAGGTGTCGATCAACCTCAGGCGCCTTTACCGCCAATCTCCCTTCGGCGTCGTGGCCGCCGTTCTCTGCGGCATCACGACGAGCTCGTTCTTCGCCCTCGGGCCGGTCTGGGCTCAGCAGCGCGGATTGAGCACGACCGAGATCGCGGTCTTCATGGCTTTCGGCACGTTGGGCGGCTTCCTGACCACATGGCCGCTCGGCTGGCTCTCCGACCGCATGGACAGGCGCCACGTGATCATCGGCGCAGCCGCCATGGCAGCCTCGATCCTGGGCGCACTCGTTCACTTCGTGCCGGAAGACGTCGCCACTTGGCTGCTGTTCATCTACGGGGCGATCTTCGGCGGCAGCGTCATTCCCACCTACAGCATCGTCACCGCGCACGTGAACGACATGGTCAGGCCGGGAGAGTTCGTCTCCGCCTCGGGCGGTCTTCTCATTCTTCAGGGATTGGGGGCCGCATCGGGGCCGGTGATCTCCGGCATCGCCATGTCCGAGTTCGGGCGGATCGGGCTTCCCTATGTCGTCATCGTCGCGCAGGCCCTCATGGCGGTCTGGGGCGCCTATCGGAGCCTCCAGCGTCCGGCCGCGTCCGAGGCCGACAAGGAAGGCTTCGTTCTCGAACCACCCATCCCCGTGGGCACGGCGCTGGCGCCGGCCCACGAGGGCGCTCACTGACAGGAGATCTTCAGACCAGCAGCGATTGCCCGCCGTCGATCCAGACCGGCGTGCCGGTGATGTGCCGGGAGCGGTCGGAGGCCAGGAAGAGCACGAGTTCGGCCACATCCTCGCTCGTGCCGGGCTCGCTCCCCGTGAGCGGAATGGGACCTCGAGGATACTCGGCCGGGACCTTCGCCTCCTCGGTGTTCCGCTGCTGGGTATTCTCCTGGATCTCGGTGTCGATCTTGCCCGGGCAGACCACATTCACCCGGATCTTGTGCTTGGCGAGCTCGACCGCGAGCATCTGCGCCATGGCCACCTGCGCGGCCTTGGTGGCGGAATAGGCGGTCGCGCCCGCACTCGTGAAAGTGCGTGAGCCATTGATGGAGGCCGTGATGATGATCGAGCCGCCGGCGCGCTTCAGATGCGGCACGGCATGGTGCAGCGTCAGATAGGTTCCGCGCAGGTTCGTGTTGATGGTGCGGTCCCATTCCTCCGGCTGCAGCTCGTCGATGGGAGCCCACACGCCGTTGATGCCCGCATTGGCGAAGACCACGTCGAGGCGCCCATAGGCCGCCACCAGATCGGCAACCGCCTTTCTCATCTGACCGTCATCCGCCACATCCGCCACGAGCGGAAGGGCCTTGCCGCCAGCATGCCCGATCTCGTCCGCCGTCTTGCGGATTTCGTCTTCGGTGTGGCTGAGCACCCCCACCATCGCGCCCTCGCGCGCCAACCGCAGGGCTGCCGCCTTGCCGATGCCCGACCCTGCGCCCGTGACGAGCGCAACCCGACCCTGAAGCTCCATGTCAATCTCTCCTCGATCACGGACCGCTATGGACCTGAACCATGGGAGAGAGCGCTGGTTCCTCGGCGTCTCAGGCCGTCCCTGCCCGGCGCCCGGACGCATCCACCACGAGTTCGCCGTCCTCCTTGCGGAACTCGCCCTGCTGCGCAGGCAGGATGTCGAGCACGGCTTCCGAAGGGCGGCAGAGGCGCACGCCCAGCGGGGTGACCACGATGGGACGGTTGATCAGGATGGGATGCGCCGTCATCGCATCGAGCAGGTGATCGTCGCTGACGGACGGATCGCCGAGGCCGAGTTCATGATAGGGCGTTCCCTTCTCGCGGATCACGTCGCGCACGGCCACACCCATGCGCGCGATGAGTTGGCGCAGGAGAAGGCGCGTCGGCGGCGTCTTCAGGTACTCGATGACGTGAGGCTCGATACCGGCATTGCGGATCAGGCCCAGCGTGTTGCGGGAGGTGCCGCATTGCGGATTGTGATAGATGACTACGTCCATGATCCGTCTCCTCAGGGCTCCGCCAACGGAATTTTCATCAGGCATTCCAGCCCGGTCGAAGCATAGTTCGTTTCGATGCCGCCGCCGAGCTCGTGCACGATGCTGCGATCGATGAGGCGCGTGCCGAACCCCCGGCGCTCGGGCTTCGTGACAGGAGGGCCGCCCTGCTCTCTCCAGCGGATGAGAAGCTGGCGCGAGCCGTCTCCGAGAGTATCCACGTTCCAGTCGATCGAGAGACGCCCCAGAGGCGCGGAGAGCGCCCCGTACTTGCTGGCATTGGTCGCCAGTTCGTGAAAGGCCATGCCGAGGCTCAGGGCCTGCTGGGGTTTGAGCCTGACGGCCTCTCCCCCGGCTTTGATGCGCTGCGGGTCGATGCCGCCATGGGGCCGCAATTCGGCTTCGAGCACATCGCGCAGAGATGTGCTTTCCCAGTAACTCTGCGTCAGCAGATCGTGAGTGGCTGAAAGCGCCATCAGCCGCGCCATGAAATTGGACTGAAGCGCCTCCGGATGCGGGCTGCTGCGCATCGTCTGGATGGCGAGGGACTGGACTGTCGCGAGGGTGTTCTTGACCCGGTGATTGAGCTCGTTGATCAGGAGCGACTGACGCTCCTCCGCCTTCTTGCGGCTCGTGATGTCCAGGCAAGCGCCGATCATGTAAAGCGGATTCCTCTCGGCATCGTAGGTGACGCGGCTGCGATCGTAGATCCAGCGCTCCTCGCCTCCGGGAAGCAGGGCCCGGAACTCATACTCGATCGTCTTGCCGGTCTTGATGGCATCTCCGATCACGCTCAAGGCATAGTTGCGGTCGTCGGGGTGAATGAGGTCTGCGAACTCCTCCACATTTCTCGGCATCTTCCGGACTCCCAAGCCGAATACATTGACCATGGCCGGATCCCATTCCACAGCATCCTGCTGGATATCCCAGCGCCAGGTGCCGGTGCCGGAAGCGTCCAGGGCGGCCAGGAGCTTTTCCTGGGCTTCCTCCAGGCGCTCGACGGCGCGCCTCATGGATGTCGCCGCGAGGACCATGAGCAGAGCTCCCAGCGTAAAAAAGGCAATGCTGGTCACGTCCGCGGCCGAGAAGGGGTCAAGGCCGCCTTTCGGCAGGAAAAACAGGTACCAGGTCGCCGCAATGCTCAAGGCAATGGCCAGCAGACCAGGCCCCAATCCTCCGATGACCGCTGCCAGCAGGACGGCCGGGAACATCGTGATGAAAGGGGTCGTGGGACCAATGACCGCCGTCAGCGCGACGCGCACGAGTGCGGCGACGGCAACGCAACCGGCAGCCGTCGCCATCGCGAGGGGCGAGTTGGCAGGAACGAGCTTGGTGTAACGGGTGAGCAAGGAATGAGCTTCGCGAGAGAGAATGATGAAGCGTTCTTCATAGAGCAAGGCGGCACAAGAGGAAAAAGCGCCCTGGCCCGATCCATCCTCTCATCTTTTCGTATTGCCCCTCGGGCATCTTCCTTCGCAGAAGTGCGGTCCGTCAGAAAGCCGCATGGCCGGCGCAGCTCGATCCCTGCTGCACCCTCAGCCCCGTCAGAAGGCTGCGGACGAGGGCATCATGCTCTTCCCTCGCATCCAGGTTGGAGAAGGAGAGTTCGAGCACCCAATCGTCCGACAGGGGAACGATGAAAGCCTCGATCGTCATGGGACCGGCCGGCAGCTGGGCGTCGATCCAGGTTGCCGACCATCGTGCCGCTCCTGGGGCGAGGGACGCCAGGGATACCGACTGCGCCGGACGCCCGAGAAGGGTCTCATAATCCCGTTGCAGCAGCGCGGCATCCCGGCTTGCCAGATCGGGCTGCGGCAGGCCGCGCAGCTCATTGGAGGAACGAAGGTTCACCACGAGCTCCGCACCGGAGAGAGCCGATTTCAGGCGCGCTTCCATGCCGCCCGCAATCGAGCGCCACTCCTCGGGCAGCGTAAACGAAAAACATTGGCGGGAGTCCGCCCGGCCGGCGACGCGGGTCCGGCGGGCCTGGGGATCGAACCGGACCTGAACGCCGTCCTGGGCCTCGAAGGACGTCGGCAACGGGAGCTTTCCCGCGTGAGCCTTGGTCCCGCCGCAGAGGGCAGCCGCCACAGCCGCAACGCAAGACAGCACTGCAAGGTTCTTGCCCATCATCGATGATCCCTGCCATCGTTCCGCTGATAACAACGCCCAGGAACTGTCCTGGTTGCTTTTCAGCCTTGGCCTTGAGTTGCCCGGCAATGACCCTACCTCGCTCAGGAGCCGACTGAATCTGGGAGAGAACACATGCAGGCTTTGTTGCGCGCCTCGATCATTGCAACCCTTCTTCTTGCGGCGGGACAGGCTTCGGCGGCGACCTGCCGGGATCCCGCCGGGTTCGAGAAGTGGCTCGGCGACATCGAACAGGAAGCGATCGCTCAGGGCATTTCCCCGAGAGCGGTGAAGCAAGCCCTGTCGGGTGTGACATTCGATCAGAGCATCATCAAGCGTGATCGTGGCCAAGGCGTGTTCAAGCAGAGTTTTGCACAGTTTGCCGGGCGCATGGTGTCCCCCGCCCGCCTGAAGGGCGGGGCGAATATGCTGCAGAAGCACGCGGGCACGCTCGCGCGGATCGAACAGCGATACGGCGTGCCGGGCCCTGTACTCGTGGCGATCTGGGGCCTGGAGACCGATTTCGGTGCCGTGCGGGGCAAGCTCCCCGTCATCAGCTCCGTCGCGACCCTGGCCTATGATTGCCGTCGCACGGAATTCTTCCAGGCCCATCTCTTCGATGCCCTTCGCATCGTCGACCGCGGGGACCTGACGCCCGACGAGATGCGCGGCGCATGGGCCGGCGAGATGGGGCAGACACAGTTCATGCCCTCGAGCTACGTGAAATATGCCATCGATTTCGATGGCGACGGACGGGCGGATCTGCTCCGCAGCCCCGCCGACGTGCTGGCCTCGACGGCGAATTATCTGAAGGGGCATGGCTGGGTGAGAGGCGCGGACTGGGCGCCGGGATCGCAGAACTTCGAGGTCATCCGCGCCTGGAACAAGTCGCAGGTCTACGCGCAGACCATCGCTTTTTACGCCACCAAGCTCGCGGGTCGGGACACATCGGCCTTCCAGACCCAGTGAGCAGCTTCACGAACACAAAAGGGCGGGCACTGGGGCCCGCCCTTTTTCGATTCGACGACCGGGATCAGCCCCGCGCGCGGGCGCGGATCATGAAGGTGTCGTAGGCGTATTCGGCCACCTGGAACCAGAGGTATTCCTCGTTGCGGAATGCCTTGTAGCTGTCGTAGATCTTCTTGAAGTCCGCGTTCTTGGACGAGATGTCGTCATAGATCTCGTTCGCGGCCTTGTAGGCGGCTTCCATGATCTCCTGCGAGAACGGACGCAGCTGCGCGCCGTTGCTGATCAGGTTGCGCAGGCCCGCCGGATTCTTGGCGTCGTACTTGGCCTGCGTGTCCACGTTCACGTAGCCCGCCGCAGCCTGAACGGCGGCCTGGTAGGATTTCGGCAGCTCGTTCCACTTCTGCAGGTTGATGAACATGTGGATCGCCGGACCGCCTTCCCAGAAGCCCGGATAGTAGTAGAACGGCGCGACCTTGTTGAGACCGAGCTTGTCGTCGTCGTAGGGCGCCACCCACTCCGCGGCGTCGATGGTGCCGCGCTCGAGCGAGGGATAGAGATCGCCGCCCGCGATCTGCTGCGGCACGACGCCGAGTTTCGCCATGATCTGACCGGCGAGGCCGGCGATGCGCATCTTCAGGCCCTGCAGATCCTGAACGGTCTTGATCTCCTTGCGGAACCAGCCGCCCATCTGGGCGCCGGTGTTGCCGGCCGGGATCGCATAGAGGTTGTGCTTGGCATAGAACGCGTTCAGCAGGTCGTTGCCGCCGCCGTGATAGAGCCAGGCATTGGTCTGGCGGGAGTTCAGGCCGAACGGCAGGTTGGTGCCGATGGCGAAGGTCGGATCCTTGCCGACATAATAGTAGGAGCAGGTGTGCCCCATCTCGACCGTGCCGCCTGCGATCGCATCGGCCGCCTGCGGCGTGCCGACGATCTCGCCCGGCGCGAAGGGCTGAATCAGGAACTTGCCGTCGGTCGCCTCGGCCACGAGCTTCGCGAAGGTCTCGCCGCCTCCGTAAAGGGTGTCGAGAGACTTCGGAAAGGCGGAGGTCAGGCGCCAGCGGATTTCGGGAGCCGATTGGGCGATGGCCGGTTTGGCGATGGTTCCGGCTGCAGCACCGATGGCGGCGGCTTTGAGGAATGCGCGGCGTTTCATGGCGTCTCTTTCACGAATGAAGAATTCAATGCGCCAGCAAGACATAAAGTTTCAACTTGGCGCATCGAAATGTAAAAAGAAGACACCCTCATACGGATCTTGGCCGGAGAAGACAGTGCGTCCGATGCATGCGGCTTCTGCACCGGATGCATGCGCCGGCCCGGAAAGGGTGGAATTCAAGCTCCTAGAAGATGAGCTGGCCTGCGCTCCACGCCAAAAGGATGAGAATGACGAAGCCGAGCAGGAAGAGGCCGAAGAGGATCTTGGCGATCGTCTTGGCGCCCGAAGCCACGCCCGTGAACCCGAGCGCGCCTGCGATCAGCGACACCACGAGAAAGATCAGCGCCCATTTCAGCATCGTCGAAGCCTCATCGTTAACGGTCCAGCTTGACGTATAAGCGCGAAAGCTTGGCGCGGGTTCCCGACCCGGCCAATCCGGTCACATGACGACGGTCACCCTGTCGGCGGCGCGGGTCAGGCCGGTGTAGAGCCAGCGGCTGCGATGCTCGCGGAACGCATAGGATTCATCAAAGAGCACGAGATCGTCCCATTGCGAGCCCTGGGCCTTGTGAACGGTGAGCGCGTAGCCATAGGTGAACTCGTCGGACTCGCGGCGCAGGGCGAAGGGCACCTCCTCCTCCGTGCCCTCGAAGAAGGCCTTGTGGACCGCGACCTCCACGGACCTGCGGCGCGCATCGTCGTCGGACACCACGTCCATGCGGAGGAAGTCGTTGCGGATGCCGCGCAGCGCCTGGATGCTCCAGGTGCCGCCGTTGAGCAGCCCCTTGGTCTTGTCGTTGCGCAGGCACACGAGCTTCTCGCCCGCGGCCGGCATCGGATCGCGATAGCCGTTCAGCTCGCGCAGGCGCGTGTTGTAGAGACGACGCGTCTTGTTCAGCCCCACCAGCACCTGGTCGGCGGCCATCACGGCCGCGGCGTCGATCTCGCGGCGACGGATGATGCGGCTTTCGCCATAGATGCCCGGCTCGAGCCGTCCGCCTTCCCGCACCTTCAGGGAGAGATGAACGATGGGGTTGTCCCTGGCCTGCCGATGCACCTCGGTCAGCATCACGTCCGGCTCGGCCTCCGTGAAGAACCCTCCCCCCTTCACGGGCGGCAGCTGCGCCGGATCGCCGAGCACGAGAACCGGCTTGCCGAAAGACAGAAGATCGCGCCCCAGCTCCTCGTCGACCATGGAGCATTCGTCGATCACGATGAGGTCGGACTTGGCGGCCTGGCTCTGCCGGTTGATGACGAATTGCGGACCGTTCTCGTCGCCCTCGCGCGAGCGGTAGATCATGGAGTGGATGGTCGACGCGTCCGCGCAGCCCTTGGCCCGCAGCACGAGCGCCGCCTTGCCCGTGTAGGCGCCGAACGCCACCTCGCCGTCGACGCCTTCGGCGATGTGGCGGGCGAGAGTCGTCTTGCCCGTGCCCGCATAGCCGAAGAGGCGGAAGACCGGACGATCTCCGCGCCGGAGCCAATCGGCCACGGCCTTCAAGGCGGCATCCTGCTGCGGCGACCAGGTCATGACGATTTCGCCTCGCGGTTCAGACTGTAGAGCAGGCCGAGCACGATGCAGGCGCTGCCGAGGAAGACGTAAGGATCGAGCGGCTCACCATAGAACTGCCAGCCCACGAAGGCGATCAGGGGAATGCGCATGAAGTCGAGCGGCACGACCATGGTGGCATCGCCCTGGCGATAGGCGTTGGTCAGGCAATAATGCGAGAGAAGCCCGCCCGCGCAGATGCCGACGAGCGGCAGGACATGGACGGGTTCGATCGCGAGCCAGAAGGCGCGGCCGATTCCTGCGAGGTTCATGGGAAGCTGCAGCAGGTTCATGAAGAAGAGGATCGAGAACGTGCTCTCGGTTCTGGTCAGCTTCTTGGTCATGATCGCCACGAGCGCGAACGAGAAGGCGACGCCGAGCATCAGAAAACTGGCCGGCTGCAAGGATTCCAGGCCCGGACGAAGGATGATGAGAACCCCGGCGAAACCCAGCGCGACGGCCACGAGCCGCCCCCGCGTCAAGCGTTCCTGAAGCAGCGGTATCGCGAGCAGCGCCACCCAGGCGGGCGCCGTGAACTCGAGCGCAAAAACGGTCGCGAGCGGCAGAAGCGTGAGGCTGAAGGTCCATCCGTCCGTGCCTGCGAAATGCAGGACGTTGCGCGCGAGATGAAGCGGGAAGCGCCGCGGCTTCAACCCCGGCCGCAGGTTCGGCTTGAGCCCTGCGAGAACGAGCAGGATCACGACGCCTGCGAGGTTGCGGACCGCCAGCATCTCGAACACCGAGAAGGCCGGCGCGAGCGCGCGGACGGCAACGGCGGTTGCCGAGAAGGCGAGAAGAGCGCCGCTCATCCAGGCGACGACGGCGAGAAGATTGCGGTGAGGCAAGACGGACCACGGAGATTGGAAGACGTGACGGACGCCTTTCGCTTAGCGCGCCTTGCGCACCGCGTGAAGGGTCAAGCCGGAGGCAGGTTGCCGCGCATGGATCGCGGCTCGATCGAGACACCTGATTCAGCGGTCGCAACTGTCCCTACGTCAGGATCGCGGCGAAGTGATTCTGATGCTGCGCGATGCGTCGACGCGCATCGACGCATCGCCTTCTCGGCACTTTTTTGCGTCGGTCGGGAAAAATTTTTTTCGCGTCGCGAACCGTCGCGAACATGCCCGCGAAACGCGCTCCATTCCTCTCGCGCGAGGGACGTTCTCGGCACAGGTTTCCGGTGGCGGCGCTCGCGCCGCCCGCCGATCGTCAGGCTCGTAACATACTGAGATAAAACGGGTTTCAAGTAGCCAATGAAACTAGTCTGGTAGATCCGAAGTGATGTTGAAGAGTCCCAAGAAGAGACCCTTCGTGACCCTTCACGCGCCTTCTATCGGGCGCTGAAAGCGCAAGTTCAGGCTGCTCGCGCGGCCGAAGTATCCACAGAAAAAGTGCGGATTCTACTTTCTACACTTTCCGTTAATCGGAACCCGCTTGGTATAACGACGTTGCCTTGCAAGCGTGACGGTTGCACGCGAAGGCCCTTGAAGGAGGCGGCTATGCCGACAGACAACAAGAACCCGCTGACAGCGTTGTTCACGGGTGACACCGGTGCGACCAGCACCAAGAAGACCAGCGGAGCCAAGAGAGGCTCCAAGTCCAGCGCGAAGACCAGCGCGAAGAAAGCCAGCACGTCTTCGTCTCGTTCGAGCACGAAGAAGGCCGGCACCAAGACCACGGCCAAGAAGGCGGCTGCCAAGAAGACCACGGCTAAGAAGACGGCCGCCAAGTCCTCGGCGAAGTCTTCTGCCAAGAAGACGGCTGCCAAGAAGACCACGGCCAAGAAGACGGCCGCCAAGAAGACCACGGCTAAGAAGACTGCTGCGAAGTCGTCGGCTTCCCGCTCGACGGCGAAGAAGTCTCCGGCCCGCAAGTCCGCCTCGTCGTCTCGTTCGAGCTCGGCCCGCTCGTCCTCGGCTCGCAAGTCCGCAAGCCGCAGCACCAGCAGCCGCGGCGCGGCGAAGTCTTCCGCCAAGAAGACGGCCGCCAAGTCGACGAAGCGCGCTGCAGCCGCGTCCAGCCGCACTTCCGCTACGAAGAAGTCCGGCAAGGTCGCCAAGCGTTCGACGAGCGCTCGCAAGAGCCCCTCGAAGGCTCGCAAGCGCTAAGCCAAGCATGCCTCATGCGCCAGGGCGGGGCTCAACCCTGTCGACTGGCGCATGGGCCTAAAAAAATCGCCCGGCGCAAGCCGGGCGATTTTCTATGTGGGGGCAGCTCCGGATCGACCGCATCTTCGGGCGGCGACCCGGGTCAAGGGCCTTGGACAGCGCTCTAGCGGCCGGTGCTCATCGGGTCGCTCTGGCCCCAATAGGGCGTGGCGTTGTAGTAGCGGTGGACATGCTCTTCCCATTCCCGGTCGTAGGAGGCATCGTGCCCCTCCGCCGTCCGGCGGGGCGCACCGCGCAGCTGATCCTCCGACAGGTTGAGCTCATAGGCATCGAGCTCGACGTTGTATTTCAGCACGCTCCAGGGAAGCGTGTAGTATTCCTCGCCCAGGCCCATGAAGCCGCCGAAGCTCATGACCGCGTAAGCGACCTTGCCGGACCGTTTCTCGATCATCACGCGCTCGATCGTTCCGATCTTCTCGCCGTCCGAGCGGCGAACCGGGGTGCCTTCCACCTTGTCGCTGGCGATCAGGCTGTGGGTCTCGCGGACGTCGCCGCTTTGTATCGTCGTCTCCATTCTCTCACTCCCTTCATTGGCGATCTGCAAGGCAACGCTCGGGTCCTGAAGCCGTTCCGGTAAGTACCTTGCACGCCAAGGCACACAAGGGTTTGCAAGGTTCGAAAGGGTTCTGGCGGCAGGTTTCCCGCGGGCTGCTTCCGCCCGTGTCCTGCTCTTGCCGGCCGCGGCATCAAGCGCCGCCGTAGGAACCGCACCACCGGCCTCACGTTGAACCCGAGCTTTTTGCCCCAGGACAATGAAGGAGGTTTGCATGCCCGTTCGCCAGAAGCCGGTCGAGGAGCAGGTGATCGTCATCACGGGTGCCTCCAGCGGAATCGGCCTCGCGACCGCGCATATGTTCGCGTCGCGCGGCGCCAAGGGCCTTGTGCTGGCGGCCCGCAACGAGGAGGCCCTGCGCAAGGTCGCCGACGAGCTCAGCCGAGGCGGCACCCGTGCCGTCGCCGTGCCGGCGGATGTGAGCAAGCGCGAGGATCTGGAGCGCATCGCCCGCACGGCCATCGACACGTTCGGCGGGTTCGACACCTGGGTGAACGATGCGGCGGTCGCCGTCTACGGCACCGTCGACAAGATCCCCCTGGAGGATCAGCGCCATCTCTTCGAGGTGAACTACTGGGGCGTCGTCAACGGCTCGCTGATCGCGGCGGACCACCTGCGCGGCCGCGGCGGCACCATCATCAATGTGGGCAGCGTGCTGTCCGAGCGCACCATGATCCTCCAGACGCAATACTCGGCATCGAAGCACGCCGTGAAGGCTTTCACCGACGGCCTGCGCATGGAGCTGGAGGAACAGGGAGCGCCGATCGCCGTGACCCTCATCAAGCCGTCCTCCATCGATACGCCTTACGTCGAGCACGCCCGCAACTATCTCGACAAGGAGACCGCCGTTCCGCCGCCGGCCTATGATCCGCACCTGGTGGCCAAGGCGATCGTCTTCGCGGCCGAGCACCAGCGCCGGGAGCTCACCATCGGCTTCGGCGGATGGGTCATCGGCGCTATGGGC
The DNA here is from genome assembly GCF_004458765.1 of Microvirga pakistanensis. Lineage (GTDB taxonomy): Bacteria > Pseudomonadota > Alphaproteobacteria > Rhizobiales > Beijerinckiaceae > Microvirga > Microvirga pakistanensis. The sequence goes on along the minus strand of NZ_SPJX01000186.1, from coordinate 5,490 downwards.
AAGGTCGCGCCGCGCCTGATGGACAAGGCCATGGAGCTGACGGGCTACGGCTCCCAGACGACGAACCAGTCCGAGCGCCAGGGCATGCGCGACAATCTCTACCGCGCCCGCCAGGATGGCGACATGTACTCGTCGCTTCCGGGCGAGCCGCGCAAGACGAGCCTGCTGCTCGAAGCGCAGCTCCATCCCTTCACGACCGCCGTCGTTCTGGCGGGAATCGGCGCCGCGGTCACAAGCCTTCTCCTCGCGCCGATCATGAGCGGCATGCGTTCCGCGCCGCGCGCGAAGCGGCCGCTGCCGCGTTATCAGCCGACGATGCGCCGCACCGGCAATGGCCACGACAAGCGCATCATGGGCCCCGGCCACGTGAGCCAGCGCAGCGCCAGCGAGCGCCGGCCGCAGCCGCGTCACTGACGGATCGCCGAGCGCCGTCACCGACGCCCACCACCGTCATGGCCGCACGTGTTGCGGCCATCCATGTCTTGTTGCGTTACGGCCCTGAAGACGTGGATGCCCGGCTTGAAGCGCCGGGCATGACGAGAGATGAAGAGCCCTGCGCCGCACCCCACGGAAAACCGAATCCCTTTTCCCGCACGATACGCTAGCCTTCCCGCATGAATCCGATTCGATCCCTCGCCCTCATGGCTGCGCTTCTCCTCGGCGGCCCGGCCCTCGCCCCGGGCGCTCTCGCCCAGGACAGGGGCACGCTCGCCCCGAAGCCCCTGCCGCCGCTGGCCAACCCCAACGACCCGAAGCTCGCCGCGAAGGAGCTGTTCGGCCGGAGCGTCGCGCCGGCCTCCCTTCAGGCCCGCGCCATCGGCAGCTACGCGCGGGGCTGCGTGGCGGGCGCCACGGCGATTCCCGTCGACGGGGACACGTGGCAGGTGATGCGCCTGTCCCGCAACCGCAACTGGGGCCATCCGCAGCTCATCGCGCTGCTGCAGCGCCTGTCGGCGCGCATGCCCGAGATCAACGGATGGCCGGGCCTGCTCATCGGCGACATCTCGCAGCCGCGCGGCGGCCCCATGATCACGGGCCATGCCTCGCATCAGATCGGCCTCGATGCGGATGTGTGGCTCACGCCGATGCCCCAGCGCCGCCTGTCGCGGCTGGAGCGCGAGGAGATGTCCGCCACCAACGTGGTGCGGGGCGACTGGCTCGACGTGGATCCGGCCGTCTGGACGCCGCAGCACACGGCGCTCATCCGCGCCGCCGCCCAGGAGAGGGGCGTGGCCCGCATCTTCGTGAATCCGGCGATCAAGAAGGCGCTCTGCCGCGAGGCCGGGCCGGACCGGGGCTGGCTCGCCAAGGTGCGGCCGACCTGGGGCCACAATTACCACTTCCACATCCGCATCGCCTGCCCGGCGGGCGACCCCGTCTGCTCCGATCAGGACCCGCCGCCCGGCGGCGACGGGTGCGGGGCGGATCTCGCGCGCTGGTTCACGCCCGAGATGCTGCGCCCGAAGCCGGGCAAGCCGCGGCCGCCCCTGACCCTCGCGCAGCTCCCGGACGAGTGCCGCCGCGTTCTCGCGGCCCCGTGAGAGTGAGACGATGCGGACGGCGGCTGACGCCGTCCGCTCGGTTGGCGGCTACTCGGCCGCGACGCCGGTGCCGATCGGGCAGGACACGCCGGTGCCGCCCAGACCGCAATAGCCGTTCGGGTTCTTGGCCAGGTACTGCTGGTGGTAATCCTCGGCGAAGTAGAATGGCCCCGCGTCCAGGATCTCCGTGGTGACGGGCCCGTATCCCCGTCCCGCGAGCGCCTTCTCGTAAGCGGCCTTCGAGGCCTCGGCGGCCCGGCGCTGCGCCTCGCCGAACACGTAGATCCCCGAGCGGTACTGGGTGCCCACATCGTTACCCTGGCGCATGCCCTGGGTGGGGTCGTGGTTCTCCCAGAACGTCTTCAGGAGCGCCTCGTAGGAGGTCCTGGCGGGATCGTAGACCACGAGCACCACTTCGTTGTGCCCGGTCATGCCGGTGCACACCTCCTCATAGGTGGGGTTGGGCGTGAGACCGGCGGAATAGCCCGCCGCCGTCACCCAGATGCCGTCGCCCATCTGCCAGAACTTGCGTTCGGCCCCCCAGAAGCAGCCGAGCCCGAAAAGGGCCTTCTCCATCCCGTCCGGGTAGGGCGGCTGCAGGGGCCGCCCGTTGACGAAATGGGTCTCGGCGGTGGGAAGCGGAGCGTTGCGGCCGGGCAAGGCCCGGTCGGGCGTGGGGAGGTCGAGGGGTTTGCGGAAGCTGAACATGGAGGCCTCTCTTGTGACGGGCCTAATGTAAGCATTCCTCGCCTCCGAAAGGAGGGGCCCTCCCCTCACCTTGCCGTGGGGTCCTAGCGGCCCGCGAAGTAGCCGATGGGCTCGAGCGGCTTCTGGCCCAGCCAGAGCAGCAGCGCACCGATCAGGAACCCCGTCACGGAGGCCGGGAGCTGGAGGAGCTGGCTGACGAAAGGATCCCAGAGCCAGGGATAGGTCCGCGCGGCCACCTGCCCCTCGAAGCCCGTCGGGCCGCCCGGGAACAGGGCACCGGCCGCTCCCGAGACGGAGATGAACGAAACCGTGTGATTGACGATGGACCGCGTTCCATCGATCACGAGACCGATGAAGCCGGCTGCGACCAGCAGAAGTCCCAAACTGCGCGCTAGAAATTTCAAGGAAGTATGCCTCTTCGAACGGATAGGATTATCTAGAGCGTTTTCAGGTTGCCGCAAAGTCACCTCATTTAAACTTTCTTCAGTTCGGTCTTGCCTTTTGCACCGGTTTGGCGCTACACGAGCGCTCCGCAGAGATGCGGGGAACCTCATCCGGATCGCACAGAATGCGAACCAGGTTGCAAACCCGGATTGGTTCGACGCTGGAGGGGTGGCCGAGTGGTTGAAGGCGCACGCCTGGAAAGTGTGTATACGGGAAACCGTATCGCGGGTTCGAATCCCGCTCCCTCCGCCATTTATTCCTAGCATGCTGAAATCAGAGGCGTTTGTCTCGGTGACCTGAATGAAGGCGGTGACACGTGTCACCGCCCCGGCAGTCAGGGCGCAGCCGGAAGTGGGTCGCTCAGACTACCTTCAATGTCGCCGAGGCTGGTGGTTCATCCGCCTCCGCGTACCAGCGCATCTCCTTCCAGAGATTGGTCAAACCCATCTTGTACGTTCGCTCGATACGAGGGATGAGGCTGTTGCCCAGCAGCGTCGGTGGGTAGCTCTGGCCGAGTTGTGGCGCTGGATTGGCTCTCAAACCGTCTTGGACGGTTGGTCTCCCGCCTGGGCGGCTCATCTCACCGGCTCTAGCGGTGCCGTCGATCCCCTAGCATCCGTGAACTCAATTCCGCTTCAGTCCGGCCCTGACATTCACAGCCCCAGGGTACGTCGATCACGTTCAGCTAAATCGTTTTCTACCGGCCACCTCAGCATTGCGACTATGGCGGAGCGATGGCTAGCAGAGATCGAGGGCGAGCACACCCGTCAGACAGTTGCCCTGCATCGGATGACAATCAATCAGTTCGCAAACTTCCATTCCGGCAATACATCCGTCCGGAGTGTTGACCGAAAGACAGCGGGCGAGTTTGTAAGCCGCATTCTTATAATGTCGGGGTCCACTCAGAAGACCATAACCCGGAAAATCAGTTCCCTATCATCTATGTGGCGCTGGCTCGCAAAGCGGGGGTTCGTCGAGACCAATCCATGGCAAGGCCAAGGCTCCTTCTCCGCACGGGCCAAACGCAACACGGCAAGGAAACGCGCCTATCGGAGCGATGAACTCTGCACTTTATTTCGAACTCCTGCGGAAGAAGTTATCGGCAGGCGCTATGGGAGCGCAATCTCGGACCTCCAACGGCTGGGTTTCCTAACAGGCTGCCGTCTTGGTGAACTTTGTGATATCCGAGCGGAAGATGTCCGCTTCCGGCCTGGAGATGGAAATTCGGCTTAGGTTTCAAATGTGCCGAGAGGAGACCTTTCGCTGGAGAGGCATGCGGATCATCATTCCACCCGACATATGAATACCGAGACCAAAGAGCCCTCGGGAGTGAAGAATTGCGATTTGCGCTACCTGATTGAGAAAGGCACAGCTCAGCCCTAGATGCAGTTTGGCATTACACTCGGGTCAAGGGGTGACCGTGCTATCGCGCAGAAGGTTCATGCAGCTGATCGGGTCGCTCCCGTTTCTTGGCACCGCATCGCAAGCCCGAGCCACCCAAGGCAGCTTTTACTATAACGGCCCCTCAAGCGACCACTTCGATGGGCAGCGGTTTTTCAACCCTGGCGGAGACCGCTCCCGCAGCTTTGTCGAGTTCCTCCATTGGCAACTTACCAAACATGCGGTGCCCTGGCCTGCGGTCTACCCAAGCCCGTACCAGGATACACCGCCGCCAAAGGTCGGAAGACGCGATCTGCGCGTCAGCTTCGTCGGCCATGCCACCTTCCTGATCCAGATTGCCGGACATAACATCCTCACGGACCCGATCTGGTCCGAGCGCGCCAGTCCCGTGCCGTTTGCAGGGCCACGGCGTTACAATCCGCCAGGCATCCCGTTCGACCGCTTGCCTCGGATCGACACGGTGCTCATCTCGCACAATCACTACGATCATCTGGACTTGGCGACCCTCGTGCGGCTCTGGCGACGCGATCAGCCGAGGATTGTGGCCCCGCTCGGCAACGACACCATTATCCGGGCCCATGATGCAAGCATCACCGTGACCGCGCTGGATTGGGGCGAGCGCGTTGCACTCGCACCCGGTCTCCAGACCTTCGTTGAACCGGCTCATCACTGGTCCGCTCGGGCCACCAACGACCGCAATCATGCGCTTTGGGCCTCCTTTGTGGTGCGCGGCGGTGGGCGTGCGGTCTACTTTGCCGGCGATACCGGATTTGGCCGCGGCCGGCACTTCCAGGCCATTGCAGCCCGGCACCCCCATCTTGACGTAGCCCTTCTGCCCATCGGCGCTTACGAACCGCGCTGGTTCATGGCGCCTCATCACATGAACCCTGATGATGCGGTGCGTGCCTTCGGCATTCTGAAGGCCCAATCTGCCCTTGGCTTTCACTGGGGTACATTCAGGCTTACGGATGAGGGTGTCGACCAGCCATTTCACGATCTGACCAGTGCCTTACGAGCAAGGGGTCTCCCCGCCCAGCGCTTCGTAGCAATGCGACCAGGCCAAGTCTCAATAATCTGATCGGCGCAATGCCTGCACTGGGTCCGACCAGGAAATCCCATAGCCTTCGGGAACGTCTGCTGTTCCCGGCTTGAGCTGACACTCGACATTCTTCGGCTCAGTGGGATCACTGTCCTGGGGCGGTGCATTCCTGTTCCGCCGGTCGATCCTTGAGAATGGAAAACGCCGAGCCTCTTGGACAAGCTGTGCCGATGGTGACCTCACAAGCCATTCGTCAAGCTCGATCGGCTCCTGTTGCAGCAACGCGACACAGCCGATGTTTCTGCTGGGCCGACCTGGAACTGACGCTCGGTTCATGTCGAGTAGCCACTCTTTTTC
>NZ_SPJX01000429.1 GCF_004458765.1 Microvirga pakistanensis | reverse complement strand
CAGCAGACGCTTGGCGGCTTTCGCGTTGCGACGGCTCTGAACCAGGATGTCGAGCACCATCCCATGCTGATCGACGGCGCGCCAGAGCCAATGCTTCCGGCCTGCAATGCTGATGACAACCTCATCTAAGTGCCATTTGTCGCCTGCTGCCGGAAGACGCCGGCGGATCTGGGTGGCAAAGCTCTGGCCGAACTTCAGCGCCCATTGCCGGACTGTCTCGTGGCTGACCAGGATTCCTCGAGCAGCGAGCATCTCCTCGACCATCCGCAGGCTCAACGGAAACCGGAAGTACAACCAAACAGCATGGCTGATCACTTCAGCCGGGAAGCGGTGGCGAACGTAACGAGGATGATGGGTCAATTTCATCCCTCACATATGCCTCGATCCGGTCACTCTCCGGTTAACCTGACGATGCCCGCTGGGTACCCTGTACCAGCTTCGTAAGTGCTAATCCTGCTTCTGTTTCAGGCGCCCCTAGGTCCAGGACGCTGCTCATGTGATCTGCGCCTTTAAGTACAGTGAGGCTTGCCCTTGCCCCTAGCTGAACAAGATGGCGCTGGAAACGCATCGCCTGGTCATGGAAAGGGTGGGTCTCCTGCTCGCCCACCAGGATCGCGCAGTCGACGACCGGGGCGAAGGAACGGTCCATCGGTGTCCAGCGCTTCACTTCCTCATCCGTAAGGTGGATCTCGTCTTGAAGGAATGAGTGACGAAGCGGCGCCAAATCATAGATACCACCCAGCAGCAGGGCAGCCTTGACCCTGAAGCGAGAGGCTGTCTCAGGCTCGTCGAAGAGCCAACTGGCGAGGTGCGCGCCTGCCGAATGGCCGCTCACGGTGAGGGCAGACGGATCCCCGCCGCGGGAGGCAATGTTTTCCATAACCCAGTCCGTGGCTGCCCTGACTTGATCGATCAGCGTCATCATGCGTACGCGAGGCATCAAGGCGTAATCAATGACCACGGCGATTGCCCCGATCGAAGTTACAGTATCCGCGATATAGGAGTAGTCATCCTTGGAGAACATTCGCCAGTAGCCCCCATGCACGAAAATATGCACCGGAGCCGGCTTTGAGAGATGCCGCGGGAAGAAGATGTCTAGTGTCTCGTCTTGTGAGGGTCCGTATCGGACCGTTTCAAATCGCAGCCGTGCCCGGGTTGCCGCACTTCGGGTCCTTAAAGATGCTACGATGTTGTCGAATTCCGCGACATGGTCACGGATCCGAAACGGGTCTTGCGCTCGTATGTTCATGAGTCACTCGCACGGGCTAGGGGTGATAGATGGTCCGGAGGGCGGTCGCGAAATCCTTCGCTCGGCAGGACGCTGCGAGCATTGATCATCGATCCTCCCTTAAGAGGAAATGCTTCTCACTGCGGTTCAGACCTCCTCGTAAGGCGAATCGCGGCCACAAACTGCATGGGGCAGCCTGACACAACGTCACCGGCGTTGCCGAGTGCTCCTTGGCCGATACCATGTAGGTCCGAGGTGGAGAGACTTTGCGTACGGCGATTTTGCAGCTTCCCGCGATTGACCGGGCTTTGTTGAAGGGTAATCACGGCTCCTGGCAGTATGCGGGCTTCTTCCTGAAGGGGCACTGAGGTGTGGATTCCAGCCCGTGTCCCAAGAGTCGAACGCACGACGAAAATGCGTCTAGCCGCCAGCGCGAGGGAAACTTTCCAGCTCTCGACGGCGGGTCTCCTCGGCGTCATCAGGATCTCAATACAGGCGACATGGACATCATGCTTCAGGAGCACCTGTCGGGTTAGGCTCTGAACATGCTCCGAAGCGGCTACCACTATTTGCTACCAAAAATCGTATAGGATATCGTATTGACGTTCTAAACAGTCGTGGTAGTCCTTGTTCCAGTCAAGGGGGAAATTAATGGCGCGGCGCATCCTGGGCATCCACAAGGACGCTTCTGACAGTGAGACGGCACGCAGCCCAGTGCCCCATCGCGGGCCGAGCCTTGCAAGCGAGGTTTACGAAGTGGTCCTCGGGCAAATCATGTCGCTGCGGATCCCGCCTAGGGCACGCATCACAGTGGACAACTTGGCCCGCGAGCTGAATGTTTCGCAAACCCCAATTCGGGAGGCTCTCAGCCGACTTGAAGCCGAGGGTTTGGTGGTGAAGACCCACCTCGTCGGTTACAGCGCGGCACCTCAGCTCACGCGCAAGCGGTTCGACGAGCTCTACGAACTCCGCCTGCTGCTTGAGCCCCATGCAGCTGGCAGAGCGGCCGAGCTCATGGACGAAACAGCGCTCGGCGAGCTCAAGCACCTTGCTGCAGCAATGTCACGGCGCGCCGACGCTACTGACGAGAGCATTCGCTACAGTCAATTTGCCCGTCAAGACGCCGAGTTCCACGAGCGGATCATAAAGGGGAGCGGCAACGAGCTCATTCGAGAGTCTCTCGCGCGCCTCCACATTCACGTCCATATCTTCCGTTTGCTCTTCCACTCACGAGTTACGGAAGATGCACTCCAAGAACACGCCCAAATCATAGATGCCTTAACGAGGCGGGACGGAGGCGCTGCCACAACCGCGATGCGACAACACATAGAACGCTCGCGTGACCGGCTCCGTCCATCCCTTGAGGAGGACTGACAATAGCAGATGGCGGGACCAAAGCTCAGTCATCAGCATGCTCGTCCAAAAGGATCACAAGAGATTCGCGCATGAGCCTAGCGAATGAGAAGCAAGGTGGCTCAACTAGGGAGGAACGTCATGAAACATCTATTAGCAGTGGCCGTTAGTGCCATGGGCATCCTTACAGCGGCGCCGGCGTTTGCCGAAGCTACGATCGCAGTCTCAATTCCAGCGGCAACCCACGGGTTCACCGCAGGCGTCGTGTACCATGCTCAGAAGGCGGCGGAGGAGATCCAAAAAGCCTTCCCAAGCATTAATGTTGTGGTGAAGACTTCGCCCGATGCCGCCTCCCAGGCCAGCGCTCTTGAGGATCTCACGGCTCAACGCAAAATCGATGCCTTGGTCATCCTGCCATTCAGTTCGGAAGAGCTGACCATGCCGGTAAGACAGGTAAAGAAGCAAGGCTCGTTCATCACAGTGGTTGACCGCGGCTTGAACGACCCTACGATCCAGGACCTTTACCTTGCCGGTGACAACATCGCCGTCGGCAAAACAACAGCCGAGTACATGGTGAAAGCTCTGGGTGGCAAGGGCGATGTTGTCGTCCTGCGTGGCATTCCAACAGTCATTGACGAAGAGCGCATCAAAGGCTTCCAGGACGGCATTGCGGGATCGGAGCTCAAGATCATTGACATGCAGTATGCGAACTGGAACCGTGATGACGGCTTCAAGGTGATGCAGGACTTCCTCGCCAAGCACAAGAAGATTGATGCTGTATGGGCCAATGACGATGACATGCTGATCGGCGTTCTCGAAGCCCTCAAGCAGTCAGGCCGCAAAGACATCAAGCTCGCCCTTGGCGGCAATGGCATGAAGCAAATCATTGAAAAGGTGATGGCCGGTGATCCGTTGACTCCTATCGAGACGCCATATCCGCCGAGCATGATCAAGACAGCCATTTACCTGACTGCTGCGCGCTTTAGCGGCCAGGCCCCTATTCGCGGCTCGCTCAAACTCGATGCTCCTTTGATCACTAAGGAGAACGCTAAGGAATACCATTTCCCTGACTCTCCATTCTAATCAGTGCCCCCGTAAGAGCACACCGGTCGGGCCGGTGTGCCTCGACCATCTCTGCAAATTTGAGGAATAGAAGATGCCTGGAAAAAAAATTCTGATGCTCGTCGGCGAATTCAGCGAAGAATACGAGATCTTTGTATTCGAGCAGGCGATGCACGCGGTTGGTCATACAGTTCACGTCGTCTGTCCTGACAAGCGGGCTGGCGACGTCATCAAAACGTCCCTGCATGATTTTGAGGGACACCAGACCTACACCGAGAAGCTCGGGCACGACTACGTGCTCAACAAGACCTTTTCCGAGGTCAATGTGAACGAGTACGACGCTGTCTACTCGGCGGGTGGACGTGGACCCGAGTATATTCGCATCGACAGGCGGGTACAGGATATCGTCCGCCATTTTCATGAGACTCGGAAGCCGATCTTCACAATTTGTCATGGCGTCCAGGTCCTGATCGCCGTCGAGGGAGTGGTCCGTGGTCGCTCCGTATCGGCACTTAAATACTGCGAGCCCGAAGTAACCTTAGCGGGCGGCAAGTACGTGGATCTGGGTCCGACTGAAGCGCACGTGGATGGGAACATGGTATCGGCACCAGGATGGACTGCCCTCGCCGCCTTTATGCGCGAGTGTCTCAAGGTGCTCGGTACGGAGATCCGACACTCTTAATGTCATCAGCATAGGGAGCTCGGCCACGTAGCGACCATGGACCTATGTATTAACAGGTATTGATTGCCGCGCCCACAAGAATATATCGCTTCGTGGACGCGGCGCTCGGAGCTATTACTTCTACGAAACCTGTTTCACCTGAGCTTTGACCGTCCATCGAACAGAGATGTGGCGATGTAAGGCAGCAAGAGCCCGCTTCAGGCGCAGCAGTCTCTAAGGGTGACTCTAACGGCATGCTGAATTCATGGGGAATTGATAGGCGTCAATGCCGGCAGAGGTGATGTTTAGCTTAGGTCCCGACCTAACCTGCGCAACCAAGCAAGAGCATACACCTAGTACGTGGAGGAAGTAGTGCCAGCAGTCTCTCATCCATCATCTAACTCCAAAGTCGCTCCATGCGCCACATAGTCTCCGTCTCCACCTATGCGGCAACGATCGATCCTTTTCATTCGGAGCAGCATATGGATCCCGTTCTTCGCGCAGAGAACATCTCGAAATCCTTCGGGCCCATCGAGGTCCTGAGCGGCATTTCGCTCGACCTGCGACCCGGGGAGGTTCACGCGGTCATCGGCGAGAACGGTGCGGGCAAATCCACCCTCATGCGCATCCTCTCGGGTCATCTCCCGCCCACCAAAGGTAGCCTATCTCTCCACGGGCAACCGACCGCCTTTTCAGGTCCGGTGGAGGCGGAGCACCACGGCATCGTTCTCGTTCATCAGGAGATCCTCCTCGCAGAAGACCTGACAGTGGCGCAGAACCTGTTTCTCGGCCGCGAGATCAGGCGCTTCGGCTTCGTGGACGACAGGACCATGCGCGAGCGCACGCGCGGAATCCTGGCGGAGCTCGGCACGCGGATCGATCCGGATATCGAGGTTCGACGTCTCTCCATCGCCGACCGCCAGCTCGTGCAGATCGCCCGTGCGCTGCTGGTGCCTCACAAG
>NZ_SPJX01000300.1 GCF_004458765.1 Microvirga pakistanensis | reverse complement strand
AAATTCGCATCTCTCGCTGCGAAAGCGGGAGAGAATGATGCAGGGCTTTCGGTCTGTGGAAGGCCTGCAGCGGTTCACATCAGTCTTTTCGGCTGCCAGAAATCTGTTCGTGCCGCCCCACTCGCACCGGTCTGCCCTCACCAACCATCTTCACCGCCTCCAGGCCATGGCGGTATGGAAAGCCGCGGCCGGAGTTCTGGCGTGAGATCACCGAGACAGGGCGTATTGCTGTCTTCTCAGGTTAACGTGACAGCCCCCATTGTGGATGGCCAGACCGACACTCCGATCGACCTCTTCTCCATGGCTCGCTTCAAGAACGCCGTGCAGGTCTCGGACAAGCTCGCGCATGAGTTCGATACGTCGGCCGCTCCCGGCGGTCTGGCAGGGCGACAATCATGAGAAGGCTTGCTTTATCTCTCGAGCAAAGACATTGCAACACTCGGCATGAAGCCTCAAGTCGCCCGAAGCGCGCACATGCCTTCCGTTTGCAGGCCCAAGGAGTGAAACGGCATGGCGATGGTTCGAGGGGAGACCAGTAGCGCTTGAAGCGGATGGGCTTGGTCATGCGTCTGTTCATGAGGGATAAGCCGTGCTCAAGAGTTGCCGAGGCATTCCCCAGGAGTGATCACCAGCAGACATCTGAGCGACGCTCGGATATCAACTCACTCTGTTCATAGACCGAGCGAAAGTCTCTGCGATTACCAGAACCGCGGCATGAATCGGTCCTGCCGTAAGGTTGGGCATGACCGAAGCATCCACGACAAAGAGATTGTCGAGCCCTTTGAGGCGCAGATTCGCATCGACAACGGCCTCTCCATCCTTCCCCATCCTGCAGGTGCCGCAGGGATGATGGTGTGTGATGACGGACTGTGCTATGAAGTTGTCGATTTCGGCCGCACTGGTCAGGCTGCTTGGCAGGAGCTCGCGCTCTCGCCATTCGGAGAGTTCCTCTCGATGCCCGATCGCCCGAGCCGCTTCCAGAGCGTGGCGAAACAGCTCGCGGTCGTGATCGGTTTGCAAATATGCCGGGTCGATGATCAAGGGGTCGCCGAGATCAGGGCCGCTTATGCGCACGCTGCCGCGGCTCGTCGGATGGGTGATCCCGAACAGCAGCGAGTAGGCGGTGCCGGCGGCAGGCGCTCGGAAGCGTTCGGACACGATCGGCGCAATGCCACAACCAACGACTATTTCAGGCTGCCCGGTCGCGGTGAAGTCGGCAGCCCGCATATAGGCCATCGACTCGGAATGCTGGAGGCGCGACGGAGGGACAGGCTTGCGGGCTTCGTAAAGGTTGCCTGCACCCAGCAGGTGGTCCTGAAGGTTACCACCGATTTCCGGCACGTTGATCAAACAGTCAACGCCTGCGGCATTGAGTATATCCTCCGGACCGACGCCCGAGCGCATCAGCAAAGCAGGGCTTTCCAGCGCGCCGGCGCACAGGACCACCTGATCCGCAAAGACTTCGACCGGATTCTGTCGGCTCACGGCCTCGAGGCTGCGCACCTGATTGCCATTCAGGGTCAGCCGCCGCACCTGGGTTTGGGTGAGGATGGTCAAGTTTTCCCGACCGCGAACGGCCGGTGTGAGCCAAGCATCCGCCGCCGTAACCCGCCGCCCGTCGCGAATGTTCAGAGAGTTCGGGGTGACGCCGATCATCTCTCCGCCATTGTGGCCTTGAAGGCGAGGCAGGCCCAAAAACGCTCCGGCCTCAATGAAGGCGCGTGCGACCGGACTGACCTCATCCGTCGGCATATGGACCGGCAACGGTCCGCCCTTGCCGTGAATGCCGTCGCCGCCGAGCGGGTGGTCTTCGATCGCCTGGAAGGCAGGCAGGAGTTCATCCCAACTCCAGCGGCCATCTCCGGCTGCGTCGGCCCACGCTTGGAAATCAGACGGATGGCCTCGCATGTAAGCCATGGCGTGTAGGCAGCTCGATCCGCCGATGACTCTCCCCCGCGCCCAATGGTGTACCCGACTCGCAGTTCCGGCTTGCGGTTCGGTACGATAGTCCCGATCGTAGCTGCGGCCTTGAAGCGCTGGCCAAGCGGCTGGATTCCAGATGTCTGGATCCTTTGGTTCCTCACCTGCCTCGATCAATACAACGCGACGGCCCGGCTCGTCGCTGAGCCGCGCCGCGAGCAAGGCTCCGGCTGATCCGCCGCCGACGATCACGATATTGGCATTTATCTTCTGTTCAAAAGCGATCTCTGCCATCACCGCTCCATCTGACATCTGCTGACTTCGACAACGGGCACAAGCGGCGCGAACATGACATTTGCGCAGGCCTCACTATGCGGCCAGCGGTGATATCAGTGCAAAGCATCTCAGGCATTCCAGCCCTTGGATACGGCAAGAGCGTTCGAGGAAGATCAATCTTCTCGATCCATTGACGTTTTTGCCGCCGCCTTCGCTTTGAGCACATGTCGGCGTGCCGCTTTACGGGCGGCTTTCCCGTCGCCCGCGGCGATGGCTTTGAAGATCTCCCTCATCTCCTCCAGGCTGCTTTGCGCTCGACCCTCCAACGACATCGATCGGCCCCGAAAGAAGCTTATCCTAGCCACGAGGCCGCGATGAACTTCCTCCAGAATCGGATTCCCGCAATTCGCGAGGATGATCGAATAGAAGTCCGCAGCGGTCATAACGCGCGCAAAGCTGTCGTTGCTGGCTGCCGCCTGTTCGAATGCGGAAAGGGATTTCTCGAGTTCACGCAGTTGTTCCGGCGAGATCCTCGCTGCGCATCGTCCCGCTGCCTCGACTTCCAACAGCTCTCGAACCTCGTAGATGGCGGTTGCCTCTTCCCACGAAAGTGCTGGTATCGATGGGCCCCGGTTGGGGACGATCTCAATCAGGCGTTCAGCCTGAAGACTGCGCAATGCCTCTCTCAGCGAAGGGCGGCTGACGCCCAGCTGCGCGCAAAGCTGACTTTCGACGAGGCGGCTTCCCGGCTGGAACAATCCAGAGAAGATGGCTTGCCGCAACTTGTCGACCGTCTCCTGCTGCACTGTTCGGGGCGAAATCCGCAAATTCAGATCTGGCAGCATCAGTAACATCTCGTGGGATCTAGGTCACAATAGAACGCATCATATGCGAAGATATCAGAATTGAACAGGGCGAACAGTCATATTGTCAATTCTGAAGATCGCAAGAATGTCAGACAATCCTGTTGACGTGCCCCCGAAATGTGTGATCCTCTTGAATATGCCGGGCAGCGGTAGTGAGGATCTTGGACATGGTGGAATACATACCCTCCGACCACTTCAGCTCGCGTCGTGTCGATACGGGTCGCATCACTTTGAACGTGCGAGAGGCGGGCGACGGCCCATTGATGCTGTTCTTCCATGGCATTACCTCCAACTCCGCCGTCTTTGCGCCGTTGATGGCGCAGCTCTCCAATCGATTCACGACCGTAGCAGTTGATCAGCGGGGGCATGGCCTCAGCGACAAGCCGGAAAGCGGCTACGACGCGAACGATTATGCAGAAGACATTGCAGGCCTGATCCGCACCCTTGATCGGGGCCGGGCTATCCTCGTCGGGCATTCCCTGGGCGCGAGAAACTCTGTTACGACGGCGGCCAAATACCCGGACTTGGTGCGATCGGTCATTGCGATTGACTTCACTCCATACATCGAGACCGAGGTGTTCGACGCGTTGGAAGCTCGAGTGAATGCCGGAAACCAGATTTTCGAAGATATTCAGGCCGTCGAGGCATACCTCGCCGGCCGTTATCCGAACATTCCGGCAAGCGCCATCAGGGTTAGGGCCGAAAGCGGATATCGGGCAGCCGATGGCGGGCTCCGCCCATTGGCTTCGCCCGAAGCCATGGCTCAAACCGCAAAAGGCCTGCGATCTGACCTAGTGCCTGCTTATCAGGAGGTGACGAGACCCGTTCTCATCGTCCGTGGCGAAGCAAGCAAACTCGTTTCGGCAGCGGCGCTGGCGAAGACAAGTCGGCTGCGACCGGACCTGCCCGTCGTCGTAGTGCCGGGCGCTGACCACTACGTCAACGAGGTCTCTCCCGAGATCACGCTGAAAGCCATCACGAACTTCATCGACGCCTGACGCAATAGGACCCGATAAATGGCCAACGTAAACAGTAGTCCCATGAAAGTGCGCCGAGCGGAAATCGCCGGCGGCGGCTTTGCCGGTCTTACAGCCGCCATCGCTCTCAGGCAGAACGGCTGGGAAGTCAGGTTGCACGAAAAAAGCAGCGAACTAAGAGCGTTCGGCGCCGGCATCTATCTATGGCACAATGGCCTTCGCGTGCTCGAAGGATTGGGTGCTCTGGAGGACGTTCTCCAGGGCTCTCACACGCCTCCGACCTACGAGACTTGGATGCACAACAAGTCGGTCTCCAAAGAGACATTCAACGGCCTGCCGTGGCGTATCATGACCCGGAGACACCTGCATGATGCTCTGGTCAGCCGCGCCCGTGTGCTGGGGGTCGACATCCGCGTCAATTCGGAAGCTGTCGCCGCCGATCCGAAAGGTCATCTGACCCTCCAGAACGGCGAGGTGCTCGAGGCAGACCTGATCGTCGGCGCCGACGGCGTCGGCTCCAAGGTCAGGGATTCCATCGGTTTCAAACAGGACCGGTGGATCTCGAGGGACGGTCTGATACGGCTGATTGTCCCACGCATGAAGAAGGAGCTCGGTCACGGCGAGTGGGATAACACCATCGACATGTGGAACTTCTGGCCGCGCGTTCAGCGGATTCTCTATTCGCCTTGCAATGAGAATGAACTGTATCTTGGCTTGATGGCGCCGGCCGACGATCCTCGCGGATCACGCGTTCCGATCGATCTCGAAGTCTGGGTCGAGATGTTCCCGTTCCTGGAACCGTGCTTGGTCGAGGCAGCTAAGCTCAAAACTGCCAGGTACGACAAATATGAGACGACCAAGCTGGATAGCTGGACGAGAGGCAAGGTCGCGCTTGTCGGGGATGCGGCCCATGCAATGTGCCCGGCTCTTGCTCAGGGCGCCGGTTGCGCGATGGTCAACGCTTTCAGCCTGTCGCAAGATTTGGAGACCGGATTGTCTGTCGAAGACGCCTTGGTCGAGTGGGAAAAGCGGATCCGCCCGATCACCGATCGCTGCCAGGCTATATCCGGCGAGTACGCCGCGAACCGATCGCTCTCTAAAGGAAACATGTTCACGCCGGCGGCCCTGGAAGCTGCTCGCTACGACCCGCTGCGCCGCGTCTACTCATGGCCGCAATAGGTCATAAGCCGGTCAACAAACCAATTGGCGCGCAGAAGCTGCGCTCCCCTAGGGAGATCAAAATGGACTATTCGACCGAAGTTGAAAAGCGCTACGAGGTGAGAGGGTGGTATTCCACCGTCCATGAAATCCGGCATGACGGCGGGCGACCCGGTGACACTCTGATCAAAGCAGCAGTGGGCGTCGTCATACGCAACCCGTTTGCCGGAAAATTTGTCCCCCAGCTCTCTGATTTGATAGAGCCGAGCCCGGCCATCGGTTATGCGCTCGGTGAACGAGCTGTCGCCCTGCTCGGCAACAGGCAGGTCGAGAGCTATGGCAAAGGCGGTATCGCCGGCACTGCCGGTGAGCAGGAGCATGTCGTCGCTTGCATCACCACGGAGTTTGGCGATCCACTACGGCAGCAGGTGGGCGGCGGTAAGGCCTGGATCTCGTCGGTTAGCAAGGTTGCGGTTGCCGGCACAGCTATCGATATCCCGCTCGCCCACAAGGACGAGCTCTATATCCGCTCCCATTATGACGCCGTCACGTTCTGCGTGCCGGATGGCCCACGACCGGATGAGCTCCTGATCTGTGTCGCTGTCGCATCGGGCCCGCGCGTGCATCAGCGCGTCGGGGGTAAATCCGTCGCTGACCTCAAAGCCAGTGTCTAGTTCGATCTAAATTGATGGGAGAAGGAATTCCATGCCGCTGAACATCAAGGACCTCAAGATTACGTCCGCAGATTTCCAACCGCTCGGGAGATTGCGCGATGAGCATGCCGGTGACAAGGGCAATGTACTGCCCAGGCTTACGATCAGCGGCGTTCCGGCGAGTGCGAAGGAGCTTGCGGTCATCTGCCACGATCCCGATGCGCCCTTGCCCAACGGCTTCACACATTGGGTCGTCTACGGCATCGATCCATCGACCACTGATCTTTCGGATGCGCAAGAAAAATTTCGAGTAGGACCCAACGGTGCCGGCGACAGGCAGTACTACGGGCCTCAGCCGCCAGCCGGCCATGGAGAGCATCACTACTACTTCTGGGTCTATGCCCTAGACACGAAGGTCGAGGGGACACCCACTCGGGAGGAATTCCTCCAGAAGTATGCCGGGAACATCATTGAGCAAAATCGGATCGTCGGCATCTACGAAAACAAGTGAAATCGGCGGCATCAACGATCAATGACAAGAACAATCATGAGCGTGATCGGCGTGTAACGGGAGACTACAAACGTGAAAGACAACAAATCTGCTCACCCCAAGGTTTTCGAAGAGCTGGTGACAGCCACAAAGATCCTGTTGAACGAGGGCATTTTGGATACGTACGGACACATCAGTGCCCGTGACCCCGAGGATCCCGAAAGCTTCTTCTTGGCACAAAAGCTGGCCCCCAGCCTGATAACCGCCGACGACATACTGCGCTTCAACTTGGACGGCGAGACAACCGACAATCGACCGGCCTATTTGGAGCGCTATATCCACAGCGAGATCTACAAGGCACGGCCGGACGTCCATTGCGTGCTTCACAGTCATTCTCCCGCTGTCGTGCCGTATTGCTTCGTCGATCAACCGCTTCGGCCGGTCACTCACATGGGCGCTTTCCTTGGGGATGCGGTTCCGGTCTATGAAATCCGCGACAAGCATGGTGACGATACGGATCTGTTCGGAAACAGTCCAAGCGTTTGTCGGGATATCGCCGAATGTCTAGGGGATAAAGCCGTCGTTCTCATGGCGCGCCACGGCGTCGTGAATGTGGGCAGCTCCGTGCGCCAAGTGGTATTTCGTGCTATCTACACGGAACAGAATGCTGCCGCGCAGACGGCCGGCATACAGATCGGCAAGATCAAGTACTTGTCTCCGGGCGAGATCAAGACGGCAGGAAGCCTCGTCGGCGCCCAGATCGATCGTGGATGGGAACACTGGTCGGAGCGCCTCAGACAAGCCGGCCTCGCCTAAGACCCATCTGGCAATGAGGACCGGGAAAGTCCCGGTCCTTACCAAGATTTTCTGGCTCGCGTCCCAACCGTCCTCCGGCGCTGACGCGTCGGTCGAAAGCAACGAAACGCATCATGCCGCACGCGGAAAGCTACGACTACATCATCGTTGGGGCCGGATCGGCCGGTTGCGTACTCGCCAACCGACTGAGCGCTGATCCGACCTGTTCGGTGCTTTTGCTCGAGGCCGGCGGCTGGGACCGCGATCCCATGATCCATATACCGCTCGGGTGGGGTAAGATCCTTACAGAGCGCCGCCACGACTGGATGTATTTCTGCGAGCCCGAAGAGAATGTAGGCGGACGCCGCGTCGAGTGCGCGCGCGGGAAGGTGATCGGTGGATCATCGTCGACCAACGCCATGGCCTATGTGCGAGGAAATCGCGGGGACTACGATCGTTGGGCAGCCGGGGGGCTCCCCGACTGGTCCTATGAAAAGGTTCTGCCTTACTTCCGGAAGCAGGAAACCTGGGAAGGGGGGGAGAATTACTTTCGTGGCGGTAACGGCCCGCTCAATACCCAGTTCTGCCGCTACAAGGACCCGCTGATCGAAGCCTTCGCGCAAGCCAGTGCGCAGGCAGGTTACACGCAGACGGATGACTACAACGGCGAGCGGCAGGAAGGTTTCGGCCGCCTCCAGATGACGATCTCGAAAGGCCGGCGCTGCTCGACTGCGTCTGCTTATCTGCGACCGGCGCTGAAGCGTTCCAACCTGACCGTCCTGACCGGAGCGACCGCGTCGGTCATCGTATTGGACGGCACTCGCGCCACCGGGGTGACGATGAACCATCGGGGCAGCCAGCGCACGGTCGCCGCCCGCAAGGAGGTTTTGCTGGCCAGCGGTGTGATCAACACGCCGCAACTCCTGATGCTGTCCGGCATAGGAGCGCCGGAGGAGCTCGCGGCGCATGGTATTCAAACGCAAATCAGTCTACCTGCCGTGGGTAAGAACTTGCAGGATCACGTATCAGTGATTCTTATGTACCGTCGCCGCAATCCGGGCCCGTTCCTACGGAACATGCGTGCGGACCGGATCGGCTTCGATTTCGTCAAAACCTATCTGACGGGGAGAGGTTTCTCGGGGGATGTGCCCGGCGGAGTTGTCGCTTTCCTGAAAAGCAATCCGGATCGCCCGCTGCCCGATGTGCAACTGCTCTTCACGGCGGCTCCGCTTGCCGCATGGCCCTATTTCAAACCATTCAAGGCACCGTTTACGGATGGCTTCGCGACGCGGGTCGTAGCGACACAGCCTGAAAGCCGGGGTATGGTGAAACTGGCATCGGCCGATCCTTCCGCGGCGCCACTGATCCAGCAGAATTTTCTGGCTTCACCGAAGGATTGGGAATCGCTGCGGGCCGGCTTCCGGATCGCGAGGAACCTCGCGGCGCAACCCGCCATGCAGCCCTTTATCGACGCAGAGTTCTTTCCGGGCACGAAGTGCCAGAGCGACGAGGAAATCGACGAGCACATTCGACAGACCTCCATCACCGTGCACCACCCGGCCGGTACCTGTCGGATGGGGAGCGACGAGGCCTCGGTGGTGGACCCGGAACTGCGTGTTCGTGGCGTTGCCGGCCTGAGAGTGGTTGATGCGTCAGTCATGCCGGACCTGGTGTGCGGAAACATTAATGCTGCGGTGATCATGATTGCTGAGAAAGCTGCCGATCTGATCAAAGCGGATGCGCGACAGCGACGTAGCGCTCTAACTTCCTGACGAAGAAACGAAAACAGCCGGTTTCGGGGCAGCCAAGAACGGAGAACGCCGATGAGTATCAGAAAGATCGCAGCTGGGATCCTGATCGCAATGACCTGCGTGGGCACCGGAGCATCGGCGCAAAGCCTCCGGTTTGGCGCTGGCCAGCAGGGCTCGCAAAACTACGGGGTCAATGCCGCCCTCGCGCAGGTCATCGACACGCAGACTGATCTCGCCGTGACCGTCCAGGCTTTCGGCGGACCAACGGCCTTTCTGCCGCTCCTCAACGCCGGCGAACTTGACATTGCGGCCGTCGTCACGCCGGACGTTGGCGATGCGATTCGCGGAACCGGCCCGTTCAAAGGGATGCCGCAGCAGAACCTTCGCGTCGTGGCTCCGCTCCTGCCAAGCCCCGTCGGCCTTATGGTCCGCAAGGATTCCGGAATCTCGACGATCGCCGACCTGAAGGGCAAAAGGATTGCATGGGGCGTCCCTGCGCAGGCAAGCATTCAGCCCTACTTCGAGGGGGCGCTGGCAAATGGAGGCTTGACTGCTTCGGACGTGAGAACGGTGCCCGCTTCAAGCGTTGCCAACGGTGTTGCGGCGCTCGTCAGCGGAAATGTCGACGCCACGCTGTTTGCCTTGCGTGGCGGCGCAGTGGTCGAAGCGGATTCGGCAGTCGGTGGCATCAAATGGTTGCCGTTCGATGATTCGCCGGAAGCCGTCAAGCGCATGCAAGCCATCGCACCGGAATCCTACATCTTCGACGTCGCGGAAGATGCAGGCGTTGTCGGCGCATCGGGCCCCTTCAAGACGATGGCTTATGATTATGTTCTTGTCGCAAGGGCGGATCTCGACCCCGCTGCGGTGTCCAAGATTGCAACGCTGATCAAAGACAAGACGGCGGCGATTGCCGCCACCAACAACATCCTGAGCGCGATGTCGGCGCAATCCGTAGCCAGGGTCTATCCCAGCCTGCCCATTCACGATGCGGCCAAGGCCGTGTTCGGTCGATAGGCCCGGTTCGGCCGGCGGAGGTTAGGCCATGTCTGAGCAAGAGAAACTCATTCCTGCGCCGATTGCAGATGGCGAAGGTCTGCCTGTCGACCAGACATCGAAGATACTGGGGTTCATGCTGGCGGTCATTGCACTAGCCTGGATCCTCGATCTGCATATCATGGCCGACGTGCAGCTGTTCAACGAACAGCCGCTCGCTGTCGCCGTGGGGCTGGCGCTCGCCATCATGTCGATGTCGCTCGGCTTCAACGCTGGCGGCGCTTACCGCGTCGCCGGATTCGGCATCGGTATCGTGCTGTTGGCCCTCATGCTCATGATTGCGTGGCGCTACCCGCAACTCACCATCGTAGCGACCATGCGCCCGCTCTGGCTTACGGTGACCTGCTTCACGTTGCTGGCCGGGCTGCTGCTGCTGGTCTGGCGCTCGATCGGCTTCCCCATCGTTGGCATCGTCGCCGCATTCTCGCTTCTCGCAATATTTGGAACCTCCGTCGGCATTCCGAGCACCCCGGTGGACCGCTGGGCGATCTACATGATCGTCGATCCAAACGGCCTGCTGGGCCTGCCGGTCCGTGTAGCCGTCGAGATCGTCATCCCCTTCGTGTTGTTCGGGGAATTGCTTCGGCATTCGGGCGGAAGCGACTATCTCACACGTGTCTGTCTCGCTATGTTCGGGCGTTATCGGGGCGGTAGCGCCAAGGCGGCGATCGGTGCTTCGGCGCTGTTCGGCACGATCTCAGGCAATGCCGTTTCGAACGTCGTCGCCACCGGCGTGGTGACGATCCCGCTGATGAAGCGCACAGGCTTGAAGCCGGAAACGGCGGCGGCGGTCGAAGCTGCCGCTTCCACCGGCGGCCAACTGCTTCCCCCGGTCATGGGCGCGGCCGCCTTCGTCATGGCCGATTATCTGCGGGTGCCATATACGCAAGTGGCAATCGCGGCCGCATTGCCGGCCGTGCTTTATTACGGTGCGATTTTCATCCAAGTCGACCGCATAGCAGCACGAGCGGGGGCGCGCCCACTCGATGAGGGAGAACGGACCTCGTTCACGCAAGCGCTTCGCGAGGGCGGCCACTTTCTGCTGCCGTTCGCAGCCCTGTTCTACCTGCTTTTCACCCTTCAGACACGGCCGCAACTTGCAGCGCTTGCGGCCATCGTGACCCTGCTGATCACCGGCATCATCCGTCCGTACAATGGAAAGCGGCTGACGCCCGGGTCGATCCTTAGCGCCCTTGTGGATACAGGGGTCGCCGCAGCGCCTCTCATGCTCATCACCGCAACGGCAGGCCTCATAATCGGACTTGTCAGCCTGACCGGACTGGGCTTCTCGATTGCTGCGCAGGCGATTGCGCTAAGCGGCGGAAACACGCTCCTGCTGCTTGTGCTCGTCGCGCTGATCGCGATCGTCTTCGGCATGGGAATGCCGACCGTCGCCGTTTATGTCGTGCTGGCGACGATTTTGGCGCCGGCTCTCGTTGACGCAGGTCTGGCGCCTATGCAGGCTCACCTTTTCATCCTGTATTTCGGGATGATGTCGATGCTGACGCCGCCCGTGGCCCTTGCCTCGATCACCGCTGCCAAGATTGGTGGGGCAAGCATGTGGCGCACCAGCATCATCGGCCTGCAACTGGCCTGGGTGGCTTATCTGGTGCCGTTCCTGTTTGCGTTGTCCCCTGAGCTGCTGCTAGGCGGAACCTGGGTGGGCGCGACGCTTGCGGCAATCACCGCATTCGGCGGTATCGTCGCGGTCTCCATGGGGGCCGTCGGTTATGCACGCAGTCATCTGTCGCCGGCCATGCGCGCCGTATACCTGCTGATCGGCATATGCCTCATGCTGCCACCGACCTTGTCTCCCGCCATCGGTTTCGCCAACCTTGCCGCGGCGGTGGGCCTCGTCGTGCTGCTTCTGCGTTCGCCGTCTCCTGAGAAGAACGGTTTGCCGGCGCGAGCCGGATTGACTCTCGCCAATGCCAGAGAAGGGGAGCCGACCTGATGGCGGTACAACATGCATAAGGGTGCAATGATCAAAAACATCGCAATCATCGGCTTGGGGACGATGGGTCCGGGCATGGCCGCCCGCCTTGCGAGAGGCGGCATTAAGGTGGCTGCCTATGACCTTGCCCCAGTCGCGCTTGAGCGAGCGAAGACGATGCTGGCAGGCGCGGACGGTGTGCTGGACTCGTTGGGCATCGTCGCACCGGAAACAGGTGCCGGATCAGTGCGACTGACAGACGACATCGCGGATGCCGTCGCCGGCGCTGATCTCGTGATCGAGAACGTTCCAGAAAATGTAGCCGTCAAGGCAGACGTCTATCGAAAGATCGACCGGCTGATCGCCTCGGATACGATCGTCGCCTCCGATACCTCCGGTATCCCTATTACTCAGTTGCAGGCGCATATCTCAAATCCCAGGCGTATGGTCGGAATGCACTGGTCGAACCCGCCGCACATCATTCCGATGATCGAAGTCATCGGGGGCGAAAAGACCGCTCCAGAAACCGTCCAAACCATCCGTGAGCTCATTCGCTCGCTCGGACTCCTCCCCGTGGTGGTGAAGAAGGATGTGCCTGGCTTTGTCGAGAACCGGGTGCTCTACGCGCTGTTGCGTGAGGTGGTTGACCTCGTAGAGCGCGGCGTGATCGAGCCTGAAGACGTTGACACCTGCGTGTCCTGGGGAATTGGTTACAAGCTGGCAGTCGTCGGACCGATGGCCCTGCTGGATATGGCTGGGCTCGATATCTACAACTCAGTTTCGTCATTCCTGAACTCGGACCTCTCCGATCGAAAGGACGTTGCGCCGATGATCGGCCGCAAGATCGCGCAAGGCGCGCTTGGGATCAAATCGGGCGGGGGGATCTACTCCTACACCCCCGAGCGCATCGCCGAACTCCAGCGCGAACGTGCGCGCAAGCTCGTCGCTATCCGACGCATTCTCGAGGGGAGTGATTGAAATCATGGCAGCGATGGAAAGCCAGCTGATAAAGCAGACTGCGCAGCAGCCAACATTGTCGCGTTTGGCTGGGTCGGCGATGAGCTGGCTGCATACTCTGCTCGGCTTGACCTTGCTGTTCGTCGTCATCGTCAACGTGATCAACGCGATCAGCCGCTATCTGTTCGGTATCTCGCCTGTCGGGGCTGACGAGCTGATGGTCTACGTGGTGATTTGGCTGGTCATGATTGCCGCGATCCTTTCCCTGATCCTGCGTTCTCACATCAACGTCAACCTGTTGCCTTCGTACACGAGGGGGCGCGCTCGCCACCTACTTCATATCATTCACGATGCCGCTGCGGTCCTGGCCTGTGGTTACGCCGCTTACGCATCATGGCTCTTCATCGGACGAATCTCGAGGCTCGGCGTCACGAGCATGGGGCTTGGTTTGCCGATGACCGTTCCACACGCGGCATTGCTGATCGGCTTCGCCGGGCTGAGCGTCACAGGAGCCATCATGCTTGTCCGTGATTGTCTGGCGCTGATCCGCAATGATCCACAAGTCGAGGTGGAGACATGATAGTGTCGCTCGCCATACTACCGCTGGTGCTGCTCGCCGTGGGAACGCCAGTTTTTCTCGTGTTCATGACGGCGGTTGCGGTGACGATGATGTTCGTCATGCCTCTTCCACCCATGGCCTTGCAGCAGGTCCTCTTCGGCGGGCTGGACAACTATGCGCTGCTGGCGATCCCCTTCTTCGTGTTTGCCGGCGAGCTGATGAGCACCGGCGGCATTGCCCACCGATTGATCAACTGGGCGATGGCCATGGTCGGCCGCGTGCCGGGCAGCCTGGGGGTCGCGACCGTCGGCGCCTCGACGGCGATCGGCGCCATCAGTGGGTCGAGCGTAGCCGCGGTCGCCGCACTCGGAAAGACGCTTTATCCGAAGTTGGTTGACTCTGGCTACGGCAAAGAGAGAGCCGGCGGACTGCTCGCTTCCAGTGGGGCGATCGATATCGTCATCCCGCCCAGCATCGCGATGATCCTCTACGGTTTGGCGGCGGAGCAATCCATTCCCAGGCTCTTCATGGCCGGTGTGCTTCCAGGGCTGTTGATGGCCGCAATGATGGCAGGTTTCATCATCATCGTGGCTGTACGACAGGGGATTCCGAGCGAGAGTCGCTTCGAGCCGAGGATTGCCTGGCAAGCGACAAAAGAGGCCTTCTGGGCGCTCTTGATGCCGGTCTTCGTGCTCGGCGGAATCTACTACGGTCTGTTCTCCCCGACCGAGGCGGGCGGGTTCGCCTGCCTTTATGCCATCCTCGTGGCGCTGTTCGTCTACCGGACGATGACGGTGCGCGACGTCATCCGTACGGCGGGTAGCGCGGCGATGCTTTCCGGCCAGGTCATGATCATCGTAGCGACAGCCAGCGTCATCACCTGGATGCTGACCACCCAAGGCGTACCGCAGGCGATCATCGCGTGGATCAACGCGCTCCAGCTCGACGCGCCCACCTTCCTGCTCGCCGTCAATGCGATGCTTCTGGTGATCGGCTGCTTCCTCGATCCAACGTCCGCTATTCTCGTCTTCGCGCCGCTGCTGGTGCCGATCGCGATCTCGCTTGGGATCGATCCGATCCACTTCGGCATCGTCATGACAATCAACCTGGCCATCGGCATGTTCACGCCTCCGTTCGGCCTGAACATCTTCGTGGCGCAGTCCGTCACGGGCCTTCCGGCACACACTCTCTACCGCGGCGTCGCGCCCTTCGTAATCGTGCTCGTGCTGGCGTTGATCATCATCACATATATCCCGGCGTTGTCGCTAACACTCGGTCCGCAAATCTAGAAAAGGGAACTCCATGCTTTTCAGACTTCTTAAAGCTGCCGCGTTGACTACCGCGATCGCGCTGACTCCGCTCACCGCCGTGCAGGCGCAAACGACGATGAAGCTCGCGTCGGCTACGATCAACGACGTTCAGCACGAATGGCAGAAGGTCTTTGCGAAGGAGCTCGAGGGGCGGGTAGGCGGCGCTGTGAAGACCGAGATCTACCCGGCCAGCCAGCTCGGCGCGATCCCGCGTCTGGCCGAGGGCGTGCTCCTCGGCACCATCGAGGCTTTCACGACGCCGACATCCTTTATGACCAATGTCGACCCGCGCTTCCAGGCCTTCGACGTTCCTGGACTCTTCAAGACGCCGGATGACGTACGCGCCGCGATCCATGATCCGGCATACCGCAAGCATCTGGAGGAAATGTTCCTCGACAAGGGCCTGCGCGTGATCGGGGCGATCTACAACAGCCCCACCGTCGTCTTCACCATGAAAGATGTGACGACGCTTGCCGGCTTGAGGAAGCTCAAGATCCGCACCTTCGCCTCGCCGCTTCAAATCAAGCCAATGGAATTGGTCGGTGCAACGCCGGTGCCGCTGGCGCTGACCGAGGTCATTCCGCAGCTCCAATCCGGTGGCCTCGACGGCATGCTGGTGGGCATGCCCATTCTGACCGCGTTCAAGTACTACGACGTCGGCAAGAACATCCTGGATCTGCGTTTTGCCGAAATCGTCTCTGTGACCGTGGTGAACGAGGATTGGTTCCAGGCTCAGACCGATGAGGTCAAGGCTGCCATTCTGGAGGCAGGCCGTGCCGCCGAGGAAAAGGTTTTCCCGTGGGGCGTCGAGAACGTCGAGAAGACCTACAAGGTCTGGACCGACAATGGCGGCAAGGTCAACGAGCTGTCGCCCGAGGACCAAGCCAAGATGGAGGCAGACTTCTCAAAGCTAGCGGCCGACCTGTTGGCCGCGCAGCCGGCCGTCAAGGCCGAGTACGATCGGCTCCGCGCGCTCGTCGATGCAAAGGTCAAGCGATGAGCGCGTCCCCCCGCCTCGGCTCAACGGCAGCCCAGACCTGTACCTTCGGCACGGCAGTCGAGCTGCTGAGCCTGCGGCTGGTTTCGACCAAGGCTGAGATTCCAGCGCGTCTCGTAAGTGTGCCCCTCAAGGCCGCACCAGGCGCGTTCGACCGGGAGAGCCTCGCCGCGCGCATTCATCACGGTCCAGACTCCGTTCAGCGTATCGAAGCGAAGCTCGAGGCTGGCCTTCTCACCGGGTGCGATCCTGGCAAGATCCGTAGAGAACCAATGCGCGATCTCTGCCTGACACAGGATGGGCGCAACGCCCGAATTGCGGATCTCGACCGGAACGGCAACCAAGTTATCAAGATCGACTGTCCTGCCGGCAGCCGCCGAGGCGGTCAGTCCCAGGAGTGCGGCGGTAATGAAAAGGAGAGATGAGCGCATAGAAGGATGACTCCAGGCCAGCTCACGCCGAATAAGACAAACATGTGAGCGCATAGGGAATAATCTAGCAACGGGAGAAGAAAATGACAGTTCTAATCAAGCGCAGCATGCTTGCTGCTCTAGCGGCGACGTTTATGGCCGGATCCGCAATTGCGGCTGAAGTGAAGTCGATCGCTATCCTAACGCCCCAGGAAGGCACCGACTTCGGCTGGAACCAGCAGGGCATTGATGCCGCCAAGGCAGCGGCCAAAGCGGCTGGCATCGAGGTCACCGTCGCCTCCGGCCTCGGCTACGGCGACGTTCGCCCTACGCTGCGCGAAATCGCGGCCGATGGCGCGAGCTTGATCATCGCCCATGCGAGCGGCTACGCGACCTCCGCGCCTGAGATCGCCGAAGAGACGCAAGTGCCGGTGGCGATTGTCGATTCTCCGAAGGCGCTGAAGGCCGGCCTCGTTGCCGACTACACGCTGAGCGGTCATGAAGGCGCCTATCTCGCCGGCCGCGTGGCTGCCAAGATGAGCCGGTCCAAGCATGTCGGCATCGTCGTGTCGGGCGAACCGCCGTCATGGAACTCGCAGTCGGCCGGCTTCGCTCAGGGTGTTAAGGCCGAGAACCCGGACGTGAAGATCACTTATGCGGTGATCGGTCCCGCCGCCTATAGCGATGCTGCCGGGGGCCGGCGGGTGACTGAAAGCGTGATCGGGGCCGGCGCCGACATCATTTTCGGCCAAGGCAACGGCTCGAGCTTCGGCATGCTTCAGGCGGTCGAGACTTCCAAGGCCGCAGATGGGGGCAAGGTGCTTTTCATCGACGTGATTGGCGATAAAACCTCCGTCGGCAAGGGCCACCTGCTCAGTTCCGTCGTCTGGGACATCACTCCGGTCTACTCGGCCATGATTAAGGATCTGAAGGACGGCACCTTCGGCACAAAGCGTTACGCGATTAGCCTCGCCGACAACTCGGTGAAGCTGCTCAAGACCGACCAGATCCCGGACAACGTCTGGGGCGAGGCCCAGAAGATTCGCGAGCAGATGATCTCCGGCGAGATCAAGCTCCAGCCGGTCTTCGAGGCGACCGCTGTGCGGGCCCTGATGACCAACGTTTCGGCGGCGGCGGCCAAATAGGGAAAGGCTGCTTGGCGGAGGGAATCACGCGATCCCCTCCGCGACTCAATGCGAGGTGGAACGGTATGGAGGATCCCATGATGGAGCACCCGCGGGCGGGACTGCCTATCGTGACACTCGAAGGCGTTACGAAACGCTTTCCCGGCATTGTCGCCAACGACAGGGTTGATTTGGACATCTGCGCAGGTGAGGTGCACGTCCTGCTGGGCGAGAACGGCGCAGGAAAGTCGACGCTGATCGCCATGCTATCGGGGCTGCAGCAGCCCGACGGCGGCCGCATCCTCATTGACGGAGCGGAAGTGCCGATCCGCTCACCTAGCCATGCCCTGTCGCTGGGCATCGGAACCGTCTTCCAACACAACATGCTCGTGCCGACGCTGACCGTCGCGGAGAACCTCGCGCTCGGCGGTCGCTGGTGGAAGCGTCCCAGGACCGCCGAGCTTGCAGCCCGTGTTGCCGAAATCGCGCGGCCTCTCGGGATCGAGATCAATCTCGGTGCGCGGGTGTCTGAATTGTCGCTCGGCGAGCAGCAGCAGGTGGAGATCGTCCGTGCGCTGCTGCGCGACAGCCGGCTCCTGATCCTCGACGAAGCGACTTCGATGCTGACGCCGAAGGGCATCGCCGAACTCGGCGCGCTGATGCGGCGACTGGTCGAGCGCGGGCTCGCGGTCGTATTCATAACGCACAAACTGGGCGAGGCCGCCGATTTTGGCGACCGTATCTCAGTACTCAAGCTCGGTCGCAATGTTGGCGAGATCCCGCCGGAGCGCCTCCGCTCGCTCGAACGCGCCGCACTGGTGGACGAGATCGTGGCCATGATGTTCGGCCGGCAAGCGGGTGACGACGCGGTCTCCATTCCGCCGCGGGCTGCCAATGACGATGCGTTGCTGGAGGTGCGCAACCTCAGCGTGGCGGCTACACCAGATGCGCCTGGGCTCGACGCGATCTCGTTTGCGATTGGGCATGGTGAAATTCTCGGTATCGCCGGCATCGACGGAAACGGCCAGAAGCAGCTCGCCGAAGCACTCGCCGGACAGCGGCAGGCCGTCAGCGGCAGTGTGGTGCTGGCCGGTCAGGAGATCAACGGGCTTGACGTTGGCGGGCGCCGCCGGCAGGGGCTGCGCTACCTCACCGATGACCGGCTCGGCGAAGGGACTGTGGGCACCTTCCCGGTCTCGATCAACTACTTCCTCAAGGAGATCGGCGAGCCGCCGCTCTGGCGCTCCGGTGTCGAACGGAGTCGCGAGATCGAGGCGCGCGCGCGAGAACTGACGCGGATCTACGATGTCCGCACGCCGGGCGTTTCGACGCCGGTCGGCCGCCTTTCGGGTGGCAACATCCAGAAGGTGCTGATTGCCCGCGAACTCGCGGATGGCGCTCGCGCGGTGATCTTCAACAAGCCAACCTACGGGCTCGACCTCGCCAATACACTGGCGACGCGCCAGCGCATCCGAGACATCGCCGGGCAGGGCCTTGCGGTACTCCTCATCTCAACAGACCTGGAGGAACTGCTCAGCATGTGTCACCGTATTGCCGTGATCTCGCAGGGGAGTCTCGTGGGCACCGTTCCGAACGGCGATGGTGCTGGCGAGCGGGTGGGCCGCCTCATGATCGGAATTGCGGCATGAGCGGGGAAGCAGTCCACGTTCGCGCCGCGCCGCTCGACGCCTCGGCGGGCCAGGCCAGTCGTCGCGACTTGGGTCGGCGACTCCTCATCACACTGGGACCCATCCTCATCTCGCTCGCGCTTGCCGGATGCGTATTGCTCGCGGTCGGGGTTGATCCGCTCGCATATTACGGTTTCGTCGTAGAGCGCGGACTCCTGTCGCCGCTCGGCCTCCAGCAGACGCTGACGCGAATGGCGCCGCTGCTCTTCATAGCGGCCGGTCTCATCGTCGCCTTCCGTGCCGGCATGTGGAATCTCGGCGGCGACGGCCAGTTCCTGCTGGGCGCCGTCGCGGCGGCGGCCACTGCGCCGCTACTGGTCCAGTCGCTGCCGGGCTGGCTCGCGTTGCTCGTGGCCTTTTTGATCGCAACGGTGGTCGTCGTAATCTGGTCGCTCGTCCCGGCGCTGCTGCGCGCCTACCAAGGGGTCAATGAGATCATAACAACGCTGATGATGTCCTTTCTCGGCGTCTCGCTGGCCAACGTGCTGGTGAAGCTCGTCTTCCTCGATCCAGGGACGACTGTGCCGCAAACGCGTACGCTCCCGGTGGGCGACCGCCTGCCGCGCCTCTTCGAAACGACCATCACCAGCGGCCTTGTCTTCGGGCTGGCCGCTATCGTCATCGTCCACTTGGTCATGACGCGGACAGCCTTCGGTCTGAAGCTGAGGACTGTCGGGGCCAACCCGCGTGCGGCGGTTCATGCCGGTCTCAACGTGCCGCTCCTGACCGTCGTTGTCTTCGCTATCTCGGCGGGGTTGATCGGCATGGGCGGCGCGATCGACATCATCGGTATTCACGGCAATGTGCGGGCTGACTGGAACCCAGCCTACGGCTTGGCCGTCATCCCGGTCGTTTTCTTGGCACGCATGAACGGCTTCGCCGCCATAGGTTTCGTCTTCCTCCTGTCGGTTCTTTCGATTGGCGGCGAGAGCGCGGCGCGACGGCTCGGTGTTCCACAGCATTTCACCTTGGTTCTCGTCTCGATCGTTCTGATCACGCTGGCGATCGCCGAATATCTGGACCACCGGTTCAATCAGGTGCGGAGGACTTAAGCGATGGGTGGATTCGCCAGCGACACCTTCCTGGCGGCACTGCTCTTCGGCGCAGTGACCGCGGCGATCCCGCTGCTTCTGGCTGGGCTCGGCGAGCAGATGTCGGAAAAAGCCGGCGTGCTCAACATTGGCATCGAAGGAATGATGATCACTGGAGCCTATCTCGGCTTCGTGAGCGCCTACTACTCGGGGTCTTTTTGGCTCGGTTTCCTGACGGGCGCGGCGGGCGGCGTCGCCGTGGCCGCGCTGATGGCGCTGCTGTGTGTCCGGATCGGGCTCAACCAAATCGTGATCGGTATCGCGCTGACCCTCGGGCTGGAGGGTCTGACCGCGCTTCTGCACCACTTCCAGTTCTCGCGCAGCTATCCGCGTCTCCCGGCAGCCGAGGTAACGCCGATCCCACTTCTGGCAGACATCCCAGTGCTCGGGTCGGCACTGTTCCGGCATCACCTGATCGTCTACCTCGCGGTCGCGATGGTCGTCGTGATGATCTGGGTCTATCGGCGCACGCAGTTCGGCATCAATTTGCAGGCCGCGGGGGACAAGCCAGCGGCGCTCGACGTCGCCGGCATCGATGTCATCCGCACCCGCACGGCGGCTGTGTTGTTCACTGGCGGCATGGCGGGTCTAGGGGGCGCGTATCTCGCCAATGTCGGCGCAGGACTCTTCATCCCCTTCATCACCAACGGCGCTGGGTTCCTCGGCATCGTGCTGGCGATGCTGGCCCGGGGCCAGCCGGTCTGGGTGCTGGTTGGCGCATTGGTATTCGGTGGCTGCCTCTCGATGACGACTGCGGCGCAGGTGGCAGGCGTCAACATCCCGACCGACGTCATTCAGATGCTTCCGTTCCTGGCCGTGATGGCGATGCTCGTCCTGTTCGGACGCCGCGCCAGCCTGCCGGCAGCTCTCGGCATTCCCTACGAGCGCGGTGCGCGCTGACGATCAACCAAGGAGTCAACAATGACGGATACCAAGGTCTACCTGCTCGACGGCGGCTCGCTCGTGATCGATGGGTTTCACGTCTTCTGGAATCGCGGTCCGGCTGGTGACGTGCGATTCCCGGTCTATTCGATCCTGGTGGAGCATGCAGAGGGCCGATTCCTGTTCGATACCGGCTTCGACTACGACCACGTCATGAAGGTGTTGCCCTTCGAGAAGCCGATGCAGACGAAGGAGCAGACGATCCCCGGCGCGCTCGGCCTCATCGGGCTCGAGCCTAAGGATGTGGACGTGGTCTTCAACTCGCATTTCCACTTCGACCATTGCGGGGGCAACAAGTACCTCCCGCATGCCAAGAAGATCTGCCACAAGCTGGAAGTGCCGCAGGCCTGTAACCCTCAGCCCTTCGAGCATCTCGGCTATTCCGATCTCAGCTTCTCGGCCGAGGCGGCTGAGGCACGTGGCGCGACCGACCAGCTTCTCCCCGGCACGACGCGTCAGAACTCGACCTTCGAGGGCATCGAGGGCGATGTAGAGCTCGCCAAGGGTGTAAACCTGATCTTCACGCCCGGCCACTCGATTGGACACTACAGCCTGCTGGTGGAATTCCAGACGCGCCGGCCGATCCTCTTCACGATCGACGCCGCCTATACGCAGAAAAGCCTGGAGACCCTGTGCCAGGCGTCCTTCCATATCGATCCCGTCGCAGGCGTTGAATCCATGCGCCGCGTCAAGAGGCTGGCCGAAGAGAAGGATGCCGAGCTGATGTTCTCTCACGACATGGAGAACTACAGAAACTACCGCACGGGCACGCAGTTCTACGGCTGAGGGTCGTGTCATGCGCTATCCCGACGATGCAGAGCCCGTCATCACCCTGACCTCCGGGCCGGTCAACGCCTATCCGGACGTGCTGCGCGGCCTCGGTCGCACGGTTCTCTACGATTATGACCCGGCTTTCCAGGCTTTCTACGAGAAGGTGGTGGAGAAGGCGCAGGAGGCGATGCGTCTCTCGACCCGGCCCGTCATCCTGCATGGTGAGCCGGTGCTGGGTCTCGAGGCGGCGGCGGCTTCTCTGATCACGCCGGACGACACCGTGCTCAATCTCGCCTCAGGCGTTTACGGCAAGGGCTTCGGGTATTGGGCGAAGCGCTATTCCCTGAACCTGTTGGAGATCGAGACCGCCTACAACGAGGCGATCGATCCGCAAGCAGTTCGCGACATGCTGGCGCGCCATCCCGAAGTCACGGTGGTCTGCGTTTGCCATCACGATACCCCCTCGGGCACGATCAACCCGATCGACGAGATCGGCGCGGTGGTGGCAGAACACGGCGCCTACCTGATCGTCGACGCCGTTTCATCCTTCGGCGGGATGAAGACCCACCCGGATGAATGCCGGGCAGACATCTACATCACAGGGCCGAACAAGTGCCTTGGTGCGCCGCCCGGTCTCACGATGGCCGGCATCAGCGACCGAGCTTGGGCGAAGATGAAGGCGAATCCAGCTGCGCCGCGTGCCTCGATGCTGTCCATCCTGGACTGGGAAACAGCATGGTCGCGTACCGAGCCATTCCCATTCACCCCATCGGTCGCCGAGATGAACGGGCTTGATGTGGCACTCGACCTCTATCTCGCCGAAGGACCGGAAGCGGTCTGGGCGCGGCATGCATTGACTGCAAAGGCCACTCGAGCCGGCATCCGGGCCATGGGTCTCGAGCTCTGGGCGGCGCGCGAAGCGATCGCCTCGCCCACGACCACCGCGTTTCGGACGCCGGAAGGCATCGATGAGGCGAAGTTGCGACATGAGGTGCGTGCCCGTTACGGCGTCGTATTCTCGTCGGGTCGCGGCGAGACGCTCGGCAGGTTGACCCGCATTGGGCACATGGGCCCGACCGCCCAGCCGATCTATGCGGTCACCGCGCTGGCGGCCCTCGCAGGGGCCCTAAACGCGATAGGCTTCAAGGCTGACCCAGGCGCCGGCGTCGGGGCTGCCATGGCCGAGATCGACGCAGTCGGATGAATCAGTTCGAGAAAGAGGAGACGGAAGATGAGCGGAAGACTGTCAGGACGAACGGCACTGGTCACAGGCGCTGCGCAGGGCATCGGCAAGGCGATTGCCGACCGGCTGGCGACAGACGGCGCGACCGTCGTCGTGAGCGACATGAACGCGGACGGTGCAACGAAGGCGGCCGAGGCGATCGGCAAGGGCGCGTTCGCGATCACGGCTGACATTTCGGACCCGGATGCCGTCGCCTCCATGTTCACGAAGATCGATGAGAGGACGGGGGGCGTCGATATTCTCGTCAACAACGCCTCGATCGTGCCTTTTGTGGCTTGGGACGACGTCGACCTCGAGCACTGGCGCAAGATCATCGACGTCAACCTGACCGGGACCTTCATCGTCACCCGTGCGGCGACGGACCAGATGCGGGCAAAGAAAAAAGCCGGTCGGGTCATCTCGATCGCCTCCAACACCTTCTTTGCCGGAACGCCGAATATGGCTGCCTACGTGGCCGCGAAGGGCGGCGTCATCGGCTTCACCCGCGCGCTGGCCACGGAGCTGGGTCAGTATGGGATCACGGCCAATGCAGTCACGCCCGGGCTTATCGAGAGCGACGGCGTCAAGGTGAGCCCGCACAATAACGCTTTCGAGTTCGTTGAAATGCTGCAGGCTGTGAAAGGCAAAGGACAGCCCGAGCACATCGCCGACGTCGTGTCCTTTCTCGCCTCGGATGACGCGCGCTGGATGACGGGCCAGACGATCAACGTCGATGCAGGCATGGTCCGGTATTAGTTTTTGCTTTCGCGATACAAAGGAGCCTCTGCATACGCCGTCACCGTGGCAAGAGGCGCCCTGATGATCGACGCCTTCCAAGGCCATGAATCCGCGCTTTCATGAGGAGGTGAATGCCCCCTCAGGAAAGGCTCTGTTGCATTAATTGCTATAGGCCATAATGAGCCTACCGATGCGTCTTCCTCATGCGGCAAGACCGAACAAGTTGTTCACCATACGAATTACATCTAGCACGCCCGCATGCCTCAGCATGCAGTGACCTCGGCGGACCATTCGCATGATCTCGAACCCCTTCAGGGTCGTAGACGCGGTCTTCATTCGCTGGAACCCGCGAGCCGGCCGGATCATCCGCTTGATCGCGCCGTGATCCGCCTCGATGATGTTGTTTAAGTACTTTGACGTCCGATGCTCGACGTCTTTCGACAGCAACCCTTCATTCTGCAAGCGCCGAATTGCCTTCGGATACTCACTGCCTTCAAGGCTTTGCGCAGGAAGCGATAAGCCGCCCCAGCATCACGCCGCTCGGATAGCACGGAGGCGATCAGCTGCTCGTGCTTATCGACCGCTCGAAACAAGTACCGCCAGCATCCGCCAACTCGTACATAGGTCTCGTCCACGCACCATGACCCGGAACGGGATCCCTGGAAGCTGCGGACCCTCTTCTCGATTTCTGGCGCATAACGCTGAACCCAGCGGAAGATCGTGGATGGGTTCACATTGGTGCCTCGCTCTTGCATCATCTCGGCCAGATCGCGATAGCTGATCCCGCACTTGCAGTACCAGCGCACGCACAGCAGGATGATTCCAACAGGAAAACGGCGGCGCTTGAACAGAGGCATCGGGGCGGCTCCTTGACGAACCATCCCTCGTTGTACCGCCAAGGTTAATGCAACGGTGCCGGCGCGCCGCCATGCCGTCGCGATCATCGAGGACGATGCCTACGGCGCACTGCCCCGGCAGGTCCCAGTGCCGATCGCGGCTCTCGCGCCCGACCTCACCTGGCACATCGCCACGCTGTCGAAATGCGTGACGCCCGCCCTGCGCACGGCTTACGTGGTCACGCCGAGCCTGTCTTGCACCCTGCGGCTCGCGGCGGAGATCCGCGCCATGTCCCTGATGATGCCGCCCCTCATGGCGGCCCTGGCCTCGAAGTGGATCCTCGATGGCACGCTCGACGCCATCACTGCGGCGATCCGCGAGGAGAGCGCCGCCCGACAGGCCATCGCACGTCGGATCCTGCACGGCTTCGAGGTCGAGGCTCACCCGGAGGGCCATCACCTGTGGCTGACCCTGCCGGAACGCTAGCGCCGGGCCGACCTCAACGTCTACGCGCGTCAGTCGGGGCTTGCCCTCGTGCCGAGCGAGGCTTTTGCGGTCGGATCCGCGCCTGAGGCGATCCGCGTCTCCCTCGGCGCGGCCCAGAACCAGAGCGTGCTGTAGCGGGGCCTCGGACTCCTTTCGACCGTCCTGTCGCACGGGCCCAGCGCCCTGTCCTCGATCGTGTAACCTGAATGAAACGCAGGTTCTGGCGCGCTTTGGCTAGCGTGAGCGGGAACGGGGCAAGGTGAGAGCAAGCTCGCTTCTGTTACCTGGGGCCTCGCTGCAGTAGGCAGTGGTCGACCCAAACGCATCCACGAAGGTCGTCTAATGGCACACCCGAGACCTGAGCTCGGGAGACGGCATTCCTCATCGAAGCGGATGTTCCGAAAGCGCAGGGAAGCTCGGTTCCTGACCGATGCCGTTGAAAAACTCCGCCGGTTGAGCCGCTCAGTGCCTGGCTCCCGCTTCTGAACGGCCAGGTGGAGGGAACTGGAACCCGAGGCTGCGAGCCTCAGCCCGCCTCCTTTCTCAGGCGGCCGCTGCCGCGGTCAGCCGAGCCATGCGGCGCAAGTTCTGCACCATGGCGGCGAGATGGAACTCGTCGCTGGCGCCCGACAGTCCCCGCAGGCGCATGCGCTCGAACCGCAGGGTGGTCTTGAGGTGGGTAAAGAGCATTTCAACCTTCTTGCGTTCGTTGCGGGAGGTCACGAACTGCGGTGTTCCAGCTAACTGACGCGCCTGATCGCGCGCCTCTTCATGGACGCTGCGCAACATGTTGCGCGAAGCCATGTTGGGGCAGCACTGCGCCTTGAGCTCGCATGTCTGGCAGTCCTTTTGCGAGGCGCGGTACTTGCGAATGCCGTCATGAGCGCTGTCGGTGCGCGCCACCGTGTAGTTGCGCCGGAACTGTCTCAGGATCTTGCCTGCCGGACAGGTGTACTGGTCCAAGTCGGGATCGAAGGTGAAGTCGGAGCAGCCGAACGTGCCGTCGTCACGGCTGCCCTTGTCCCAGACTGGGATGTGCGGCTCAATCTCCTGGCCAACCAGCCAGTCCAGAAACTTGCCTGTTCCGTAGGCCGTGTCAGCCGCGAGCCTCTTGGGCGTAAGACCAAACCGGGCCCGGGTGCGCTCCAGCGTGGTTGCGGTGGATCGCACCTCGTCGAAGGTGCGTCCCGGCGTGGGCTCGACATCGACAATGATGGCGTGCTCGTTGTCGATGAGATAGTTCAGCCCATAGCCTATGCCGTTGAATTATGCCTCCCGCCGCCTTTGATGCAGGTAGTCGATGAGGACACGCATTTTGAGCGGCACATTCCTGCGGGTTGGATAGTAGAGATAGAAGCCAGGGAATGGCGGGCAGAACTCTTCTAGAAGCGGGACGAGTTCAGAGCGGGTGATGTAAGGGCGGAAGGTCTCTTCCATGCCGAAAGTCAGGCCTGCTCCTGTGCAGGCTAGGCGGACCATCACCCTCATATCGTTGGTGGTCACACGAGGATTCACCGCCACGTCGAAGTCGTGTCCGTCCTGGGTAAACTCCCACCGGTATGGGGCAACCTGGGGGTTCGGACGCCAGCCGATGCAGTGATATGCTGAAAGATCCCTTGGATGAGTAGGTACGCCACGCTGTGCCACATAATCAGGGGAGCCTACAACTATCTGACGCTGCTCGTCCGATACCGGGATGGCGATCATATCCTGCTCGATCACCTCTCCGAGCCTAACGCCTGCGTCGAAGCCCTCGGCCACAATATCGAACTCCTCGTCGGTGACAGTGATATCGAGCCGGATGTCAGGGTAGGCAGCAAGGAATCCTGCCAGCAGGGACCCGCTCAGGAACCTCTCGGCAATAGAAGAGACCGTTATACGCAGCATGCCGCTCGGCCGACCACGCATTTCGCCTACGGCTTCCATTGCCGCACCGAGATCATCGAGCGCCGGTCGCACCGACTGATAGAGCCTCTCCCCAGCCTCGGTGAGATGGAGGCTGCGGGTCGTACGCTGAATCAGGGCAACACCCATCCGCTCCTCAAGCCGTCGGATAGCCTGGCTGACGGCGGAGCGGGTTACATCCAAGCGCTCGCTTGCCGCCCGGAAGCTGCGCGCTTCCGCGACCGCCACAAAGACTGTGATGCCCGCAAGATCAGTGTTCATTGGTGACAAAATCTTATCACCGCAGTCGCGATTGGCAAGTCGATTGCGCGGCTTGAGCGAACTATCTTTCGCCCATGTGCTTCAGACCACCCAGCTTAAAGGTCTGAGCGCTGATTCTTAGTAAAAGGAGAGATCCATGCCTGAGATGAAGATCGTTCTGATCACCGGGGCTTCCAGCGGGATCGGTGAAGCGGCGGCCCTAGAGCTGTCCAAAGCTGGCCACGCAGTGGTCGTGGGGGCTCGCCGGACAGACCGTCTGCAAAACCTGGTCAGCCGTATCAAGGCGTCCGGCGGCATCGCGAAGGCACACCGGCTCGACGTGACTTCGCGGGATGATTTCGCGGCTGTCGTAACAGCGACGCTCGAGGAGTTCGGACGCATCGACGTGATCGTCAACAATGCGGGCGTCATGCCTCTCTCACCTCTCAACGCCCTTAAAGTCAATGAGTGGGACCAGATGGTGGACGTGAACATCAAGGGTGTTCTCAACGGCATTGCCGCTGTGCTGCCTATCATGGGGACCCAAGGCTCCGGCCACATCATCAATGTTGCCTCGATCGGAGCGCACCGGGTTTCGCCAACCGCTGCGGTCTATTGCGCAACCAAATACGCCGTGTGGGCGATCTCGGATGGTCTTCGGCAAGAGACGGACCGGCTGCGGGTTACGGTGATCTCGCCTGGCGTGGTCACAAGCGAGCTCGCAGAGACGATCTCGGACGAGAGTGCGCGAGACGCCATGAGGGAGTACCGCAGGACTGCAATCGATCCGGACGCCATTGGTCGAGCGATTCGCTATGCAGTCGAGCAGCCCCCGGAGGTGGACGTGAGCGAGATCATCGTCCGCCCGACTGCAAGTCCTCACTGAAGCAAGGAGGGCTCGAGATGCCAAAGAGCATACTTCCCCTTGTCCTCGCTGCCGTAACAGCGGGTGCGCCGTCGGCACTCAGGCGGCCTACCGGCAACAATCAACCTCAATATAAGGACGCGACAGAGATGGCAGATCACTCCTATATCGGCATGTGGGTCACGAAGGACGGTCAGATCCGTCAGGAGCTGCTCCCGAACAGCCGTTACGATGAGGCGCGAGCCAGCCGCAGGAGCGCTTATCAGGGCCGCTACGAGATCCGCGGAAATAAAATCTACTACTGGGATGATACGGGATTTACGGCCGATGGTGAGTTCATCGACGGTGTGCTTCATCACGGTGGAATGCTGTTCTACAGAGAAGGGCAGGTGAAACGGAACCCATGATGCTCAAGGCAAGCTCGGTCGAGCTCCCGTGTTCCTCGGCCGGGCTCTTATGCCCAGCCATGGCACTGGCCGAGCGACAGGGCTCGGTCCGGGTCATCGCGGAAAGCCGACCATTGTCACCAAAGTGTGATTTTTCAGGGTGCGCAAGCTCCAAGAGCTTTCCTTAGCCGGGGGTGGTGCCCCGTCACCTGCTGCGATGCCTGGACTGGATGGTGGAGGACGTGGCGATGCTCCTCTTCAGTTGCTGTCTCGGATTACGTCTCGAAGCTTGGCTGATCGAGCCGGTGACTGGTGCCGGATTGCTCCTTATGATGAACCAAGTACAATTGAGGCCCAGAAACGACTTATTTTTCCAACGCAAGGAGGACCGGACCCGCTAGGCTATACAAAACCGTTATGTGCCTGGCCTTGGTCCTTAGTCGAACAAAATATCAGAGCAGTGTGTAAGAGTTTACAAGGGCCAAGCGTCAAAACGTACCATCACGTTTGATCAACGATGCCGATTAGGAGGCTCCGCATGCGCGTTCTCCGACCTATGTTCATTTTGTGTGCGAGTCTATGGGCCGCAACTGGTGGCCCCGGTGTCGCGCAGCCCGGGCCGTCGCAGGCGCCGCCCGTGACCGTCGCGAAACCAGTCGTGAAGGATATTATTGAGCGGACCGACTTTATCGGTCGCTTCGAGGCCATTGATCAGGTTGATATCCGGGCGCGGGTCTCAGGGTATCTCGATAAGGTCCATTTCCAGGATGGATCCTTCGTCAAGGCGGGCGATCTGCTCTTCACCATTGATCCGCGGCCCTACCAAAACGCCCTCGAGCAGGCCCAGTCTGCCGTGACATCGGCCCAGGTGCGGCTTGAATTTGCACAAAGCGACTTGGATCGGGCCGAGCAGTTGCGCCGCACCGGTAACATCCCCGACCAGCTTTTCGATCAGCGACGGCAGGCCTTCCTGACCTCTAGGGCCGAGTTGGATCGGGCGCAGGCGGCCTTGCGGCAAGCGCAACTCGATGTCGAGTTCACCCAGGTGCGATCGCCCCTGTCCGGCAGGATCTCGCGCAAGTTCGTCTCCGAGGGTAATCTGATCAATGCGAACCAGACCATCCTGACGAACGTGCTTTCGCTCGATCCAATTCAGTTTTACTTTGATGTGGATGAGCGCTCGTATCTCGCCTATTCGCGCCAGACCCAAGGCGGAACGAAGACCTCCGTCAATGGCGAGATGAACGAAGTTCTTCTCACCCTGACGGATGAACGTCTGGGGCAGCGCAAGGGCTATCTGGACTTCGTCGACAACCGTCTCGATCCGGCCAGCGGCACGATTCGCCTGCGGGCCGTGTTCGAAAACAAAGATCTGTTCCTCACCCCTGGATTGTTCGGCCGTGTCACGGTTGGGGCTTCGGACCCTTACCAGGGCATCCTCCTGCCCGACGAAGCCATCGG
Organism: Microvirga pakistanensis; assembly: GCF_004458765.1. Classification (GTDB taxonomy): domain Bacteria; phylum Pseudomonadota; class Alphaproteobacteria; order Rhizobiales; family Beijerinckiaceae; genus Microvirga; species Microvirga pakistanensis. Next base: position 7,492 of record NZ_SPJX01000300.1, on the reverse strand, counting down.
CAGCGATCAGGACCGGCGCGTGGTCTACGTGGTTGGCGAGAACAATGTGGTCAATCTCAAGCCCGTGCGCATCGGTCCCAGAATCGATGGCTACCGGGTCATTCGCGATGGGTTGACGGGCAACGAGACACTGGTCGTGAACGGTCTTGTACGGGTTCGGCCCGGAGCGCCCATCACACCGCAGATGACGACGCTCCCATTGACTCGGGAGCGGAACGGTAGCTGATCTCATGTGAGGAGGGCGCACCGATGCGCTTTGCCCATTTCTTCGTCGACCGTCCGATCTTCGCCACTGTCCTTTCGGCTCTGTTCCTCATCATCGGCGGCATTGCTTACACCACTTTGCCCGCAGCTCAATATCCGGACATCACGCCGCCGACAGTCGTGGTCAGAGCGAGCTATCCAGGCGCCGATGCACAGACGGTGGCTGCCACCGTTGCCACTCCGCTGGAGCAGCAGGTCAACGGTGTCGAGGACATGCTGTACATGTCCTCCTATTCCACAGGCGACGGCTCCATGTCGCTGACGATCACTTTCAAGCTAGGTACGGATCTCGACAAGGCCCAAGTGCTCGTCCAGAACCGTGTCGCCATTGCAACCCCGCGTCTGCCGGAGGAGGTCAGACGTCTAGGTGTCACGACACTCAAGAGCTCGCCCGACCTGATGATGGTCGTGCACATGCTCTCGCCGGACAATTCCTACGACCAGCTCTATGTCTCGAACTATGCCCGCAACTATGTTCGTGACATCCTGCTGCGGCTTGATGGGGTCGGCGACCTTATCATCTTCGGCGAGCGGCAATATTCCCTGCGCATCTGGCTGGATCCGGAGAAGCTGGCCTCCTATGGCATGACCTCGAGCGAGGTGGTGCGCGCCATCCAGGAGCAGAATGTTCAGGTATCAGGCGGAGCTCTAGGGCAGGAGCCGACACCTACGGATGCAGCGTTCCAGCTGACGGTCACCACCCAGGGCCGCTTCGAGGATCCACGCCAGTTCCGGCAGATTATCGTCCAGGCGCGGGATGGGCGTCTTGTGCGGTTGCAGGATGTGGCCCGCATCGAACTCGGCGCCCAGGACTATGTGACGAACTCCTATCTCAACGGCAAGCCGGCGGTCGCGCTCGCGATTTTCCAACGGCCTGGTACCAACGCGCTGGCCGCGTCGGACCAGATCATCCAGACCATGGAACAGCTCAAGGCCAATTTCCCACCCGGGATTGCCTATGAGATCGTCTACAATCCCACGGAGTTCATCGCCGAGAGTGTGAACGAGGTCTACAAGACCCTCTTCGAGGCCACCGCCTTAGTGGTGCTGGTGGTGATCGTCTTTCTGCAGAGCTGGCGCTCGGCGATCATTCCCATCGTGGCGATTCCCGTATCACTCGTCGGCACCTTTGCGATCATGGCCGCCTTGGGCTTCTCGCTCAACACGCTCACCCTGTTCGGCATGGTGCTGGCCATCGGCATCGTTGTCGACGATGCCATCGTGGTGGTGGAGAACGTGGAGCGCAACATCGCGCTTGGCATGACGCCGCGGGACGCCGCCCATGTCACCATGGACGAGGTGGGCACCGCGCTCGTGGCCATCGCTCTGGTTCTCGTGGCGGTCTTCGTGCCGACAGCCTTCATCCCTGGCATCACCGGCCAATTCTACCGGCAATTCGCCTTGACGATCGCCGTCTCGACCGTGATCTCGGCGTTCAACTCGCTGACCCTGTCGCCGGCACTGGCCGCCTGGCTTCTGAAGCCGCATAGCCACGAACCCCCCAAGAACCCACTTCTAAGGGCGGGAGCCGCCGTGGCCAATGGCTTCAACCGCGGTTTCGATGCGAGCTCCCATGGCTATGCGCGAGCGGTGGGATTGGTTGCGCGGCACAAGCTTATCATGCTGCCGATCTATGCCGGCCTGCTCGCCGGGACCGTCTGGATCGTCAATCATGTCCCGCGCGGCTTCATTCCGACCCTGGATCAGGGCTATGCCATCGTGGTCGTGCAACTGCCTGATGGATCTTCGCTGTCTCGTACTGATGCGGTGGTGCAGCGGGCGTCGAGGATCATGCAGGGGACTCCCGGTGTCCTCGATGCAGTGGCTTTTGCCGGGTTTTCGGGCGCGACGTTCACCAATGCGACCAATGCTGCGGCCATCTTTGCCCGTTTCAGGCCCTTCGAGGAGCGGATCGCCGCTGGGCATTCGGCTGACAAGATCATCGGCGACCTCTTCGGCCGCATGCAGCAGATCGAGGAGGCCTTCATCATCGCCATTCCGCCACCGCCCGTTCGCGGCCTCGGCAATTCGGGCGGTTTCAAGGTTCAACTTCAGAACCGAACTGGCGATGACGTGCGCGGGATCCTGGCAACCGCCTACCAGCTGATGGGGCAGGCGCGGCAGAACCCGAACCTCGCCGGTGTCTTCACGACGTTCTCGGCGAATTCGCCTCAGGTCTATCTCGAGATCGACCGCCAGAAGGCCAGCATCCTCAACGTGCCGATCCCGAATATCTTCGAGACGCTGCGGATCAATCTCGGAACGGCGTATGTAAACGACTTCAATGCCTTCGGCCGCGTCTATCAGGTGCGCGCCCAGGCCGACCAGCGCTTCCGGATCGACCAGGAGGACATCAATCGGCTGCGCGTCCGTTCGTCTACAGGCGCGCTTGTGCCGATGGGTACCCTCGTGGAGATGCGAGAGGTGTCAGGGCCGGATCTGGTCCAGCGCTACAACATGTTCACCTCGGTGGCGCTGCAGGGAGACGCGGCGCCTGGGGTATCTTCGGGAGCGGCGCTTGACGCTATGGAAGAGCTCGTCCGCCAGCGTCTCTCCCCCGGAATGGGGTTCGAGTGGACCGAGTTGGCGTTCCAGGAGCGGCAGACTGGCAATACGGCGGTGTTCATCTTCGCGCTGTCCGTGCTCTTCGTGTTTCTTGTTCTGGCCGCGCAGTACGAAAGCTGGTCTCTGCCCATCGCCATCATCCTGATCGTTCCCATGGGCGTGCTGTCCGCGCTGATAGGGGTGATGATCCGGGGGCAGGACAACAACATCCTGACGCAGATCGGGCTTGTGGTGCTCGTCGGCCTCGCGGCGAAGAACGCGATCCTGATCGTCGAGTTCGCTAGGCAGGCCGAATTCGGGGGCAAGACGCCGCTGGAGGCGGTGGTGGAGGCATGCCGTATGAGGCTGCGCCCGATCCTGATGACGGCCTTCGCCTTCATCCTCGGAGTGCTGCCGCTGGTGATCGCCTCCGGACCCGGAGCCGAGATGAGACAGGCCCTAGGCACGGCCGTGTTCGCCGGCATGCTGGGCGTGACCCTGTTCGGCCTGTTCCTCACGCCTGTTTTCTATGTAACGCTGAGGAGCATCGTTCTGGCGGCGTCCAGGAAGCGTCCGGTAAAGCGCGCCGAGCCGGCGGGACCTCAGCCCTCTCCGGCAAAATAGACGAGAAAGGAGGCACCTCTTGATCTGCGTGCGGATATAAATGACCAATCTGCCAGCGGTGATGAAAGCCGGCAGATTCGCGATCATGAGGGATTGTCATGAATACTGGCTCGGCAGCCAGGATCGCCTTGACTTCACGGTGGTCGGCCCAGCCGTGAACGAGGTGAGCCGGATCGCCAGCCGCCGCGACCGTAAAGCCTGCTGCGCGAGCCCAGTCGACCATTTCGGCGACAAGTGCCGGCTGGTCGCCGTAGGCCATGGAGTAGACAACGCCACGCTCGCGAGCCGTCACGGCCAGCAACGGTCCTGCCAGCGCATCGGCCTCTACATTGACCATCACGATGTGCTTGGCGGCCTCAATGGCAGCCAGAGCATGCCTAATTCCGGCTTCCGGGTGGCCGGTTGCCTCGATCACCACCTCGATGTCGCCAGCATGACAGGCCTCCAGCCCATCCGCTGAGAACCGGGTGCGCGTGATCCTGACCTCATCCCAGCCAACGGTTCGGCAAGCCTCACGCGCGCGGTCGGGATTAAGATCAGCAATCATCGCGACCTCTAGTCCCTCAATAGACGGAACCTGGGCGAGGAACATGGAGCCGAATTTGCTGGCGCCGATCAGTGCGACGCGAACAGGATGGCCGCTATCAAGCCGATGGCGCAGCCTTGTGGTCAGGTTCATGGCCCTCTCCCTCATATGCCGAGCAAGGCAACGTCGAATGGCCGGGGCGGCTGCCATCCAAAGAGCGGGAGCCCGCTGGAAGGTGGGCTGCTGTGGTTCTCATCAACGTTTGTTCGAACGCCTCGGTTGAGGAGTGTGCTTTCAGAAGAATGGCCCGTCCATCCGGACCGCCCATACTGCTCATATATGACCCCTGATGGCACGAGGCTGACCTTAGCCTTACTTCCGCATCACTGGGATGAGCGGACCTTCGCACCGACCTCCGCTACTCATCAGTTTGGCCCGATGTCTGGATCGGCCGTGTGCTGCAAGAGACGTTCGACATAGAGGATGGATCCCTTGATATTGAAGGCCCTCATCGACATATCAGTCAGGGAGAATCTGACATCTCATTACCTAAACCACGCAAGCCATAGATAGTCAGGAACGTTTCCGAAAGTTGCCGGCGCCAGCGCTCGATACTTCCTCGCTGAAAACAACTGCGCTCTTCCAGAGCCGAACTCCGGCGTATGGCCGATGCTGCGGTCGAAGGCGCCCGTTGAACGCGTCTCGGGAAACGACAAACGTGCTCTGCCATACGGAATTGTGAATGTCCAAAAGATCAAAAGCTCTCGTCGGCATCAATCACCTGCCGGGAATCCTGCTTGCCAGTGCGGCCGAATGCGAGCGCTGGATCGAGGCGGGGCTGATCCCGGTTGCCGAGTACCGCACGTTCCAGAAGCGTGGGCGCACTGTTGAAGCTCCCATGTTCGACGCTGAAACCGTTGCAAGGCTGGCGGCCGAGATCCCGGGATGGCGAGAGCAGGACGAGAATGGCGATGCCGGGAAGCATGCGGGCTCCAATCCTACGGGAGCCGTTACCCCGACTGTTCAGCCGATCGACGACGCGGCCCACCGGCGGCGGCAGAGCATCCTCGCGCCTGTCCGGAAGGACACGGGCATCTATGTGGCGGAGGATATCCGCAAGATCGAAAGCGGCCGCTGGAAGCCGGAGCGCGTCTTTGCCGGATACCGTGCGGTGTTCAGCCGGCCGATGCAGATCCTGCCTGATAGCGGCTTCACGGACATCATCATTGAGTTCGCCTTCGCCGAGCCCCTGGACGTTGCAGCCGTTGTTCTGAATCCTGCCCATGTTGAGCGGGCCGAGATTACCGCTGCATCCGATGCCCTCAAGGCGAGGCTGATCGAGCTGCGCGATGCCACCTTCGCTGTCTGCGAGACGGAGCTGGCAAGCTGGCGCGATGAGCTTGAGACCTACCTTGCCGCTTATGAAGACGCCGGAGAGCGCCAGGCCATCCTGGGCGGCATCCAGGCTGCGGTCGAGAAGCTCGACCGGATTCCTGCTTCGGAGAAGGGCGGCCCAGCCGGCGCCGGACGCAAGCTTCGGCAGAAGCTCGGTGATCTCCGCTCCAAGGTGGCCGCCCGACGGCTCCGGCACCTACGCGAGGCGCAGATCCGCGAGGCCTCCGGTTATGAGCGCTATGCCGCAATCTTTCCCGTGGCTCGCTCTCTAAACCGCCGGTTCCTCTTCCTGGCCGGACCGACCAATTCGGGCAAGACCTATGAGGCTCTCAAACTCGCCGGGGAGGCCGAGACGGCCGAGATCCTATCCCCTTTGCGGCTTCTCGCGCTGGAGCACTACGAGCGCATGAGCGAGGAGGGGATGGCCGCCGGCATGGTGACAGGCGAAGAGCGTGTCCTGCCCGAGGGCGTGACCCATATCGCTCGCACCATCGAGACGCTGGATCTGCACAGGGTGGTTGACGTCTGCGTGATCGATGAGGTCCAGATGCTGGGCGATCCCAGCAGGGGCTGGGCCTGGACTCAGGCCATGATCGGAGCTCCCGCGCGCTTGGTGGTTCTGACCGGCGCACCGGAGGCGATCCCGCTGGTCGAACACCTGCTCGCAATGACCGGTGAACCGCTGGAGTTGAAGATCCTGAAGCGCAAGGGCAAGCTGCGCGTCGAAGGCGTCCCGGCCAATCTCGAGAAGCTCTCCCGCGGCGACGCGGTCGTGGCGTTCACCCGCAAGAATGTTCACGATCTTCGGGCGCAACTGGTGCAGGCCGGGCGCACGGTCGCGGCCGTCTATGGCGCCCTTGGACCGGAGGTCCGCAGGGCCGAGGCGGCGCGCTTCCGCAATGGCGAGGCTGAAATCCTCGTGGCGACCGATGCCATTGGCATGGGCCTGAACATCGGTCCGTTACGTCGTGTCGTATTCTCCACCCTGCGCAAGTTCGATGGCGTGCGCGAGCGGCAGCTCACGGCCATGGAGATCAAGCAGATCGCCGGCCGGGCAGGGCGCTTCGGTCACCATGACGAAGGACTTGTGACGGCCCTGCCGGAAGCGGGGGCTTATGCGCAGATCGAGACTATCATCGGAAACGCCCTGAAGGGCGATGCGGGCAAGCTGCGGGGCAAGGCCTATGTCCGCCCCAACCAGGAGACGGTTTTGTCCGCCAGCGAAGTACTGCAGACCGACCGGCTCGGTCGTGTTCTCCGGCACCTGAACGACACCCTGGTTGTCGGCCATCCGGATCTTCGCATGGCTGACATGGAGGAGCTGATCGAACTGGCCACGGTCCTCGACACCGTGGATCTGCCGATCCTCGACCGCCTTTCGTACTCAATGGCGCCCGTCGATGGACGGGAGCAAATGGCGGTCGAACTTCTGCTCGACTGGGCGCGGCAGCATGCGCGCGACAGGCGCGTCCAAGCGCTGGATTTCGGGTCAACACCGACCTCTTGAAACTGGAAGCTCGGGTGAAGATCGCCACTACTTGGCTCTGGCTGGCTCAGCGTTATCCGGACGTGTTCGAGGACATTGAGACGGTCGTGGAGCTCCGGGCAAACCTCAATGGGAGAATCGAGGAGAAACTCGCCGTCAGCTCTGTGTCCCAACACAGGAGACCCGATGGGAAGTCCCGGCGGAACAGACGCGCGAAGCCCAATCGGCAGGGGAAAAAGCGGCGAAGCTGGATGGATGCGGATGCTGGCGACGTGGAGCAGCATCGCGTTCGAGGGCGGTCGTCCTAAGCTACGAGCTCCTGCTCTGCGAGCGTCGCACGAAAGGCGACGCGAGTGGGGATTGCATCTATCCTGAAGGTCGTACGCCGTATTGCGCTGAGAGCGCTGTTGGCGGCGGTGCCATTCCCAATCCAAACGTCGGCTCCAGGGGCTACCTGGCCGAATAACGAGAAGGCGTCTTCGGCCGTCGATGGCCCGAAAGCCGTCACGACCTTAGGCTTACAGATAGTCTGTGCAGCCATGAGGGCACCGTCAGGTTAACGGGATGACATTAGAGAGCTCCCTCAGATCAGCTCGTCAGAAGGCAGCAAGGCCTACCATTTCGGCCCAAGTCATCAAGGCTTGGGCTCGGGC
>NZ_SPJX01000410.1 GCF_004458765.1 Microvirga pakistanensis | reverse complement strand
CGTGATCGCCGGTGGCGGTCTCGACCTCTCCGTAGGCTCCATGGCGGCCCTCACGGCGGGCGTGATGATCCTGACCCTCAACTCGCTCGGCGCAGCGGATGTGAGCACGCTTGCGCTCGGCATGCTGGCGGCCGTTGGCCTGAGCGCCGCATGCGGCATGGCGAACGGATTGATCGTCACCTTCGGGAGGATCGAACCTTTCATCGTGACGCTCGGCACGATGGGCATCTTCCGCTCGCTCGTGGTGTGGCTGGCGGCGGGCGGCACCATCACCATGCGCAATTTCGAGCTGCGCGAGCTCTACCGCCCAGTCTATTTCGGCAGCGTGTTCGGCATTCCGGTGCCGATCATCGCCTTTCTGGTTGTGGCCGCCATCGGCGCCCTGATCCTCTACCGCACCTCGTTCGGCCGCCATGTGGTGGCGCTCGGCTCGAACGAGGATGTCGCTCGCTATTCGGGTGTGCCGATCTGGCGGGTGCGCACGCTCACCTACATCATTCAAGGCATCTGCGTCGGCATCGCGGTGCTCGTCTATGTACCCCGCCTCGGCTCCGCCACACCAACCACCGGTCTCCTGTGGGAACTGCAGGCCATCACCGCCGTCGTCATCGGCGGCACCGCTCTCAGGGGCGGCGTCGGCCGTATCTGGGGAACCGTCGTCGGTGCGGTGATCCTCGAACTCGTCGCCAATATCATGGTGCTGTCGAACTTCGTCTCCGAGTTCCTCGTGGGCGCGGTTCAAGGTGCCATCATCATTATCGCCATGCTCGTGCAGCGGTCCGTCCACCGCGGGCGATGAACCGGGGCGAAGTCTCCGGATCAAAGGACACAAGGTTTGAAGCCAAACCCTTCTGGGAGGAACAGATGAAAGCAACGGCACTGAAATTCGCTCTCGCCGCAGGCCTGATGACAGGCTTGGCGACGGGTGCGATGGCGCAGCAGAAGAACGTGACGATCGCCGTCTCGATTCCGGCCGCCACGCACGGCTGGACCGGCGGCGTGGTCTATCATGCGCAGGAAACCGCCAAGCAGCTCGAAAAAGGCTATCCGGGTCTGAAGGTGATCGTGAAGACCTCGCCCGATGGCGCATCCCAGGCGAACGCCCTTGACGATCTGATGGCTCAAAAGGTCGATGCGCTGGTCGTCCTGCCCTTCAACTCGGACGAGCTGACGAACCCGGCCCGTGAAGTGAAGAAGCGCGGCACCTTCATCACAGTCGTGGACCGTGGCCTGAAGGACCCGTCGATCCAGGACATCTACGTGGCCGGCAACAATCCGGAATTCGGCCGCGTGGCGGGCAAGTACTTCGTCGACAACCTGAAGCAGGGCAACGTGGTCGTCTTCCGCGGCATTCCGACAGTGATCGACGAGGAACGCGTGTCGAACTTCGAGAAGGCGCTTGAGGGCTCGGGCGTGAAGGTGATCGACAAGCAATACGCCAACTGGAACCGCGACGACGCCTTCAAGGTGATGCAGGACTTCCTGTCGAAGCACCCGAAGATCGACGCCGTCTGGGCGTCCGACGATGACATGGCACTCGGCGTCATGGAGGCGATCCGTCAGGCCAAGCGCGAGGATATCAAGTTCGTTCTCGGCGGCGCTGGCATGAAGGACATGATCAAGAAGGTGATGGACGGCGACAAGATGATCCCGGCCGACGTGTCCTATCCGCCGTCGATGATCTCCACGGCGATGGGCGTGACCGCGGCGCATTTCTATACGAACGCCCCCATGCGCGGCACCTACGTGCTCAACGCTCAGCTGATCACCAAGGACAACGCCAAGGAGCACTTCTTCCCCGACTCGCCGTTCTAACGGCTGCGGGCTCTCGCCCCTCCTCGCCGAGGGGCGAGGCAACGGCAAGCTGCCTGCTCTCCGCAAGCGGCTTCCCCTTGCCTGTTTCGCCTTCTTTCGCAGCCACAGCTTTGGGAGTTCACCCATGAAGACCATGAAGGGCCCAGGCCTCTTCCTCGCGCAATTCGCAGGCGATGAAGCGCCTTTCAATTCGCTCGATTCGATCTGCCGCTGGGCTGCCTCCCTCGGCTATAAGGGCGTCCAGATTCCCACCTGGGATGCGCGCCTCTTCGACCTGAAGAAGGCCTCCGACTCGGAAGCCTATTGCGATGAAATCCAAGGTGTCGTCCGCTCGCATGGAATGGAGATCACGGAACTGTCGACCCACCTGCAGGGGCAGCTCGTCGCCGTTCACCCCGCCTATGACGAAGCCTTCGAGGGGTTCGCCGCTCCCGAAGTGCGCGGCAATCCGAGGGTGCGGCAGGCCTGGGCCGTGGAGCAGATGACGATGGCCGCGAAAGCCTCCAAGCGCCTGGGACTAAAAGCCAGCGTCACCTTTCCCGGCGCGCTCGCCTGGCCATTCATGTACCCTTGGCCGCAACGTCCCGCCGGACTGATCGAAACGGCCTTCGAAGAGCTGGGACGTCGCTGGAGGCCCATTCTCGATGCCTATGAGGAAGCGGATTGCGACGTCTGCTACGAGATCCATCCGGGAGAGGACATCCATGACGGCGCGACCTTCGAGCGCTTCGTGGATGCGGTCGGTGGACACAGGCGCGCCTGCATCAACTACGATCCCAGTCACTTCCTGCTGCAGCAGCTCGATTACATCGCCTTCATCGATCTCTATCACGAGCGCATCAAGGCGTTTCATGCCAAGGATGCGGAGTTCAACCCATCGGGTCGCATCGGCGTCTATGGCGGCTACGAGAGCTGGATCAATCGCGCAGGCCGCTTCCGCTCGCTCGGCGATGGTCAGGTGGATTTCAACGCCATCTTCTCCAAGCTCGCGCAGTACGATTACAATTCCTGGGCGGTGCTGGAATGGGAATGCGCCCTGAAGCATCCGGAGGACGGGGCGCGGGAAGGCGCGGAGTTCATCAAGGCGCATATCATCCGCGTGACGGAAAAAGCCTTCGACGATTTCGCGGCGGGCGGCACGGACGAGGCAGCCAATCGCCGGCTGCTGGGCATCAGCGCGTGAGGGAGATGACGCCATGACCATTGCAGGATCGCGCGACCAGAAACTCAACCGCCGCCTCCGCTTGGGAATGGTCGGCGGCGGGCGCGGCGCCTTCATCGGCGCCGTGCACCGCATCGCCGCCCGGCTCGACGACCGCTGGGAGTTGGTCGCCGGCGCGCTTTCGTCGGACCCGGAGCGGGCCCGCCTTTCGGGAGAGGATCTGCTCCTGCCGACAGACCGCAGCTACGGCAGCTTCCAGGACATGGCGCAGCGCGAAGCGGAGCGTGAGGACGGCATCGACGCGGTCGCTATCGTCACGCCGAACCATGCGCATGCCGCCGCTGCCGAAGCGTTCCTCAAAGCCGGCATTCATGTGATCTGCGACAAGCCTCTGACCACGACGCGGCAGGAAGCCGACAGGCTTGCGCAGCTCGCGCGCGAGTCCGGACTGATCTTCGCCGTCACGCACAATTACACCGGCTATCCGCTGGTGCGTCAGGCCCGCGCCATGGTGGCGGGAGGCGAGCTCGGCGCGATCCGCGTGGTGCAGGTGGAGTACGCGCAGGATTGGCTCGCGACGCGTGTCGAGGAAACCGGCAGCAAACAGGCCGAGTGGCGCACGGATCCCTCTCGTTCCGGTCCTGCCGGAGCCGTCGGCGATATCGGCACCCATGCCTTCAATCTCGCCGAATTCATCACCGGCGACGAGGTCGCTTCCTTGTCAGCCGAGCTCCACACCTTCGTGCAGGGCCGCAGGCTCGATGACAATGCTCATATGATGCTGCGCTTTGCTTCCGGAGCGAGGGGGATGCTCTGGTGCAGCCAGGTTGCGTCAGGTCTGGAGAACGGCCTGCGGATTCGCGTCTATGGCGATAAGGCAGGCCTCGAGTGGCACCAGGAGAATCCGAATCTTCTGCTGTTTTCGCCTCTCGGCGAGCCGCCTCGGATCATTCGCCGCAATGGCTATGGCGCAAACGAAGTATCGCGCGCGGCCTCGCGCATTCCCGGCGGGCATCCTGAGGGTTATCTCGAAGGCTTCGCTCAGCTCTATGCTGACGTGGCGGAGCAGATCGCCGCCCGGATGGAAGGGCGTGAGCCCAACCCGTTCTCGCTTCAGGTGCCCACCGTCGAGGACGGAGTGCGCGGGGTGCGCTTCATCGAAGCGGCCGTTCGGTCTTCGCAGGAGAAAGCTGCCTGGGTGGAGATTTGACCCGATGGGGCGCCGTCCCGTCGAGGCGGGACGGCTCCGACCCTGGCACATTCCCGATCCGTCGGGCAAGGCCTGAGGTCTTACGCCTTGAATTCGACCCCGCAATCATGACGTATAAGGCTGACCAGCCTTCTCCATAAACCGATCCCGTCATGGCCGCGAACCATCATCACCACGCCCTCGAGGAATTGAACGACACGCAAAAGCGCGTGCATCGGATTCTGAGCGCCGCCCAGAATCCCCTGTCGGCCTACGAAGTGCTCGACAGGCTGCGGGCCAAGGGACCCGTGACGCCCCCGACCGTCTACCGCTCCCTCGACAAACTCATCGAGAAAGGGCTGGCCCACCGGCTGGAGAGCCTGAACGCCTATGTGGTGTGCAAGCACCCTCATCATCATGAGATGGCAGCCTTTGCCATTTGCGAGAATTGCGGGATCGTCACAGAGTTCAGCGATCCCAGTATCAATGAGCGACTGACCCAATGGAGCGACGACCATTCCTTCTGTTCAAAGAAGGTTACGGTTGAAATCCGCGGTTTATGCGAGGTCTGCTCCAAGTGATGCGACATTTTGGAACTTGTCGTTTTACGTAATGTTATTACTTAGCGGCAATTCGACGTAAGAGAGTGTCGTCTGCTATTTCGCCAGATTCTTCTGGGGAAAATGCAGAATTGCAAGGCCTGGTTGCAACGATAGCACATTGTTCAAGAACCGGTTCCCCTATATGAATGAATAGGTTTTGAAATAACAGGAGTGTGGTCCATGAGCACAAGAGCCCTCAGGAAGGAAGAAGAAGAGAACCTCCTTCGTCGTGCGGATGACCTTTGCCGCCAGAACAATCTTCGCCTGACGCCAATTCGCGAGCGTGTTTACCGCGAGCTGGTCCAGAGCGGTGGCCCCGTGGGTGCCTATGATTTGGTCGACCGCCTCAGCAGCGACAAGAAGCGTCTGGCGCCGGTCACGATTTATCGTGCCCTCGACTTCCTGCGCGATGCCGGCCTCGTTCACCGTCTCGCCACGCAGAACTCCTATGTGGTCTCCCACGGCCAGCCGGACGTGAACGCCATGAAGATCATGTTCGTCGATTCGAAGACGGGCGAGACTATCGAGGTCCACTCCACGGAAGTGGCAGAGGCCGTCCGCAAGGCTGCCGAGCAGGCCGGGTTCAAGTCGGTCTCGCCCTTCATGGAAGTCGAAGGCGAGCTGAGCCGCTAAGGTTGACGTGACCACATCCACAGGGTCGAGGCGCCGATCGCCCCAGCCCTCTAAGAGAAATGCGAAAAGGCCGGACACTGTCCGGCCTTTTGCTGTTTACTCCGCCGCAAGCGCCCGATGGGGGGCGGGCGCTTCGCTTACCCGTTCGCTCCTCGCGGTTTCCTTCGATATGTAGGTGTAGAACATCGGCACCACGAAGAGCGTGAAAATCGTGCCGATAGACATGCCCGACGCGATCACGAGGCCCATCGAGAAGCGAGCCGCCGCACCGGCGCCGCTCGCATAAAGCAGCGGGGCGACACCGAGCACCATGGCGGCCGTCGTCATGAGAATCGGGCGCAGGCGGACACGCGCGGCTTCCTGAATGGCCTCGCGCTTGCTGACGCCGCGCTTCTCCTTCAGTTCATTGGCGAACTCCACCATCAGGATGCCGTGCTTCGTGATCAGGCCCACCAGGGTAATCAGACCCACCTGGGTGTAGATGTTGAGCGTTGCCAGGCCCAGGTTCAGGAAGATCATGGCGCCGAACATGGAGAGCGGCACCGACATCATGATGATGAAGGGGTCGCGGAAGCTCTCGAACTGGGCCGCCAGCACCAGGTAGATCACGATGATGGCAAGGCCGAAGGCGAGAAAGATGGAGCTTCCTTCCTGCACCTCGAGCCGCGACTGACCGGCGTAGTCCTCATAGAAGCCCTGGGGCATAACCTCCTGCCCGATCGAGCGCAGGGTGGCCAGGCCCTCTGACGTGGTCACGCCAGGCAGAGGCAATGCCGAGACGGTAGCCGCGTTGAGCTGGTTGAACTGTTCGATCACCGCAGGCGCCGCATCCGTCTTGATGCTGACGAGGGCGGAGAGTGGCACCATGGAGCCGTCTGAGGCGCGCACGTAGTACTCGGCCAGACGCTCCGGATTGAGGCGATCCTGCTGGCGCACCTGGCTCACCACGTCGTAGCTGCGGTTGTCGCGGTCGAACTTCGAGATCGATGCACCACCAACCAGTGCACCCAGTGTGTTGCCGATCTCGGAGACCTGCACGCCGAGCGCGGCGGCCCGGTCACGGTCGATGATGATCCGTGCGCGCGGTGTCTCATAGGAGATCGAGTTCTGCACCACGATGAACTTGCCGGACTTCATGGCACGCTGGCGGATCTGCTCAGCAACCTCGAAGGCCTGAGCGGAATCGCCGATCGTGCGCAGCACATATTGAACCGGCAGACCGTCACCGCCACCTGGCAGGGACGGAGGCGCGAATGCGAAGGCCTGAACACCGGCATTCTCATTCAACAGGTTCTGAATATCCTGCTTGGTGGCCTCGCCCTTCTTCTCGCGCTCGCTCCATTCCTTGAGCTTGAAGCCGAAGAAGCCGCCGCCACCGCCGTCGATGCCGATGATCAGGAAGCTGTCGTCGATCTCAGGGATCTTCTCGGCTGCATTGGTGAACTGTTTGGAGAACGCCTGAGTGTATTCGGGAGTCGCATATTTCGGCACGTTCAGGATGCCGAGATAGGCGCCCTGATCCTCTTCCGGCGCCAGTTCGGAACTGGTCTTCGTGAACAGGAAAACCGTGGTGCCGAGCAGAACCGCAACGATCACGAGCGTCACGGCCCGATAGTCGAGCGAGCCTTTGAGGCGTCGCGCATACCAGTTCTCGAGCCGCGTGAAGGTGCGGTCCACGAAAGCCGCGAACCGGCCCTGCGAACCATGCGACTTCAGGAGCTTCGAGGACATCATCGGCGAGAGCGTCACGGCGATGATGCCGGAGATGATCACCGAGCCCGCCAAGGTGAAGGCAAACTCGCGGAAGAGCGAGCCCGTCAGTCCCTGAGTGAAGCCGATGGGTGCATAAACCGCCGCGAGCGTGATGGTCATCGACACGATGGGCAGGAAGATCTCCTTCATGCCCACGATGGCCGCCTCGACGGGCTTGAGCCCCTCTTCGATGTGGCGATGGATGTTCTCCAGCACCACGATGGCGTCGTCCACCACGAGACCGATGGCCAGCACCATGGCCAGCAGGGTCAGAAGGTTGATCGAGTATCCCAGCGCGTAGAGGAAGAAGCATACGCCCACAAGGGAGAGCGGGATCGTCACCACGGGTATCAGAACCGACCGGAACGAGCCGAGGAACAGCAGGATCACCACCACGACGATGAGCGCCGCTTCGCCGATGGTCTTGAACACTTCCTCGATCGAAGCCGAGATGAAGTTCGAGGCATCGTAGACGATCTCGACCGTCATGCCCTTGGGCAGGGTCGGCCTGATCGAATCGATGGCCCTCGTCACCTCCTCGGCGACGGTCAGGGGATTGGCCGACGGGGTCGGCGTGATGCCGATGAAGGTCCCCTCGCTGCCGTTGAAGCTGACGATCGTGTCCGTGCTCTCCGGCCCCAGCTCCACTTCGGCCACGTCACGCAGGCGCACGACCTGATCGCCGTTCGAGCGGATCGGCAGCGCCCCGAAGGTTTCGGGCGTCTGCAGCGTGGTCTGCATGTCGAGCGTGTAGGCCACGTACTCGTTCTTCGTCTTGCCGGGAGCGGCCAGGAAGTTGTTGGCGTTGATCGCCTGCACCACATCGCCCGCCGTCACGCCGCGGGCGGCGAGCCGCACGGGATCAATCCACACGCGCATGGCGAAATCGCGCCCGCCGAGGATCTCGGCGTTGCCGACGCCCTCGAGCGTCGCGAAACGCGGCTGCACGACGCGTGTCAAGAACTCGGAGACCTGCTCCGGGTTCATCTCCGTGCTGGCGAAGGTGATGTACATGAGGGCGAAGCTCTGGCCCGTCCCCTTCACGATCACCGGGTCTTCGGCTTCGGAGGGAAGCTGCGCGCGCACCTGCTGCACCTTGGCGGTGACCTCGGTGAGCGCCGCGTTCGGGTCCGTGTTCAGGCGCATGCGCACGGAGACCGTGCTGACGCCCTGGCGGCTCTGCGTGGTCACATAATCCACGCCTTCCGCGCTCGACACGGATTTGGCGATGGGCGTGCTGATGAAGCCCTGAATGAGGTCGGCACTGGCACCCACATAGGTCGTCGTGACCGTGATCGTGGTCTCCTTGACCTCCGGGTACTGGCGCACCTGCAGGTTCATCAGACCCTGCGCGCCGAGCAGCAGGATCAGGAGGCTGACCACCATCGACAAGACGGGGCGGCGAATGAAAAGCTCGGTGAAACTCATGGCTTATGCCTACTGCCCGACTGCGATCTTCGTCGCTTGGAACTTTGTCACATCAATGGTGTTGTCGATTTTGACGACCGCACCGGACTGGAGCTTGTTCTGGCCCGAGGCGACGACCTGCTGGCCCGGCTGGATGCCCGATTGGATTTCAAGCACTCCGCCGCGGCGGCGACCGGTCTTCACGAAAACCTGCTTGACCGCCTGGACCTGATTGCCCGCCCGCTCTTCCTGCTCGATCGTGTAGACGTAATCCCCGTACAGGCTCGTGATGACAGCCGTCTGTGGCACGGTGATGACGTTGGGTTGTTCCGGCAGGACGACCTCCACGTGGAGGAACTGACCCGGCAGGATCGCCCTGGTCTTGTTGTCGTCGATGAGAGCCTGCACGGAGACCAGACGGGTCTTGGGATCGACGCGGGGATCCTTGCCGATCACGCGGCCCTTGTAAGGCAGATTGCCCTCGTTGACGCCCAAGCGAACCTCCTGATCCAACTTGACCTGATCGGCAAGCTGTTCGGGCACCGTGAAGTCGACCTTCATCGAATCGAGATCCTGGAAGCTCGCGATGACGGATCCGGGCTGCAAATACTGTCCGACATCGATCCGCGGAATGCCGATCACGCCGGAGAAGGGAGCCTTCAGGGCCTTCTGCTCAAGCGTCGCCTCGAGGCGCGCCAGACGCGAGCGTGCCGCCGCGAGCACCGCGCTCGCCTGATCGAGATTGGCCTCCGTGCCATAGCCGCGGGTCGAGAGGGTCCTGGCACGCTCATAGGCGCTCTCCGCCGTCTTCACGGCGGCTTGAACGTCCTGGATATCGGCGCGCTCGACCGTATCGTCGAGCTGGACGAGGATGTCGCCCGCACGGATGTTCTGGTTGGCCTTGAACTTGATCTCCTTGACGATGCCGGGAGTCTCGAAGGCCAGCTCGACGCCGTTTGCCGCCCTGGCGGTACCGATGGCGCTGATGCTGGGTGTCCAGGTCTTTGCTTCAACCTTGACCGCCGTTACCACCTGCGGCGGCGGCTGCATATTGGCGAAGAAGTCAGCGATCATCTTGTCTCGGAAGAAGTTGAACCAAATCAGCCCGGCACAGAGCAGGATCGCAAGAGTGAAGACGAGGCCGACTACGATGCGCCGTTTCATGGGCTTCTTCCGAGAGTTACGCGCCCGCTTGCGGGGCTACAGACTTACAAGATGGAGGTGCGGCAATAGCTCAACTTGCCCTTGACGCCAAGGCCGCGGCACCATTTATATACCGACCGGACGGTTTAGTTGCAAGAGTTGCCAATGTTCGAAAATGCCCGTGGCCGCAGGAGCTCCCGCGAAAAAATTCTTGACGCGGCCGCGGAGCTTGTCGCCGAGATCGGCGCAGGGCGCCTCACGCTCGATGCCGTGGCGGAGCGCGCCGGGCTCAGCAAGGGCGGGCTTCTCTACAATTTTCCCAGCAAGGATGCGCTGCTGCAAGCCATGATCCAGCGCATGATCGATCAGGTCTCCGAATCCAAGGAGGCCCTGCGCACTCAAATGGAGCCCGGACCCAATCTGGACGCGCGCGTGGCCACGACGAGCCTGCTGAACATGTGCTGCGGCGGCAAGATGCAGGAGGTCGCCACCGGCATGATGGCAGCGGCCGCCGAAAACCCGCGACTGCTCGACCCCGTTCGGCAGGTGATCGCCGCAACGGTGGAACAGCTCAAAGCCAATTCGGATGATGTCGAGGCCGCGCTGCTCGGCTGGCTTGCCGTCGAGGGCCTCAGCAACCTCGAGATGCACAAACTAAGCCCCTTCTCCGATCAGGATCGCGAGCAGATCGTGGGCATGATCAACCGCCTGCTCATCAAGGGCATCGCGCCTTAACCGACCCATGACGGGTCGTTCAGCACCTCGTCCGTATGCTCGCCCAAACGTGGCGACGGGCGTGCAGTCGCCATCGGCTCGCCGTTGATGACCACAGGCGAGCGCACGGAAGGGATCGCTCCGTCCTTCGCGGCGGATGCGGGAAGATCGATCCTCATGCCACGGGCGATGACCTGTGGATCGGCGAACACATCCGCCACCGTGTTGATGGGACCCGCCGGCACGCCTTGCTTCTCGAGCGCCGCGAGCAAGGCCTCTCGCGTGGATCGAAGCGTGAGCGTAGTCAGGATCGGCACGAGTTCGGCGCGGTGCCGCACCCGGCCTGCATTGGTGGCGAAGCGCTCGTCCTGCGCGAGTTCGGGTTGCCCCAGAACGGCAACGAAGCGGGAGAATTGCCCGTCATTGCCCACCGCCACGATCACATGGCCGTCGGAGACCGGAAAAACCTGGTAGGGCACGATGTTGGGATGCGCGTTGCCCATGCGCCGAGGCGACGTGCCGGACGCGAGATAATTCATCGCCTGGTTGGCGAGCACGCTGGTCTGCACGTCGAGAAGCGCCATGTCGAGATGCGCGCCCTCCCCCGTCTGGTCGCGGCGGCGAAGAGCCGCGAGAATGCCGACCACCGAATAGACGCCGGTGAAGATATCCACATAAGCGACACCGATCTTCTGCGGCTCCCCGTCGGGGTCGCCGGTCAGGTCCATGATGCCGCCAAGACCCTGGATCATGAAATCGTAGCCTGCGCGCGAGGCGTAAGGGCCGGTCTGGCCGAAGCCGGTGATGGAGCAGTAGACGAGGCGCGGATTGACGCCTTTCAGGCTCTCGTAATCGAGGCCGTATTTCTTCAGCCCGCCGACTTTGAAGTTCTCGATCACCACATCCGCATGCGCCGCGAGCTTGCGCACCAGGGCCTGACCTTCGGCGCTCTCGAAATCGACCGCGATGGAGCGCTTGCCGCGATTGCAGGAGTGGAAATAGGCAGCCGAGAGATCGCCCCCATCGGCGGCCTCCACGAAAGGAGGCCCCCAGCCACGGGTGTCATCGCCCGCACCGGGGCGCTCCACCTTCACCACGTCGGCGCCGAGATCGGCGAGCATCTGCCCGACCCAAGGGCCGGCGAGAATGCGGGCGAGTTCCAGAACCTTCAGGCCTGCAAGCGGTTTCATGCAAGATCAATCCATTACGGCATCAAGGCCGCGCTTCAATCCGACGAAGGAACAGACACGGCGCGCCGCCAAAAGGGTGCCGGCGACGTAAGGCGCCGCCGAGGATCCGGCATCATGACGGATCACGAGGCGCTCGTTGTCTGCGCCGAACACCGCCTCGCATGACAGCACGAAGGACGGCATGCGCAACGAATGGACCTGCACCGGCTGCCTCGCCCCGAGAGCGCCGCCGCGGGTTTCGCGCACCCCAGCGAGCTCATCGACAGGCTTCGAAGTTGCCGGAAGGCGCATCTCGCTCAAGAGCTCGGCGAGTTCCCGCGCCGTGCCGGAGGGCGTATCGGGCTTCTTCGCCGAAGCGTAATCGATGACCTCCACATCCGGCACATAACGGGCGGCCTCCAGCGCGAAACGTCGGAGAAGAGTCGCCGTGATCGAGAAATTGCCGGCCGCGAGCACCCCGCGCTCAACCCCGAGGGCAACCCTGTCGATCTCCGCGTAATCCTCGGCGGAGAGCCCCGATGTGCCGATCACCACGGAGCGCCCCCGGGCCAGCGCCGTGAGGGCATGGGCCTTGACCGCTCCGGGCTTGGTATAATCGATCACCACGTCGGAGGGTGCCGCCAAAGCCTCGTCGAGGGTCCCGCTGATCGCGACGCCGAGACGGGACAGACCGGCCGCTTCGCCGGCATCCCGGCCGGCCGCGCCGCGACTGACGGCGCTGACGAGTTCCAGGTCGTCCGAGGCGGCGATCGCTGCGACCAGCGCCTTGCCGACCCAGCCCGTCGATCCTACCAGGGTGATCCGGAGAGCCATGCCCGTCCCTTTCTCAGAAGAAGGCCTGCAGACCTGTCTGCGCGCGACCCAGGATGAGAGCGTGCACGTCATGCGTGCCCTCATAGGTGTTCACCGTCTCCAGGTTCTGCGCGTGACGCATCACGTGATACTCCTCCTGGATGCCGTTGCCGCCATGCATGTCGCGGGCCGTGCGGGCGATCTCCAGGGCCTTGCCGCAATTGTTGCGCTTGACGAGCGAGATCATCTCGGGCGCCACGCGGCCCTCGTCGAAGAGGCGGCCGACGCGGAGCGAGGCATGGAGGCCGAGCGTGATCTCGGTCATCATGTCGGCGAGCTTCTTCTGGACGAGCTGGGTTGCCGCGAGCGGCTTGTCGAACTGCTTGCGGTCGAGCGTGTACTGGCGTGCCCTGTGCCAGCAATCCTCCGCCGCACCCATGGCCCCCCAGGAGATGCCGTAACGGGCGCGGTTGAGGCAGCCGAAGGGTCCCTTGAGGCCGGAGACGTTCGGCAGCAGCGCGTCCTCGCCCACCTCGACTCCGTCCATGACGATCTCGCCCGTGATCGAGGCGCGCAAGCTGAGCTTGCCGCCGATCTTCGGCGCGGAAAGCCCCTTCATGCCCTTGTCCAGCACGAACCCGCGGATCTGGTTGTCATGGGCTTCCGACTTCGCCCACACCACGAACACGTCCGCGATGGGGGAGTTCGAGATCCACATCTTCGAACCCTTCAGGCGGTAGCCGCCATCGATCTTCTCGGCGCGGGTTTTCATGCCGGCCGGATCGGAGCCCGCATCCGGCTCGGTCAGGCCGAAGCAGCCCACGAACTCGCCCGACGCAAGCCTGGGCAGATACTTGCGGCGCTGCTCCTCGGAGCCATAGGCATAGATCGGATACATCACGAGGGAGGACTGCACGCTCATCATGGAGCGGTAGCCGGAATCGACGCGCTCCACCTCGCGGGCCACAAGGCCGTAGGCCACGTAAGAGGCTCCCGCGCAGCCGTAATCCTCCGGCAGGGTCACGCCGAGCAGGCCGAGCTCACCCATCTCGTTGAAGATCTCGCGATCCGTGCGCTCCTCGCGGTAGGCCTCGATCACCCGCGGCAGGAGCTTGTCCTGGGCATAGGCACGCGCCGTATCGCGGATCATGCGCTCGTCGTCGGTGAGCAGCTCGTCGAGGAGGAGCGGGTCGTCCCACTTGAGCTTCGCGATGTCCTGATGTGCACCTGCCATGATGAGCAATCCTCTGTGGTACAGCCCGGGAGGTCATTCCGGAGACCTGGGCAAACCTGTTGAAATTTGCCGGAAAAATCGCTCTGGACAGGCGAGAAGTAAAGCGACATCTTCGCAGCAGGTTATTCGAATTTGGAATGAACTGGTGCTCCGTCGCGGCTTCCTGCCCAATATCGGCAATCTCCTCGCCTTCGAGGCCACGGCACGACACGGCAGCGTCTCACGGGCCGCCGATGAGCTGAGCCTGACCCAGAGCGCCGTGTCTCGGCAGATCCAACAGCTCGAGGACTCGCTCGGCGTGTCCCTGTTCAGCCGCTCCCGGCAGAGGGTGATGCTGACGGATGTCGGGCGCCTCTACGCCTCGCAGATCCGCGCCACCCTCACGGAACTTTCGGACGCCACCCATCAGGCCATTGCGCTGTCGGGCACGAGCGGCGTGCTGAATCTCGCTACGCTGCCGACCTTCGGCACCCGATGGCTCATCCCGCGCATCCCTCATTTCCTGGCCAAGCATCCGAACGCGACGGTCAATTTCGGCGTCCGCCTCGTGCCCTTCGATTTCTCCGCCGAGCCCTTCGACGCCGCCATCCATTTCGGAGAGCCGCATTGGCCCGGGGCAGTCTGCGAATTGCTGCGGACCGAAGAAGCCGTTCCCGTCTGCAGCCCGGCCTACCGTGAGCGCGAAGGCATCCGCTCCCCGCAGGACCTCGCCCGCGCCACCCTGCTGCAGCAGAGCACGCGGCCAACCGCCTGGGCGGAATGGTTCGCGAGCGTGAGCGTCGATGTCGGCAACCCGATGCGGGGGCCTCGCTTCGAGCAATTTGCCATGGTGGCTCAGGCCGCAGCCGCGGGTCTGGGCGTCGGCCTCATCCCTAAATTCCTGATCGCGGACGAACTCGCGGCAGGGCGTCTCGAGGTTCTGTTCCCGCAAAGCATCCTGAGCGTCGGGGCCTATTACCTCGTCTATCCGGAACACAAGGCGGAAGCGCCCCTGGTGCGCTCCTTCCGCGACTGGATCCTCGCGGAAAGCCGTCAAGGATAGGCACGCGCCGCCTTCAGGGTCCGCATGCTCAGGGCAAAGGCCACCCAGCCGCAGACGAAGATGCTGCCCACCATCGAGAGGGAGGTCCCGTCGTAAAGCGCGCTCACCAGCGCGATCATCACGGCGCCGGTGCTGAGCTGCAGGGTGCCCATGAGCGCAGAAGCCGTTCCGGCGATCGATCCATGGTCCTCCAGCGCCAGCACCGCTGTCGAGGGAATGACATAGCCGAGGCAGCCGAAGGACAGGAACAGGAGACCCCAGAGGATGTAGGCGTTGTCGGCCCCGGCCACGGTCAGGATGAACAGCAGGGTCACCAGAGCCGCGAAGGCTGAGATCGCAATGCGGACCACCCGCTCGGCGCCGAAGCGGCGCATGAACGTGCTGTTGAACTGTGCGCTGCCGATGAAGGCGATCGCATTGGACGCAAAGATCATGCTGTAGTGCGATGGCGACAATCCGAAATGCTCGATGAAGATCACGGACGAGCCCGCCAGATAGGCAAAGAAGCTGGCCTGGCTGAAACCGCCGATGAAGGCAAGGCTCCGGAAGCGGCGATCCCTCAGGAGCCCCTTGTAGGCGGCAAATGTCTGGCCGAGGCTCTGCTGCCCCGCACCCTCGGGCCGTGTCTCCGGCAGCAGGAGCAGCAGTACGGCCATGCCGCCGAAGCCAATGGCTGCGATGGCCCAGAAGATGAAGCGCCAGCTGAAGAACTCGGTCAGGGCGCTGCCGGCGAGCGGGGCGAGAATCGGGGACACGCTGAACACCAGCATCGTGGTCGCCATCAGGCGTGCGGCCTCGTGGCCCGTATGCAGATCGCGGATGATCGCCCGGGGAATCACCATGGCGGCGCAAGACCCGACGCCTTGCACGAAGCGGAAAGCGATCAGCGCTTCAACGCTCGGAGCATAGCTGCAGCCGACGCTCCCCAGGATGAAAAGCCCCAAGCCCCCATAGAGCGGCGGCTTGCGGCCGAATCGGTCCGAGAGGGGGCCGTAGGCCAGCTGGCAAAGGGCCACTGCCAGGAAGAAGCTCATCAGGCTCATCTGTACGGCGCCCACGTCCACCTGAAACTCACGCGCAATCGCCGGAAATGCCGGCAGATACATATCGATGGCGAACGGCCCGATGGCGGACAGCATTCCGAGAACGAGCGCATTGCGCAGAAAGGCGGATCGCATGGAAAAGGCTCTCAAGCCTGGGGCTTCGTGAAGCAAAGTCGCAACAGCGGCCCGACCGGGACTCCAGGTCGGGCAAGCTACGTTCGGAGCGCGCCAAGGCTGTCGGTTGAAAGCCATGTGCTGGCGCCACAACCCTGCTTTTATGCTCCCCCGGCCCCCCGTCAAGCCGGATCCCTCAAGTTTCCAGGACACCAATCCCTGAACCGCGCCGGCGCTTACCTTTCGTTAACTATGTTTGTCCATGTCTGGTTAAAGATTCACCGGATGCGCCGGCCCTGGAAGAGCAGCCTTCCGAGGACAAGCCCATCCAATAACCCGGCCCGCGGCCAGAATTGACGCCTCTCATGCTGTTCTCCCGCCTCCATGATCGGACCGATTTGGGCGTCGCACCGCCCAGGATACGCGCCGGTTCGAAAGAGCGCCTGGGGCGGAGCATCAGATTGGCTGTTCTCCTGGCCCCTCTCATGGCTACCGCCTGCACGACCCGGTCTGAACTGGGCTTTGCCACACTCATGAACGAGGTTCCGGCCACTCAGGCGATCATCGTGCCGCCGCCGGGGGGACCAGCCATCGTTGCGGTCCTGCAGCGCAAGTACCAGAACGGCGTCTCGCAGGAGATTGCCCTGTCGACGGCTTCCCTGACGCCTGGCCAGAACGCTTTCCATGTGACTCTTGCCAGCGGATCCGTGCCGCAATCCGAGATCGACGACGTCCTGAGCCTGCCGTCGATGACCGAGGACAGGCTTCAGAGGGAAATGGAAGAGCGCCTGCCCGGGATCGAGATGCAGACGTCCCTCGTCTATGTGCAGAACAAGTACGGTCCCTTCGGCTTCGCCACGGGCCGCTCCGCCGGCGGCGACGTGTGCCTCTATGCCTGGCAGAGAATCGAACCCAACGAGCCGGCTGTTCTGGTACCGGGCGGGGTCATTTCCGTTCGCCTTCGCCTTTGCGACGTAGCCGCGACCCCGGAGCAGCTCCTGCGCACCATGTACGGGTTCACCGTCTCGGCCTATTACATGTCGGGAGCCTGGAACCCCTATGGGGCGCCGCCCAGGGTCCCCGAGCATCTGGGCCAGATCGATGCGCCGATCTATCCTCTCGGCATGAACGGCGCCCCTCAGACGGTAATTCGCGAGCGGCGCATCCGGGTGCCCACCAGCCCGAGCGCGGCCGGCCCCGTCATCGACAAGGATACGGTTCTTCCCTCGGCACCGGCTCAGCCCAGCATATCTGTGCCCGAAGAGCCTGCCGCTTCGCCCCAGACCGGTTATCCGGTGGTGCCACCGCCACCTTCACAGTAAGTAAGAGACAGATTCTTCTACGTAATTGAATTGCGTATCATCAATTAAAATTTACTAGCGCGACAAAAAACCCAAAGTCACGGGATCAATACTGCCTCCGCCGAGGTAGACCTTCAGTAGCTGTTAGCTTATGCCTGCCTCTCGGCGCATAACAACCTTGACTGAGACCTTAAACGATGCGTAGGGGTGCACTCGTAGCCTTCTGGGCGGTGGCGGCGATGCTCATCGTCCTGCTGGTCGCCCTTCCCATCAGCCTTCAGACGCATCTCGTCGCAGGCCTCGTGGTCGTGGCTTGCATGATCGTCCTGAAGTTCTTTCGGGCTCAGGGCGTCTGGCGTGTGATCGCGCTGGCTCTCGGCACGGCAATCGTCCTGCGTTATGTCTTCTGGCGCACCACGAGCACGATCCCACCCGTCACCGAGTTGGCGAACTTCATCCCCGCGATCCTGCTCTACATCGCCGAGATGTACAGCGTGATGATGCTTTTCTTAAGCCTGTTCGTGGTGTCGAGCCCGATGCCCTCGCGCAAGTCGCCGCAAATCGACCCGGACAACCTGCCGACCGTCGACGTCTTCGTGCCGAGCTACAACGAGGATGCGAGTCTTCTGGCCACCACCCTCGCGGCCGCCAAGGCCATGAGTTATCCGGCTGAGAAACTCACCGTCTGGCTCCTCGACGATGGCGGCACGGACGAGAAATGTCATTCGGACAATGCACATGCAGCAGCGGCTGCCCGCGCGCGCCGCTCCGAACTGCAGGCTCTTTGCGCGGCTCTCGACGTCAAGTACCTCACCCGCGCACGCAACCTTCACGCAAAGGCAGGCAACCTCAACAACGGCCTTGAGCACTCCACCGGCGACCTCGTCGCCGTCTTCGATGCGGACCATGCGCCCGCACGGAGCTTTCTGGAGGAAACCGTCGGGTTCTTCACCGCCGACAAGAACCTGTTCCTGGTGCAGACGCCGCACTTCTTCATCAATCCCGATCCGCTCGAGCGCAATCTCGGCACCTTCCAGACCATGCCGTCCGAGAACGAAATGTTCTACGGCGTCATCCAGCGCGGCCTGGACAAATGGGATGCAGCCTTCTTTTGCGGCTCGGCTGCCGTGCTCCGGCGCGAGGCCTTGCAGGAAACGAACGGGTTCAGCGGCCTGAGCATCACAGAGGATTGCGAGACCGCACTCGATCTTCATGCGCGCGGCTGGAGCAGCGTGTATGTGGACAAACCGCTGATCGCAGGGCTCCAGCCCGATACCTTCGCGAGCTTCATCGGCCAGCGCTCGCGTTGGGCACAAGGCATGATGCAGATCCTGCGCTTCAGCTTTCCGCCCCTGAAGCGCGGGCTGAAACTCTCACAGCGCCTCGCCTATATGTCGAGCACCCTTTTCTGGCTGTTTCCCTTCTCGCGATTCGCGTTTCTGCTGTCGCCGCTCTGCTACCTGTTTTTCTCCCTGGAGATCTTCACCGCATCGGGCGGCGAGTTCCTGGCCTATACGTTCACCTACATGATGGTGAACTTCATGATGCAGAACTATCTGTACGGCCGTTACCGCTGGCCGTGGATTTCGGATCTGTACGAGTACATCCAGACGATCTACCTGCTTCCAGCGATTCTGTCGGTGATGGCCAATCCGAAGAAACCGACCTTCAAGGTCACGTCCAAGGGCGAGTCCATGCTTGAGAGCCGGGTCTCGGAACTCGGCACGCCATATTTCATCATCTTCGGCATCCTCCTGCTGGGCGTCGTCGCGACAGGCATCCGCGTGTGGCTCGAACCCTACAAAGCCGATCTGACCCTGGTGACGGGCGCCTGGAACATCCTCAATCTCATCATCGCGGGCTGCGCATTGGGAGTCGTGTCGGAGCGCGCCTCTCGACGCATGAGCCACCGCGTGCATACCGATCGCACCTGCCGGTTCTTGCTCGGCGATGACGTCATCGAGGCGTCGGTGCGCGATATTTCCGTGGGCGGCGCACGGCTGCATGTGGCGCCCTCCAACGAGCCCACGCTCAAGAAGGGAGCGCTCGGCACTCTTGAATTCATGCCCCATGCCGACCTGCCGACCCAGCATATGCCGGTCGAAATCCGCAAAGTCGGCATGGACGACAAGGGCTTGCTACTGGGCTGCCGCTTCCTGATCGA
Source organism: Microvirga pakistanensis (assembly GCF_004458765.1). Classification (GTDB taxonomy): domain Bacteria; phylum Pseudomonadota; class Alphaproteobacteria; order Rhizobiales; family Beijerinckiaceae; genus Microvirga; species Microvirga pakistanensis. The sequence continues at coordinate 132,276 of NZ_SPJX01000410.1, read as the reverse complement.
AAGCCCTGAGCACCACAAACTCGTGGCCGATCTCGTCTTTGCGAATGCGGATCAGTGGAGCGCGTTCCAGAAGCGGCGCCACCAGGATATCGGCGTGCTGCGTGGCACGCTCTGGTTTCTCATGGTCTCCCTCTACCAGACGGGGCGAGGCCTTTCCTATCTCTTCGGCCTGCAGCGGATCGGCATGTCCAAGCCGCCGACTCCGTCGGTTCCAGCGGTCGTCAAATAGAGGCGTGCCGTGCGCTCCGTTCTGATTCCCTTTCTCATCGCCTTCGAAATGCTGGGGGCGCGGACGGCAACAGCGCAGGTCGCTCCTTTCAGCATGGACGGCGCGCCTGCCACACCATCTGCGCCGGCGCAGCGCCCTGCACAGGCTCGGCCTCCGCAAAGCGGTGCTCCGCCAGCCACCTTCGACATCCGCGGCCCCTCCCCCGCCCCGCGGGCGGCGGCTCCGCAAAACGCGCCCTTGGCTCCCAAGAACGCTTCAGGATCTTTTCAGATCGCGCCAGGGGCGGTGGCACCACGCGATTCGTCCAGGCCTGCCGTTGCCGCGACAGCGGCCTCTCCCGCGGCTCCTCGCATCGAGCGTCCGATCCTGCCGTTCGAAACAATTCGCCTCGAGGGCGAGAGCGATGCGCAGTCCTGGACCTTCCATCTGACGCAGGATGAAGCGTCGAGCGGCACCTCGATCACGGTCGGCTATAAGAATGCGGTCGTGGTGATGCCGGAAGGCTCGCGCCTCAGGATCGTGATCAACGGCGAGACGGTGATCGACACCCCGATCCAATCGTCCGACAATATCAGGCCTGTGACCGCCCAGATTCGGCCGGGACTTCTGCGCGCGGGATCCAACTTCATCCGCACGGAAGCGGTCCAGCGCCACCGGACCGATTGCACCATCGCGGCTACGTATGAGCTTTGGACCGATGTGGATTCGGCATCCACTCGCCTCATCTTCGCCGAGGGCGCCACGAAGACCCTGCGCAGCCTCGAGGACCTTCCCGCCGTCGGCGTTGATGCGTCGGGCGTCACGACGATCCGGGTCGTGGCTCCCAAGGTCTACCGCCCCGAAATCCGCGACCGTCTGCTGCGTCTCGTGCAGATGATTGCCTTGCGCGGGCGCTATGCGCGTCCCGTCATTCAAGTGGTGGAATCCGATCCTGGCCGCTCGCCGGCGGGAACGATCAAGGTGGTGATGGGCCTTGCCAGCGAACTGCGCGGGCTTCTTCCGGGCGTGCCGGACAGCGTGATGGCCCAGCCGTTGACCATGATGATGCAGGAACCGGGATCCGTCGGCTCCACTCTCGTGGTCTCCGGGCCGACCTGGAACGATTTGGATTCCGCCATTGCCGTTATCGGCACACAGGCCATCAACACGGGAAAAATCGATCAGGGCATCGTCGATACGGCCTCGTGGCATTGGCCCGAGGTCGTGACGGCGTTCGGCCGCCACTCCTTCCGCTTCGCGGATCTCGGCATCGCCACCCAGGAGTTTTCAGGACGCCGCCTCAAGAGCCGTTTCATGCTGAATCTTCCGCCGGATTTCTATGCGACGGAATACGGCGAGGCGCTGCTCAACGTCGAGGCGGCCTATACCAGTGCGGTCAAGCCGGGCAGCCATGTGAACATCTTCGTCAATGACAAGATCAGCACGCAGCTCGTCATCACGGCACAGGGGGATGTCGTCAAGCGCCACGCGATCAGGCTGCCGCTGAAGCACTTCAAGGCCGGTCTCAACAGCGTCACGGTGGAAGTGGGTCTCCTGACCGACGCGGATGATCGCTGCGCCCCGGGAGAGACGCTGTCGGAGACCAACCGCTTCGTTCTCTTCGACACCAGCAGCCTTGAGTTTCCGGAGTTCGGACGCATCGGGCGCCAGCCCGATCTCGGCGTGCTGAGCACCGGCCATTTCCCGAACGAGGACGGTCCGACGACGGTGGTGCTGGGCCGCTCGGACACGCTGAACATCGCTGCCGCCGGCACATTCCTCGCGCGCATGGCACGCAGCGCCGGCACACCCATGCGGACCCAATTCGCCAGTGCCACCTCGGCGGAGGACGCCTCCGTCATCTTCATTGGCGCCGTTGAGCAGATCCCACCGGGGCTTCTCGGTCGGGTGCGGGTTTCCGAGCACCTGCGCCTGGTCTGGCCTGCGACCCCTTTCCAATCCGACGCGTCCTCTCAACAGGTTGCGAACACGGATTTCACCATGACCCTGGGCCCCTCCTCGGCAGATCGCAGCGGCACGGCCTCCACCGACGAGGTGCGCAAGCGCTGGTCGGAGTCGTTCCGCAGACAGGGCGTCCTCCAGCAGACGCTCGGCTCCCTTCAGGACTGGATGGAGCAGACCTTCAGTCTGTCCGTCAACTCTCTGTCGCTCGGGGCGCGCATCGACGCCCCTTATGAACCGCCGCAGCGATCGACCCTGCTCATCGCGCAGAACCGAACCCCTGAAGCAGGCGTCTGGACCCTTGTGACGGCCCGCACGGAAGAGGCGCTGGCGGAGGAGATGGCCCGCGCGGCGGACCCGCTCCTGTGGTCGAAGGTCGCCGGCCGTGCGGTCGCGCTGGATCCACGGGAATTCAAGCTCCAGGTCGAGCCGATCCAGGACTACGACTTCATCCAGACGCAACCCTTCTCGCTCATGAACCTGCGTCTCGTCGCGGCGAACTGGATGTCGGCGAACATTCTCCATTATGCCGTGCTCATGGTGGCGTGCTGTCTGCTTCTGGGGATGGCGACCTATCTGCTCCTGAAACGCCTGGGGCGGCCCTCATGAGGATCTTTGCAAAGCGCAGATCGGCCCTCCTGCCCTGTCTGCTCGCGGGGCTGCTGGCCCTCGCCTCTTCGGTCTCGCCCTCCTGGAGTCTGACCGTGCAAACTCTGAACGTGGTCGGCACCCTTTCGCCTGCGGAATGGGACGCCTACCGCACGCGCTTCATCGAGGACGACGGGCGCATCGCCGACAATGCCAATGGCAATATCAGCCACAGCGAGGGACAGGGCTATGGCCTCCTCCTCGCCCTGGCGGCCAACGACCGCGTAACCTTCGAAAAGATATGGACCTTCACCTTTACGGAGTTGCTGATCCGCGACGATGGCCTCGCAGCCTGGAAATGGGATCCCTCCGCCAAACCTCGGGTGACCGATCGCAACAACGCGACCGACGGGGACATCCTCCTCGCCTATGCCCTGGCGAAGGCGGGAGCCGCCTGGAAGGAGCCCCGGTATGCGGCGGCTGCGCAGAAACTCGCCAAAGCCATCGGCAAGAACACCTTTGGCCGCGATGGCGGATCCGTTTTCCTGCTGCCGGGGGCGGAAGGCTTCAACGAAGGTGAGCGCCCGGACGGACCCGTGGTCAATCTCTCCTACTGGATCTTCGAAGCGTTTCCGGTGCTCGCGGGCCTCGCGCCCGAATACGAATGGAACCGCGTCTGGCGAGAGGGAGTCAACCTGCTTCAGCAGACGACGTCCGGCCGAATCCGGCTCCCTGCCGACTGGATCTCCATCCAGCGGCGGATGCAGACCAAGCCCGCCGACGGCTTCCCGCCGGAGTTCGGTTACAACTCCTTAAGGATACCCCTCTACCTTCTCAGGGCAGGAATGACCGATTTGGAGTGGTTGCGAGCGCTCAAGCAGCGTTGGTCTGCCGAGAACGAAGGAGTTGCCGTCGTGAATGTCGTGACTGGACAGGTCCGGGAGCGGTTGAACGACCAGGGCTACGCCATCCTCGCGGCCGGACTGGCCTGCGCCCTGGATGGAACCCCCGTTCCGGCAGCGCTGAAGGCGTTCGAGCCGCAGCTCTATTATCCGTCGACCCTGTATCTGATGACGAAGTCCTGGCTTGGTGAAAAATATCCGCAATGCGTCTAGCGAGCAGCGCCATAACGATTGCGGTCCTTGGTCTGGGCTTCGCAGCGATCGCGCAGCAGGATAGTCCTGCGGGCGGACAACCCCCGGCGTCACCCTCGCCCACCCCTAATGCTGCCCCTGCCCCGTCCGGCAATCAGCCGCAGGTGGACGAATCGGCCCTGCGCTACTTTGCGTCCCAGGGCGACACGCGCCGCGTTAATGCGGAAATCGCCCGTCTTCGCGCGCTCTACCCGAACTGGACGCCACCGAGCGACCTGTCCCAGCTCTCGGCCGGCACCGTCACGATCGACCCGATCGTCGAGCGGTTGTGGAACCTCTACAAGGAGGACCGGATCGCAGAGGTGCGCGCGGCCATCGCCGAGCGCCAATCCTCGGACCCGAACTGGAAGCCGCCTGAGGAACTGGTCACGGCCCTCGACACGGTCGAGGCACGTCGGCGGCTCACCAACGCGTCCGATTCGGGCCAATGGCGCACGGTTCTCTCCGTCGCCACCGAAAACCCGAACCTTCTGACCTGCGTGAACGTGGACGTGCTCTGGCGCGTCGCCGAGGCCTTCGCCAAGACCGAGCAGCCCAACCGCACGCGAGACGTCTATACCTATCTCCTCACCAACTGCGCCAACCCCGGCGAGCGCTTGGCAACATTGCAGAAGGCCCTCAGCCTTTTGCCGGACAACCAGGTGGCGGACCTGCTTCAGTTCGAGCGCAAGACCGGCGACGAGCCCGATAATTTCGATTCCATCCGCGAGGAGCTGGCGCGTCGACGGGTGGAGCGGGCAGCAAACGACGACAAGATGACCGCGTCTGCGGAGGATCTCGCGACCGTCGAGCGCCTGACCCGCAACTCGGACGAACCCGGACCCGTGCTGGTCCTGGCCTGGTACAACTATCACCATGGCAACCCTGCACGGGCGCTGGAGCTGTTCAAGACGGCGCTCGACCGCAACGGCGGGAACAAGGCCGCAGAGGGTTATGCCATGTCCCTGCGCGCGCTGGAACGCCTCGCCGAGGCCGAAGTCTTCGCGTATGACTGGCGCGACAAGGCCCCCGAGAACATGAAGATCTATCTCGACGTGGCAACGGCTCTGCTGGCTCAGGACCCGCCGCCGCGCCTCGAGACCCGCATCGTGTCGCGCATCGTGCCCGTGGTCACGAGTCAGCGTTTTCCCGACGGAGCCCAGGCGCTCGGCTGGTTTTCCTACAACACGAGCCAGTTCCAGACGGCCCGGGACTGGTTCCGCCAAGCTCTGAGCTGGAGAGCCGATGACGAACCATCCGCCTATGGCCTCGCTCTATCCACCCAGCGCCTGAACGACCGAGCCGCTTTCAATGCGATCGTCGCGCAATGGCGCGACCGCTCGGAACGGATCGCCGATCTTGCCGCCGGCACCACGCCCCGGGCCGCCCAGCAGCGCGTTGCGCCGCCACAGCCGATGGCACCCTTGGAGCCCGGCCCGCAGGAATCCATGCGCTCCGTCCCGGTTCGAGCCGGGACGCCGCGCGCGTTCGTCGAGCACACCACCACGGCAGTGGAGCAGGGCTTCACCACCGCGACCGCCGGGCCGCGCGCGAGTGGAAGCCGCAACTGCCTCATGACCCGCAACCCGGACGGGCTGGCTCCCAATGCGGCGCTCGCCCTCGGTTGGTGCCTCATGGAAGCCAACCGCCCCATGGAGGCCGCCAGCGCCTTCGATCAGGCCATTCGCAGAGGCAGCGCCCGCACCCGGGAGGAAGCGGCCTACGGCAAGTCCCTCGCCTATCTGCGCAAGAACCTGACCTCGGAGGCCGCCGTCGCGGCGGCCCAGGCTCCGCAGACGGGCCCGCGGCGGGTCGAGCTGAGCGCCTCCATCCTTGGACAGCGGGCCCTCGCCGCCTATCGTGACGGGCGCTACGTGGAAGCCATCCTGGCTTTGAGCGAGCGGGCCCGGATCGTCCCCGAGCAAACAGACCTGATGCTGATCCGAGGCTGGTCCTACTTCAAGCTCGGCCGGTATAACGATGCCGAAAAAGTGTTCCGCGCGGTGCAGCGCACGGGCTATTCGGACGAAGCCAGCGTGGGCCTGAACGCCGTCCTGGAAGCACGGTATCCCGTCCGCCAGTAACGAAGCCTGCCCCTGAGGCTGCTCCGGAGACATGCCGCCTCCATGCTCCCGATCCGGCAGATTTGACCTCGCCGCCCCAATTTGGGACGCGGGAAGCCATCCGTTTGCCCGACCTGTGGACGGCGCAGGGTCCAAAGCGCCCAAACCCCGTATAATCTCAGAAATTTGAAGCGAACGAAAACGTGAAGGAAACTGCGGAAATCAGCACGAAATGGTAAATTTATTCCAAAAATTAGCCAAGGTCGCCTGGACAGATTGACATTATTGGGGCTTCGCACCTTAACTTCGTCACAGAACGGCCACGAGTAGTGCCGTCTCAGAGGACCATGATAATGAAGAAATCAGCCCTTTTCGCAGCAATCTGCGTTCCGGCTTTCCTGGCCGCGGCTCCGCTGGCCGCCAAAACCCTCGTGTACTGCTCCGAGGGCAGCCCGGAAAACTTCTATCCCGGCGTGAACACCACCGGCACCTCGTTCGACGTGAACGAGCATATCTACGACAACATCGTGGATTTCGAGCGCGGCGGCACGAAGGTTGTTCCTGGCCTTGCCGAGAAATGGGACATTTCGGCTGACGGTACGGTATACACCTTCCATATCCGCAAGAACGCGAAGTTCCACTCCAATAAAGCCTTCAAGCCGACCCGCAACCTGAACGCCGACGACATCGTGTTCATGTTCGAGCGTCAATGGAAGGAAGAGAATCCCTACTTCAAGGTCACGAGCCCGAACCATTCCTATTTCAGCGACATGGGCATGCCTGCCCTGCTGAAGTCGGTGGAGAAGGTTGACGACTACACGGTTCGCATCACCCTCAACCGTCCCGAGGCTCCCTTCCTGTCGAACCTGGCCATGCAGTGGGCCGGCGTTCAGTCGAAGGAATATGCCGACGCCATGCTGAAGGCCGGCACTCCGGAGAAGATCGACCAAGATCCGATCGGTTCGGGCCCGTTCTACCTCGTCAACTACCAGAAGGACGCCATCGTCCGCTTCAAGGCCTTCCCCGAGTATTGGGGCGGCAAGGCTGCGATCGATGATCTCGTCTTCTCGATTACCCCGGACGCCTCCGTGCGCTGGGCGAAGCTCCAGAAGGGCGAGTGCCACGTCATGCCGTACCCGAACCCGGCTGACCTCGAGGCCATCAAGAAGGACCCGAACGTCACGCTCATGGAGCAGCCGGGCCTGAACGTCGGCTATCTCGCTTACCAGACCACGAAGAAGCCCTTTGACGACGTGCGCGTCCGCAAGGCCTTCAACATGGCCATGAACAAGAAGGCCATCGTCGACGCCGTGTTCCTCGGCTCGGGCGTACCGGCCAAGAACCCGATCCCGCCGTCCATGTGGTCGTACAACGACTCCGTGAAGGACGACGAGTACAACCCGGAAGCGGCCAAGAAGCTTCTGGCGGAAGCCGGTTATCCGAACGGTCTCGAGACCGACCTGTGGGCGATGCCGGTGCAGCGTCCCTACAACCCAAACGCCCGCCGCATCGCGGAGCTCATGCAGGCCGACCTCGCCAAGATCGGCGTGAAGGCTGAGATCAAGAGCTTCGAGTGGGGCGAGTACCGCAAGCGCGCTCAGGCCGGCGAGCATCAGATGGCTCAGCTGGGCTGGACCGGCGACAACGGCGATCCGGACAACTTCCTGCACACCCTGCTGGGCTGCGCCTCGGCGCAGAGCGCTTCGGGCTCGAACATCGCCAAGTTCTGCCACAAGCCGTTCGACGACCTCGTCACGAAGGCGAAGGTTGTGACCGATCAGGCCGAGCGCACCAAGCTCTACGAGCAGGCTCAGGTGATCTTCAAGGAGCAGGCTCCCTGGTTCACCATTGCCCACGCCGTGCAGCTGAAGCCCGTCCGCAAGGAAGTGGTCGACTTCAAGCTCTCGCCGTTCGGCCGCCACACCTTCTACGGCGTGGACATCAAGGGTAAGTAAGCCCGTATCCCGTTAACCTGGCGGAGCGGCCTCATGGCCGCTCCGCCTTTTTCCGTTTTGGCCATGCTTAGATTCATCCTGACCCGCGTCAGCCTGATCATCCCGACCTTCATCGGCATCACGCTGCTCGCCTTTTTCCTGATCCGCCTCGTGCCGGGCGATCCGATCGAAACGCTTGCAGGCGAGCGCGGCATCGATCCCGCGCGCCATGAGCAACTGCGCAAGGAATATGGTTTCGACAAGCCGATCATCGTCCAGTACGGGATCTATCTGGCCCGCGTGCTCCAGGGAGACCTGGGCAAGTCGATGATCACGCAGGAGCCGGTGCTGAACGAGTTCAGGGCCCTGTTTCCGGCAACCGTCGAACTGGCGCTCTGCGCGATCCTTTTCGCCCTGATCATTGGCCTTCCGGCAGGCATCATCGCGGCGCTTCGACGAAATTCGATCTTCGACCATGGCGTGATGGGCATTTCGCTCACGGGCTATTCCATGCCGATCTTCTGGTGGGGACTCATCCTCATCCTGATCTTTTCGGTGCAGTTCGATCTCACCCCGGTCTCCGGTCGCATCGACGTTCTGTATTACATCGAGCCGACCACCGGTTTCCTGCTGATCGACACGCTTCTCTCCGAGGAGGAAGGAGCATTCTGGTCGGCCGTCCAGCACCTGATCCTTCCCACGATCGTTCTCGGAACCGTGCCGCTTGCCGTGATCGCCCGCATGACCCGCTCCGCGATGCTGGAGGTTCTCGGCGAAGACTACATTCGAACCGCCAAGGCCAAGGGGCTTTCGCGCCTGCGCATCGTCGCCCTGCACGCCCTGCGCAATGCCCTCATCCCGGTCGTGACCGTGATCGGCCTGCAGATCGGCGTGCTGTTTACCGGCGCCATCCTCACCGAGACCATCTTCTCCTGGCCGGGTGTGGGCAAATGGCTCATCGACGCCATCTTCCGCCGCGACTATCCCGTCCTGCAGGGCGGGGCTCTGCTGCTCGGCGTCGTGGTGATGGGTGTGAACCTTCTCGTCGACCTCGCCTACGGTCTCATCAATCCTCGCATCAGGCATACGCGATGACCACTGAAACCATGGAAGCTCCGGCCGTCGCGGCTCCGACGGCCACCCCTCCCCATCCGCTTCGCGAGTTCTGGGGCTATTTCAGCGCCAATCACGGCGCCGTTGCCGGCCTCGTCATCATCGTCGCCGTCGTCCTCGTCGCCCTGCTGGCGCCGGTGATCGCTCCGCATGATCCGAACATAACCAACACGGCCCTCGCTCTGAAGCCCCCGTTCTGGCAGGAGGGCGGATCGATCGCTTATCCGCTGGGCACCGATCCTATCGGACGCGATATCCTCTCGCGCCTGATCCACGGTGCGCGCCTGTCGCTTCTCATCGGCATCGCCGTGGTGGCGATCTCGATCGTGATCGGCACCGTGCTCGGCCTCGTCGCCGGCTTCTTCCGGGGCCTCACCGAGATCTTCATCATGCGCCTGATGGATATCGTCCTCACGCTGCCGAGCCTTCTGCTCGCCATCGTGATCGTGGCGGTGCTGGGCCCAGGCCTGATGAACGCCATGCTCGCCGTGGCCCTCGTGATCTTGCCGCATTACGTGCGGCTTGCCCGCGCGGCGGTCATCACCGAAACCTCCAAGGATTATGTGATGGCGGCTCGCGTGAGCGGAGCCGGGACGACACGGCTGATGTTCAAGGAAGTTCTGCCGAACTGCACCGCACCTCTGATCGTGCAGGCCTCGCTCGGCATTTCCACCGCCATCCTCGATGCCGCAGCTCTCGGCTTCCTGGGCCTCGGTGCGCAGCCGCCCTCACCCGAATGGGGCACCATGCTGGCCGATGCCCGCGAGTTCGTGCTCCGTGCGTGGTGGGTCGTGACCTTCCCGGGCCTCGCGATCCTCATCACGGTTCTTGCCTTCAATCTTCTGGGCGACGGCCTTCGTGACGCCCTGGATCCCAAACTGAAGCGCTGATCATGGCTCTTGTCGAAATTGAAAATCTATCGGTCGAGTTTCCGACCCAAGGCGGCATCATGCGTGCCGTGGACGGCGTCAGCCTCAAGCTCGAGGAAGGCGAGGTTCTCGGCGTCGTGGGCGAATCGGGATCCGGCAAAAGCGTGACGATGCTGGCCCTCATGGGCCTCATCCCCTTTCCTGGCCGCGTGAAGGCGGACAAGCTCATCTTCAACGGCCGCGATCTCCTGACGATCTCCGAACGCGAGCGCCGCAAGCTCACGGGCAAGGACGTCGCCATGATCTTCCAGGAGCCGATGACGAGCCTGAACCCGTCCTTCACCATCGGGTTTCAGCTCACGGAGACGCTGCGCCTGCACGAGGGCATGGATCGCAAGGCGGCGCGGCGCCGGGCCATCGAATTGCTCGAGCAGGTGGGCATTCCCTCGCCTGAAAGCCGCCTCTCCGCCTTTCCGCATCAGATGTCGGGCGGCATGAACCAGCGCGTGATGATCGCCATGGCGATCGCCTGCAACCCCAAGCTCCTCATTGCCGACGAGCCGACCACGGCGCTCGACGTGACGATCCAGGCGCAGATCCTCGACCTGCTCATGACGCTCCAGAAGGAACGCGACATGGGCCTTGTCATGATCACACACAACATGGGCGTCGTTGCCGATACCGCCAAGCGCGTGATGGTGATGTATGCGGGCCAGATCATGGAGGAGCGCTCCGCCGCGGATCTTTTCGCATCGCCGCAGCATCCCTACACGGCGGCCCTGCTCGCGGCCCTGCCGGAGCGCAGCGAAGGCGGACGCCTTGCCACGATTCCCGGCGTGGTGCCGGGCCTCTACGACCGTCCGAAGGGCTGCCTGTTCAGCCCGCGCTGCGCCTATGCCACCGAGCATTCACGCCATGTGCGGCCAGAGCTGCGGCCCTGGGCCGGCGGGCACATCCGCTGCCATTATCCGCTCGGCGACCCGAACCGGACAGCCGCCATCCAGCACGATCATCCCATTCGGACGGAGACTGCATCGTGAGCGCTCCCGTTGTTGAAGCCAAGAGCCTGAAGCAGATCTACAAGGTCAAGCGCGGGCTGTTCAAAGAGCCGGCGGCCTTGCAGGCGGTCGGCGGAATCTCCTTCTCCATCGAACCCGGCAAGACACTGGCCGTAGTGGGGGAATCCGGCTGCGGCAAGTCCACGCTCGCCCGCATGGTGACGCTGATCGAGAAGCCGACCGAGGGACAGCTTTCCCTCGATGGCATCGATGCGGTCAACCCGCCGTCGAACTACACCAAAGAGCTGCGCCGCATGGTGCAGCTGGTGTTCCAGAATCCTTATGGCTCCCTCAACCCCCGCAAGAAGGTTGGAACGATCCTGGAGGAGCCGCTCATCATCAACACCAACCTTTCCTCTGACGAGCGCAAGGAGCGGGTGCGGGCGATGATGGCGAAGGTGGGGCTTCGCCCCGAACACTACAACCGCTATCCGCACATGTTCTCCGGCGGCCAGCGCCAGCGTATCGCGATCGCACGCGCGCTGATGCTCTCGCCGAAGCTCGTGGTGGCGGACGAGCCGGTCTCCGCCCTCGACGTGTCGATCCAGGCGCAGGTGCTGAACCTCCTCGCCGATCTTCAGCAGGAGATGGGCCTCGCCTATCTCTTCATCTCGCACGATCTCGGCGTGGTCCGGCACATCGCTCATGACGTGCTCGTCATGTATCTCGGCCATGCCGTCGAGCACGGGCCCAAGGAGAAGATCTACGCGCGGCCGCTGCATCCCTATACGCAGGCCCTCCTCTCCTCCACGCCGGGAATCACGGGTGTGCGGCGCAAGCGCATCGTGCTGAAAGGCGAACTCCCCTCACCGCTCAATCCGCCGAAAGGCTGCGTGTTCTCGACCCGCTGCCCCTACGTGACGGAGCGTTGCAAGGTGGAGCGCCCGGCTCTGCGCGAGCTCGACGGCCGTCAGGTCGCCTGCCATTATGCCGAAAACTTTCTGAAGGAAACGGCAGCCTGAAGTCAGGCAGGCAGCGGCAGGCGCTTTCTCGCCGCTGCCCCCTTTGCGGCCTGATCGGAGGTCACCGTGAGCGGCAGGTCCTCCTCACCGGTTGCGACCTTCAGGCACCGCACCACTGCATCGCGCATGGACGAGACATAGTAATCGGCTCCGAGGGTCGAGCGCATCGACTCACTCTTCAAGACCGCATCCTCGGCAGGCCAGAGGCCCACGAGAATGGGCGCCTTGGGCGATTTCTTCCGCAATCGCCGCAGCAGGTAGCGCAGATGCGCCGGCGTGCCGCTGATCTCGAGATAGCTGATGCAGATCATCTGCACGCCTGTCGTATCGAGATTGTAGATGGCCGAACGTGACACGGCCTCGTGAGGGACCAAGCGGCTTCCGAGCCCGTGCTTGTTCAGAAGCTGCACCAGCATCTCGGACGCAGCCTCGTCGAGAGGACCGCGCCCGGCGATGCACATGACGGCACCTTCCGCTTTCCACGCCTCGGGGATCTTGCTCTCGTGCGGCATCTCGCCAACGACGGCGGGCTCCTTGATCTCAGGCCTTTCGCTTTGGGGCGATGCCACCGGCTCGTCCCTGGTCTCGTGCGGCGGCGGTTCGACATCGTCATGGGAGCCGAGATCCTGCACGAGAGCCCTGATCACGTCTCTCACCTGATCGAGCTGGCGATGGGTGAGCACGCCGCGCGTCGCGTCATTGGCCGCAAGCTGGAGCCCTTTGAGCGCCACCTCGTCGTAATAGGATGTGAGCGAGCGCTCCTTGAGCAGAACCTCCGCCGAGTCGAGCGCCTCGTCGGGATCGCCGGCGAGCATGCGCTGGTAGAGGTTCTCCGCCGGGGTCAGGGCGGGCCTGTCGCCGAGCATGACGTCCAGAAATTCGAGCCTCTCCACATGGCGTCCCAGCACTACGAGGCAGAGGGTCAGGGGTGTTGCGATGAGCAGGCCCACGGGTCCCCAGATCCAGGTCCAGAAGATCGCCGAGATGACAACCGCGAAGGGAGACAGGCCCGTGCTCTGCCCATAGACAATGGGTTCGACGACATGCCCCATGAGAGGCTCGCCGATCACGAACAGAGCCAAGGCCATCAGGGCCATGGACCAGCCGGGATCGACGGCGGCGGCGAGAAGGATCGGAGGGGCGGCGGCCACGAAGGAGCCGATATAGGGCACGAAGCGCATCAGCGCCGCGAAAACGCCCCACAGGGCCGGGCTCGGCACGCCGATCAGCCACAGGCCGACTCCGGCCACGACGCCGAAGCTCGCATTCAATGCAAGCTGGGTGAGAAAGTAGCGGCTCAACCGCCGTGCGGCATCGTCCATGGCAGCCGTGGTCCGGTGCAGGTCGCTCGAGCCGAACAGGCGGATCATGCGGTCGCGCAGGTCTTCGCGCTGCATGAGAATGAAAACGAGCACCACGAACACGATGCCCATCGTCGCGAGAGGCGCCAGCATGGGCAGCAGGACGTTGCGCGCGACCTGCGCGGGCGTCGGATCCGGCTCATGCACCTCCACCGGCAGGGGCTTCGGCTCCTCGGGGGCGGGCTCGGCCGTGCTGGACGGAGATGGGGAGGCTGCTTCGGGCGGTTGCTCGCCGACCGCCCGGTCGAACCGGCGACCGAAGTCGCGCAGCATGCCTGGCAGCTTGCCGAGCGTCCCCTCCCGCAGGGAGCCGACCTTCTGCTCGATCGTGGTCTGGTAGCGCGGAATGTCCGATGCCAGACCAGCGAGCTGGAAACCGATGAGCCCCCCGAGAGACACGATGATCCCGAGGGTGACCAATACCGCGATGATGACGGCGGGCACCCGGCCCAGGTGCCATTTGCGCATCAGATCCACGAAGGGCGCGAGCACGAAGGCGAGCAGGATGGCGAGGACGACGGGCAGGAACACCTCGCGACCGACATAGAGCCCTGCCAGCACGACAACGCCCACCGCCAGCGTCAGCAGTCCGGACAGGCCCGGAACGCCGGGGGGCTGGATCTCCGTCTCTGGGAGTGGTGGCCCGGGCAAGGGTGCAGGAGGCATCGCGGTTCGGTCTCTACTCACAGTGGGGGTTCTTCCCCTCAGCAAACAACGTATGGACCCGGCAAATCGATCCTTGGCCGTTTCCCGAAGGCGCGGGATGGGACCTTTTGCCATCTGGGTGCCGAAGCCGCCCATTCCCATCTCCAGGGCTGTCCTTGGTTTCTTCCCTCGCATGCCAGCTTCCATGTCGCTCACGAGACGCAGCCTTATGGCCGGTGCGGCCCTCGCCGCCTCGTCCTCCCTTCATGCCCAACAGGATCAAGCCCGAACGATGCCGCTGACGGAAAAGCGCAACGCCTTCACGAGCGGCGGCAAGTCCATTGCCGTCGAGACCTTTCAGCCCTCCGGCTCCGCTCGGCGCCCTGCCGTGCTCATGCTGCATGGAGCGGACGGCTTGAGCTACAACACCCAATACCGCGATGGTGCCCGCGGCATGGCCGCCGCCGGCTATCAGGTGCATCTTGTCCATTACCTGGACCGGACCGGCGAAAGGCGGGCCTCCTTCACCACCCTCTTCCAGAATTTCATGCCCTGGATGAATACCGTGCAGGATGCATTGACCTTCGCGTCCAGCTATCCGGGAGCGGATGCCGACCGCATCGGCATCGTCGGCGTTTCCCTGGGCGCCGCGCTGGGCCTGGCCGTCTCTTCCATGGATCGGCGCGTGAAAACCTTGGTGAACTACTTCGGTCCCCTGCCTCAGGGCGCCATCGCCACGACCTCTCGGCTGCCGCCGACCCTCGTGCTGCATGGCTCCGCCGACCCAATCGTGCCGGTCGCCAACGCCTATGCGGTGGAGGCCCTCCTGCGCCAGCAGAACGTGCCGCATGAGGTCAAGGTTTATCCGGGCCAGGGGCACGGCTTCCATGGCGCTGCGGAAAAGGACGCCACGCAGCGGGCGCTCGCCTTCCTGCGCCGCTATTTGACCAGCACCGACACCACGCCTCTTCCGATGAACGGTTGAGGCGGCTAAGACTCGAAACAGCGAACGATCAGGCGGAGCACTTCAACGATGACGTCCAGCGCGAATCTCTCTGGCAATCCTCTCCTTGCCACCTGGAACACCCCTTTCGGCCTTCCACCCTTCGAGAGCATCGCGCCCGAGCATTACAAACCTGCCTTCGACCACGCCCTGGCCGATCAGCAGGCCGAGATCGCGGCCATCGCCGGAAGCGAAGCGGCCCCCACCTTCGCCAATACCATCGAGGCCCTGGAGCGCAGCGGTGCCGCGCTCAAACGGGTGGGGGGCGTGTTCTTCAATCTCGCAGGCTCACATACCAACGAGGCCATTCAGGCGATCGAGCGCGAGATGGCGCCGATCCTCGCCAAGCACCGGAACAGCATCTTCATGAACGAGGCGCTCTACCGGCGCGTCGCGTCTCTCTACGACGCGCGCGAGAGCCTCGGTCTCGATGCGGAGCAGGCGCGTGTTCTCGACCGCTATCACACCATTTTCGTGCGCGCGGGTGCGAAACTCGCGCCCGACGAGAAGAAGCGCCTCGCCGCGGTCACGGAGCGTCTCGCGAGCCTCGGCACTCAGTTCTCGCAGAATGTGCTGGCCGACGAGAAATCCTATCAGCTCGTGCTTGAAACGGAGGAGGAGCTCGCGGGACTTCCTCCTTTCCTGCGAGAGGCCGCCGCTCAGGCGGCGGAGGAGCGTGGCCTGAAGGGCAAGTACGTCATTACCCTGGCGCGCTCCAGCATCGAACCCTTCCTGCAGTTTTCCAAGCGGCGCGATCTGCGCGAGCAGGCCTTCAGGGCCTGGGCTTCGCGCGGCGACAATCATGGAACGACCGACAACAAGGCGATCATCGCCGAGATGGCGGCGCTTCGCGCTGAACGCGCGAGGCTGCTGGGCTATGAGACCTTCGCCGATTTCAAGCTCTCCGACACCATGGCCAAGACGCCGGACGCGGTGCTGAAGCTCCTGAACGAGGTGTGGGCGCCTGCACGGATCCGTGCCGGGGCCGAGCGCGACGACCTGCAGGCCCTCGCCCAGTCTCAGGGAGACAACATCGTGATCGAGCCGTGGGACTGGCGCTTCTATGCGGACCAGGTGCGCATGGCGCGCCACAATCTCG
The DNA here is from genome assembly GCF_004458765.1 of Microvirga pakistanensis. Taxonomy (GTDB): domain Bacteria; phylum Pseudomonadota; class Alphaproteobacteria; order Rhizobiales; family Beijerinckiaceae; genus Microvirga; species Microvirga pakistanensis. Next base: position 116,278 of record NZ_SPJX01000410.1, on the reverse strand, counting down.
ACGAGGCGACGATCAAGCCGTACTTCCAGCTCGACCGAATCATCGAAGCAGCCTTCGAAACGGCGCGGCGGCTCTTCGGGTTGAGTTTCCAGGAACTGGAGGACTTCCCGAAGTATCATCCGGATATCCGTGCCTGGCAGGTGCTCGATTCCCAAGGGGCTCATGTGGGCATCTTTATCGGCGATTACTTCGCCCGCTCCTCCAAGCGCAGCGGCGCATGGATGAGCGCCTTCCGGTCTCAGGAGAGGCTCACGGGCGACGTGCGGCCCGTCATCGTCAATGTGATGAACTTCGCGAAAGCCGGCGCGGGCGAGCCTTCGCTCCTGAGCTTCGACGATGCGCGCACGCTCTTCCACGAGTTCGGCCACGGGCTGCACGGACTTCTGTCCGATGTCACCTACCCCCTGCTCGCGGGAACGGCGGTCTCAACCGATTTCGTGGAATTGCCCTCACAGCTCTACGAACACTGGCTGTCGCAGCCCGACATTCTTCGTCGTTATGCCACGCATTCCCGGACAGGCGAGCCGATTCCCGAGGAGCTGCTCGAGCGTCTCATGGCCGCACGGAACTTCAACCAGGGCTTCGCGACGGTGGAGTACCTGGCCTCCGCCTTCGTTGATCTGGAGCTCCACCGCCGCAAGGACGTCACGGGTCTCGATATCTCCGCCTTCGAGAAGGAAACGCTGGAGAAAATCGGCATGCCGCGGGAGATCATCATGCGCCATCGCACGCCCCACTTCACCCATGTGTTCGCAGGCGACGGCTATTCCTCGGGCTATTACAGCTATCTCTGGTCCGAGGTTCTGGACGCCGACGCCTTCACGGCCTTCGAGGAGACGGGCGACGCCTTCAACGGGGAGATGGCGGAGAAGCTCAAGCGCTTCATCTATTCCGCGGGAAATCTTCGTGACCCGGCGGAAGCCTACACGGCATTCCGGGGCCGCCTTCCGACGGCGGACGCGCTTTTGGCCAAGCGCGGACTGGCCGCCTGAAAGAAATGGCAGGCGTGAAAACGCCTGCTACACCAAAGGGGTCAGGAGCTGCCTGGTGCGTCTCGCGCTGCGGAAATACATCCGCACATTGTACGGCAGCCTCTTCGGCTGGGGTACTTCATTCGGCTGGAGCACGGTGGCGTCGGGACGTGGATGCAGGACGCTTGTCAGGAAAGCCATTCCTTGAGAATCGATTTCCAGGGCTTTCGCATCGAGCACAGGCATGGGGAGCATCCGCCTCTTCGTTGGTGTTTTTATGGAAACGCAACGCTGCAGGAAAAACGGCCAACTTGTGGCAAAGTTCCCGCTCAACCTGAGAACCTCAACTCGCTGACCTGCTTTGAAACCTGCCCCGGATTGAGAATGGACGCCGGAAAATGGGCATAATTGGGGCTGTCCGGGAACCGCTGAGGCTCCAGGCAAAGGCCCGCATGGGGTCTGTAGAGAGTGCCGTTGAGCCCTGGGACCGGGACTTTGATGAGGTGGCCTGCGTAGAACTGAAGCCCTGGCTCGGTTGTCCAGAGCTCCATCGTGAGCCTGTTCCTCATCGAGGCGAGCGTCGCCGCCTGGCGGAGTACTCCGTAAGGGCCACGCAGCACGAAGTTGGTATCATAGATCGTCCGGTCCTGCATGAGCTCCGCCGCGCCGATCGGGCGGGGCGTGGTGAACTCGTATGGCGTGCCCGCCACGCGCTTGATCTCGCCCGTGGGGATAAGGTCCGGCCGCGTCGGGGTGATGTAATCGGCTGCGATCATCAGATGATGGGAGAGGATGTCGGTGCTGCCGTCGAGATTGAAGTAGCCATGCGTGGTGAGATTGACCGGCGTCGGCTGGTCGGTCACGGCCGTCAATTCGATCCGCAGAGTGGCCGAAGGAAGCAGATTGTAGGTGCAGGTGGCGACGAGGCGCCCTGGATAGCCCATGTCTCCATCGTCCGAGACGAGGCCGAGCGTCACGCTCGTCCCGCTGTGGTCGACGATGCTCCAGAGACGCGTGCCGAAGCCCATTGAGCCGCCATGGAGCTGGTTGGGCCGCTCGTTGGCATCGAGCCTGTAGGTCTTGCCATTGAGGGTGAAGCACGCTCCACCGATGCGGTTGGCATGCCGGCCCACGATGGCGCCGAAATAGGGCGAGTGGGCCACGTAATCCTCGATCGAGTTGAGCCCCAGCAGGACACCCTGGGGCCCATGGGCGGTGGGCACCACGAGATCGCGCATGACGGCGCCCCAGGTGAGCACGCGCAGCTCGATGCCGTCAGGCCCGGCAAGGGTCACCTGCAGGACATCCTCTCCGTTGACGGAGCCGAAGCGCTCGATTCCCATGTCTCATCCTTCGAAGACGTTGGCCTTCAGGCCCCGGATGTCCCCGGTCTCGACCTTGAAGAGATGGCCCGCCATCGGGTCCACATGAGGATCATGTCCGATGGCGGCCGTGGTGATGTAGAGCGTCGTCAGGTCAGGCCCGCCGAAGGCGCATTTCGTGACCTGGGCCGTCGGCACCGGCACGGTGCGCTCCACCGAGCCGTCCGGCGCGAAACGCGTGATGCGCGAGCCCCCCCAGTGGCAGACCCACAGATATCCTTCCGCATCCACGGCCATGCCGTCAGGGTGCCCCCACCCTCCCTCAAAACGGGCGAACCGGCGCGGTTCACCGATCGCACCTTTGTTCGCATCGAAGGCATAGATCATGCCGTTGACCGTGTCGGTGCCGTAGAGCGTCTGCCCATCATGGCTGAAGGCAGGACCGTTGGTCACGATGAAGCCGGAATGGAACTCCGTCAGCTCCTTGCCGTCCCAGCGCCAGAACGAGCCGCTCTCCTCCGTTTCGTCATCATGCATGGTGCCGAAATAGATCGCACCGTCCGGGCCCACATGACCATCGTTGATGCGGTTGCCGGGCTTGTCCTTCTCCGGCGCGACGAGGGGCTCAGCTTGGCCCGATCTGAGGTTGAACCGCCCGAGGCCTGATTTGAAGCCCGCGATCACCACGTCGGGGTCGGGCGTGAGCGCAATGAATCCGATGCGCTCCGGTGCTTCCACCCGCGCGTGCTCGCTCGTCTCCGGATGATAGCGCCAGACGGCCGGGTTCTTGATGTCGACCCATAACAGCGTGTCCGAGCGGTCGTCCCATACGGGTCCTTCACCGAGCAGGCAGGCGCTTGCCACAGCCACATGCGGCGTCTGAGGGTGGACAATGGGATTGGTCATGAGGTCCCCTTCTGTGATCAGGCCGTCTTCCGCCCCTTTGCCTGCCGGTAACGAGCACGGGGCGGAAGCGGTTCATTCAGGCCAATGCCCCGTCGGCGATCCGGCGCGCCAGGGTGACGAGGCTCAGGTCCGAGCCCGCCGGCCCCATGAGGGACAGCCCCAGCGGTGCGCCGTGCCGGGATGCGAGCGGGATCGACACCTGCGGCAGGCCGGAGAGCACCGACAGGCAGAGCAGGTTCAGAGCCCTGTTGCGGTAATCGTTGAGCGCCTCCTCGCTCTCCGAGAGGAGCGGCGCGATGTCCGGCATGGTCGGGAGGACGAGCACCGTGTCCCGCGCCAGCAAGGCGTTGAACCGAGCCCGGAAGGCGCTGCGAATCACCTGAGCCTCCGTCACCTGCGAATCGGTGACGGCCCGGGAGAACTCGAAGCGGTCGGCCACGCCGGGTCCCAGCGGCGGGCGGTGGCGCTCGATCATCGGCCCGTCGACAGCCCACGCCTCCCGGCTCTGGATGTAGCGCATGGCCCAGTAGAGCGACGTGAAGCCTTCCAGGGCAACGGTCACGCTCTCGGGGGACCCGAGCGCCGCCTCGACCTGATGGACCGCCGGAGCCAGAGCCTCCCTCACCTCCTGAGCGAGAAGGCCGAACGCATCCTTCGCCAGAAGAACGTGGGGATGGGAGGAGAGCGGATTGCCGTCCTGGCCCAGAAGCACCTCGCCCACCCGAACGAAGGTGGCGCCGTCGCGGGTGAAATATCCGCATGTATCGAACGAGGGGGCGAGATCGTGACAGAGTTCCAGGCTCACCCGGCCATGGGTGGGCCGGATGCCGAAGAGCCCGCAATGACTGGCCGGAGCCCGCACGGAGCCGCCGGTATCCGTCCCGAGAGCGAAATCGCAGAGGCCGTGGGAGACGGCGGCCGCCGAACCGGAGGACGAGCCGCCGGGAATGCGATCCGGTGCGGCGCCGTTCACCGGCGTGCCGAAATGGGCGTTCTTGCCGCTCATGGAGAAGGCGAGCTCATCCGTGATCGTCTTGCCCACGAGCCGCGCTCCGGCATCGAGGAGACCCTGCACGGTCGGGGCGGTGCGGCTCTTGATGCCCGACATCGCGAGCATGTGGGGCGACCCGCAGCCGGTAGGATAGCCTGCCACGTCGAACAGGTCCTTGGCGGCGAAGGTCAGCCCCGAGAGCGGGCCGCGCTCCGCATGTGGCACGGCAACGGCCGGATAAGGCATGAAGGCGCGAGCGGGATCGGCATCGAGGAGCATGGGGGCCATGGGGCTAGGGAACGGGTCAGCAAATGTGTCATTCCTCTCCTGGAACAGGCAAGGTATGAATCCAGCAACCTTGGCGGTTTGACCTTTCTTCGACGAGCGATTGGCCCTACATCCACGCTAATCCTCGCAACAGGAACCGGATCATGACGAAGGCATCGACGACCCGCTGGCTGGCTCTCGGACTGGCGCTTGCACTCTCCTTTCCGGCGGCTCAAGCCCAGCAGGCTCCCATCAAGATAGGCGAGCTCAACTCCTATGCCCGATGGGCCGCCTTCACGGTCCCTTACCGCAACGGCTGGCAGATGGCCCTGGACGAGATCAACGCCAAGGGCGGCGTCCTCGGCCGCCAGCTCGAGATCGTCTCGCGGGACGACGGCGCCACCACGGGCGATGCCACTCGCGTGGCGGATGAACTGGTGACCCGCGAGGGTGCAGCCCTTCTCTTCGGATCGTTCCAGTCGAATGTCGGCATCGCCATGGCGGATTACGCCAACCAGAAGAAGATCCTCTATATCGCGGCCGAGCCGCTGACCGATGCCGTCACCATGGCGCAGGGCAACCGCTATACCTTCCGCATTCGCCCCAGCAATTACATGCAGGTGGGCATGCTGGTGGATCAGGCGAAGGCCTCCGGCGCGAAGCGCTGGGCCATCGTTGCGCCGAATTACGAGTATGGCCAGTCGGCGGCGGACGTGTTCAAGCGGCTCATCAAGGAGCGTGTTCCCGGCGCCGAGATCGTCGCCGAGCAATATCCCGCTCTGGGCAAGATCGAAGCGGGCGCCACCGTCTCGGCCCTGGAGCAGGCCAAGCCCGACGGCATCTTCAACGTGCTCTTCGGGCCCGACCTCACGCAGTTCGTGCGGGAAGGCAACACGCGTGGCCTTTTCGAGGACGCGACGGTCCTTTCCCTTCTCACAGGCGAGCCCGAATGGCTGCTGCCCCTGAAGGACGAAGTGCCGGAAGGCTGGACCGTCACCGGGTATCCGTGGGACGAGATCACCGATCCCAAGCACAAGGCCTTCATTGATGCCTACCGGGCGAAATTCAAGGAGACGCCGCGTCTCGGGTCGCTCCTCGGCTACATGGTCGTCTACATGATCCGCGACACCATCGAACGCGCGGGATCCGTCGAGACCGAGGCGATGATCAAAGCGTTGGAGGATGCGAAGTTCGACACGGTCGTGGGCCCCGTCACCATGCGCGGCATCGACAATCAATCCACCATGGGCGCCTGGATCGGCAAGCTCGTGCTCAAGGGCGCCAATGGCGGCATGACGGACTGGTCCTACAAGGACGGTGCGTCCTTCATGCCGACAGAGGCCAGCGTGAAGGCCGTACGGAAGGATTGATGGGGTGGCGGCAGAGCGCATGATCGGCGTCCGGTGAGAGATTGGGCATGGATCTTTCCTTTCTTGCCATCCAGGCTCTCAACGGGCTCTCCAGCGCCTCCTCGCTCTTCATCACCGCCTGCGGCCTCACTCTCGTTTTCGGCGTCACGCGGATCGTGAACTTCGCTCACGGCTCGCTCTACATGATCGGCGCCTACACGGCCGCGACGCTGGTGCCGCGGCTGCTCGAACTCTCCTTCGGCCCGGTCACGTTCTGGGCCGGCATTCTGGCCTCGGCCATCATCGTCGGCCTGATCGGCATTCTGATCGAAGTGCTTCTCCTGCGCCGGATCTACGGCGCGCCGGAGCTCTTCCAGCTGCTTGCCACCTTCGGCGTCGTCCTCGTGGTGCAGGATCTCACCATCCTGATCTTCGGCCCGGAGGACATCCTCGGCCCCCGCGCTCCGGGCCTGCGCGCGCCCGTCGACATTCTCGGACGGCGCTTCCCCTCCTACGAACTCGTGCTCATCGCGGCCGGGCCGATCGTCCTCGGGCTCGTGTGGCTTCTGCTGCGCAAGACGCGTTTCGGCGTTCTGGTGCGCGCCGCCACGCAGGATCGCGAGATGATCGCAGCGCTGGGCGTAAACCAGGCGCTCCTCTTTACCGGCACGCTCTTTCTCGGCGCGTTCCTGGCCGGCCTCGGCGGCGCGCTGCAGATACCGCGCGTATCGGCCCATGCGGGCATGGACCTCTCGATCATCGCGGAAGCCTTCGTGGTCACCGTCGTGGGCGGCATGGGCAGCGTGCCCGGCGCGTTCCTGGCGGCGATCGTCATCGGACAGTTGCAGGCCTTCGGGATCCTGATCTTCCCCAAGAGCACCCTTGTCGTGGTGTTCCTGCTCATGGCCGTCGTGCTCGCCGTCCGCCCCTACGGTTTCTTCGGACGCCCGGAGGTGATCGGCGGCACCCATGCGGTGGGCATCGCAAGCCGCGAGCGCTCGCCGTTCGCGGTCTTGGCGGTCCTCGCCGTTGTCGGCATCCTCGCGGCTCTTCCGCTGATCGGGGACGCCTATGTGCTGAAGGTCGCCACCGAAATCCTGATCTTCGCCCTTTTCGCCTTCAGCCTGCAGCTTCTCATCGGGGTCGGCGGCCTCGTGAGCTTCGGTCACGCAGCCTTCTTCGGATTGGGCGCCTATGGTGCGGCGCTCGCCGTGAAATGGCTTGCTCTCCCGATGGAGGCGGCGCTTCCGACAGGCCTGCTGCTTGCGGCCCTCGGCGCGGCGCTGGTCGGCGCCTTCGTCGTGCGGCTCTCGGGCATCTACCTTGCCATGATGACGCTGGCGGCCGCGCAGATCGTCTTCGCCGTTGCCTTCCAGTGGGTGGATGTCACCGGCGGCGATAACGGCATCGTCGGCGTCTGGCCCTCAGCATGGGCCAGCGGTCCAACGGCCTATTATCTCTTCGCGCTCGCGCTCACGACGGCCGTGGTCCTCCTGCTGATGCGCATCATCGACGCGCCGTTCGGCTATGCGCTGCGCGCAGCACGGGACTCCGCGGCGCGCGCCGAAGCGATCGGCCTCAACATCCGCCGCCATCGCTGGATCGCCTTCATCCTATCCGGCGCGGCTGCAGGTCTTGCCGGCGGAATCTACGCGTTCTCGCGCGGCTCCGTGGATCCGACCCTGCTCGGCATCCCCACCTCCGTCGACGCCTTGACCATGCTGCTCGTCGGCGGCATCCAGACCGTGACGGGGCCCCTCGTCGGCGCAGGCGTCCTGCATGTGCTGCGGGATCAGATCATGCCGCTGACCTCCCTCTGGCGCCTGGTGCTGGGCCTGAGCATCATCGCCATCGTGCTCATCTTCCCGCGCGGGATCGTCGGCACCCTTCGCGCGTGGCAGGAGGAGCGGGCATGACGCTGCTCTCCGTTCAGCATCTGAGCAAGTCCTTCGGCGGCGTGGCGGCGGCGCGGGACGTGAGCTTCACGCTGCAACGCGGCGAGATGCTGGCCATCATCGGGCCCAACGGCGCCGGAAAGTCCACCGTCTTCAACATGGTCGGCGGACAGCTGCGCCCGGATGGAGGCGCGGTTCTGCTCGACGGGCGGAGCATCACCACGGCATCGCCGCAGAAGCGCTTCCGCCTCGGCGTGGGGCGCACCTTCCAGGTCGCCCAGACCTTCCTGTCCATGAGCGTCGCCGAGAACGTGCAGATGGCCCTTGTCAGCTGTCGCCGCGAGAGCGGAGCCCTGTGGTCTTCCGCCCGTCACCGCTACCGGGACGAAGCCATCGGGCTGCTCGAGCAGGTCGGCATGGCGGATGCCGCGGACGCCCCATGCTCCGCCCTGGCCTATGGCGACGTGAAGCGGGTGGAATTGGCCGTCGCCCTGGCGGGACAGCCGAAGCTCCTTCTGATGGACGAGCCGACCGCAGGCATGGCCGCCCGGGAGAGAGCGGACCTCATGGATCTCACCGCCTCGATCGCCGACGCGAAGGGCATCGGAATCCTCTTCACCGAGCATGACATGGATGTCGTGTTCGGTCATGCGGAGCGGGTCATCGTGCTCGTGCGCGGCCGGATCATCGCGATGGGTTCGCCGGACGACATCCGCCAGGATCCGGAGGTGCGGCGCGCCTATCTCGGCGACGAACATGCGCTGGAGAAGCCGAAAGGACTGAACCCCGCATGAGCGAGCCGCTGCTGGAAATCTGGAATATGACAGCCTCGTATGGACGGGCCCAGGTGCTGTTCGGCCTGACCTTCCAGCTTCGGGCGGGCGAGGTCCTGGCGCTCGTCGGCCGCAACGGCGCGGGCAAGACCACCACGTTGAAGGCCATCATGGGCCTCGTGCCCGCAACGGCCCAGAGAGCAAACTTCAAAGGCCAATCCCTCTCGCGTCTGCCGCCCTACAGGATCGCGCGCCTCGGCCTCGGCTACGTGCCCGAGGACCGGCGCATCTTCACGGACCTGACGGTCGATGAAAACCTGGAGGCGGGCCGGAAGGCGGCAGGCGCGGGCCGCTCCCCCTGGACGCCGGAGCGCCTCTTCGAGCTGTTCCCCAACCTCGCCGAGATGCGCGGGCGTCGTGGCAACCAGATGTCCGGGGGCGAGCAGCAGATGCTCGCCATCGCCCGGACCCTCATGGGCAACCCGGACGCGATCCTCCTCGACGAGCCGTCCGAGGGCATCGCTCCGGTGATCGTGCAGATGATGGCGCAAGCCATCCGGGTCATGAAGGCCGAGGGGGTGGCCGTGCTCCTCTCCGAGCAGAACTGGGCCTTCGCCGCCGGCATCAGCGACCGCGCCATCGTGATCGAGAGGGGCGAGATGCGTTTCCAGGGCTCCATGGCCGAGCTGATCGCGGATGAGCGCCTCAGGACGGAAACCCTGGGGGTCTAGAAGGCTTGGCCTTCAGGAAACAAACGTGGCCCTTAAACCATTGACGCGGCGGGCCGAAACGTCGATATCCAGCCCAAAGGCGCGGACTCCCGCGCCGTTTCCCTGACTTTTCGCAAAGGAATTCCCGCTTCATGGGCGTCATCCATGTGACCGACCGGGCCGGCCAGCGCCATACCCTCGAGGCCGTCGAGGGCTGGCGGGTGATGGAGATCATCCGCGACTGGGGCCTGCCCATCGAGGGCCTGTGCGGCGGAGCCTGCGAATGCGCCACCTGCCACGTCTTCGTCGCCGAGGACTGGCTGGACAAGCTCTATCCGCCCACCGAGGAGGAGGAGGACCAGCTCGATACGGTGGTCACGAAGCCCAGTTCCCGATTGTCCTGCCAGATCATCTGGACCCCCGACCTCGATGGCCTGGAGGTCACGTTGGCCCCGACCGGGGCCTAGCCGACAAGCCTGCCGCATTGCCAAGACCAGGAGACCGTGCTTTTCCAAGGGCCGTCTCTCGAAGGAGCCTGTTCATGACCGACCATATCGAAACAGACGTCGTCATCATCGGTGCCGGCCCCGTGGGCCTGTTCGCCGTGTTCGAACTGGGCCTTCTCGACATCAAATGCCACCTGATCGACATCCTGCCGAAGGTGGGCGGCCAGTGCGCCGAGCTCTACCCCGAAAAGCCGATCTACGACATTCCCGGTTTCCCGATGGTCACGGGCCAGGGCCTCGTCGATAACCTGATGGCCCAGATCGAGCCGTTCAACCCCACCTTCCACCTCAACGAGATGGTGGAGAGCCTGGAATCCATCGGCACACCCGAAGCTCCGCTGTTTCGCGTGAAGACCTCCGAAAACGGCACCACCTTCATCTGCAAGTCCGTGATCATCGCGGCCGGCGGCGGCTCGTTCCAGCCCAAGAAGCCGCCGATCGAGCGCATCGAGGCCTATGAAGGCACGAGCGTGTTCTACGCCGTGCGCAAGATGGAGATGTTCCGGAACAAGAAGATCCTGATCGTCGGCGGCGGCGATTCGGCCCTCGACTGGACCGTGAACCTGCAGCCCATCGCCAAGCGCCTCACCCTCCTGCACCGCCGCGACGCCTTCCGCGCCGCCCCCCACACGGTGGAGAAGATGCGCTCGCTGGTCGCTTCCGGCGACATGGACCTGCATCTCGGCCAAGTGAGCGCGCTGAAAGGCGACAATCACGTTCTGGAGGGTGCCGTGATCCGCAAGGACGACGGGTCCGAATTCACCGTGGATTGCGACGTGATGCTGCCGTTCTTCGGCCTGACCATGAAGCTCGGCCCGATCGCCGATTGGGGCCTGAACCTTCACGAGAACCTGGTCCCGGTCGATACGGAGAAGTTCGAGACCAATGTGCCCGGCATCTTCGCCATCGGCGACATCAACACCTATCCGGGCAAGCTGAAGCTCATCCTCTCCGGCTTCCACGAGGGGGCGCTGGCGGCCCAAAGGGTGCACCGCTACGTGTACCCCGAGAAGAAGCTGCTCTTCCAATACACCACCTCGTCCACGAGCCTGCAGAAGAAGCTCGGCGTCGCAGCCTGACAGGAGTTCAGGGAGATCGGCCCGCGCGCCTCTTGCGGAGCGGGCCCGTTCCTGAAACTCTATCCTCATGACACATCAACCGGATCTCCCCCTCGGCCGCCGCGTGATGGCGATGATCGAGGACCTCGCCCAGCACACGGACGAGATAGGGCGCCTGACCCGCCTCTATCTTTCCCCGGCTCACCGGGCCGCAGCCGACACGACGCTGTCCTTCATGCGGGAGGCCGGGCTTCGCGCCCATATCGACGCTCTCGGCTCCGTGGTCGGGCGCCTGGAAGGCTCCAATCCTGAAGCCCCGGCCCTGCTCATCGGCTCCCATATCGACAGCGTGGTCGATGCAGGACGCTATGACGGCAATCTGGGCGTCGTCCTCGGCATCGTCGTGACGGAAGCTCTGGCGGCGGAAGGGATCACGCCATCCTGCCCGATCGAGATCGTGGCCTTCGGGGACGAGGAGAACGTTCGCTTTCCCACCAATCTCTCCACGTCATACGCCTTCGCCGGCCGCTTCGATCCCGTCTGGCTCGATGGCAAGGATGCGGAAGGCGTGTCTCTCCGCGACGCGCTGGTCGCGTTCGGCGGCGATCCTCTCGGCATATCGGCCCTCGCCCGGGATCCGGCACGCTATCGCGGTTACCTCGAAGTGCATATCGAGCAGGGCCCGCAGCTGGAAGCCCGCGATCTCCCCGTGGGCATCGTTTCCGCCATCAACGGGATCACCCGCGCCCGGGCGCATGTGATCGGCGAAGCAGGACATGCAGGCACCGTCCCGATGACCATGCGCCGCGATGCGCTGGCCGCCGTCGCCGAGATGATCGGTATCGTGGAGCGTGCGAGTTCGACGCGCACCGATACGGTCGCGACCGTGGGCGTGGCTCAGGTGCAGCCGGGCGCGATCAACGTGATTCCCGCGCGTGTCGATTTCACCCTCGACGCCCGCTCGCCGGATGATGCGGTGCGCCATGCCATGGTGCAGGACATCGTGACCGAATGCGAAGCCGTCGCTCGACGGCGTGGTGTCTCCTTTGCCATCGAGCCCTTCATGGAATCACCCGCGACACCGATGCACAAGGATCTGACCGCCCAACTGGAGGAAGCGGTCAAAGGCATCGGCGTGGAACCCCTGCGTCTCGCCTCGGGCGCAGGACACGACGCGGTGGCGATGGCCACTCTATGCCCAACCGCGATGCTCTTCGTGCGCTGCAAGGGAGGCATCAGCCACAATCCGGCCGAGTCGATCACCCTGGAGGATGCGGATATGGCAGCCCGCGTGTTGCTCGATGCCGTCAAGAGGATTGTTGCTTGAACTATCATCTGGAGCTCCTCGCAAGGCCGCATAGCGTCGTCCGTCAGATCATCCTCAACGGGTTGTCCGATTTCAACCGGACATCCCTGATGCCCGGCCTTCACATTGAGGACATGGCCGTCGTGATCCGGCAGGCCGACACGAAGGAAATTTTCGGAGGATTGTGGGGCCGCACCGGATGGGGATGGCTCACCATAGAGTTCATCTTCGTTCCGGAAGCTCTCCGGGGCCAGGGGTTCGCCACGCGTCTCATCGGCATGGCGGAGGAGGAAGCCCATGAACGCGGCTGCCATTTCGTCTGGCTCGACACGCTGAATCCGAAGGCTCTCGCACTCTACGAGCGGCTGGGATACGAACGCTTCGGCGAGTTGAAGGATTTCCCGATCGGCGGCAGCCGCTTCTTCCTGCAGAAGAAACTCGAGCAACCCGCAGCAGCGTGAATTTCCCTCAGCCGCGCCAATCCTCAGACAGGATCGCCCAGCGTTCATGATCGCGCCATTCGCCGTCGATCTTGAGATATCGCGGTGAGTAGCCCTCCTGCCGAAACCCCAGGCGCTTCACGAGCGCGCGCGACGGCTCGTTGCGGGGCTGGATATTGGCTTCGATCCGGTGGAGTCTCAGCTCCGAAAAAGCATGGGTCACCACAAGGCGGACGGCTTCGCTCATCAGGCCGCGCCCGTTCATCCCGGCAATCGCGTAATAGCCCATATATGCGCTCTGGAAGTAGCCGCGCACGATCTCGCTCAGATTGATGACGCCGACGATCCTGTTGCTCTCACGCTCGCGTGCGATGAAACCGACGGACCTGTCACCGTCGCAACGGGAGAGATATCCTTGGAAGCTCACATGATCGCGACAAGGCGACACCCATGGCTCGTGCAGCGCGATGCTCGCGAGATTCGCGGCAATCAGTTCTTCCCCGTCCTGAAGGTGGACGTGATTGATGATGACACGCTGAACCATGCATTCATCCTCATTTCAGGAACCATCGCCTAGACATTCAAGTTATCGTCAGTCCCCCGCAACGAAGGATAGGATTATGCGAGCCTTCATCATGCCTGCCGTCGCTGTCGTTTTCGGCGCCACTCTTTTCGGGACCGCTCCCGAGGCACAGGCCCGTTTCAGCCCGCAGGCGATCGAAACACCATCCCTCGTCGACAACGTCGCTTGCGTGACACGCCGCGTTCGTACCGTACGCCCCAATGGCCGTGTGGTGTATCGCACGGTGCGCCGCTGCGGCGTGCCGGCCTGGGAGCGTAGGAGAGAGCGCTGCCGCGTCGTCCGCGAGCGGATCCAGCGCCCGAACGGTTCCGTCGTGATCCGCGACGTACGCCGCTGCCGCTGAGCGGACGCCGCCGGCTGTATCGAGGGCTCGGATCATGCCGAGCCCTATTCCAAAGCCCCAACGGCGCTTTCGACCGCCTCCACGACGGCGCCCGAGCGAACGAGATCGAGCGCTTGGCGCATCTCGGTCGCATACCAGCGGTCGCCGTCGAGCGCCGGAGGAATGGCCGCGCGGATCGCCTGCATGGCAGCGCGCGATCCCTTTCCGAGCGGATAATCCTTGGCGAGCGGCTCCACGAGCGTGAGAGCCTGCGCCGCCATCAGCAATTCGCCCGCCACGATCTGCTCCACGTTCTCCACGATGATGCGCGCCTTGCGCCCGCACCAGGTGGAGTTGGAGATGTGATCCTCCGCATTGGATTTGCCCGGAATGGAATCGACCGAACCCGGCGTTGCGAGACCGCGATTCTCCATCACCAGGGCCGACATGGAGCACTGCACGGTCGCAAAGCCCGTATTGAGCCCGCGCTTGCCGGCGAGCAGATTGCGCGGTAGGCCGTAAGACATGGTCGGGTCGACGAGCCGCGCGAGGCGGCGCTCGGAAATGGCACCCAGATCGGCCATGGCGATGCTCAGGAAGTCCATCGCCTGCGCCATATATTGTCCGTGGAAGTGGCCTCCTGAGATGGACACGTACCCGCCCTGCCCGTCGTCGAAGATCAACGGATTGTCGGTGGCGGAATTCATTTCCGTGCCGACGAGGCGCTCGACATATTCGAGGGCCTCGACAACAGGTCCGTGGACCTGTGGCGTGCAGCGCAGCGAATAAACATCCTGCACACGGGGGCTCGCGGGCGTGCCGGGCTGTCGCGGCTCGTCGGGGAAGACGATGTCGCGCGCGTCCTGCGAGCAGCGCCTGGAGCCTTCGAGAATACGCAGCAGATTGCGCGCCACGCGCGCCTGTCCGGGATGCGGACGCGCCTTGTGCACGCGCGGATCGAAGGCGGCCAGCTCGCCACGCATCGCCTCGAGCGACAGGCACATGGCGATGTCCGCATGTTTCAGGATGCGACGTGCATCGCTCGTCGCGAGAGACGCAAGCGCAAGCGATGTGGTCGAACCGTTGATGAGCGCGGAGGCGTCCTTCGCGCCGAGGTCGAAATCGGGTTCGAAGCCTGCCATGCGGATCGCCTCGCGCGCGGGCATCACGCGGCCCTGGTAGACCATGTCCGCTTCCTCGAACCCGCACACCGCGCCGGCCATGTGGGCCAGTGGCGCGAGATCACCCGAGGCGCCGACGGACCCCTTCTGCGGGATGACCGGATGCAGTCCCGCATTGAGGAAGGCCAGCAGGCGCTCGACGAGTTCCACCCGGGGACCCGAATAGTTTGACGCGAAGGCGTTGGCCCGCAACAGCATCATGGCGCGCGTCACGTCCTCGGCGAAGGGCTCGCCGACGCCGGTGGCGTGCGCATAGACGGTCTTCTTCTGATAGGCCGCCATGTCGGCGATCAGCACCCGCTGATCCTTGAACAGGCCGACGCCGGTGTTGAAGGCATACATGAGCGGCGCATCGTCATGCATCCAGTTGCGGTCGATATAGGCCCGCGTCGCCGCAATCCGCTCCCGCGCCTCGGGTGCCAGCTCCGCTTGCGCGAAGCGCCCCTGGGCGTCCGGGCGAGCCACCCGCACCACATCCTGAATCTGAAGCGTCGCTCCGTCGAGCTTGACCGTCATCGCTGTCCCTCATGTTCTCCTCAAGGGATAATGGGGCGGCTCCGAACGCGCAACAGCCGTTCCGAGGTGCCCGGAACGGCTGTTGCAGCAAAAGGTCAAGCTTTGGGGGTGTCTTAGACCCGGCCCAGGCGCTTCGTGCTCTGCGGGTCGAAGAGGTGAACGTTGCCTGGATCGATGGACAGGGTCAGCTTGCGGGTATCCGCGCCGATCTGGCCCGTGGATGCCTGCACGACGAAATCCGTGCCCGCGACCTTGCCGTGGAAAAGCTGTGTCGCGCCGAGCTCCTCGACGAAGTCAACTTCCATGGCGAGGCTCGAGGCGCCCGGAGCGCTGCCCGCCTGGACGTCCTCGGGACGCAGGCCCACCTCGATGGAAGAACCGGGCGTGAGGCCTTCTCGCATATCCGTGACGGCGATCACCTGCCCGCCGACCGACACGCGGCCGGGGCCTTCCACCTTGCCGGGAAGGATGTTCATGGGCGGGGAGCCGATGAAGGTGGCGACGAAGCGCGTCTCGGGGCGGCGATAAACCTCCGAGGGGGAGCCCACCTGCTCGATCTGGCCGCCGGACATCACCACGAGCTTGTCGGACAGGGTCATGGCTTCGACCTGGTCGTGCGTCACATAAATCGACGTCACGCCGAGAGCCTTCTGAAGGCGCTTGATCTCGACGCGCATCTGCACGCGCAGCTTCGCATCGAGGTTGGACAGCGGCTCGTCGAAGAGGAACACCTGCGGCTTGCGCACGATGGCACGGCCCATGGCCACACGCTGGCGCTGTCCGCCCGACAATGCGCGCGGCTTACGATCGAGGAAGGGTTCGATGGCGAGGATGCGAGCCGCTTCCTTCACGCGCTTCTCGATCTCGTCCTTGGGGGTCTTCCGGTTGCGCAGCCCATAGGCCATGTTGTCGTACACGCTCATATGCGGATAGAGCGCGTAGTTCTGGAAGACCATCGCGATATCGCGATCCGCGGGCTCGACCTGATTCACGACCCGGTTGCCAATCTTGATCTCGCCGCCGGAAATCGTCTCCAGGCCCGCGATCATGCGAAGGAGGGTGGACTTGCCGCAGCCTGACGGCCCGACCAGCACGCAGAAAGAGCCGTCCTCGATTCCGAGCGAGACGCCTTTGACGGCCTCCACGTTGCCCGCATAGATCTTTCGGACCGTATCGAGTGTTACCCCAGCCATTGGTTCATTCCTTTTCCCGTCAGCCCGTGCGGCATGAGGCACCAGACTGAAAAATTCCGATAATCCCTTGGTGCCCCTTCCGCCACGGCGGAAGGGCCGACGCACGGCGGCCGCGCGTCACTTTTCCGTTTCGACGAGACCCTTCACGAAGAGCCGCTGCATGAAGATCACCACCAGCACCGGCGGCACCATCGCGAGCACGGCAGTCGTCATCGCGATCTGCCACTCGGTGAGCGCATCCGTGGTCGTGATCATCTTCTTGATGCCGATCACAATCGTCTGCATCGAGCTCTTCGTGGTGATGAGCAGCGGCCAGAGATACTGGTTCCAGCCGTAGATGAACTGGATCACGAAGAGCGCCGCGATCGTCGTTATGGAGAGGGGAAGCAGCGTATCCTTGAAGAAGCGGAACGCGCCCGCGCCGTCGATCTTCGATGCTTCCAGCAACTCGTCCGGGATCGTCATGAAGAACTGGCGGAAGAGCAGCGTGCCCGTGGCCGATGCGATCAGCGGCATGATGAGGCCCGTATACGTATCGAGCAGGCCGAGATCCGCGACGATCTTGTAGGTCGGGTAGATACGCACTTCGACGGGCAGCATCAGCGTGATGAAGATGATCCAGAACGCCGTCTTGCGAAACGGGAACTTGAAGTACACCACCGCATAGGCCGACAGGATCGAGATGAGGATCTTGCCGATCGCGATGCCCATCGCCATGATCATCGAGTTGAGCATCATGCCGCCCACAGGCTCGCGCGCATGGACGCCGCCGTAGAACAGGGCACGCGGATAGTTCACACCGGCCTGATCGCCGGGAACCAGCGGCATGTTGCCGTTGATGATCGTCGCGGCATCGAAGGTCGACGCCATGATGGCGAGATAGACCGGGAAGGCCACCACGAGGACGCCGATGACCAGCGTCAGGTAGGCCATGAATTGGGCAAAGGGACGATTCTCGACCATCAGTATTGCACCTTGCGCTCGACATAGCGGAACTGGATGGCGGTGAGCGCGATCACGATGACCATGAGGATCACCGACTGCGCGGCGGAGCCGCCGAGATCGCCGCCGAGGCGGCCATCCGCATAAACCTTGTAGACGAGTGTCGTCGTCTGACCGGCAGGGCCGCCGCCCGTGACGGCATCGATGATGCCGAACGTCTCGAAGAACACGTAGACCACCGTGACCACGAGAAGGAAGAAGGTGGTGGGCGACAGAAGCGGGAAGACGATGGTCCAGAAACGGCGCATGGGCCCGGCGCCGTCGATGGCGCCTGCCTCGATCACGCTCTTCGGAATGGCCTGCAGGCCCGCGAGGAAGAACAGGAAGTTGTAGCTGATGTGCTTCCAGGTGGCGGAGAGCACCAGCAGGATCATGGCATGGTTGCCGTTGAGCATCGGATTCCAGTCGATGCCGGCCGCCCGGATGGGACGCGCCAGCGTGCCGAGCGTCGGATGGAACATGAAGATCCACAGGACGCCCGCGATGGCGGGAGCCACCGCATAGGGCCAGATCAGCAGGGTCTTGAAGGCATGGCCGCCGCGAATGTTCTTGTCGGCCTGGGTCGCGAGAAGCAGCGCGACGGAAAGCGAGAAGAAGGCCACCAGCGTCGAGAAGATGATGGTCGTGACCATGGCCCGGTAATATTCGGGCTGCTCGAAGAGAGCGAGATAGTTCTCAAATCCGACGAACTCGGAGGAAAGGCCGAAGGCGTCTTCCCTGAGGAAGGACTGCCAGATCGCCTGGGAGGCCGGCCAGTAGAAGAAAATGACGGTGATCGCCATCTGCGGAAGGATCAGCAGCAGGGGCAGCGTCCAACCTGAAAAGTGAGCTCGTTTTTCCATCGCGCTTACAATCGTCCGGTGATGGCGCAGATGACGGGGTCCACCGGTCTGCGAAGTGATCTATAAGATCATCCCGGACAGCTTTTCGGCTGCCCGGGATGAAAGGCCGACATCCAATCCGTCTTAGCGAACGGTACGCTCGAACTGACGCAGGATCTGGTTGCTGCGCGACACGGCGGCGTCGAGGGCATCCTTGGCAGGCTTCTGGCCGGCGAGCGCCGCCTCGATCTCCTCGGAGATCACGTCGCGGATCTGAACCATGTTGCCGAAGCGCAGACCGCGGGAATTCTCGGTCGGCTCCTTGTTGGTCAGCTCCTTCAAGGGGGTCTCGAGAACCGGGTTCTTCTCATAGAAGCCGGACGCCTTGGTCTTCTCGTAAGCCGCCTTGGTGATCGGAAGATAGCCCGATTCCTGGTGCAGCTTGGCCTGACGGTCGGTGTCCGACAGGAAGGCGAAGAACTTGGCGACGCCTTTGTACTCGTTGGCCGACTTGCCGCCCATGACCCACAGGGAAGCGCCGCCGATGATGGAGTTCTGCGGAGCACCCTGGACGTCCGGATAATACGGCATCGGAGCCGAGGTGAAGTCGAACTTCGCGTTGGCCTTCACGTTGCCGTAGAAGCCCGAGGAGGTGAGGAAGATCGCGCATTCGCCGGAGGTGAAGCGGCCCTCGCTCTTCGAGTCGCGGCCCGAGTAATCGTAGGTCTTGTCCTTTTGCAGGTCGATGAGGTTCTGCAGGTGCTTCACATGCACCGGCGAGTTGAACTTCATCTCCGTGTCGAAGCCGTCGAGACCGTTGGCCTTGGTGGCCATCGGCACGTTATGCCAGGCCGAGAACTGCTCGATATGAGCCCAGCTCGCCCAGGCGTTCGAGAAGCCGCAGGTATCGTGACCGGCCGCCTTCAGCTTCTTGGCGGCGGCGAACACGTCAGGCCAGGTCTTCGGGATTTCGTTCACCCCGGCCTTCTTCAGCTCGTCCCGGTTGATCCACATGACCATCGAGGAGGAGTTGAAGGGGAAGGAGAGCATCTCGCCCTTCGCGGTGGAGTAATAGCCGGTGATTGCTGGCAGGTAAGCCTTGGGGTCGAACTTCTCGCCGGCCTCGGCCATCAGCTGGTAGACCGGCTTGACCGCGCCCTTCGCGCCCATCATGGTCGCGGTGCCCACCTCGAAGACCTGCAGGATATGCGGAGCGTTGCCCGCGCGGAACGCGGCGATGCCGGCGTTCAGCGTGTCGGCGTACTGCCCCTTGTAGCTGACGACGACCTTGTAGTCCTTCTGCGAGTTGTTGAACTCTTCGGCCAGACGGTTCACGACCTCGTTGTTGGCACCCGTCATGGCGTGCCACCATTGGATCTCTGTCTGAGCAAAAGCGGACGTGCTCGTCGCGAGACCGAAGGCCAGGGCGCCGAGAAGGGATTTCTTCATCATATTCGTCTCTCCCGTATCATCCCCCCTCGGGGATGTTATTGTCGTTCACCATCCCTGCACGAAAGCCGGATGACGCTTTAATGACACAAACATGACAATCATAGCCGGCTTCAAAATGGAAGCCCTTTTCATTGAAAAGACTTAACGACTGGGGATGGGAACAGGCCGGAAGCGCTCTTCGTTGAGGAAGTGACCCAACGGAAGAAACACATGCCCCAGATGATCACAGCCCTGTTCAGGGATACCGCCCAGGCCCGCCAGGCGCTTCAGGCGCTGATGGAATTGGGCATCGCCCGGCACCGGATCGTCACCGTCGGCACCGAAGACGCCCGGGAGATCTCCTCGATCTCGGGTTTCCGCAGCCTGTCGGCCCGGGACGATTCCCTTGAGGCCCTTCACGACCTGAACCTGCCGCAGGAAGACCTTCGCGTCTTCGGCCGGGCCCTCCACGAAGGCTGCACGATGATCGCCGTCCAGGTCGACCGGGACAATATGGAGGAGGCCGCCCGGGCCCTGGAAATGTTCGAGCCTCTCGACCTCGACAGCAGCAGCCGGGAATGGCTCAAGGCCGATGCCGGACAAAACGAGGGCGCAGACCTCGGCGCATCCCTGGCTGCTCCCCTGGGCGCAGGGCTGACCGGCGGCTCGCAGGCGGGCCAGACCAATACGGGCTCGCTTCCCGGCATGGGCCTGATGGCGGAGGGTGCCGACGATCTGGGCTCCGCCGACCTGCGCACCGGCGAGACCGGCCAGCCGAATGCGGGCGCGCAGACCACCACCGGAACAGGCGCCCGCCGGAGCGACGACCGGGCGGACCGGGAGGGTGTGAACGAGCTCGCCGTCGCCTCCCAGCCCTCCCCGGATCAGCCCGGCCTGATGCAACGGCACATGAACCGGGGCGGCCGGATCTGGGCCTATCGCACCTTCGACGAGGGCTCGGTTTAGATCACGTTGCGCTCGAGGAGCGGGCGGTTGGCCAGCACGCGCTCATAGCCGAGCTCGGAGAGATCGAGGGTGCGGTAGCCCCCATGGACGATCAGCTCCGACAGGCCGCGCCCGACGGCCGCCGCCTGCTGCAGGCCGTGGCCCGAGAAGCCGTTGCACAGATAGAAGTTCTCGATCTCGCCCGCCTGGCCGATGATGGCGTTGTGGTCGATGAGGCTCATGTCGTAGGGCCCCGACCATGCCCGGCCGGGCCTGATCGCCTCGAAAGCCGGGACGCGGTGCGCGAGTGATGGCCAGATGAACTCCTCGAAGAAGGAGAAGTCGATCTCCTGGCTCGCCGGATCCTCGTCGAACCAATCCGGGTCAAGATCCGCCTCCGGCGAGGCGCCGCAGATGAAGTTGCCCTCGCCTTCGGGGCGCACATAGGCGCCCGAGGTGTCGATGAGCAGAGGACAGTTCTCCACCGGCTCCTTGCAGGAGAAGGTGAACACGTAGCGGCGCTTGGCCTGCACGGGAATGGGGACGCCCGCCATCTCGGCAATCGCCCTGCCGCCCGAGCCCGCGCAGTTGATGAGCGTGCCGCAGGCGATGCGGGTTCCGTCCTTGAGGCGCACGGCAACGACGCGATTGCCGTCGCGCTCCACGTCGGCCACCTCGCCCTTCACGTATTCGGCGCCGAGGGAGCGGGCCTTCTTGCGGAAGGCCTGCAGCAGGCCCCAACCGTCGAACCAGCCTTCGCCGGAGCGTCCCCAGGTGCCGGCCGCAAGATCCTCCACGTTGAGCCAGGGGAACCGCTGTTTCAGCTCGTCGGGCTTCAGGAACAGGATATCGGCGCCTTCCGCAGTCTGCAGGGCCTGGTTCTCCCGGAGGATCTGCTCTCCGGCGTCCGACGCGCAATAGAGATAGCCACCCTCCCTCAAACCGATCTCCGGCCTGTCGCCGTCGACGGTGAGATAATCGCCGATGTTCCGCAGGAAGTGAATTCCATAAAGAGAGATCCGAATGTTCACCGCGCTTGAATATTGCTGGCGGATCGAGGCGGCCGAGAGGGCTGACGCCGAGAGCTGATAGGTCGGATCCTTCTCGATGACGACGACGCGCCCCTTGAAGCCGGAATCGGCGAGGAGATGGTAAGCGGTGGAGGAGCCCATGACGGCGCCGCCCACGATCACGACATCGGCGACATTGGAAGCTGGAGAGGTCATCGTTCGAATTTCGTTGAAAGAATGATGGAGGATTGCGTGCGCTCCACACCCTCCAGAGCGCCGATCCCGTCGATCGCGGCATCAAGGGTAGGAACGTCTTCTGCCTCTACCACCGCCAGGAGATCGAAGACACCGGCGACCGAATGAAGCGCGCGCAACTCTGGCATGCGCTGCAGCGCCGTGGCAACGGCCGCAGAGGCTTTTGGTGCGACCACGATGGTGACATGCGCCCGCACCATGCGGCGGCTGACCTCCTCGGCAAGCCGCAACGTATAGCCGACGATGATCCCGCGCCGCTCCAGGCTCTCCACCCTGGCCTGGACGGTCGTGCGGGAGAGCCTGAGACGCCGGGCGGCCTCCGCATGGCCGATCCGGGCGTTCTCGCGCAGAAGCGCGATTAAGGCACGATCCGTCGCGTCGAGCATCATTATGACCAATGTTAACGGCACTTCGCCGAGAAGTACTCGGCTTTCCGTCGGTTTGTCTATGGCGTTCTGCAAGGCTTTGCCCTCTTCTTCTCCCATCACAGGGAGATGCACCATATGAAATCCATTCTCGTCATCGGCGCCGGCAAGATCGGATCCACCATCGTCGACATGCTCCACGAGACCGGCGATTACGCGGTCACCGTCGCGGACGCCTCCGCCGAAGCCCTCGAGGCTGTGGCGAAGGACGGCATCAGGACGGTCCAGCTCGACTTCAACGACGCGGTCGCCTTGCAGAACGCCCTGAAGGGCCACTACGCGGTCCTGAGCGCCGCGCCCTACCACCTGACCGGCCACGTGGCCCAGGCCGCCCGCATTGCCGAGGTGAACTATTTCGACCTCACGGAGGACGTCGCCACCACGCGCATGGTGAAGGAGCTGTCGCAAGGGGCCGATACGGCCTTCATTCCCCAATGCGGCCTCGCGCCCGGCTTCATCTCCATCGTGGCGCATGACATCGCCAGCCGCTTCGACAAGCTCGATACGGTGCGCCTGCGCGTCGGCGCCCTGCCGCAATACCCCTCCAACGCCCTGTCCTACAATCTCACCTGGAGCACGGACGGCGTCATCAACGAGTACATCGAGCGCTGCGAGGCGGTGGTCGACGGACGCCTGCGCGAGGTGCCCGCCATGGAAGAACTCGAGGAATTCTCCCTCGATGGCACGCGCTACGAGGCCTTCAACACCTCGGGCGGCCTCGGCACCCTCTGCGAGACGCTCGAGGGCAAGGTGCGCAATCTCAACTACAAGACCATCCGCTATCCGGGCCATTGCGCGCTCATGCGCGTGCTCCTCAACGACCTGCAGCTGCGCAACCGTCGCGAGGTCCTGAAGGACATCCTGGAGAACGCCGTTCCCGCCACCATGCAGGACATGGTCATCGTCTTCGTGACCGTCACCGGGGAGCGCGGCGGCCGCTACGTGCAGGAAACCTATGCCCGCAGCATCTACGGCCAGACGATCGCGGGCCAGCAGCGCACCGCCATCCAGGTGACCACGGCCGCCGGCATCTGCGCGATGCTCGACCTTCTCGTCGAGGGCAAGCTGCCGCAACAGGGTTTCATCCGCCAGGAAGAGATCGATCTCGACACGTTCCTGGCCAACCGCTTCGGCCGTGTCTATGCGGGCGTGCGCCTGGACGAGAGCCACGAGCCGGCCGTGAAGAACATCCGCCTCGACGCCGTTGCATGAGGATTTGGAACAGGCTCCCGCTCGGAACCGAGCGGGAGCCTGTCGGGCTTCTTTCCGGAATCGCATGATCCTATTCGGGAAAAGAAGTTCCCACATTTCCCGGTCATGCATTAAGACGGTGGCCTGAAAGCCGCCGTCGTCCTTGTTTCAGGAACGGGCGAAGGTGGCGGGCTCGAGGAAGGAGCCCGGCCCCCGCCCCATGGGAGAATGAACATGTCCGCCCTGCCATCCGTTTCGACCTCGTCCGCCAGCGTGGCGGAAGAAGCCCGCGCCATTCTCGCCCGTCTCGGCGTGCCGGACAGCGCCTTCGCCCCCACGGGCCGTCCCGCCGCCTCCCCCATCACCGGCGAGGTGATCGCCCATGTGCGCGAGACCACGCCGGACGAGGCCAAGGCCGCCATCGGCCGCGCCGATGCCGCCTTCAAGGCTTGGCGCCAGATCCCCGCCCCGAAGCGCGGCGAGTTCGTGCGGCTGCTCGGCGAGGAGCTGCGCGCCGCGAAGGAGGACCTCGGCCGCCTCGTGACCCTGGAGGCCGGCAAGATCGTGTCCGAGGGCCTCGGCGAGGTTCAGGAGATGATCGACATCTGCGACTTCGCGGTCGGCCTCTCCCGCCAGCTCTACGGCCTGACCATCGCCACCGAGCGCGCCGATCACCGCATGATGGAAACCTGGCATCCGCTCGGCGTCTGCGGCGTGATCTCCGCCTTCAACTTCCCGGTCGCCGTGTGGTCCTGGAACGCGGCGCTCGCGCTCGTCTGCGGCGACTCCGTGGTCTGGAAGCCCTCGGAGAAGACCCTGCTGACGGCTCTCGCCACCCATGCCATCGCTCAGCGTGCCGCCAAGCGCTTCGGCGGCGTGCCGGAGGGACTTCTCGAAGTTCTCCTCGGCGGCCGTGAGATCGGCGAGATCCTGGTCGACGATCACCGCGTGCCGGTTCTCTCCGCCACCGGCTCCACCGCCATGGGCCGTCAGGTCGGCCCGAAGCTCGCGGCGCGCTTCGCGCGTGCGATCCTCGAGCTCGGCGGCAACAACGCCGCCATCGTGGCGCCCTCCGCCGATCTCGACCTTGCGCTACGCGGCATCGCGTTCGCCGCGATGGGAACCGCGGGCCAGCGCTGCACCACGCTGCGCCGCCTCTTCGTCCATGACAGCGTCTACGACCAGCTCGTTCCGCGTCTCGTCAAGGTCTATGGCAGCGCGAAGATCGGCGACCCTCGCGCCGAGGGCACGCTCATCGGCCCGCTGATCGACAAGGCGGCTTTCGAAGGCATGGAACGCGCGCTCGACGAGGCCCGCAACGCCGGCGGCATGGTGCATGGCGGCGGACGCTACACCGACGTGGCGGGCGAGGGCGTCTATGTTCGTCCCGCTCTGGTCGAGATGCCGGAGCAGACGGGCCCCGTTCTGCGCGAGACCTTCGCGCCGATCCTGTACGTGATGCGCTACACGGATTTCGACCAGGTGATCGAGCAGCACAACGCCGTCGGCGCCGGTCTCTCCTCCTCGATCTTCACGCTCAACCTGCGCGAGGCCGAGACCTTCGTGTCGGCCGTGGGTTCGGATTGCGGCATCGCCAACGTGAATATCGGCCCCTCGGGCGCCGAGATCGGCGGCGCGTTCGGCGGCGAGAAGGAAACCGGCGGCGGGCGCGAATCCGGCTCCGACGCTTGGAAGGCCTATATGCGCCGCGCCACCAACACGATCAACTTCGGCACCTCGCTTCCGCTCGCTCAGGGCGTGAAGTTCGACGTGGACGCCTGATCGTTCTTAAAAGACCGTCCGGAGGGCAGCGATGCCCTCCGGTTCCTTCATTCACGCTTCTTTGCATTTTTCGCGAGCCCTCCATGACAGCGACCTCCCGCACCGGCGGCCAGATTCTTGTCGATCAGCTGACTCTGCACGGAGTCGATCACATCTTCTGCGTTCCGGGCGAGAGTTATCTGGCGGCGCTCGATGCCCTGCACGACACCGACATCAACGTGACGGTCTGCCGCCAGGAAGGCGGCGCCGCGATGATGGCGGAAGCCTACGGCAAGCTCACGGGTCGTCCTGGCATCTGTTTCGTGACCCGCGGCCCCGGCGCGACCAACGCCTCGCCGGGCATCCACATCGCCAAGCAGGATTCCACGCCGATGATCCTCTTCGTCGGTCAGATCGAGCGCGGCATGCGCGAGCGCGAAGCCTTTCAGGAGCTCGATTACCGCGCCGCTTTCGGTCCCTTGGCCAAATGGGCGACGGAAGTGGACGATCCCGCGCGCTTCCCCGAGATCGTCTCCCGCGCGTTCCATGTGGCGACCTCGGGCCGCCCCGGGCCCGTCGTGATCGCCCTGCCGGAGGACGTGCTGACCGAGATGGCGGAGGTGGCCGATGCGCCGCGCTATCAGGTGATCGAGACGCATCCCTCGCTGGCTCAGATGGCCGAGCTGCAGAAGCTGCTGCAGGACGCGAAGAAGCCCGTGGCGCTGCTGGGCGGCAGCCGCTGGTCGGAGGTCGCCGTGCAGCGCTTCGTGCGCTTCGCCGAGCGCTTCGAGCTGCCGGTCGCCTGCACCTTCCGCCGGCAGATGCTGTTTCCCGCCGATCACGCCTCCTACATCGGCGATCTCGGCCTCGGCGTGAATCCCAAGCTGCTCGCGCGCATCAAGGAAGCCGATCTGATCCTGCTCGTCGGTGGGCGTCTCTCCGAGATTCCCAGCCAGGCTTATACGCTGCTCGACATCCCGGCGCCCCGCTCGACGCTCATCCACATCCATCCCGATTCGAGCGAGCTCGGGCGCGTCTATTCCCCCCACCTCGCCATCAACGCTTCGCCCGTCGCCTTCACGGCGGCGCTGGAAGGGGTGCATCCGCCGGCCACCCTGCCGTGGAGCGAAGGCACGAAGACGGCGCATGCGGATTATCTGGCCTGGAGCGATCCCGCGTCGATCAAGCATTCCGGCCAGTTGCAGATGGGTGAGGTGATGGCCCACCTGCGCGAGGTGATGCCCTCCGACACGGTCTACTGCAACGGTGCCGGAAACTTCGCCACCTGGGTTCACCGCTTTTGGCCCTTCCGCCATTACGGCACGCAGCTTGCCCCGACCTCCGGCTCCATGGGCTACGGCGTTCCGGCGGGCGTCGGCGCCAAGCGCATCAATCCCGACAGCACGGTCGTGGTGTTCGCCGGCGACGGCGACTTCCTGATGAACGGGCAGGAATTCGCGACCGCCGTCCAGTACGACCTGCCGATCCTCGTGATCCTTCTCGACAACGGCATGTACGGCACGATCCGCATGCACCAGGAGCGCGAATATCCGGGCCGCGTCTCGGCCACGATGCTGAAGAACCCGGACTTCGCGGCCTACGCCAAGGCGTTCGGCGGCTATGGCGAGCGCGTGGAGACAACGGAGGACTTCCCCGCGGCCCTCCAGCGCGCCCTCACCTCCGGCAGGCCCGCGATCCTGCACTGCATGCTGGACCCCGAGGCGATCACGCCCGCCATGTCCCTCTCGGCGATCCGCGACAAAGCGCTGGCAGGCAAGAAGTAAGCCCTGCCCTCCTCCTGGAGCGAAAGCGAGAAACGAGAAAAGGCGCTGCGGTCACCGCAGCGCCTTTTCTCTTGCGCTCTTGCTTTCTGGGATCACGCCGCAGCGAAAGCCTTGCCTGCGGGCTGCACCCCGATCGTGGCGGAGCCGGATGCTCAGGCGGCCTTCGCCTCATCGAGCCGCTTCGCCACGAGCGAGCGCAGCGAGCGCAGGTCCTTCACGAAGGAGCGGATGCCCTCGGCGAGCTTCTCGGTCGCCATCGCATCCTCGTTGAGGGCGAAACGGAAGGTCTTTTCATCCATACGGGGCAGAGGTGCGATCTTGTCGACATTGTCGGGCGAGAGCTTGCGCGGCAGCTCGCCTTCGGCCTTCGCCAGCTCGTCGAGGAGCGCGGGCGAGATGGTGAGGCGGTCGCACCCGGCCAAGGCCTCGATCTCCCCGGCATTGCGGAAGGACGCGCCCATCACCACGGTCTTGATGCCTTGCGCCTTGTAGGCCGCGTAGATGTTGCGCACCGAGATCACGCCCGGATCGGTCTCGCCCGTGTAGGGGCCACCGCCCGCCTTCACGTGCCAGTCGAGGATGCGCCCCACGAACGGCGAGATGAGGAACACGCCCGCTTCCGCGCAGGCCTGCGCCTGGGCCATGGAGAACAGGAGCGTGAGGTTGCAGTCGATGCCTTCCTTCTGGAGGATTTCCGCCGCGCGGATGCCTTCCCACGTGGAGGCGATCTTGATCAGGATGCGGTCGCGCCCGATGCCGCGCTCCTCATAGGCCTTGATGATCGAGCGGGCCTTGTTCACGGTCGCTTGCGTGTCGAAGGACAGGTCGGCGTCCACCTCAGTGGAGACGCGGCCCGGAACGATGCCGGCGAGCTCCGCCCCGAAGGCGACGGCCAGCCGGTCGCAGATGGAGGACACCGCGCCCTCCCGCGAGCCGCCCTGGCTGCGCCCCCAGGCGAGCGCCTCTTCGAGGATGTGACCGTAGGCCGGGGTCTCGACCGCCTTCAGCAGGAGGGTCGGGTTGGTGGTGCAGTCCTGAGGCTTCAGGCGACGCACCGCGTCGAGATCGCCGGTATCGGCGACAACCACCGTCATGGCGCGCAATTGGTCGAGCTTGGAAGGCATTCCGGTCTCCGTGGGTTTCGTTTGCGCCAGACTTAGTGGGTTAAGACCCTTCCGTGAAGGGAAAATGCGTCACATGAAGAGGCCGCGGTTGGCCTTGACCCTCTCCAGCATGAAGGCGTGGACCTCCGCGATGCGCTGCAGATTGCGTACTTCCGCGTGGGTGACGATCCAATAGGTCCGGGTGAAGGCGATCTCGGGCAGGATCACCCGCAGCTCCGGATATTGCCGGGCGGCGTAATCGTGCAGGATTCCGATCCCGACCCCAGCCCGCACCGCTTCGAGCTGCGCGACCACACTGGCGCATTCGTAGCGCCGGGGGCCATATTTCTCGAGACCGGAAAAATATTCCAGTGCCGGGCTGTAGATGAGATCCGCCACATAGGTGACGAGAAGCCGGCCCGACAGGTCCTCCGCCGTGACTGGAAAGCCGTGACGGTCGAGATAGTCCTGCGAGGCATACATCCTGAGACGGTAATCGGTGAGCTTGCGCGAGATCAGGCGCCCTTCCGTGGGCTGCTCGACCGTGACCGCGATGTCCGCCTCGCGCTTGGAGAGCGAGAAGGTGCGCGGCAGGGCGACGAGCTGGATCGTGAGATGCGGATGGCGCTCGGCCAGGGCCCCGAGTTCCGCCGCCAGGAAGTAGGTGCCGAGCCCGTCCGGCGCGCCCACGCGCACGATGCCTGAGAGAGCGAGATCCGATCCGCCCACTTCGCTGGCCACCGCCAGCGCCTGGCTTTCCATGCTCTCCGCCTTCGCCAGCAGCCGTTCCCCTTGCTCGGTTAAGGTGTAGCCTTGCGGCCTGCGCTCGAAGAGCTGGGCCTGAAGGGCCTTTTCAAGGGACGAGATGCGACGGGAAACCGTGGTATGATCGGCCTCGAGCCGGCGAGCGGCCACGGTCAGCCGGCCGGCGCGGGCCACCGCCAGGAAAAAGCGGAGATCGTCCCAATCGAAAGTGCTCATGCCCACCCTCTAGCATATTGGTGTTTTTGCACAACGTGGCTTCATCTTCGCCCATAGCCGTGCGGTTTCGACAATGCTAGAACAGGGCACCTAAAATCAGGAGAGAAACGCCATGCGCGAAGTCGGACATTTCATCGGCGGCAAGCAAGTTCCCGGAAAGTCGGGTCGCACCACCGAATTCTTCCAGCCCATGACCGGCGAGGTCATCGGCCGGGTCGCGCTGGCGTCCAGGGACGAGCTGCGTCAGGCGGTCGAGAACGCCAAGGCCGCCCAGCCCGCCTGGGCCGCCACCAACCCGCAGCGCCGCGCCCGCGTGATGATGAAGTTCCTGGAGCTCATCGCCAAGGAAACGGATTCGCTGGCGGAGCTCCTCGCCCGCGAGCACGGCAAGACCATCCCCGACGCCAAGGGCGACATTCAGCGCGGCGTCGAGGTGGCGGAATTCGCCTGCGGCATCCCGCACCTCCTGAAGGGCGAGTTCACGGAAGGCGCAGGCCCCGGCATCGACATGTACTCGATCCGCCAGCCCCTCGGCGTGGTTGCCGGCATCACGCCGTTCAACTTCCCGGCCATGATCCCGATGTGGAAGTTCGCCCCCGCCATCGCCTGCGGCAACGCCTTCATCCTCAAGCCATCCGAGCGCGATCCGGGCGTGCCGATGCGCCTCGCGGAAATCATGATCGAGGCCGGTCTTCCCGCCGGCATCCTCAATGTCGTCAATGGCGACAAGGAGGTGGTGGACGCGATCCTCGACGATCCCGACATCAAGGCCGTGGGCTTCGTCGGCTCCTCGCCGATTGCGCAGTACGTCTATTCCCGCGCCACCGCCAACGGCAAGCGCGCCCAGTGCTTCGGCGGCGCGAAGAACCACATGATCATCATGCCCGACGCCGATCTCGACCAGGCGGCGGACGCGCTCATCGGCGCCGGCTACGGCTCTGCGGGCGAGCGCTGCATGGCGATCTCGGTCGCCGTTCCCGTCGGCAAGGCGACCGCCGACGCGCTGCTCGACAAGCTGATCCCGCGCGTGGAGAGCCTTAAAGTGGGCCCCTCCACCGATCCGTCCGCCGATTTCGGCCCCATGGTGACCAAGGCACACATGGAGAAGGTGCGCTCCTACGTCGATCTCGGCGTTCAGGAAGGCGCGAAGCTCGTGGTCGATGGCCGTAACTTCAAGATGCAGGGCTACGAGAACGGCTTCTACATGGGCGGCTGCCTCTTCGACGAGGTGAAGACCGACATGCGCATCTACAAGGAAGAGATCTTCGGCCCCGTGCTCTCGGTGGTGCGCGCCAAGAACTACGACGAGGCGCTGCGCCTGCCCTCCGATCACGAATACGGCAACGGCGTCGCGATCTACACCCGCGACGGCGACGCCGCCCGCGACTTCGCTTCCCGCGTGAACGTTGGCATGGTCGGCATCAACGTGCCGATCCCGGTGCCGCTCGCCTATTACACCTTCGGCGGCTGGAAGGCCTCGGGCTTCGGTGACCTGAACCAGCACGGCCCGGACGCGGTGCGCTTCTACACCAAGACGAAAACCGTCACCTCGCGCTGGCCGTCCGGAATCAAAGAGGGCGCGGAATTCTCCATTCCGACGATGCGCTAGGAACCTTCAGGGTGGCCGGGACGAAAGTCCCGGCCATTTTTGTCTCTCAATCCAAAGTCGGGGTGCACGAAGCGCCCCTCTCATGCCGATTTAGAGCCATGACACAGTTCTCCTTGACCGAAGACCAGATTGCCGTCCGCGACATGGCCCTTGCCTTCGCGGCGGACAACCTTGCGCCTCATGCCCTCGAATGGGACGAAAAGAAGCATTTTCCCGTGGACGTGCTGCGGGAGGCGGCGTCCTTAGGCATGGCGGCGATCTATACCCGAGACGATGTCGGCGGATCGGGCATGACGCGCCTCGACGCGGCCCTCATCTTCGAGGCGCTCGCCACCGGCTGCCCGGCCATCTCGGCGTTTCTGTCCATCCACAACATGGTCGCGTGGATGATCGACCGCTACGGCTCGGAGGAGCAGCGGAGCCGCTTCCTGCCGCAGCTTTGCACCATGGAGCTCATCGGCAGCTACTGCCTGACCGAGCCCGGCTCCGGCTCGGATGCGGCGGCGCTCAAGACCAAGGCGGTGCGCGACGGCGACCATTACGTCGTCAACGGCGTCAAGCAGTTCATCTCCGGTGCCGGCACCTCCGACATCTACGTGACCATGGTGCGCACGGGCGAGGAAGGTTCCTCCGGCATCTCGACGCTCGTCATCGAGAAGGACAGGCCCGGCGTCTCCTTCGGGGCGCAGGAGAAGAAGATGGGCTGGAACGCGCAGCCCACCGCCGCCGTGATCTTCGAGGACGTGCGCGTGCCCGTGGCCAACCGCCTGTCGGACGAGGGCATGGGCTTCAAGATCGCCATGGCGGGCCTCGACGGCGGGCGCCTCAACATCGGTGCGTGCTCGCTCGGCGGGGCGCAGTCCGCCCTCGACAAGGCGCTGGCCTATACCAACGACCGCAAGGCCTTCGGCAAGCGGATCGCGGATTTCCAGGCGCTGCAGTTCAAGCTCGCCGACATGGCGACCGAACTCGAATGCGCGCGCACCTTCCTGTGGCGTGCGGCCTCCGCGCTCGACGCCAAGGCGCTCGATGCGACGAAGCTCTGCGCCATGGCCAAGCGCATGGCCACGGATACGGGTTTCGAGGTCGCGAATGCCGCCCTTCAGCTTCATGGCGGCTATGGCTACCTGGCGGATTACGGCATCGAGAAGATCGTGCGGGACCTGCGCGTCCATCAGATCCTGGAGGGCACCAACGAGATCATGCGCCTCATCGTGGCCCGCGATCTGGTGGGACGGGGCAATCGATGACCATCCGAGCGCTGGGCCTCGGCTTCGGCATCGCCTCGGCGATTTTCGCTCTGTTTCTGCTGGCGGGTCCCTGGTTTTTCGTGGAAGGGCGCAGGCCCTTCCAAATCAATTTTTCAGCCGGAGCCGCTTTGGGCCTTTTGCTGGGCCTTTGCATCTCCCGCCTTCTGAATGTGCCGTCTCACCAGGCGGTGAGTGCGACGGCACTCGCCGCTGCTCCCGGCATGATGATCATGGCAGCCGTCGGCTCACACTTTGCGGTGTTCTTCCCAGGGCTGAACCCGTCTCTCGACAAGGTATTCGGCTCGCTCATGCTCTGGTTCTACGGATTTTGTCTCATGGGGGCGCTCTGGAGGGCCCGGAAGCCATGACCCATACGGGGAGCAGGCGCGGACTCCCGGCCGGTGAGCCCAGCACTTGGCTCGTGCGTCTCCTGAGTCTGGGTTTCATGGTCCTTGGCCTGGTCTTCGTTTTCGCGCCGCGCGCAGGTGCCTCTCTCTTCGGGCTTCCTGCACCGGAGTTCGAAAGCTCGGGCTATCTGCCGGCCATAGGCCTGCGCGACCTCGCCTTCGGACTTTATCTGCTGATCCTTTCGTTCACGTCGACACAGCGCGTACTCGGCCTGATCTTCGCCGCGACTCTCGTGATCCCCATCGGCGATCTCGTGATTGTCGCCTCCGCGCGCGGACCGGACGCCATTTCGAACCTAATGCTGCATGGGGTGAGCGCAGCCGTCATGGCAGGCGCGTCGCTCTGGCTGCTCAGAACAGCATCACATGACAAACAGGGAGGACAACAATGACCAGAATCGCCTTCATCGGCCTCGGCAACATGGGCGGCCCCATGGCGGCCAATCTCGTCAAGGCGGGACACGCTGTGACGGGCTTCGACCTTTCTTCGGCCTCCTGCGATCAGGCGCGGTCCGATGGCGTGGCGATCGCCGGCTCCACGGCCGATGCGGTGCGCGACGCGGAGATCGTCGTCACCATGCTGCCGGCCGGAAAGCATGTGCTCTCGGTCTGGACCGACATTCTGCCTGCCGTGAAGGACGGCTCCCTGGTGATCGACTGCTCGACCATCGATGTGGACAATGCCCGCAGGGCGCATGCCATGGCCCGCGAGCAGGACCGCAACCTCCTGAGCCTCGATGCTCCGGTCTCGGGCGGCGTCGGCGGCGCCAAGGGCGCGACGCTGACCTTCATGGCCGGCGGCACTGGCCAAGCCTTCGACCGCGCCGAACCCATTCTCTCGGCGATGGGCAAGAAAGTCGTCCATTGCGGCGAGGCGGGTGCGGGCCAGGCGGCGAAGATCTGCAACAACATGATCCTCGGCATCTCGATGATCGGCGTAGCGGAAGCGTTCGTGCTGGCCGAAAAGCTGGGGCTCTCGCACCAGGCCCTCTTCGACGTGGCCTCCACCTCCTCGGGCCAGTGCTGGTCGCTCACCACCTATTGCCCCGTGCCCGGCCCGGTACCGACCTCACCCGCCAACAACGGCTACAAGCCGGGCTTCGCGGCGGCGCTGATGCTCAAGGATCTGAAGTTGGCCCAGGAGGCTGCCCTTGCGTCCGGAGCCTCGACGCCGCTCGGCGCAGAGGCCGCCCAGCTCTATGCGCTCTTCAACGGCGCGGGCCACGAGGGCGACGACTTTTCAGGCATCATCAACTTCCTGCGCGGGCAGAAGGCGTGATCGTGGGCGGCCACATGGCATGGCCGGACTCATGGCCCGGCCATCGGACCCCGAGGCGATCGGGGCTCCGGAGGATTCCTCCTCCGGCGGAGCGTCGGGTGACGACGCGCGAACCAGGCCGGCCGACAGGCTATGACAGGCAGCTTGAGTTTAAAGGTCCGGGATGTGTTGCACGACACCTACAGCATTCGCTCTCTTGGTCGATTAGCTTGACCCTTCCCTGATCGCCCAACCGACGATTGCCAGCCCGCATGGTTCGATCCGCCTTTCCAACGGCCAATCCCTCCACCGACGCCGCCGCCCTGTTGCGGCGCCTCGGTTTCGCGATTTTGCTGTTCGCCATTCCGCTGGCGGCGCTTTTCACCCGCCGCGCCCTCGTGGTGATGACGCCCCTGGCGGTGGCGCTCATCGTCATAGCGGCGTTTCTCGACGGAAGCGCGACGAACCCCCGGCAGAGGGCCATGGGCCTCGTGACCTCGCGCGCCGGACTCGCGGGGCTCCTCCTGGTGTTCTGGGCGGCCCTGTCGCTGATCTGGACCCCCTTCGTGCCCCAGGCCTCGGAACGGCTCCTCAACATCATCGCGATGGGCTTGACCGCGGCGGCAGGTTATCTGGCCCTGCCGGAACGGATGCGCTCCGCCAACCTGTACCTGCTCCCGGTCGGGGCGGGCCTTGCTGGCCTGGTCGGCATCGCCATGCTCCTCAAGGGTGGCGGCCACCTTGAGCCCGATGGGCTGGGCGTGGAGCGCGGCATGGTCGTCCTCGTCCTGTTGCTCTGGCCCGCATTGACATGGCTTCACTCCCGAGGACGAAACCTGGAAGCGGTCGCGCTGGCCCTGACGGTCGCCGTGGGCACCTTCCTCACGGCGGATCCCCTGCCCTCCATCGGTCTCGTCGTCGGGGCCCTCGCTTTTGCCCTGACGGCCGCCAGCCCGCGAACCGGTTCTCGCCTGATCGGCCTGCTCATGGCAGGGCTTCTGATCGCCGCGCCTGTTCTGCCTTTCGTCCTGAAGCCCGTGGCCGGGATGCTGGGGGCAAGCTCGTCCAGCATGGCGAGCCTCGATATCTGGCAGGCCCTCGTGCTCAAGGAGCCCCTGCGCTTTCTCACCGGCCACGGGCTCGAAACGGCCTGGCGCGGACGTCTGTTCGGCCTCTTGCCTCCCGCGGCTCCCTTCAGTCTCCTGTTCGAGGTCTGGTACGAACTCGGCATCGTGGGGGCCGTGTCCGGGGCCGTGCTGCTCCTCCAGGCCGCTTTCGGCGCGCGAGGGCATCGCCCCATCCTCGGACCCGGCATCATGGCATCCTTCGCCACGGCTTTCGCCCTCGGTGCCTGCGGCATCGGCACCGCCCAGGTCTGGTGGTTCACGGCGCTCGTCGTTCTGGTGCTGGTTTTCGTGGCCGTCGAACGCGGGCAGTTCCGCACCAAACGTCCGAAGGCCATTCTGCGCCGCCTGCGCTGAGCGAGGGGCTGCCCTGGAGCATTTTCGGCAACGTGGGCCCGGTTCGCCGCCCCGGAAATGCGGCAAGCCGGAGAAGAGAGCCGTTTCCATTCATGTTGACCGATGCCACCCGCCTCTGGTTCGCTGGCGGGCGCTCGATTCGTGCAAAGGATATTCCATGGCCATCATCAACCGCGTTGCCGATCTCGCCGATGAGATCACCACCTGGCGGCGGGATTTCCACGAGAACCCCGAGCTTGGATACGACGTTCATCGCACGGCCGGGATCGTCGCGGAGAAGCTGAAGAGCTTCGGATGCGACGAGGTGGTGACCGGCATCGGCCGCACGGGCGTCGTCGGCATCATCAAGGGCAGGACGAACTCGTCCGGCAGGGTCATCGGCCTGCGCGCGGACATGGACGCCCTGCCGATCCTGGAAGCGACCGACCTGCCCTACACGTCCAAGGTGCCGGGCAAGATGCATGCCTGCGGCCACGACGGCCATACCGCCATGCTGCTCGGCGCAGCGAAGTACCTTGCCGAAACGCGCAATTTCGACGGAACGGCGGTGATGATCTTCCAGCCGGCGGAGGAGGGCGGCGGCGGTGGCGACGCCATGGTGAAAGACGGCCTCATGGAGCGCTTCGGCATCCAGGAGGTCTACGGCATGCACAACTGGCCGGGCGTGGCGGTGGGGCATTTCGCCATGCGCAAGGGGCCGGTCATGGCGGCGGCGGATCGTTTTACGATCACCATCGAGGGCAAGGGCGGCCACGCGGCCTATCCCCACAAATGCATCGATCCCATCGTGACGGCTGCGCACATGATCACCGCCCTGCAATCCGTGGCGTCCCGCAGCGTCGACCCGCTCGAATCGGTCGTGGTGTCCGTCTGCTCCGTCAAGGCGGGCGACACCTTCAACGTCATTCCGCAGACCGCGACGCTGCTCGGCACCGTACGCACGCTCTCGGCCGCCATCCGCGACCTGGCGGAAACGCGGATCCGCACCATCGTCGAGAACACCTGCGCATCCTTCGGAGCGAGGGCTTCCATCAGGTATGATCGCGGCTATCCCGTAACCGTGAACGACGCCGAGAAAACCGAGTTCGTCGCCTCGGTCGCGAAGGCCGTTGCCGGCGAGAGCGCCGTGCAGACGCAGTTTCCGCCGGAAATGGGCGCCGAGGATTTCTCCTACATGCTGGAGAAGCGCCCGGGCGCCTATATCTTCCTCGGGAACGGCGACACGGCGGGCGTGCATCACCCCGCCTACGACTTCAACGATGCGGCCACGCCCTATGGCGTGTCGCTCTGGGCGAAGATCATCGAAACAGGCATGCCGGCGCGATGAGCCATCCGCAGGTCGACGCCCAGGCGGATCAGTCTGGGCGCTCGCGCATCAAGGATGCCTGCGCTTCGGCCTGGGCGGATTCCGGGACATCAGAGGAAAGCTCACAACG
The DNA here is from genome assembly GCF_004458765.1 of Microvirga pakistanensis. Classification (GTDB taxonomy): domain Bacteria; phylum Pseudomonadota; class Alphaproteobacteria; order Rhizobiales; family Beijerinckiaceae; genus Microvirga; species Microvirga pakistanensis. The sequence continues at coordinate 79,839 of NZ_SPJX01000410.1, read as the reverse complement.
CGAGCTTCTCCCTTGCAGGCCTCACATGAGCAAGGGCAGCATCGATGCTCGGCATGGCCTGATGCGCCAGCCGCTCGTTGTCGCCCGACCGCCAGTAGAGATCGTTGCTCAGACGACCCGCCGAGATATGCTCTTCGAGCACTTTGAGACGCATGAAGGACGAGTTGCGGAAAGCACCGTCCTTGAAGTTCATCCGCTCGAGCCCCTTCTTCAAGCCTCCGATGGCGGCGGCCAGAGAAACCTGCGGCTGATGGTCGGGCGCGAGCTTCCGGAACAGGCTGAAGTCGACGCGGTATGAGCGCCTGTCGGGCGGAGCATCGGCATTGATGGTGACCCGCACCCCGGGAATCATGTCCGCAACGGCATTGGCGAGGTCGCGCACCTGATGGTTCCAGGCCTCGCTGCCGGCATTCACGGCCAGAAAGTCTCCCGCTTCCGAGGTCCGCTCCAAGGCCCAGTCGATCGCACGGGCCATGTCCTCCACATGGATCAGGGGCCGCCACGGCGTTCCGTCGCTCAGAACCGTGATCTCGCCATTCGCCAGAGCGCAGGCGACGAAATCGTTCAGAACGAGATCGAGCCGCAGACGCGGAGACATTCCGCAGGCGGTTGCAAAACGAAGAGCCGTCACCACCATGTCGCCACGATCCATGGTCCGAAGACTCTCTTCCGTGGCGAGCTTCGAGCGAGCATAGGCGGTCAGCGGGTTCAGCGGATCGGTCTCCAGCCGCGGCCTGTCTCCGGCAGCGCCGTACATGCTGCAGCTCGACGCGAAGATATAGCGCTTGACGCCGGCGTCTCGAGCCATCTCGGCAAGCCGGACGCTCGCCAGGTGATTGATCTCGTTTGTGGGCGTCTCGAACTTGCTGCCCATCGGGTCGTTGGAGATGGCCGCCAGCTGGATGACGGCATCGATGCCGGACAAGGCGTCCCGCGGGATCTGGCGGACATCGCCGAAGACTTGAACGTTGGCCTGGCACTCCGGAAGGAGGCTTGCATCCGTCAGACAATGCCCGAAATAGCCGGTGTCGTAACCGGCGATCCAGGCCTCCGGGCGCTGCATCCGCAGGTGTCGGACCAGAACGGGTCCCACATAGCCCATGTTTCCCGTGATCAGGATTCTCATGTTGATCGTCTCCGTCCTCGCCTTGTCAATTGATGTCTGCAGAAATCTGGGCCGAGGCGCCGCGCGGGCGCGATTGGCTGGCGGCCCGTGCCTGTGCCACCTCCCGACGCTCCACCCGTAGAATGTCGCCTGGCCGGATGGCCGCGAGATCGTCCACTTCCATCGAGCTGTACTGCCCTGCGGATCGACGCGTGAGCGTGAAGACGGTTCTCCACGACCGTGGGCCGGTACGCTCGCCGAGCTTCGCCTGCAGTTCGGCGATCACGGAAACGGCGGAGGCGATTTTCTGCTCGGTCCGTGCAATCGTCAGGTTGAGCTCCTTCAGATTCTGCGTGTTCTCGCCAATCCTCGTGTTGCGAACCTCGACGAGCTTCAGGTCGATTTCAAGCTGTTTCTGTTTCGCGCGGGCCAGGGCGAGGCGAAGATCGAGCGCATTGCGTTTGACCGCCGAGAGCTCGCGCTTGAGGCCCAGCACCCGGGGCTGAACCGTAATGCCCCGTTCGAGCAGCTTCTCCGCGGTGGCGAGTTCCTGTTCGAGGAGCGCCACCTCGCTGTCATGAAGGGCAATGCTGGACTGGAGCGAGCGAATCTCCTGCTCGTAGCCTTCGCGCTGATTGCTCAAGGCCTTTTCCTGATCCAGACGCGCCTCCCGGCGGGTCCGGAAGAGCGCGATCTCGTCATTGACGATGCGCTGCTGGAGATGCGGCGTTACGAAGCTCTCCTCCGGAACGGCACCGGCGTCGAACGGGGCTTCTTTGATCTCTGCCTCGAGGCGAGACTTCAGCGCAACCTGGGAAAAGCGCGTCAGGCGGAGGTCGCTGAGCTCGGTCTCGGCGTTGATGAGGGAGACGAGGCTGGATTCGGCTTCCGGCGCCACTCTGCGGGGTCCGCCGGCAAGCGCCATCAGCTCGAGGACGATCATTCTGGGCCGGAATTGGAACGCCCCTGGCTTCTCGACATCGCCGGCGACGAAGACAGGAGCGTACTCCGCCACCTCGACGGTCAGGTTACGTCCATTCGGACTGAACGCGGAAACGCGCTCGGCAAGCTGGCGCGTGACGTCCGCGCTGGTCAGGTCCTGAACACTGAATTCACCCACCAGGGGATAATTGATGACCCCGCCAGGACCGACACGATACTGCCCGGATAATCCGTCCTCACCGTAAACCTTGATCGACAGAACGTCGCCCTCCCCGATCGCATAGCCCTGATCGGCGGCTTGAGGGAAACCAAGGCCGAGCAGGAGGAAGGCAGCGCTAAAGAGCCAAGGTGAGTAACGCTTCTTGGAGCAGCAGCCCCATGAACGAGATGTGCGAGGCATGGTCTCTCTCTTCAGAGCGGTGGTGTTGAGGGACGATCGTTGGCAGCCCTGTTCATCCTCGTGACATTGACGGTCTTCAGATGAATCCTTGAATGCGCACCCGACTCTTCGAAGAAGGGTCCGGGCTGTCTTCTGACGGCCACGGGCGTCGGATGATCGACGAGCATGTCCATGGCCTCGTAGGACGGGCCACGAGGATCGACGCCGTTGAGCACAATCCCGGCCACGGGGGCGGAAAAGATATTGAGCTCGTCGAGGGCCGCCATCACGGCCGAATCGGCCGTGACACCCCAGCGCACCGTGAGGAGAACCGCATCGGCATAGGCGGCCACGAGTGCGGCATCCACCGCCGCACGGACGGGTGGAGTATCGATGATCACGAAGTCGTATCGTTCGCGGAGACTGCGGATGAGCGTCTTGAAGGCACTGCCCTGCAGGATTTCATGGGGATGCTGCTTGGCGGGGTTCGCGGCGACGAAATCCGCTCCCGACGTCTCGTCGTGGCGGACGATGTCGAGCAGGCTCCTTGCGTTCGAAACAAGGTCGTTGAGACTTGGGATCGAGCCATACCCGAAGGTGGCGGCGACGTTGGGACGGTGCAGGTCGGCATCGACCACGATGACCTTTTTGCCGGTCGCCGCCAGCGTCCGGGCCAGGGAGATGCATGTGGTCGATTTTCCCTCTCCCCGCTCGGATGACGTCACCACGATCACTTTCGCCCGGCTCATGAAGCGGGACCGTTGCAGCGCGGCGGCAAGACGTCTGAGGGCCTCGCTGTAAGCAGATCTCGGAACCGTCACGACCTGATCCTGCGGCTTGAGCCGGCTCTCCTTGGGCAGGCTTGGAATCCGGCCGATGACCGGAAGACCGACCAGCTCCTCCAAACGCAGGCCCGACCGGACGCGCCGGTCCAGGCGATCGACGGCGAATGCCAGTCCGCCCGCGCCGATCGTCCCGATCATCACACTGAAGATGAGCATGGCAAGCGGGTTTCTTCCCGATGCGGACACGGGAACTTCGGCCGCCGAGATCAGCCGCGCCTCCGGGGCGACAAACCCCTCCTGCTCGATCGTTTGCTTGTACCGTGTGAGGAAACTTTCATAAATCGCACGGTTCGCATTCGCCTCGCGTTCGAGCTGCTGGAGCCTGACGAGATTCTTGCTTTCCTGGGCGGTTCTCTCCCAGGTTTCGGCGATCGCGCGTTCGAGATCGTTTTCGCGGCGGAGGATCACCTCGACTTCGCTGGCGAGACTGTCGACGATGCGAGAAATCTCATCATCCACCTGCCTCCGCAGGGACGCCTGCTGAACTTTCAGGGACGAGAGCTGCACGCTCTGCGTCGCACCGCTGTTGTTCAGATCCTGGATGGCCCGTTCGATCTGGGCTCCCTGCTGTCGCAGGTTCTGGATGACGGGCGACCTTACGACCTCTGCAAAGGCATCACCGCCGGTCTCGGAGACCCTATACTGTCTTGCAACGTCGATCCTGGCCTCGGCCGCCGCGCGCTCTGCCCGAACCTGGATGAGCTGGAGGTTGAGGGCATTCAGCCGATTCGCCTGCAACGTCATGCCGTTTGCCTCGACGAGCTCCGCACTTTGGCGAAACGCCTGGACGGCGCGCTCCGAATTCTCGAGCGCGCTGCGAAGCTCGCCCAGTCGGTCGGCCAGCCAGTGACTGACGCCTCGCGTGGCGGATGTCTGGATCGATGCGAGATGCGCAAGGTACGCATCGGCGTACGCGTTCGCCACCCGCGCCGCGAGCGCCGGATCCGCCGCTGCGAACGAGATGAACACCGTGTAGGAGCGCCCGTCATTGTCGACCCGGAGACCGGACAGGAGGAAGTCGATGACCCTTCGCTTCTGCAACTCCGCCATGGTCAGACCTGTTTCACTCTCACCGCCCGGGCGGAGGAGGGATCTCAGGGTCGCGAAAATGGACGTAGAGCCCACCTCATCTTGGACAATAAGAGGTTGCTGGGTCTTATCGAGGTGCCGCATGACCTCTTCGGCCATGGTTCTGGAGGCGATCACATCGATTTCAGTGCGGAGGAAGGGGCTTTCCTGTGAAAGCCGGGAGACGACGACATCCTGGGGAACCGCCTGGATCTTGCGCGCGTCGAGGGCGATCGCCGCCGTTGCGACATACTGCTCCTTCTGCAGAGCCGTCAGTCCCAGGCCGGCCGCAGCGCTGACGATCAACGTAACGACGACGATCCATTTTCTCCGAAGGATCACTCCTATCAACTCATGAGGCTTGATCTGAAGGCTACGGGCAGGCGATTCCTTCGATATGGTCACAGCAGGTCTCCGATCATGCCGTCTACGTCCGAGACTTCCTCAGGCCGTCGTTTCGTGACTTGTGAGGTAGGCGACTTCGGTTCTGTTGCGGGCCTTGAGCTTTCTCATGATGTTCCGCACATGGACCTTGACCGTGCTCTCCCTCATGTTCAGCTCGTACGCGATGATCTTGTTCGCCTTTCCCTGTCGAAGAGCCTTCAGGACGGCATATTGCCTGGCGGTGAACTTTCCATCCGCACTGCCTTTGTCCGACGTGTCCTGTTCCTCACTCGTTTTCTTCCAGGACATCAGGCTGTTGGCCGGCACATAGATCCCTCCTGCCTTGACCAAGTGCATCGCTTCGATCGCAATATCCAGATTGAGGCTTGAGGGAATGAAGCCCCGTACGCCCTTGGCAAGGGCGCTCATCATCTGATCGATATCTTCCATATCCGAGAGGATGACGACGGGAACCGAATGGGGAGAACCTGTCAGGAGAGAGATTCCACGTTCGGTCTCTTCGTCCTTTATCTTTTGGCTCCCGAGGCAGAGGAGAACCAAGGACGCCTGGCTGTGAAGATGCGGAGACTCGATCCATTCCCGGATGCTCGAGAAGGCGAGAATGCTCGCGCCCGGTGCAGCCACTTTCAACGACCGGACGAAGCAGTCGCGCATCAAGGCACGAGGCTCGATCATGGCGATGGTGAGATCCGACAGGCGACCGAGGCTCTCGAGGGGCCACCTCTTCTGAGCCTCGTAGCTGTCATCGTCGCCATGTGAGCGCCCAAGAACGTCTTTCTCAAGAACTCTTGCCACAGGTGAGAAGCTCCATTGTTCAGTCGACATGTGATACTCCGGCAATAAAAGGCCGCCCGCAGAACATGCTGCGTTCGCGTTCCTCATCAGAACGACTGAGCCTGTGTGGCGAAAGCTGTAATGCACATCTACTCTTGTTGAGCGTGCACTCGGTTACGACCCAAGGTCGAACTACTGGGAATTTAAGCAGATCAACGTTTTGCTGAATAGGGCTTGATCGTGGCTACAACGGATACTCCCGCTACCCAGTATGAATAATTCTGCCGGTTTTTTGCCTCATATTGGACACATCTCTTAATAGCGCTTGATCCCGCTCACCCTGCTCTGCGCGCCGAAAGGCAGATCTGTTCACCCAAAGGGGTAGATGGCTACGTCCTTTCCAGCCTTGCTCGCGGCAAGCGCGCCGGTGGACAATTTTTGGCATCATGACCGGGTGGCGTCCGGCAGATGCCGATCGACCGAATCGACAATCCGACGCCCGACCGGGAGGAGATGAGCTTTCAATGGCCAGCATCGACGTCGTCATTCCTTCCTACCAATATGGACGTTACTTGCGAGAATGCGTGCAGAGCGTTCTTGATCAGGACGTCGATGAGCTGCGCGTTCTCATCATCGACAACGGATCGACGGACGGCAGCGCGGACATCGCCCGTCAGCTTGCCGCGGAAGACGCCAGGGTCAGTGTCGTTGCTCACAGTGTCAATCGAGGGCCCCATGCCTCCTTCAACGAGGGAATCGACTGGGCTACGGCGGACTATTTCCTACTGCTTTTTGCGGATGATCTTTTGACACCGGGGGCATTGTCTCGCGCCATCGCGATCATGGAGGAGCACCCTGACATCAGCGTCACCTATGGGCGAGCCGCAGCTCTCTATGGGGATGCCCCGGCCAGCTCTCTTGAAATCCCGCCGCAGAAATCCGATTGGCGGATCATGGACGGCCTCGCATTCATCGATCGGTTCTGCCGCACCGCCGTGTTTCACGTCCCCGGATCCGCCCTGATCGTCAGGACATCCGCTCAAAAGCAAGCAGGCCACTACCGGCCTGAACTGCCGCACTCTGACGATTACGATGTATGGCTTCGCCTGGCATGCCGAGGACGCGTCGCAGAGACGGACGCGTTTCAGGCGATCCTGCGCATGCACGGATCCAATCGTTCCACACTCCTCGCCCAGGTTCATGTCTGGCATCTTGTCCATACGGAGATGGCGATCGATTGCTTCTTCGCCAACGACGGGGCCGCTCTTCCGGGCGCGTCCAACCTGCTTCACATGGCGCGGCGCAGCCTCGCCGAGCGCGCTTACTGGTCGGCCGTTTCCAACCTGGCCCGCGGCAGCCTGCGGGATTGCTTCGCGCTGCTGCGCTTCGCCGTCCGACGCCGGCCCAGCCTCCTCCTTCTTCCCCCTCTCGGCTATCTTCTTCGGAGGGATGATACGTCGGCGCGCATCCGGCACATCCTCATGAACCTCATCCCGGGGCGTCAGCTTCCGGCCACTCGGGCCACTCTCGAAGGTTGAGGCTGGCCCCCGCGGTCCCCACTCGCCCTAGACCCATGGCAGATTTCGCTCTCACCTAAAGGTGGATGCATCGACCCGTTCGATGGAGAGCGGTACCCGAAAAGCGAAGAGGCAACAATCCGAGATTGCGCGGTACTATGAACGCACGCTTTCGCCTCGGAAGCCGTGTCGCCTGCCCGATGTGCTCCAGGCCTGTCGAGAAGGGCGCCGCAAAAGGTACCAATCATGGTGGCAGCAGGATGCAACCTCATCTGACCCACTTCTTGAATGCCTTCCTTCTCAGCGTCGTGATGATCATGATGCTGGAGAGAGTAGCCTTCCGCGTCGGCCTTGTTGATTATCCGACAGAGAGGAAGGCGCATGGGCGTCATGTTCCCCTTGTTGGTGGACTGGCGATCTTCATGTCGTTCCTCGTTGCCTCCTTCCTGGCCGAGGAGGCCCAAAGAGCGCCTTGGAACTTCATCGTCGGCGCGGGCGCTCTCGTGATGCTGGGCGCTCTCGACGACATTCTCGATATCCCTGCGCTCATCAAGCTGATGGTTCAGATCATTGCAGCGTCCATCATCATCATTCCCGGTTGGCACCTGATCGGCAGCCTTGGCGATCTCTTCGGACAAGGCAGCGTTCACCTCGGGCCTGCGGCTCTTCCCTTCACTCTCGTGTTCATGGTCGGATTGATCAACGCCTTCAACATGCTCGATGGCGTCGATGGGGTCGCCGGCGGCGCAGCCGCATGCGCCTTCTTCTGGCTTGCCGTCATGGCCTCCTCGGGTGATCAGGTCGGCATCACCGTTCCCTTGCTGCTGTTGCTGTCCGCGACGCTGGGCTTTCTGACCTTCAACATGCGTCACCCATGGTGCCAGCGGGCCCGCGTTTTCATGGGGGATGCAGGCAGCACCATGCTCGGCGCAGCCATCGCATTCTTCACGATCTCCCTGAACAGCCGCTCCACGGGCGAGATCAGCCTGCCGGCTCTGCTCTGGCTTTTCGCCGTTCCCGCTCTCGACACGCTCAGCCTGATCGTTCGCAGGATCTGGGCAGGGCGCAGTCCCTTCTCGGCCGATCGCGATCACCTTCATCACCTGTTCCTCGAGAGCGGAGCGACGCCGGGGCAAGCCAGCGCGATCGTTGTGGCGCTGTGCGCGCTGCACGGCGCCATCGGAACGGCAGGGGCTGTCCTCGGCGTCCCGGATAGCCTTCTGGTCTGGGGGCTTCTGGTGCCCGCCGCGCTCCATACGCTGTTCGTCCTTTGGAGATCGGCCGAACGAAGCACGGCAGCGCTCGTGCGGATGCCCGCTCTCGACACGTCCGCACCCTCGAACGGACGTCGCCCATGAAACTCGCATACTTCGTCTTTCCGCATGCCGGCGGAACCTATTCGGTCTTTCGCAATCTCCGGAACGGTCTCCTTCCATTCGGCATCGATCTGCGGTGGATGGGTGTTGGAGGGGCGGCCCGGAAGGCCGCGGAATCTCCTGAATGGGCCAGTGAGCGGGATCTTGGCTTCGCGGTCGGGCATGATCGGCAATCCGATGTCGATATGGCGCAGGAGGTCATCCATCTGCTGGAGCAAGAGGAGTTTTCGGGGGTCTTCGTGAATGTCCTCGGCGGCAGGGTCGAAACCAACGTCATGCGCTACCTGCCGGAGCGGCTCCTGAAAATCATGGTCGTTCACACGATCACGCCGGCAACCTACGCCGCAGCGCGTTCGATCCGGGAGCATGTCCATGCAACCATATGCGTTTCGCCCAGGATCCAGGCCGATCTCACCGGCAGGCACGGCTTCGACGAGCGCTGGACGATCACCATTCCCAACGGCGTCGATTTGAGCCGCGGGGGCCTTTCCGAAAGCCAGAGAGAGGAACGTGGCCCCGATATCATCTTTCTTGGCAGGATCGACGACTCGTCGAAGGGGGTCTTTTGGCTGCCGGAGATCCTCCGCCAGCTGCCGGAGGAGATCCGCCTCACGGTTGCAGGCGACGGGCCTGATCTGCCCCGTCTTCGACGAAAGTGTGCCGATCTGGGCGAGCGGGTCACATTTCTCGGTGCCGTACCGGCGGCGCGGGTCGGAACGCTGTTGTCCGAGCACGGCATCTTTCTCATGCCGTCCCGGTATGAGGGCTATCCCGTGGCTCTCATCGAGGCGATGGCGGCCGGCTGTGTGCCCGTCGCTTCGCAGATCAAGGGCGTGACGAGCGCCATCGTCACCCATGGCGAGGACGGCCTCCTTTTCCCGATCGGCGACAGGCATCGGGCCGCGCTTTCCATCCGGGAACTGAGCGACTATCCCGAACGACTGGCGTCGATGTCCCGGCGAGCGAGAGCGAAAGCGCACGCCGCGTTCAACCTCGCCGTCATGTCGGATGCGTATCGGGATCTGCTCAGGCGCCTGTCCCGGGACCCGCCCCGCACAGCGACGCCGCTCCCGATTCAACACTGGTCCATGGCGGGCGGATTGGAGCCTTCCTTGAGGAGCTATCTCCCGGTTCCCGTCAAGAACTTCCTCCGTCTGACGAAAGAGCGCTTCATCGCATGAGAGTCCCCATGACTTCCTCCGAGATCCTGGCGCCGACGGGCGCCGAACGCGCTGAGGGCTATCCTGCCAGCCCGCATAGTCTCGCGAACCGTGCCGCGCGGGCCGCGTGGGGGGTGGTGTGGCTCGTTCTTTTCCGGCCCAGCCCGAAGATCATGCACGGCTGGCGGAGATTTCTTCTGCGTCTTTTCGGTGCGCGCATCGACCCGAGCGCGAAGGTTCACGCATCCGCGAAGATCTGGGCTCCATGGAACCTGGAGATGGGATATGAGAGCTGCCTGTCCGCGCATGTGGACTGTTATTGCGTCGACAAGGTCAAACTCGGCGCGTTCTCGGTCGTCAGCCAATACAGCTTTCTTTGCACCGCGAGCCACGACATCCGCTATCTGCACCTTCCCCTGACGACGGCTGCGATCACGATCGGCGAACGCGCCTGGGTGGCCGCGGATGCCTTCGTGGGCCCAGGCGTCACTGTCGGACCGGGATCGATCATCGGCGCCCGCTCGACGGTCATGAAGGATGTCGCGCCTTGGAGCGTCATGGCCGGAAACCCGGCGAGGCTCGTTCGCACACGCACCCTTGCTTCCGACCCATCTGAACGATAGCGGGCCCACTCATGAGCATCTCGGTTCTCATTCTCACCTACAACGAAGAAAACATCCTGCCCGAATGTCTCGAATCGGTCTCCTGGAGCGACGATATCGTCGTCCTCGACTCCTTCAGCACGGACCGCACGGTGGAGATCGCCAAGGCCGCCGGCGCGAGGGTGTATCAGCGCGTCTACGACAACGAGGACAGCCAGCATACCTACGGCCTCAAGGAAATCCCCTTCAAGCACCCGTGGGTCTACATCCCCGATGCGGACGAGATCACGACGCCCGAGCTGCGCGACGAGATGCTCGCCATCGCGGCGGCCCCGGATCGTCCCGAGGCCGCGTTCCGGGTGCGCTTCAAGGTGATGTTCATGGGGCGTTGGATCAGGAACAGCAGCCTCTATCCCACCTGGGTGGTGCGCCTGGTCCGCCCGGAGAAGGCGCATTTCGTGCGGGAGATCAACTCACGGTGTGTGATCGACGGCCCTGAGGGGCGCCTGAGGAGCCATTTTCTGCATTACACGTTCAACAAGGGCCTGACGGCTTGGTACGAGAAGCACAACCGCTACTCCTGGCACGAGGCGCGAGAGTCGCTCAAGGGTCTGCGTGACGGCTTCGACTGGAAGGATCTGATCAGCCTGAAGCCGGAGATCAGGCGACGCGGCATGAAGGAGCTTTCGTTCCGCCTGCCTTTCAGGCCGATGCTCCGGTTCCTCTACATGTACTTCTTCCGCCTCGGCATTCTCGACGGATGGGCGGGCTACGTCTATTGCCGCCTGCTGACGACCTACGAGAGCATGATCGTGTTCAAGATCGCGGAGATCCGCCGCCGCGAAAAGGGGCTTTCGGTGTGATGGACCTTCGCGCCGACAACGGGCCGTCTTCGGCGGACAGGAGGCCACTCTCCTGGGCGTGGCTGCTCGTGGGTCCTCCGCTTCTGGTGCTGCTGGGAGCGCTCGCCTATGGCGCTCTGCTTCTCCTCGCCGGGCCGCTCCTCTGGATGGAGGCTGCTCCGAAGCCCGTCGATGCGATCGTCGTGCTCGGAGGCGACGGCCCACGACGGGCGGAAAGAGCGACGCAGTTGTACAAGCAAGGCCTCGCGCCCTACGTCCTGGTCGCCGGGGACGGGGATTGTCTGCACATCGCGCTTGCCATGATCAATGGAGGGGTGCCGGCATCGGCGATCGAGGTCGAATGCCAATCGGGCAGCACCTGGGAGAACGCCCTTTTCTCCGCGCCGCTTCTGGCGCGGGATCGAATCGGCTCGGCCCTTCTCGTCACGAGCTGGTTTCACACGCGGCGCTCTCTCGCGAGCTTCCAATCCGTCTCGCCGGACATCGAATGGCTCCCGGTGGGAACGCCACCCTGCTCCACGCTGGTCGACATGGCGGCGAGCCGAGACGGCTGGGCCGTCGTCCTGGAATATTTCAAGATCGCCGGCTACGTCTTGAAGTACCATCTTGACCCGCTGCCGGCTCTCGCTCGCGAGCAAGCGGGTTCTCGCCAGAGCCGGCAAGCCGCCTCGCGGCGTGACGCCGACGCAAGCGCATGGCAGGGGTAAGGCATGGATTGGCTGCTCTTTTCCATCTTTCTCGTGGTCTGCTTCGCCTGTCTTGCCCACGGCCTCTTCCGGCGCGGCGGGATTTACGAGTATCCGTTCCTCGCAGGGGCGACGTTCCTGGGATTCGTGGGACCGCAGCTCCCCGGCATCCTCGACGACCGCTTCCTGCCCGACGGGTCCGTCCCGCGAATGCTGATCGTGACGATCCTCTGCGCAGCCATGTGCGGACTAGGCTGGCTCGCCGGCCGCCGGCCGTTCCAGCGATCCTTCAGGTGGCACCTGAGCGAGAGACATCTTCTCTGGATCGCCGGCGGCCTGTCCGCGTTCGGCGCTTTCTTCTTCTTCAAGATCAGCCGGCTCCCGGAGGAGATCCGCACCACGACGATGCCGAGCGGCATCCTGACGATCTATCTGTTCTTCGCGCGCATGATGATCTATGGCTTCGTGATCGCGGTTCTTTGCTGCGCCAGCAGAATCTCGCTGCCGGCTCTCGCGATCATCGCCGTCGATTCGATCTTTCTGTTCGATCGGATCCTCGCGACGGGCAAGCGTGGCGAGCTGACCGAATTCGCCCTGGCCTTTCTCCTCGCGGCCTTCTTCCAGCGACGCATCGTCGTGCCGAGGGTCCTGTTCCTGTCGGCGGCCTTGCTGGCGGGCGTGGCGCTCACGAGCGTCGAGGTGTACCGGGAACATTCGCGGGGGTCGAACGGTGTCGACTGGTCGTCGGTCTCGCAGATCGACGTTCTCGGGAATTTCGGAGCGCTCCTCGACAAGGGCGGCCCGGAGATGCGCAACGCCGCCCTGCGCATTCACTTCATCCATGAGAATCAGGCCTTCGATTTCGGCCTCACCCACTGGAATGCCCTGGTCTACACGTTCGTGCCGGCGCAACTCGTCGGAGCGAAGGTGAAGGAGGAGCTCTACGTCCCGTTGCCCGAGCAGATCGACCGCTTCTACACGCCCGATCTCGGCACGACCGAGACGGCCATGGCGGATACATTCGCATCCTTCGGTTATCTCGGCGCGCTCAAGCTCTTCCTGATCGCCTATCTTCTGAGCCGGCTCTACCACACGGCCCTGGAAGGCTTCGCCCTGCCGCAGATCATCTACATTCTGAGCATCACGCCTGCGATGACGTCGATCACGCACTACACGCAGTGGGTCTTCTCGGCCTGGTTCCAGATGGCCGTCATCCTGATCCCGCTTCTCTTCCTGGCGCGTGTGCGGGTGCCGAGAACGGTCGAGGCGATGCCCGGTTCCGAGCGCGGTTATGCAGCCTGAAGAATCGAACGCAATCGTGGGCGGAGGCTCGGTTGCATCGCTGAGCTTCGCAACCGCGTGTCATTCCCGGCCGAAGAGGGCGAGGCCCTCGCAGGAGAAGAAAATCCATGGCTCAACGCATGGGAGTGGATCCCCTTCCCGGCTGCTGGCGCAGCCGGGAAGGGGATGACACCAAACCTCAAACTGAGTCACTGTCAAAAGTGTAGGCTCGCTTTTCACGTCGGATGCTCTAGCGCATCGTGCAGAGATCGACGCAGTCGGGCCGATCGGCCTGCCCGAGAAGCCAGCGGTAAACCTCTTCGAACCGATCCGCGATGCGGTGCCAGTTGAACGTGTCGGCCGCAAGGCGGGCGCCCGCATCGCCGATCCGCAGCAGCGCCTCCGGCGACAAACCGAAGAGCTGCGCGAGACTGTCGGCAATGCTCTCGACATCTGTCCCGATGCGAAGGGCGGCTCCCTGCTCGAATCCCTCCTGCAGATTGCAGGCGGGCGTGATCAGGGCCGGGAGCGAATACGCCCAGGCCTCAAGGACGGCCATCGGCTGCCCTTCGCTCACCGAGGGGAGGATGAAGGCGTCGGCGGCCTGCAAGGTCGCGCTCTTGTCCTCGCCATATTGCGGCCCGACGAGATGAACCCGGTCCTTCAAGCCCCGGCTCTCGACCAGTTCGATCAGCTCGCGCCGATAAGCCTCCGATCCCATGCCCGCGACGACCAGGTGCCAGGTCTTGCCGTGGGGGGTTCCGGCGTTCAGCGCTTTCCACCAGGCATCGATCAGATTGTTCAGGCCCTTCTTCGGGTGGAGCCGCCCGAAGAACAGCAGGATCTTGGCATTCCGGGGCAGGGCCGACCGCCATTGCGGGTCTCGAACGCCACGGACCGCCGGCTCGACGCCGTTCGGAATCACGCAGACGGGGTTGCGCAGCCCATAGGCGCGGATGGCTTCGAGCTCCTGCCGGCACAGGGCGTGGAGACAGGAGGCATGCCTCAGGTGAGCCGTCTCGAACAGGCGCTCCGCGATCCTTTTCTTCCAGCGGCTGTTCCGCAGCGCCCATGGATCGAGCATGCCATGCGGACTCACGACATAGGGAGCCCCTCCCCGTCTCGCCCATGTCAGAGCCGCGATGGATTGATACATCCAGAGCCCGTGCACATGGAGCAGATCGAAGGCTCCGTGCTCCAAGAGGCGCGGAAGCATCGGCGAATAGCCGAAGACTCGGGGCCCCTGCACCTCGGTCAGACTCAACGGGACGCCATCCGGCCAGTCCTGCAGGGCGGGACTGCCGGGCTCCTGAAGACTGAAGATTTCGAGATCCAGTCGGGACGGCTGACGCAGTCTGCGGCTCAAGGATTTCACCACCACGGCCGGGCCGCCGCTCCTGGGCGCGAGGGATCCGATGAGCATCCCGACCTTCACGGGCCCCCGGCCTGGACCCTGTTCCGGGCGGGGCCGTCCCGGCGCGGTTTCAGCCATGGCTTCATACGGAGGCATAGTCTGCCTCCGGGCTGATGGCGTCCGTGAGGCGGCGTCCGTAATTCTCGAGATCGTAGTTTCGGGCCTGAGCCCCCGCATTCGCCGCCATGGCGATTCGCAGTTCCTCGTCGTGCGCCAGGAGATGAATGGCATGCGCGATCGCCTCCGCATCGCGGATCGGGACGACATAGCCGTCGACGCCGTGCCGCACGACCGTGCCGGTATTCGGCGTCGTGATCACCGGCAGGCTGGCGGCGAGCGCCTCATACACGACGGTCGCGGATCCCTCGCAGATCGAAGGCAGCAGGAAGACGTCGGCCCATTGATAATGCTCGAGGATCTCGGACCGGGGCACGGCTCCTCTCAGGTCGACGACCGACGAGACCAGCGTCTGGATCTGGGGGCTGAGACTGCAGAGGCCCACCATCCGGAACTCCGCGATGCCCCTGGTCAGGCGTGCGGCCTGCATGACATACGGAGATCCCTTGCGCAGCCCCACCTCCCCGATCGTCAGGACGCGCAAGGGTCCGTCTCGGCGCTTCTTGGGGGCCAGGGTGAACCGTGGCCCGACGCCGTAGGGAACCACGACGCACCGTTCTACGGGCCCGCCCTGGCGGGCGATGCTCTGGCGCACGAAGTTCGAGCCGCAGAGAACGACGTCGGCCGCGTTCCACTCGGCGGCCTCCAGGGCGTTGTACTCGGCGATGCTGGCGCTGCGTCCGACGCGCTCCTCCCATTCCGGAAAGCGCTCCTGCTCCTGGTCGAAGAATTCGCTCACGATGCCGCGCGGGGCGTTCGTCTGCTCGACGATCGTCCGCAGGCCCGCGGCTCGCGCGGCCTCCAGCAATCCCAGGCATTCGCCGCTATAGCCGAAGACCGCCTGCGCGCTTCCGAAGCCGCTGCGGGCGACGAGGTCGGACAGGACCCGGCCGGACCAGATCTCCACGGCCGTGCGCTCCGTCAAAGTCCTCGCCCTGGCTCGCCGCACGGCGCACTCGATTCCAAAGCGAGGAAACGTCGTGATCCGCTCGGGCGGGACGCCATAAGGAACCCGTCCCACGAGCCTTCTCAGGGCGTGGGGGCGCATGCTCGACGGGATCGCGCCGAACATTCTCGGCCAGCCCTTGGAGCCGCAGATATCCGTATAGAGACGCTCCAGCTGCCCGTGAGCCTGGAGAATGCGCGGGACGGCGTAGTGCATCCGGGCGCCCAGCTGGCTGACGACGACCTTGGGTCTCATGGTCAAATCTCCTGTCCCGAAGACGACACGGGCAACTCCGCCGGGAGCACATTCAAGTCGTTCAGCAGCCTGGACCAGTCGGCGAGGCCGCGGGCCTCGCTGAATTCCGCCTCGAACAGCGAGCGCGCGCGCGACCCCATCGCGTGCCTCAGGGGTTCGGAGGCTGCCATCCCGAGGATCTCTCGCTTGAGGCCCTCCCCGTCTCCGATCTCCACCGCGGCGCCGCAGCCTGCCCGCGCCACGGTCCGGGCGATCTCGCCATCCTTGTCCCCGACGAAGAGCGTCGGGCGTCCCGCCGCCGCGATGCCGTAGAACTTGCTGGGAATGATGTAGGGCTCCATGTCCGGCAGAAGCGACACGAGATGGATGTCCGATGCCGCGAGGCTGTCGCACAACCTCTCGCGCGGCTGGAGCGGCTTCATGAGGACGTTCCGCAATCCCAGGCGCTCGACCTCGCCTTCGATCCATTTCTGATGATAGCCGCCGCCCACGAAGAGAAAGACGATGTCCCGACGGTGGGACAGGCGCCGCGCGGCGTCGAGCACGGTCGCGAATTCATGGGCCCGGCCCATATTGCCGGAATACCCGACGACGAGCTTCCCCTGCAATCCCCATTCCCGGCGCAGGCTGCTCTCCTGGGACGGGAGCGGCCTGATCGCCGTCCCGTCGGACCAGTGATGAATGATTCTCCGCTTGTGCGACGGAATGCCCCTCGCCGCGAGATACTCGGCCATTTTTCCGGTCAGCGCGATGTTCATGTCGGCCCATTCGAACGACAGGTCCCGGATCCAAAGGGCGAGCCGGGACTTGATGCTGTTCTTGCGCAGGAGGCCGAGGTCGATGGCGACTTCGGGAAACAGGTCCATGACCCAGTTCACCCGTCTTGCCCCCATGATCAGCGTCGGCAGCAGGACGCTCACCGACAGGAGAGGCGGATCGGTGCAGACGACGCAGATGTCGCCGCGACGGGCAAGGCGGAAGAGCTGCCACACCAGAGCCAGGTGAAACGTGAGGTAATCGAAGGCGCGACCGATCAGGCCGGCTCTCCCGAACCGTGTCGTCCACACCCGGTGGACCATGACACCTCCGATGCGCTCCCGTTTCGGGAGCGTCTTGCTCGTATCGTCGTGGCGGACGCGGCCGGTGATGACATGGACGTGTTCGTGGCCCAACCGGGAGAGCCCTTCCACCAGGCTCGTCGCCATCCGGCTGGTCGCCGATTCGTCGGGATAGAAATACCGGTTTACGAAAATGACCTTCATGGCCGCGCCCAGGCTGGAGAATGGATGGCAAGCTGCGTCGAGATGCATTCTCCAGACGCATCGTCCGCGGGACTAGGTTCGCAATGGGAGTAGACAGGGTAGCCAAGAGCAGGCGGGCCCCTCCCGAGCCCACACCCGTCATCCTTCTCCCTCTCCCTCCGGCTAGTCCCTCCTCCGGAGGGTGATCATCCGAATTCCAGCACTGCCCAACGCGATGCCGCGCGGTACGGTCGTCAATGGCAAGCGAATTCCCGGAATCGCCCGGATTCAGCCTTGTCGGAAACCGCTTCTTAGACCGTATTCGCCGGAGCTTCGCATGGATGCAAGAAACACTCGATCGCCGGCGTTCGAACACATGAAAACTCTGGCCCATCATCTGATCCCGGGCGGCTGCCACACCTATGCCAAGGGCGACGATCAATATCCGATCTCGGCGCCCGGCTTCATTGCCCGGGGACTTGGATGTCGCGTTTGGGATCTGGATGATCGCGAGTACATCGAGTACGGCATGGGCAACCGGGCCGTCGGGCTCGGTCACGCGTATCCGCCCGTCATCGAGGCCGTGCAGCGCGAGCTGTCCCGCGGCTGCAACTTCACCCGCCCCTCTCCCGTGGAGGTGCAGTGCGCGGACCAGTTTCTGAGCCTGATCGAAGGCGCCGAAATGGTGAAGTTCTGCAAGGACGGTTCCGATGCGACCTCCGGCGCCATGCGGTTGGCGCGGGCCTATACCGGGCGGGACCTGATCGCCTGCTGCGGGGATCATCCCTTCTTCTCGACCGATGACTGGTTCATCGGCACCACGGCGATGAACGCTGGAATTCCTCAAGCGGTTCGCGATCTCACCCTCACGTTCCGCTACAACGACCTGGATAGCGTGAGAACGCTTTTCGCCCGGCACCCCGACCAGATCGCCGCTCTCATCCTGGAGCCGGCTCGCGCGGAGGAGCCCCTCCCGGGCTATCTCGAGGCGCTCCGGGACCTGTGCCATGCGAACGGAGCCCTTCTGATCTTCGACGAGATGATCACGGGATTCAGGTGGCATGCCCGCGGCGCACAGACGCTCTACGGGGTGACACCCGATCTCTCCTGCTTCGGCAAGGCGCTCGCCAACGGGTTCTCGGTCTCGGCACTGGCAGGCAAGCGGGAGTTCATGCGCCTCGGCGGCCTGGCGCATTCGGATAGGCCGCGCGTGTTTCTTCTGTCCACCACGCACGGCGCCGAGACGCACGCGCTGGCCGCGGCCATCGCGACGATGCGCGTCTACGAGAACGAGCCCGTCATCGAGCACCTGGTCCGCTGCGGCACGCTTCTCAGATCCGGCATCGAGGACATCGTGTCCCGGCGCCGGCTGGGAAATCACTTCAAGGTGCTCGGCCGGCCATCCTGCCTGCTCTATGCGACCCTCGATGCGACCGGGGCGTCGTCGCAGGCCTTCAGGACCCTGTTTCTCCAGGAGATGGCGCGCAGGCATGTGCTCGCGCCCTCCTTCGTGGTCAGCTATTCCCACACCGACTCGGATATCGATGCGACGCTCGCGGCTGTCGACGGCGCATTGGAGGTTTATGGACAGGCGCTTGACTCGGGCGTCGAACGTTTTCTGATCGGGAGGCCGTCGGAGGTCGTGTACCGGCGCTACAACCGTTCGGACGCCGCCGACGAATTCAAGGCCTCTGCCATGTTGCACGCCCGATAGAGCATGGCATGTGGATGGCGAAACAGATCCCCAAGCTCATCGCCCGGACCTATCCATTGATCCTGGCCATGCTGGTTGCCGCCCTTGCCTGCGAGCCTGCGCGCAGCGCGGACGGCGTGCGCTTTCCCGTGACGATCGAGCCGGGCGCCCGCCATCTCTCGGATGCCGCGGGCAAGCCCTTTCTGATTCACGGCGACACGGCCTGGTCCTTGATCGCGCAGCTGACGAAGGACGAGGCGGAGTTCTACCTGGCCGACCGGAGGGCCAGAGGCTTCAATACGCTTCTGGTCAACCTCATCGAGCATCAGTTCTCCAGCCATGCGCCCGCCAATATCGACCATGATCCACCTTTTCTGAAGGCGCGAGACTTCTCGACGCCGAATGAGCGGTATTTCGCCCATGCCGACTGGATCTTGAGGCGCGCTGCGGATCACGGCTTCCTCGTTCTTCTGACACCCTCCTATGTGGGGGCGGGAGGCGGCGGGCAGGGCTGGTTCCTGGCGATGGCGGAGAACGGGCCGGACAAGCTTCGCGAATACGGGCGCTATCTCGGCCGGCGGTATCGCGACTTCACCAACATCATCTGGGTTCATGGAGGGGACGGGTGTCCCTCGGAGAAGGATCTCGTGAGAGCCATCGCAGAAGGGATCCGCTCGGAGGCTCCACACGCCCTCCATACCGCCCATTGCGCCCGCGACGTCCCGCCCCTCGATGTCTGGCGCGGCGAAGCCTGGCTCGGCGTCAACACCTTCTACACTTACGGTTCCGTCCTCGATGCAGCCCAACGGGAATATGCCCGGGGCGACAGGATGCCGTTTTTCCTCATCGAGGCGATTTACGAGA
The DNA here is from genome assembly GCF_004458765.1 of Microvirga pakistanensis. Lineage (GTDB taxonomy): Bacteria > Pseudomonadota > Alphaproteobacteria > Rhizobiales > Beijerinckiaceae > Microvirga > Microvirga pakistanensis. Next base: position 60,306 of record NZ_SPJX01000410.1, on the reverse strand, counting down.
ACGAGCACCTGTCCAGCGAGCAATTCCTGCGCATGCAGGCCTATCATGCGCTGCTGTCGGGCGCAGCCGGGCAGATCTTCGGCAACAATCCCGTCTGGCATTTCGGCTCGGGAGGCCTCTACCCCTCGCCGGTGTCATGGAAGGAAGCCCTGAACGGGCGCGGCAGCCAGAGCATGTCTCACCTCGCCTCGCTGTTTCGGAGCCTTCCCTGGTGGAGGCTCGAGCCGGATCGCGCAGGCCTCTTTCTCAAACAGGAGAGACAGGGCGAAGGAGACAGACCGTCCTCTGCCGTGACCGACGACGCCGCGTACGCGCTCGTGTATGTTCCGGACCTCCGGCCGATCGCGGTGGATCTGTCCCGTCTCGCGGGATCCGGCCGGACGGCGCGCTGGTTCGATCCGGCGGGCGGAACCTTCTCCGAGCCGCTCGACATCCCTCGTTCCGGCGGGCCTGCGCGCTTCCAGCCGGCAGGCCGCAACAGCTCCGGCACGACCGACTGGGTTCTTGTCGTGGAGGCCTCCCCATGAGGCGGCGTCGGAAGAAGAACCCGCAGGCGGCGCCCAGAATCGGCCTTTTCGGCATATTCGGCGCAGGCAATGCCGGCAACGACGGATCGTTGGAGGCGATGCTTCTGTTCCTGAACGCGGCGCGACCGCAGGACGAGATCGTCTGCATCTGCACCAATCCCGCGCAGGTGCGACGAAGCCTCGGCGTCAGGGCGCTCCCGATCGGTTCCCAGCAACCTCTTTCGCCTATCCAGCGCACCCGGATGGTCCTTTTCGGCCGGATCGCCCACGAGCTGCGAAACTTCGTGCGGGCTTACTCGATCTGCCGGACGCTCGATGCGCTCATCTTCCCGGGGACCGGCATCCTCGACGACTTCGGCGAGAGTCCTTTCGGTGTGCCGGCCGCGCTGCTGGGATGGTGCCTGGCCGCCAAGCTGGCGGGAGCGAGGGTAAGCTTCGTCAGCGTCGGGGCGGGCCCGATTCACCACCCCGTCAGTCGCTTTTTCATGAAACGCGCCATGAAGCTCGCCGATTACCGCTCCTACAGGGACGTGACGTCGAAGGCGTTCATCGCGGGAATCGGACTCGATCCGGACAAGGATCGGATCTTCCCCGATCTCGTCTTCGCTCTTCCGGCGCCGCAAACCGGGCTCGTTCCGCCCGCCGCCCGGACGCGCACGGTCGGCATCGGCATCATGAATTATCATGGCTGGCGGAACAACCCGAAGAAAGGCGAGAGCGTCTACCGCGCCTATATCGGCAAGATGGCCACATTCACCGCGTGGATTCTCGATCAGGGATATTCCGTGAGGATTCTGACCGGTGACGCCGTCGACCGGAAGGCCGTCGCGGACCTGATCGCGGCCCTGGCGCCCATGGAGGCGGGCTCGCGCTCGGGCTCCATCGTTGCGGAGCCCATCGCGAACCTGCACGAGCTGATGCGCGAAATCGCCATGACGGATTTCGTCGTCGCAAGCCGTTTTCACAACATCGTCTGCTCGCTCAAGCTGTGTCGCCCGGCCCTGTCGATCAGCTATTCCAGCAAGAACGACGACCTGATGGCCGATATGGGGCTGGCCGAGTACTGCCAGACCATCGAAGGGCTCGATGTCGGGAAGCTGATGGAGCAATTCCTGGATCTGGAAGCGCAGGGAGACCTCCATCGCACGGCCCTGGCGCGGATGAACACGATCTACCAAAGCCGTCTTCACCTTCAGAACGTCGCCTTGGTCTCGCAGCTCCCTCAGCATGAGAGCGGCAGCCTCGCGGGAACCGGGGAGGAGAGCGGCGAAACCAAGGGCCTGACGCTTCTGGACATCAAGCCGGATCCCGAAACGATCTGACCGGCCTGGATCGATCGATGACCCCCGTGGAGGGACGCATGCGATATCTCCCGACATTCACCGAGACGAGAGACACCTCCCACATTGGGGAAGAAATCCATGCCCTGGCGTCGGAGATTTATCCCCTCTGCCGGAGCATCACGGGAAGCGGCGTCCGGACCACCCTCGCGTCCCTGTCGCGTCACATCGATTTGAACGTCCGGGCGGTGCCCACGGGAACCCAGGTGTTCGACTGGCAGGTTCCGAAGGAATGGACGATCCGCGACGCCTTCATCAAGAATTCCGCAGGGGAGCGCGTCGTCGATTTCAGGCGCTCGAATCTCCATGTCCTGAACTACAGCATGCCGGTCCATGTGCAACTGCCGCTGTCGGAGCTGAAGCAGCATATCTTCACGCTTCCGGACCAGCCCGATCTCATTCCCTACCGGACCTCCTATTATCAGGAGCGGTGGGGGTTCTGCATGGCCCACCGGGACCTCGAGGCGCTTCCCGACGGGATCTATGAAGCCGTGATCGATTCCAGTCTGGAGGACGGCCACCTGAACTATGGCGAGTTCCTTCACGCGGGCGCATCGCCGAAGGAGTTTCTCCTGTCGGCGCATATCTGCCATCCCTCGCTCGCTAACGACAACTGCTCGGGGCTCGCTCTGCTCACCACCGTGGCCAAGCGCCTCTCGTCCCTCAAGACGCGCTACAGCTACAGGGTGCTGTTCGCGCCCGGGACCATCGGGGCGATCGCGTGGCTCTCGTCCCATGAAGCGGATGTCGGGCGCATCGAGCACGGGCTCGTCGTGTCCTGCGTCGGGGATGGGGGCGGCCCGACCTACAAGCGCAGCCGGCAGGGCAATGCCATGATCGACCGGGCCATGGGCCATCTCCTCAAGCACGACTGGCCCGCGGCGACGATCGTCGATTTCTCGCCTTACGGCTACGACGAACGTCAGTTCTGCTCGCCGGGGTTCAATCTTCCCGTCGGCCTTCTGCAGCGCAGTCAGTTCGGAACCTTCCCGGAATATCACACCTCCGCCGACAATCTCGACTTCATCAGGCCGGAGCACCTGGCTTCGTCCTACGCCCTCGTCATGAAGGCGATCGACATCGTCGAGAACAACCGCCGTCCCGTGAACCTGCTTCCCAAATGCGAGCCGCAGCTCGGCCGGCGCGGCCTGTTCTCGACTTTCGGCGGCGATCCGGACGGGCCTGCAAAGAGCATGGCTCTCCTATGGGTTCTCAACCTCGCCGACGGAGACAATGACCTGCTCGGCATCGCGGAGCGCGCCGGCATGCCCTTCGGCATCATTGCGCAGGCCGCCGCCCGGCTTCACGAGAAAGAGCTGATCACCTATCCGGATGAGGATTGAGCCCGGGTTGCATCCTCGTGCCGCGACTGCGCCGCGGCGGTGAGAAATCGGCCCAGCCGCGGTCCCGGTCCGAGATCGCGGCCACCGGGAGAGGCCATCTGATGGCGAAGGCCGGATCGTCGTAGCGGACGCCGCTCGCGGATTCCGGCCTGTAGGGCGTCGAGATGAGATAGCTCACTTCGGCGTCGTCGGAGAGGGTTTGAAAACCATGGGCAAATCCCTTCGGGATATAAATGCGCCTCCGGTTCTCCGCCGTCAGCTTGAACCCCGCCCAGCGACAGAAGGTCGGTGAATCGGGCCGCAGGTCCAGGATGACATCCCACACCTCGCCCTTGATGCAGGTCACGACCTTGACCTCCTCATGCGGAGGCCGCTGGAAGTGCATCCCCCTCACGGTGCCGCGCGTCAGGGACCCGGAGAGGCTGTGCTGCAGGAACGACGTTTCGAGCCCGTGCCGGGCATATTCGTCGGTGCAGAACGTCCGCGTGAAAAAGCCCCGGTGGTCGCTGACGGGCTCGAGCTCGATGATCCACGCCCCTGCCAGAATGGTTTCTTGAAACAGCATCGATGGTCGTCCCAGGCAGCGCGAGCGCGATGCCCCATGATGAAAGCCCGAGCCGCATCCGCAAGATCGCCGAAAGGCGTAGGCAGGGCTCGGAGGCATAGGATCGCTCCCTTCGCCGAATGGCGGTTCCATTCGCCCGCAGTCGCACAACTCACTCCTTCGCGCCTCGCCGGGGGTGGCCGAGCCTCCTTTGACGATACCGCCCTCGCCGCAATGGGAAGATCCGGACAGGCAAGATTCCCGCTAAATTCCTCAAGGACAGTTCGACGAGGATCATGTGTTCGGCGGGACCCGTAACCCTCGCCGGCACGCGCCCATGCCCCTCGTCCGTCGAGGAAAGCGGCACCAGGAGATCGCGCATGAACGTCAGGGCCATGACACCCTTCCACACACTGGTCGACCGGGCCGCCGGATCATGCCGGTTGTGCGGCAGCTCTCACATGCGCACCTTCGTCGATCTCGGCATGTCGCCGCTTTGCGAGAGCTTCGTCCCGCCGGAGAAACTCGACACGATGGAGCCCTACTACCCGCTCCATGTGCTCATCTGCGAAGAGTGCCTGCTGGTCCAGCTCAAGGAATACGTCACCCCCGACAACATCTTCCGGGAATATGCCTATTTCTCGTCGTTCTCGACGAGCTGGGTCGCCCATGCGAAGGCCTATTGCGAAACGATGACGCGCCGGATCGACCTCGGTCCGGAGAGTCTCGTGGTCGAGCTCGCCAGCAATGACGGCTATCTCCTTCAGCATTTCGTCGGACTGGGCATTCCGGTTCTCGGGATCGAGCCTGCGGCCAATGTGGCCCAGGTGGCGATCGACAAAGGGATTCCCACACGGACCGACTTCTTCGGCCAGACGGTGGCCCAGGACCTCGTCGATTCGGGCGTGCAGGCCGACCTGATCGTGGGCAACAACGTGCTGGCCCACGTGCCCGATCTGAACGACTTCGTCGCCGGGATGTGCAGGCTGCTCAAACCCGACGGCGTCATCACCCTCGAGTTTCCCCATCTCGAGCGGCTGATGGCGGAAAACCAGTTCGACACGATCTATCACGAGCACTTCTCGTATTTCTCGTTCGTGACGATCGAGCGGCTCGCCCAGAAGCACCGGCTCAAGCTCATCGACGTCGACGAACTGCCGACCCATGGCGGCTCGCTGCGCATCTACCTTGCCCATGAAGGATCGCAATACATCCCCTCGCAGCGTGTCCAAAATCTTCTCGACCGGGAGCAGCGCCTCGGCTTCCGGGAGCTTTCCACCTACGACGCCTTCGCCGATCAGGTGAAGCGCACCAAACGTCAGCTCCTGTCGTTCCTGATCGCCGCCAAGGCCGAAGGGAAAACGATCTGCGGCTATGGGGCGCCCGGCAAGGGCAACACCCTGTTGAACTACTGCGGCATCGGCGTCGACTTCCTGGACTTCACCGTCGACCGCAATCCCTACAAGCATGGCCGGTACACGCCGGGCATGCACATCCCCATTCTTCCCGTCTCGGCCATCGACGACGCCAAGCCCGACTACGTTTTCATCCTGCCGTGGAATCTCAAGCGCGAGATCGTGGACCAGATGAGGCATATCGGCGAGTGGGGAGGCCGGTTCGTCGTTCCGATCCCGAATGTCGAGATCATCAACCCAGAGGATCTACGCTGATGAAAGTCGTTCTCTTTTGCGGCGGCCTAGGAACCCGGATTCGCGAGTACTCGGAGAACATTCCGAAGCCGATGATCCCGATCGGATACCAGCCCATCCTGTGGCACGTGATGCAGTACTACAGCCAGTACGGCCACCGCGACTTCATCCTCTGCCTCGGCTACAAGGCCAACACGATCAAGGACTTCTTCCTGAACCACCGCCAGCAGACCTATGCCGATTGCGTGGTCTCCCGCGGCGGGGCGGACGTTCAGATCCTCGGGGAGCAGCCTCCGGAAGACTGGCGCGTGACGCTGATCGACACCGGTATCTGGCGCAATATCGGCGAGCGCCTCTGGGCGGTGCGCGACCACGTGCAGGACGACGAGATCTTTCTCGCCAATTACAGCGACGGTCTGACGGACGCCAATCTCAATGAGATGATCGAGATCTTCAAGAAGAGCGGAAAGATGGCCTGCTTCCTGGCCACCCGCCCGCCGCTGACCTATCATCTCGCCGACATCGCGCCGGATGGACGCGTGCGCGAGTTCCGCACGTCGGACCGCTCGGACATCTGGATCAACGGCGGGTACTTCCTGCTGCGCAAGGGGGTCTTCGACTACATGCGCGAGGGCGAGGAATTCGTCGCCGAGCCGTTCCAGCGGCTGATCGAGGCCGATCAGCTCCTGGCCTTCAAGCACGAGGGCTTCTGGCGCTCCATGGACACCCTCAAGGACCGCCAGGTTCTCGAGGACATGGTCGAGCACGGCTATATGCCCTGGCGGGTCGAGGATGGAAACGCCCCGGCCTCCATCCGGACGAAAGCCCTGCGATGAAAGCACTCGACCTCGCAAAGCCGGGCCAGCGCCTTTCGGTGCTGTGCCTGGGCGCGCATTCGGACGACATCGAGATCGGTGCGGGAGGCATGATCCTCCAATGGATCGCATCGGGCATCGAGCTCGATATCCATTGGTGCGTTCTCAGCGCAACCGGCGTGCGCGCCCACGAGGCGGAGACTTCCGCCGCGGCCTTTCTCGCAGGCGCATCCCGCACGAGAATCACCCTGGCGCACTTCAGGGACGGGTTCTTTCCGTATCAGGGCAGCGACATCAAGCCCTTCCTCGAAGACCTCAGGCGCGGCATGAACCCGGACATCGTCCTGACGCACAGGGCCGACGACGCGCATCAGGATCACCGGGAGGTCAGCCGGCTCACATGGAACACGTTCCGGGATCATCTCGTGCTGGAATACGAGATTCCGAAATGGGACGGCGATCTGGGGCGTCCCAACGTCTATGTTCCCCTTCAGGACGGCATCCTGGAGCGCAAGATCGAACTTCTCCTGGCCCATTTCGGAACACAGCGCTCGAAGGATTGGTTCGATGCGGAGACGTTCCGGGGGCTCTCACGCCTTCGCGGAATGGAGTGCCGCTCCGTGAGCCGCTATGCGGAAGCGTTCTTCGCCAAGAAGGTCATCCTCGGCTGAAGCATCGGACGTGAAAAGCGACCCGATTTTCGGGCCGTGACCCGGTGAGGCCTGGTGTCATCCACAGGCCAAGCGCAGCCCCTGTGTCATCCCCGGCGGCTGCGGAGCAGCCAGGAAGGGGAGCCATTCTTCAGCGTCGCGGATCCGTGTGGATTCCCTTCCCCTGCGAGGGCTCCGCCCTCTCCGGCCGGGAATGACAGAGGGCCGCCACTTCGAACCTAGGCCTTGGGCGTGCTAAGCCTGCCTGTGGAGCCGGACGCATCCGGCTCTGGAGCGTGACAACCCCGACCCAGGGCGGCGCAAGCATCGACCGCTCACGATGCCTTCCCAACCTCACGGTCGGGGAGGCGCTGTCGCATGTTCAGGGCGAAAGCCTAAAGGTCATCGCGGTCATCCTCGTAAGGCTTCTGAACTCCCCGACCACCGGCGCGGTGTCCTGATCTACGGCGTCTACCAGGACGAGAGCGGCCGCTGGATGAGCTACTGGCGCGGTCACCCGTCGCAGGAGATCGACTGGACCAATCCGCTGCCGGAGCTGATCGGACGCGACCATGTCATCCAGCGCGTGTTCCGACGCCCGGAGGAGTGAGGATCGTTCAGCATCCTCCTCGTCATGCCCGGCCTTGAGCCAGCCATCCACGTCTTGAACCCATTGTGCAGAAAAAGACGGGGATGCCCGCGACAAGCGCGGGCATGATGGCGGAGGGAAAGGCAACGGCGAAAGGGTATTCCCTCTTCAGCGCCGCGGGTGCCGGTTTAGACGCGCTCGATCGTGGACCGGATGGCACGAGGAGCAGGATCCACGTTCGGGGCGGGGAAGCTCCAGGGCAGGTGGCGCCGGGCGGTATCGACAGCCCCCTGGAGTTCGACCAGAACGGGATGATCGGTCAGCCACAGGCCGGCGAGCCAGCCGGCGGCCGCCAGAAGGCCGGCGGCGATCGTCGCCCCGATCGACAGATCGAAGCTGAAGCCGGAGAGAATGATGATGGCAACGGGGCCCGCCGCGCTGAAAAGGGAGGCAACGGCGCTTCTCCACACCGCCGCCCCCATCTCACGCCATGTGAACGGCACATGGCGACGCACGAAATAGAGCGTGATGCTCACCTGGAGAGGGAGGGCGATGAACTGCGAGGCGGCCAGGGCCGTGACGCCGTAAAGGCTTGCGCAGCAGAGGATGATGGCCGCCAGCGGGCGGGTGATGAGGCTGCTCAGGAAGTTGTGGCGGATCGCCCCGACGGCCACGAGAAGCGGCTGCGTGAGGATCGTCGGAAACCAGAGCAGACCGGCCAGGGCGAGAATCTGGACCAGCGGCACGGCATCGAGCCATTGCGGTCCCAGAACGACCATGACGATAGGCTTCGCGAGCAAGGCCACGGCGATCAGCGCCGGCCAGTGGAACGCCGTGAGATAGGTGATCGCTCTCAGGTACGATTCCGTCAGACACCGCCCTTCGCGGAACTCCTTCGCGAAGGCCGGATAGGCGACGGAGAAGACGCCGCTCAGGATCAGCCGGTCCGGGATCCCGCAGATCATGTTCGCGCGGTTGTAGAAGCCGACCGCCGACACCGGCAGAACTCGCCCGAGAAAAAGCTGCGGCAGGGCCTCGTAAGCACGGTCGAGCAGAGTGCTCATGCCGTTGTATCCACCATACCCGATCACATCCCGCCACGACGCGATGGACGGCCGGAACATGCGGCGGTCCTGGCACAGGAAGACAGCGCAGAGAGCCGTGACGGCCGATCCCGCCAGCGTCCCATAGGCGAAGCTGATGGCTCCGAACTTCAGGGTCGCAAGGGCGACCGTCGTCGCCGCGCCGACGATGCCGACCGTGATGTTGATCCATGCCACGGTTCCGAACGCCATGTTCCGCCGCAGCAGCGCCATCGTCGGAAGAGAGAACGCGCTCAGGACATGGGACAGGGCGATGACCTGCAGAATCCTCGACAATTCCCGATAGCCGTAGAATTTCGCGATCCACGGGCTGACCGCGAACAGCATCAGGGCGATCACGAGTCCGGTTCCCATCAGGATCGTGAACGAGGTGCGCATATCCTCCGCGGACAGGTTCTTCCTCTGGATCAGGAAATCCGCCGTCGCGAACTCACGCAAGGAGAGAACGATGGTGCCGATCCCCGCCGCGACGACCGATATTCCGACTTCTGCCGGAGTCAGGAGCCGCGAGACGACGGCGATCAGGCAGAAATTGAGGATCAGACCGATATGCTGCTCACCTGTTGCGAGGAGCAGAGCGCGTCGAATATTCATTCCAGTTACCAGTCCTGCTTCATACGGCGCCCCTACGGCGAACGTCTCACAGTGGAAAGCGGCATGAGCCTGCGCCCTGGAGATCGGCAACACCCATGCCCTCAAACTAGTCCAGTTGCGACGGCGTGGCTTTCACCCAATAGCCTTAAACGTCCGGTGCATAGGTCGTAGGATCCTGATCCCCTCCCTCCCGTCGGACGAAGCCTGCGCCGGAGGGCGTTCTCTTCGGCGCATCGGGTCCCTCGGGGATCGTAGGCGCATCCGTCGAAATGATGATGCGGGAGCGTCCGCTTATCCGATGAGGGGATTTGGTCACGCTCTTTGCGCAAGCTCCATCCTGTCGTGGCGTCCTCTACACTCGCCGCATCAACTGCCCAGAGCAGAAACGATGCGGAGAGAAGACATGGCGGAGAAAGTTGCGCTCATCCTCGGCGTGACCGGTCAGGACGGAGCCTACCTGTCGGAGCTCCTGTTGGACAAGGGATACAGGGTGCATGGGGTCAAACGGCGCTCGTCGTCCTTCAACACCAGCCGCATCGACCATCTCTATCAGGACCCCTATGTCCCGGACCGGCGCTTTCAGCTGCATTATGGAGACATGACGGATGCCACCAACCTGATCCGCGTGATTCAGGAAACGAAGCCCGACGAAATCTACAATCTCGCGGCCCAGAGCCATGTCCAGGTCAGCTTCGAGACGCCGGAATACACGGCCAATGCCGATGCGATCGGAACGCTTCGCGTCCTGGAGGCGATCCGCATTCTCGGGATGACCCAGACATGCCGCTTCTACCAGGCCTCGACCTCGGAGCTGTTCGGCGGCGTTCAAGGCTGCGCCCAGGACGAGCTGACCCCCTTCTACCCGAGGAGCCCCTACGCGGTCGCGAAGCTCTATGCCTACTGGATCACGGTCAATTATCGCCAGGCCTACGGGATTCACGCATCGAACGGGATCCTGTTCAACCATGAGAGCCCGATCCGCGGCGAGACCTTCGTGACCCGCAAGATCACGCGCGCCGTCGCGGCCATTCACTACGGGCTTCAGGACAAGCTGTATCTCGGCAACCTCGACGCCAAACGCGACTGGGGTCATGCGCGGGACTACGTCGAAGGAATGTGGCGCATCGTCCAACAGGACGAGCCCGACGATTTCGTTCTCTCGACGGGGGAGACCCACACGGTGCGGGAGTTCGTCGAAACGGCGTTCAGCCGTGTCGGCCGCACGATCGATTGGGATGGCCACGGCGTTCATGAGAAGGGCTATGACCGCTCCACGGGCCGGCCGCTGATCGAAGTCGACCCGGATTACTTCCGTCCGACGGAAGTCGATCTTCTGCTGGGCGATCCGTCGAAGGCGCGCACGCGCCTCGGCTGGCGCCACACGGTCGGGTTCAAGGATCTCGTCTCCGAGATGGTGGATTCGGATCTGCAGGTCATCCTCAGAGAGGCGACGCGCAATGACCTCCATGGATAGCCCCCGCGCCGCCTCCCCGTCCTTTGCTCTCGCGGGCAAGAGGGTCTGGGTCGCCGGACATCGCGGAATGGTCGGATCCGCTCTCGTCAGGCGCCTGGCGCAGGAATCCTGCGAGATCGTGACCGTCGACCGCTCCGAGGTCGATCTCACCCGTCAGATCCAGGTCGAACGCTGGATGGAACGGAACCGGCCGGACGTGGTGCTCGTCGCCGCGGCCCGGGTCGGCGGGATCATGGCCAATGCCACCTATCCCGGCGAGTTCCTGTATGAAAACATGATGATCGGGGCGAACGTCATTCACAGCGCCCGCGAGTGCGGCGTCGAGAAGCTCCTGTTCCTGGGCTCGAGCTGCATCTACCCCAAGCACGCGCCTCAGCCGATTCCGGAACATGCGCTCCTCAGCGGTCCCCTGGAGCCGACCAACGAGGGTTATGCGATCGCCAAGATCGCGGCGATCAAGCTCGCGGAATACTACAACCGGCATCACGCGCGCCGCTTCATCTCGGCGATGCCGACCAATCTCTACGGCCCGAACGACAATTTCGATCCGGTGAACTCCCATGTTCTTCCGGCTCTCATCCGCAGGATTCACGAGGCCAGGCACAACCGCAGCCGCGTCGTCGAGATCTGGGGGTCGGGAAGTCCCCTGCGCGAGTTCCTGCATGTGGACGATTTGGCCGATGCCTGCATCTTCCTGGTCAAGACCTATGACGATGCAGCGCTCGTCAATGTCGGCTCGAACCAGGAGATCTCGATCCGGGATGTCGCGGAAATCATCGCCGACGTCGTGGGCTTCGAAGGCAATTTCATCTTCGACACGACGAAACCGGACGGGGCTCCGAGGAAGCTCGTCGACAGCAGCCGCATCCAGGCGCTCGGCTGGCGGCCCCGAATCCCGCTGCGCCAGGGCATCGAGGAGCTCTACCGCTTCTGGCGGCAGGCGGAGGGGTGTGATGACTCGACGCCGAAGGCCGTCGCCGAGACCTGACCAGCCCGGCGGCTGCCATGCGCAGGCATCAATCCTTGTTGGAGCAGGCCGTCAGGCCCTCCAGATCGATGTAATGCCCCGCGCGATCCCGCTTGGCCGCGAGATAGCTCACGTTCTCCGCCGTCGGACGGCCGAGCACGCGATGGTCCGAGATGACCTGGAGGCCGGCCTCGGAGAGCGCCCGGATCTTGTCCGGGTTGTTGGTCATGAGGCGCACCGCGCTCACGCCGAGCTGTTTCAGCATGGTGGCGGCGAAGTCGAACCGGCGCTGGTCCGCTTCGAAGCCGAGCACCTCGTCGGCCTCGTAGGTGTCGTAGCCTTGAGATTGCAGCTTGTAGGCCCGGATCTTGTTGGCGAGGCCGTTGCCGCGCCCTTCCTGGTCGAGGTAGAGCAGGATGCCGCCGTCGCTCTCGGCCATGGCCTGCACGGTCCCGCGCAGCTGGTCGCCGCAATCGCATTTCAGGCTGCCGAAGAGATCGCCCGTCAGGCACGCGGAGTGCAGCCGGACGGTCACGGGCTTGGCAACATCGGGCTTGCCGACGATGATCGCCACCTGATCGCGCAGGCCCTCGCCGCCACGAAACACCACGAACTCGCTGGCGCTCGCCCCTTCGAGCGGCACCGGGGCGCGGCTGACGATGGACAGATCGGCCGCCTTGGTCCGCCGATAATCGCGGATGGCGGCGCCCGGGACGCGCACCAGGGACGGGTCGATCGCGATGCCGGCCGAGAGGGGCGCCACGATCACGGCGGGCAGAACCTGGGCCAGACGGGCCAGTTCCAGCGCCTCCTCGTCGAGAGCGTCCGCGGCCCGGACCGGCGCGTCGATGCGCCCGTCGAGCCTGAGGGCAAGGGCTTCGATCCGCCCGGCCTCCACCACCGGCAAGGCGACACGGCCGGGCCCGCTCCGCTCGAGGCCCAGGCGGCGCAGGCGGGCGGGCGGAAGCACAAGATGGGCATGGCCCCCGGCCACGGCCTCGATCTCGGCGCTGCGACTCTCGTTGAGATCCTCGACGCCCACCACAAGCGCGCTGCCCTCGGGCCCGTCGATCACCACCGGGCGGGCGCTGCGCAATTCCATGATGGCCCGTTCGACGGAGGTCGTGGCGGGATTGTCTGACAGGCTTAAAACAAGGCGCATCATCGATGAACTCAGGGAAGGGCCCTTCCGGTCATGGGGATTTTCGGGCCGACAGGCTGCTGACAGCCAGGCTTGCGGCTCGAAGGCACTTTATCACAGGCTTCCCGCGAACCCTAATGCCGGAGATGGGATGACAGCCATGTCCCATCAACAGACCGCTCGACGGGCGCTGTCCTCCGGGCTACAGCATCGATCGTGCGGAAAACCGGATCCACTTTTCCGCACGATGCCCTATCTGTGCCGCTCCCACGGCTTGAACTGCACTCTCGAGACGATTTGATGGCCCGCACGTTCCTTTCCCGGCTTTGCGCCTTCTCCTTCCTCGGTCTCGCCGCTCCGGCGCAGGCCGCCACCCTCGACGGTCTGGCCGTCCAGGTGACGAACACGAGCGAGCCGGTGCTCTGCGCGGAAAAGGATAACGTTGCGATCAACTTCGCCTCGCCGGAGGTGAAGAGCTTCCGGATCGAGGCCGCCCATCCGGCCTATATGGGCAGCCTGCGCCAGGACCGGTGGGAGCCGGACTGGACCGCCTGCGAGGATATTTCCGAGGAGACCTCCACGAAGCCGCACCCGGTGATGCAGACGCTCTACGAGGACGGCGAGATGCGCATCACCGGGCTGACCTTCAGCGAGTTCTGGCGCCCCACCGACGTCACGGTCACCATCGGCAGCAAGGTTTCGCGCAACATCCACCTGCTCCAGCTGCTCAAGAAGCGCGACGGCAAGGCGGAGGAGGTGATTGCGCTCTATCCGGGCGACGGCTACTGGCGCATCAAGCCCCTCGCGCCGCGGCACCTGGACTGGACCGCCTATGGCTCGTCCTTCATCGTCGGCCCGGTGGAGATCGATCAGCGCCCTGTGACGAACCTGAAGGACGTGGCGTTCGATCCCAAGGCCATGCGCTTCACGCTCACCCTCGCCAAGGGCGGCAAGGCCCATGTCACGGTCGCCGATCTCAACGAGGAGCGCATGAGCCTCGACGTGAGCTTCGATCAGGCGATCTCGGGCGTGCCCTTCGCGACCCTGCGCTCCATGTACGTGACCGAGTTCAACGCGGACGTGGCGCGCATCGCCGTTCGCGAGGAAAAGGCCCGGTCCTGGCGCGAGGAGATGATCATGAACTTCCGCGACGCCTCGGCGACCGATGCGTGGATGGGGCGGCTCGTGCCCTCGCGCCACAACACCAGCGCTCCGGACGTGATCTTCAACCGTTTCCGCGCGGAGCCGGCTCCTTCGCGCTGAACACCCGGCCGATCGCCGCCAACGCCCGGCCGTCGATCAGCATGAGGCCCGCCGCGATCAGGGCCATGCCGGCCATGTGCCGCCATTCCAGCGCCTCGCCGAGGATCAGCACGCCGAACAGGATGGCGCTGACCGGAATCAGGAAGGTCACGAGGCCGACATTGGTCGCCCCCGCCCGCGCGAGCAGGCGGAAGAAGATGAGATAGGCGAAGGCCGTCGACACGAGCGCGAGCGCCAGAAGGGACAGGACGGCGCCGGTGCTCGGCATGGCCAGGGTCCAGGGCCGGTCGACGACGAGGCTCACGGGCAGGAGGATGCAGCTCGACGCCGTCACCTGCCCGGCGGCCGCCACCAGGGGCGGGATCCCCAGGGTCCTGAAGCGGCGGCCGAACACGCCGGAGAAGGCATACGACAAGGCCGCGCCCAGCACCGCGAGCTGCGCCAGCACATGGGCGTTCAGCGATGTGAGGGCCGCGCTTCCGATCATCACCGCGACGCCCACGAACCCGACGACCACGCCGCCCAGGCGCGAACCCGTCAGCCGCTCGTCCTGGGTGAGATAATGCGCCACGACCACCGTGAAGAGCGGCGTGGTGGCGTTGAGGATCGACGCCAGGCCGCTGGCGATATGGGTCTGGCCCCAGACGATCAGGGTGAAGGGAATGACGTTGTTGAGAATTCCCATCCCGACGAACGCCGCCCAGGCCCGACGCTCGCGCGGCAGGCGCATCCCCGCGACCAGCAGCACGCCCTGCAGGGCGAGCGCCGCGAGCAGGACCCGGAGCGCCACGATGGTCAGGGGCGGCAGCTCGCGCACGGCCACGCCGACGAACAGGAACGATCCGCCCCAGATGACGGAGAGAAGCCCGAGCAGCGCCCAATCCGAGGCTGCGATGGTTCTTTGAATGGGAGCCTGAGACATCTGCCGGTTCCGGTGAGACGGCCCTTTCATGCCACGGGACGCGAGAGCCCGCGACCCGATTTCTGTGATGATTCCGATCAGCGGACGTTATCCCCGCCCCGACCGGGAAACCGGCGGAAAGGTTTGATTTACGACAATTCCAGGCTGTTTCCCGTCTTTACGGGTCGTTCACGCCTTGAGGGCGAGTTTAGACGCATGACACGTCCCTGGAATCGTCAGGCATGAACCCGCAATCCTCGCGCCACCCGTCCTACGGCACCGACGCTTCCCGTTTCGGCCAGCCCCGCGGTCCCGTGAGGTCGAGCTTCTGCATCATGCCCCACACGTCGCATCCGGCGCGCAACGCCAGCTTCATCTTCGGCCGCTCGGATTCACGGATCCGTCCGCTGCTCAACCAGGCCGAGCGGGATCGGCTGCATTGCTGGTCCATGATCATCGCCCTGGCCTCGTCGGCGGCCGGCACCACCCTGCTTCTCACCGCCGTCCTGCGCTGATTCCTTCGCCTCTCATGGCCCCTGCCCGTCATGGCCGTAACGAGTGCGGCCCTACCGGAGCGGCCAGAAGAGCATGATGAGCGGCGTTCCCACCACGACCACGAGGATCGAGAGCGGCAGGCCGAGCCGCCAGTAATCGCCGAAGCGGTAGCCGCCCGGCCCCATCACGAGCGTGTTGCATTGATGCCCGATGGGCGTGAGGAAATCGCAGGCCGCGCCGATCGCCACCGCCATCAGGAACGCGTCGGGCCGGAACCCGAGCTGCGTGGCGAAGCTCGCCGCGATGGGGGCCATCACGAGCACGGTCGCCGCATTGTTGAGGAACGGCGTCACCGCCATGGCGGCCACCATGATGAGCACGAGGGCGCCTGTGGGCGGCAGCATGTTCGCCAGGGACGACAGCCAGCCCGCGATCAGATCCGTGCCTCCCGTGGTGCGGATGGATTCGCTGACGGGGATGAGCGCGCCCAGCATGACGATGATGGGCCATTCGATGGTCTCGTAAGCCTCGCGCAGGGTGAGCGTGCCGAACAGGACGAGCAGAACGCCTGCGCCGAAAAACGCGATGGAGACGGGAAGCACGTTGAACGCGACGAGCACCATCGTGACGCCGAGTATGGCGACCGGCAGGAGGCTGCGGCGCGCGTTGCCGAGGCGGATCTCGCGTTCGGCGAGCGGAAGACAGCCGAGATCGCGCAAGGTATCCGGCAGCTTCTTGAGATTTCCCTGGAGCACGAGCACATCGCCCGCCCGCAGGGTGATGGTGCGCAGCCGCTCCTTGAACCGCTGGCCGCTGCGGCTGACGGCGATCAGGTTCACGCCGAAACGCTCGTAGAGACCGATGCGCTCCGCCGACAGGCCGGCGAGCACCGAGTTGGGCCCGACGACGGCCTCGATCACGCCGATCTCGTCCGTCGCTTCATCCGTTTCCGGCAGGTGGTGCTCGCGGCTGAGCTTGAGGCCGGCGCGCGCGACGGTGCTCTCGAGCGACTCGGATTCGCCCTCCAGCATGAGGAGATCGTTCTCGCGGATCGTCATGTCGGGGAGCGGACTTGAGCTGCGCGTCTCGTTGCGAATAATGGCCGCTACCTTCACCTCGCCATCGGCGAGCTTGTGCAGGTCCGCAACCGTCTGTCCCAGCACGTCGGACTCGGCCGTGACGCGCGCCTCGGTGACGTAATCCTTGATGTTGAGCGCCTCGTCGAGGGAGGCCGCCCCTTTTCGTCCCTTGGGCAGGAGACGATAGCCGAAGGCGAGAAACGCCATGCCGGCCAGCGCGATGCCGACGCCCACCGGCGTGAAGTCGAACATGCCGAAGGGCTCGCCCAGCAGCTCCCCTCGCACCCGTGACACGATGATGTTGGGTGAGGTGCCCACCAGCGTCACGATGCCGCCCAGGAGAGACCCGAACGCCATGGGCATGAGGAAGCGGGAGGGCAGCGTATTGGTGCGCCGCGCGATCTGGAACGCGACGGGGATCATCATCGCGAGCGCGCCGATATTCTTCACGAAGGCGGACAGAACCGTCACCGACGCGACCAGCACGATCACCTGGCTCTGCTCCGTGCGCAGGTAAGGCGCCGCCCGGTTGAGGGCCACCTCCAGCACGCCCGATTTCGCCACCGCCGCGCTGACCAGAAGAGCGCTGGCGACGATGATGACGATATCGTCGCTGAAGCCGGAGAAAGCCTCGTCGGCCGGCACGATGCCGACCAGCACCGCCACCAGCAGCGACATCACGGCCACGAGGTCGTATCGGAAGCGTCCCCAGACGAAGAGAGCCATCATCCCGGCGACGACGGCGAAGGAGAGCATTTGCTGATGGGTCATGAGGATGCGCGTGAGAGGAAACCTCCCTCCTAACGCGCGACCGGCCTTCTTTGTGCCCTGGTGCCTATTGACCGAGAACGAGGGCCCAGTAGCGCCCGTAGCGGTTGTTGGCGTCCGCGCGGGCGAGGCCGATCTTGCGGGCCTGGGGCATCAGCAGGTTGCCGTTGTGTCCGGGGGACGCCTTCCAGCGGCCGATGGCGCCGTCGACCGTATCGGAGCCGGCCGAAAGATTCTCGGCCGAATAGCCCATTACCCCGAACTTATCCATGCGGCTGGCGAAATTGCCGTGGCTTAAGCGTCCGGCGGCCGCCACCACCCGGGCCTGGTATTCCGCCGCCTCGTTGAGCTTGGGGTCGACGCTCACCGGACCCAGGCCCTTGGAGGCCCGATAGGCGGAGATGAGCCTGGCGGCCGCGGCGGCATCGCTCGTGGAGCTGGCAAGCACCGCATCGCCGCCGTCGAGCGACAGATCGCCGGCGCAGCCCGCAAGCGCCAGGACGACGAGAGCCGGGATGAAAAGAGCACGCATCGACATTCCCCTCGGGGCGGCTTGACCCACCGCTCCCCTTGAAAAAAAGTCCTGTGACGGTCATGTGCAGAGCCATGACCCGCAGCGCTGAATGCCACGGTGCAGCGTGAGGGTCCAGACTGTTCCCGTCCCGTTTTCCGCGTCAGCTGAGCGCATGTCCCTGCCTCCCCTCTCTTTTAAGGCCGCCGTCGTCGGCGCCGGCCCCGCCGGCCTTTTCGCGGCGGAAATCCTGGCGCGCGCAGGCGTCGCCGTGACCGTCTACGACCGGATGCCCTCCGTCGGACGCAAGTTTCTCATGGCGGGACGGGGCGGCCTGAACCTGACCCATTCCGAGGATCTCGGGCGCTTCCTCACCCGGTATGCCGAAGCCGAACCCGTGCTCAAGCCCCTGATCGAGGCGTTCCGGCCCGAGGATCTGCGATCCTGGTGCGAGGGCCTGGGCCAGGACACCTTCGTCGGGTCGAGCGGGCGGGTGTTCCCGAAGGCCTTCAAGGCCTCGCCCCTGCTCCGGGCCTGGCTGGCGCGGCTCGAGGGCCTTACCGTGCGCTTTGCGCTCCGCCACACCTGGCGGGGCTGGGATTCCGGGGGCGCCCTCCTGTTCACCGGCCCGACCGGCGAGACGGTGAGCGCCGCCCCCGACGCGACGATCCTGGCGCTGGGCGGTGCGAGCTGGCCCCGGCTCGGCTCCGACGGGTCCTGGACGGGCATCCTGGAGGGCAAGGGCATCCCTGTCGCTCCCTTACGCCCGGCCAATATGGGCTTCACCCTGTCCTGGTCCGAGGTGATGCGCAGCCGCTTCGAGGGCGAGCCCCTGAAGCGCATCGCCCTCTCCTTCGAGGGCGTCACCGTCAGGGGCGAGGCGATCGTCACGGCGGATGGGCTCGAGGGTGGGGCGGTCTATGCCCTCTCGGGCCGCCTGCGCGAGGCGATCGCGCGCGAGGGCCGCGCCACCGTGCGGCTTGATCTCCGGCCCGATCTTCCCCTGGAGGCCCTCACGCAGCGGCTGAGCGCCCCCCGCAAGGGCCAATCCGCCTCCACCTTCCTCAGGAAGGCGGCGGGCCTGAGCCCCGTCGGCATCGCGCTGCTGCGCGAATCGACGCCCCGGCTGCCCGACGCGCCCGAGGCCCTGGCCCGGCTCATCAAGGCCGTGCCCCTGACGCTCACGGGCACGAAATCCCTGGAACGGGCCATTTCCACCGCCGGCGGCATCCCGTTCGCCGAAGTGGACGAGCATCTCATGCTCAGGCGCCTGCCGGGCGTCTTCGTGGCCGGCGAGATGCTGGACTGGGAGGCGCCGACCGGGGGCTACCTGCTCCAGGCCACCTTCGCGACCGGGCTCGCCGCCGCCCGGGGCGTGCTGGCGCGTTTTCGGATTCCCGATGCCGCATTGACCTGGGCACCATCATCGGCCACACGGCACCTGTGATCGACCCGCACAAGATTCTCCACGACGTCTTCGGCTTTCCCTCCTTCCGCGAAGGACAGGAAGAGATCGTGCGCGCCGTCCTGGCCGGCGAGGACGTGCTCGCCGTCATGCCTACCGGCGCGGGCAAGTCCCTGTGCTACCAGCTCCCGACGCTCGCCCGGCAGGGCCTGACGGTCGTCGTCTCGCCCCTCATCGCGCTCATGCGCGACCAGGTGGCGGCCCTGCGCCATTTCGGCATCGAAGCCGGAAGCCTCAACTCCGCCAACGACCCGGAGGAGAACCGCCGCGTGGTGGACAGCGTGCGCGACGGGCGAATGCGCATCCTCTACGCCTCTCCCGAGCGGCTGGCGAACACGGGCACCACCGAGTGGCTCGGCCGCTCCGGCGTGAACCTGCTCGCCATCGACGAGGCCCATTGCGTCTCGCAATGGGGCCATGACTTCCGTCCCGAATACGCCATGCTGGGCGATGTCCGCCGTAGGCTCGGCAACGTGCAGACCATCGCACTGACCGCCACCGCCGACGTGGCGACGCGCGGCGACATCATGCATCGCCTGTTCGAGGAGGAGCCGCGCCTCTTCATCCACGGCTTCGACCGCCCGAACCTCAGGCTCGCCATGCAGGCGAAGGAGCACGCGCGGCGCCAGCTCTTCTCGTTCCTCGACCGGCACCGGCACGAGAGCGGCATCGTCTATTGCTCGTCCCGCGACGCGACGGAAAAGCTCGCGGATTCCCTGAGCCAGGCGGGTTACCGGGCGCTGCCCTATCATGCGGGCATGCACCAGGCGGAGCGCGCCAAGAACCAGGACATCTTCCTGCAGGAGGACGGCGTGGTGATGGTGGCCACCGTCGCCTTCGGCATGGGCATCGACAAGCCCGACGTGCGCTTCGTGGCGCATGCGGCCCTGCCGAAATCCATCGAGGCCTATTACCAGGAGATCGGCCGCGCGGGCCGCGACGGAGCGCCGGCCGACACGCTCACCCTCTATGGCCTCGACGACATGCGCCTGCGCCGGCTGCAGATCGAGGAGAGCGACGCGGCCGACGAGCAGAAGCGCGTGGAGCGCCAGCGCCTCAACGCCCTCGTGGCGCTGTGCGAAGCGCCGCGCTGCCGCCGCCAGACGCTGCTCGCCTATTTCGGCGAGACCACGGAGCCTTGCGGCAATTGCGATTTGTGCATCGAGGGCGTGATGTCCTTCGACGGCACCATCGAGGCGCAGAAGATCCTCTCGGCCATCGTGCGCACCGGCGAGCGCTTCGGCACGGAGCATCTCATCAGCATCCTGGTGGGCGACGAGACCGACGCGGTTCGCCGTTTCGGGCACGACAAGCTCAAGACCTTCGGGGTCGGCCGGGACCGCACGAAGAACGAGTGGCGCTCCCTCCTGCGTCAGATCTACGCCGCCGGTCTCGTCGGGCTGGAGCTCGCCGAATACGGACGCTGGACGCTCACCGACAGGGGCGTGGCCGTGCTGAAGGGCCAGGAACGGATCGAGCTGCGCTCCGACGTTCTCATGAAGCCCGCCGACCGGCGCCGGCGCCGGTCGCGCATCGAGGCGGAATCGGTGGTGCCCTCCGACGATCCGCTGCTCCTCGACCTCAAGGCGCTCCGCACGCGTCTCGCGAAGGAGGAGGGCGTTCCGGCCTACGTGATCTTCTCCGACCGCAGCCTGATCGACATGGCGGCGAAGCGCCCCACGACCGTGTACGCTTTCCGCGAGGTTCACGGCGTGGGCCAGGCCAAGCTCGACCGCTATGCGGACGCCTTCCTCGACGTGCTGAAGGCGCACGCGGCGTAAGAGCGAACACATGCATTCATCCCGGACGAAGCGCAGCGAAGATCCGGAATCGTTCTCAGAATAGAGCGCGGCGGGTGAGGGCTTACGCCTTTCCGGATAGGGCTGTCACCCCTCACCTTCTCCCCCAGGGAGAGGGGAACCTGCGCCATTCTCGTCTCACGATCCCGGGTTCTGCTGTGCAGCCCCGGGATGCCGCAGACCGTTACACCTCGACCCAGCGCCCCTCATGGGCGCTCCGCGCCATGGCGTCGATTGTCCGCTCGATCCGGATGCCGTCCTCGAAATCGATGAGATGCGCCTTCTCGCCCGCGATGCGCCGCATCAGCTCCCGGCATTCGATGATTTTCAGATCATTGAAGCCCAATCCATGGCCCGGCGCGGGAATGAACTTGTCGTAGGGCGGGTGCTGCGGGCCGGTGAGGATGGTGCGGAAGCCTTGTGCTTCCTTCGCGCCATCGGCCGTGTAAAGCTGTACCTCGTTCATGCGCTCCTGGTCGTAGACGATGGTGCCATTGGAACCGAAGATCTGCACGAAGATGCGGCCCTTGCGGCCCCAGGCGGAACGGTTGAGAGCCAAGACGCCCGACGCGCCACTCTCCAGCTCCATCAGCACGGTGGCGATGTCATAGGTCTCGACCGCGCGGCGTCCGCCGCCCTGCACGGGACGCTCCGCATAGGGCTTCGCCATATGCCCGCACACGCGCCTGACGCCGCCGAGGAGCACCCACAGAAGGCTCAGCGGATGCACGCCGAAATCATCGAGCGCGCCGTGGCCCGAGGAGGCTTCGCTCTTCCAATAGAAGAGGTCGTCCGCGTTCGCCATGAAGTCCTCGTCCATTTCGAGGCGCACATGATTCACGCGACCGATCTGCCCCTCGTCGAGGATGCGGCGGATCAGGCGCATGACCGGGTTCTGGATGTAGTTGTAGCCGAGCGCCGCAACCTTTCCCGAAGCGCGGGCAGCCGCCAGCATGCGCTCCGCATCCGCAAGCCGCGTCGCCATGGGCTTCTCGCACCACACGTGCTTGCCGGCCTCGAGCGCCGCGATGGCCATGTCCGGGTGAAAGGCGTTGGGCGTGGTGATCGACACCACGTCGATTCCGGGGTCGTTCACGAGCGCGCGCCAATCGCCGGTCGCGCGCTCGAAGCCGAGTTCCTGGGCCTTGCGCTCCGCAAGCTCCTGCGAGGCTTCCGCCAGCATAACGAGGCGCGGGCGCGGAACGTCGCCGAACACGGAGGCCACCGCGTTCCAGGCGAGCGCGTGACACTTGCCCATGTAGCCGGTGCCGATGAGGCCGATGCTGAGTGTTTTCATCCATCATTCTCCAAATCGGAGCGCAGTGCTGGCATCAGAGATTGCGAGCATCCTCCACCGTCATGGCCCCCTCCCGCCATGCCTTTTTCGTCATGGCCGTCCCCGGACTTGATCCGTGGATCAGTCACGGCCATCCGCGTCTTTTGCGTTGCGAGGGAGACGTGGATCCCCGGGCTTGACCCGGGGATGACGACGAGCGTCTGACTTCATCACCCGCCGATCCGTGCCTGTCGCCTCTCCTTGAGAGACGGAACACGCGTGCGATCCGCCTACACCATCCCGCCCAGTTCCTCCGACACCGCCTGCAATTCCTTGCCGCCGGCCATGAGGTTCTGCAGCTCCTCGATCTGAATCCCGGATTTCGCATAGGTGCCGAGCGTCTTGCCGCGATTGAGCACCGTGAAGCGGTCGCCCACCGCGTAGGCGTGGCGCACGTTGTGCGTGATGAAGATCACCCCGAGGCCCTTGCTGCGCACCTGGTGGATGTATTTGAGCACCATCGAGGTCTGCGCCACGCCGAGCGCGGAGGTCGGCTCGTCGAGGATCAGCACCTTCGCGCCGAAATAGACCGCGCGGGCGATCGCCACGCATTGGCGCTCGCCGCCGGAGAGCGTGCCCACCGCCTGGTGCGGGTCCCGCACGTCGATGCCGATCTTGCGCATCTCCTCGCGGGTGACCGTGTCGCAATGGTCGAAATCCACATGGCGGAAGGGCCAGACGCCCCTCACCGGCTCGCGGCCCATGAAGAAGTTGCGCGTCACCGACATGAGCGGGATCATCGCGAGGTCCTGGTAGACCGTGGCGATGCCCGCGTCCAACGCATCGCGCGGGCTGGTGAAGGACACGGGCTGCCCCTCCACCAGGAAATCGCCCGATGTCGGCCTGTGCACGCCCGCGAGGGTCTTGATGAGGGTGGACTTGCCCGCGCCGTTGTCGCCGAGCAGGCACATCACCTCGCCGCGATGGACGGACAGCGACACCCCGGAGAGCGCGATGACGGAGCCGAAATGCTTGACGAGATTGCGGATCTCGATGAGTGGAGCCTGCGTGTCCATCAGCGTTCTCCCGTGACTTTCCGGCGGATGAAGTTGTTGAAGAGAACCGCCAGCAGCAGCATGGCGCCCAGGAACACCTGGAACCAATCGGAATCGAAGCGCGTGTAGGTGAGGCCGATCGACACCATGCCGAAGATGATGGCGCCGAAGAACGCCCCGATGGCCGAGCCGTAGCCGCCGGTGAGCAGGCAGCCGCCGATCACCGCCGCGATGATCGCCTCGAATTCCTTCTGAAAGCCGCGCCGCGCATCCGTCGAGCCCGCGTCGAGCACGGTCAGGATCGCGACCAGCGCGGCCGCGCAGGCGGTGAGCATGAAGAGGCCGGTCTTCACCCGGTCCACCGGCACGCCGGAGTTGCGCGCCGCGTTGGCGTCGCCCCCGGCCGCGAAAATCCAGTTGCCGGCGCGCGTGCGCAGCAGGATCCATGTGGCGACGAGCGCAAAGCCGACGAACCAGAGAATGGACACCGGCACGCCGGCGACCGTGGGTGTCCCGTTCGGAAACTTCGCGATGAGATCATGGGCGGCCAGCCACGAGAACAGCCCCTCCAGGGCCGTGCCCGAGAAGATCTCGCGCACCAGGTCCGACTCGCCCTCGCCGCCGAGGCCGCGCATCTGCGTGGAGCCGCCCGTCGCCCATTTGAGGCCCACGAGGGACAGCCCGCGCAGGATGAACAGGAAAGCCAGCGTGACGATGAAGGAGGGCAGCCGCGTGCGGATGACGATCTGCCCGTTCAGTCCCCCGAGGACGGCGGCCACCACGAAGGTCGCGGCGATCGCGAGCAGCAGCGGCCAGCCGGTCAGCGTGATGAAGCATCCGAAGACGAGCCCGGTGAACGCCACCATGGAGCCGATGGAGAGATCGAACTCGCCGCCGATCATCAAAAGCGCCGCCGCGATGGCGAGGATGCCGAGCTGGGCCGCGGGCGAGAGAATGTTCATGACGCCCGCCAGCGAGAACATGGACGCGTCGGCGGTGGAGAGGAAGAAGATCGCGACCAGGACCAGGCCGGCGAGCGCGCCCAGTTCCGGGCGGCGCATGATCTTCGTCAGGAGGGAAACCTCTTTCAGGCGCTCGTCCTGAAGGGCCTTGACGGCGGAAGCCGGAGACAGATCGGCGGTCGGCTGGGTGGTGTTCACCATGGAGAGCCTCCCTCAAAGAAACCAACGATGCACACAAGGAGAAAAGCCCGCGGCGTCATGGCCGCGGGCTTCGTCCGGATCAGCGAATGCCCTTCGCGGACAGCTCGACCACCTGGGCGGCCTTCTCCTTGGTGATCAGGTTGGGACCGGACGGCACGTTGCCGCCGGGCATCAGGCCGTACTTGGCATAGTTCGCCAGGAACA
The DNA here is from genome assembly GCF_004458765.1 of Microvirga pakistanensis. Taxonomy (GTDB): domain Bacteria; phylum Pseudomonadota; class Alphaproteobacteria; order Rhizobiales; family Beijerinckiaceae; genus Microvirga; species Microvirga pakistanensis. The sequence goes on along the minus strand of NZ_SPJX01000410.1, from coordinate 35,591 downwards.
CCACCGGCAGGTAGCCCTGCAGGTATTGCTGCTGGTCGATGGCGAAGACCGCCTCGCCGCTCGCCACCGACTTGAGGAAGCCGGCCGACATGTCGAATGTCGCGACCCGGATGGCGCCCGTCTTGCCGGCGTCCTTCACGGCCGCGACCGACGGCTCGCCCGCCGTGCCGGCGCCGAGCGCGAGGATCGTGTCGATCGAGCTGTCGGACGCGATCGCAGCCTTCACCTTGGCGCGGATGTCGGCCGGATCGTTCGTGACGGGGAGCACCGTCACCTTGCCGCCGAAGCCTTCGGTGAAGCCCTTGCAGCGCAGGTCGAGCGACACGTTGCCGACCTCCTGGTTCACGCACAGGCCGACCTTGCCGCCCATCTCCTTGAGCTTGGCGCCGGCGATGCGTCCGGCCTCGACCTCGTCCTGTCCCACATGAAGCTGGGCGCCGAGCTTCTTCGACACGTCCGAGCCCGAGTTCATCGAGATCACCGGGATGCCGGCGGCGACGGCCTTCTGGATCGATGGCCCGAGCGCGGAGGCGTCCGGAATCGACACGATCAGCCCCGCGGGCTTCTGGTTCACGGCCGCGTCGATGAGCTGGCTCATGGCCACCATGTCGAAGGTCTCGGGGGCGCGGTAATCGACCTGGACCTTCATGTCCTGGCCGGCGGCGGTCACGCCGTTCTTGACCACGGACCAGAAGGGATCATTGGCTTGGCCGTGGCTGACCACGATGATGCGGGTGTTCTGCTGGGCCGAGACGGGGGCTGCGGCGGCAACGGTCAAGGCTGCGGCGGCAACGAGGCCGGTAACGAGAGATTTCATTGGTTTCCTCCCCAAAAGGGTTCTCATTCGCGTTCCGCAGCCGGAGGCTCCGGCTACGGCGAGAGCAAGGGCGAAGGCTATGGCGAAGGCCATGGCTCTTGGCCGTGCATGCTTTTGCAGAGGATCGCCCCATGACTTGGGCGAATCACCCTTTTCCAGGCCGTTTCCTCTGCCGCTCCGGTCGCGCCTTTGAATGGAACGCCAGAACCTTTTTGTTTATACAGTGGAATATTCATTCCATTTTTCGAGGAACGGTGTCAAGGTCGCATCGAAGCGGAATATGGCTGCATGGAGACTGAAAACAGCCATCTGGAGACCAAGAACAGCGCCATGGAGACGGAAAAAAGCATGATCGGCGCCGATGCCGCAACGGAGGCACCGGGCGATTACGACGATTTACGGGCGTTGCTGATCAGCCGCCGGGAGACGATGCCCAAGAGGCTCAAGCAGCTCGCCGCCTTCGCCATGGAGCACCCCGAGGAGGTCGCCTTCGGCACGGTGGCGGGCATTGCCGAGCACGCGGGCGTCCAGCCTTCCACCCTCGTGCGTTTCGCCAAGAGCCTCGGATACGACGGCTTCTCCCACCTGCAGCAGATCTTTCGCGATCGCCTGCGGGAGCGCTTTCCCGACTATCGGGAACGGCTGAAGGTGCTGCGCAATCTGGAAGGCGACCATGTCCACGCGGCCTCGCTCCTGGAGGGATTCACCAACGCGGCGGCGGTTTCCCTCGAGAAGATGCGCGATTCCGTTCGGCCGGAGGAACTCTCCCGCGCCATCGAGACCCTGGCGAAGGCCGACACGATCTACCTGCTCGGCGCACGCCGGGTGTTTCCCATCGCGGCCTATTGCGCCTATGCCTTCGGCAAGCTCGGCATCCGCACCATTCTGATCGACCATGTGGGACAGCTCGGTCCCGAGCAGCTGGGCACCGCGACCGAGCGCGATGCGGTTCTCGCCATCAGCTTCACGCCCTATGCGCCGGTGACCGCCGAACTCGCCGCCGCCGCCGCCCGCAGCAACATTCCCGTGGTGGCGATCACGGATTCCGCCTTCAGCCCCCTGGTGACGAGCGCCGACATATGGCTCGAGGTGGCGGAGGCAGATTTCGGCGCGTTCCGTTCCCTTTCCGCATCGTTCGCGCTGGCGATGGCGCTCGCCGTCGGCACGGCGGAGAAGCGGGCGGAGAGGTAAGGAAGAATGGAAGGCTCGTTACAGTTCGCTTCGTACGCGAGCGCTGCCGTTGGAGCAACGCTTGCAACTCTCCCTGTCAGGCCGTCACCCGAGGAGATCCTTGCCCGCATGAACAAGAGGCGGGGAAGATTGGTTCGGCAGCGATTTCGAAGACCTCGTCCATAGCCTGTCACGGCAATCCAAGCATGCTGTTCGGGCGGCATTCTCAGCCGCCCTAGCCGCTATATTCCAGTTTCTCGCCTATCTCGGCAGCTAACTGAGTTAGCGACACGCAATGTAAGCCTTACAGCTTCACCGGCCTGCCGGTCTGCGCCGACTGCGTCGCCGCATCCGCGAGGCGTTGCGCCATGAGACCGTCGCGACCCGTGGGGTCGCACGGCTTGCCGTCGCGGATCGCGTTCAGGAATGCGGTGAGCTCGTCACGATAGGCGTCCGCATAGCGTTCCAGGAAGAAGTCCTGCACCGGATCGGCCGTGATGCCGGAGGCGTTCGCCACCTCCACCGTGGTGCGATGGATGTTGCCCGCGCGGATCATGCCCTTCGCGCCATGCACCTCGATGCGCTGATCGTAGCCGTAGGTGGCGCGGCGGGAATTGGAGATCTGGACGATCTTGCCCTTGGCCGTCTTCAGCATGACGGCCGCCGTGTCCACATCGCCCGCCTGGCCGATCGCCGGATCCACCAGGGAGGAGCCCACCGCGTGCACCTCCACCGGCTCGTCCCCGAGCAGCAGGAACCGCGCCATGTCGAGATCGTGGATCATCATGTCCCGGAACAGGCCGCCGGACGTTTTGATATAGCTCACCGGCGGCGGGCCGGGATCCCGGGACAGGATCGTCACGAGCTCCACCTCCCCTACTTCGCCCTCGGCGAGCCGGCGGCGCAAGGACGCGAAATTGGGATCGAAGCGGCGGTTGAAACCGATCATCAGCGGCGCGCCCGCCTTCTCGACGGCAGCGAGGCAGGTCTCGATGCGCTCGCTCGACAGGTCGACCGGCTTCTCGCAGAACACCGCCTTGCCGGCCCTGGCGCCGCGCTCGATGAGATCGGCATGCGTGGTGGTCGGCGTGCAGATGAGAATGGCGTCCACATCGGAGCGTTCGACAATCTCGTCGAGCGCCGCGACCTCGGCCCCCGTCGCCGCCGCCAGCTCCTGCGCCGAGGGGGCATGCGGGTCGGCGACCGCCACGAGGCGAGCGTCGGGATGGTTGGCGGCATTGCACCCATGAATGCGGCCGATGCGGCCTGCGCCCAGAACGGCGATCCTGATCATGTTTCCCCCGGGTCCTTTGCCGGCTATCGGCGAATTTGGAATTGATATTCCAGTGTTTGATGCTAATAGAATAAACGTTCTATAACTGCAAGGGCCAGAATAGTAGAGCCCTGAGACGGCTTTCGGGAAAGACCGGCCGCGGGAGGAATACCATGAAGCCGAGCCTGGATGTGATCACCATTGGCCGCGCCTCGGTCGATCTGTACGGCCAGCAGGTGGGGGGCCGGCTGGAGGACATGGCTTCCTTTTCGAAAGCTGTCGGCGGGTGCCCTGCCAATATCGCCATCGGCACGGCGCGGCTCGGCCTGAAATCCGGCCTGATCACCCGCGTGGGCGACGAGGCCATGGGCCGCTTCATCCGTGAGCAGATGGAGCGCGAGGGCGTCTCCACCCACGGCATCATCACCGACAAGCAGCGCTTGACGGCGCTCGTGCTCCTCGGGGTCCGGGACGAGGCTTCATTCCCGCTCATCTTCTACCGTGACAACTGCGCCGACATGGCCCTGTCCGAAGACGACATCGACGAGCGCTTCGTCGCCTCCGCCGCGGCGATCGTCGTCACGGGGACGCATTTCGCGCGGGAGAGCACAGCCGCGGCTCAGAGGAAAGCCATCCGCATCGCCAAGGCGAACGGCCGCAAGGTGGTGTTCGATGTGGATTATCGCCCGAACCTCTGGGGCTTGCTCGGCCATGGCGCAGGTGAGTCGCGCTATGTGCGTTCCGATACTGTCACCGAACACCTGAAGCCGATCCTTGCGGATTGCGACCTCATCGTCGGCACGGAAGAGGAGTTGCACATCGCCGGGGGCTCGGAAGACACGCTTGCGGCCATCCGCACCATCCGCTCTATCTCGACGGCCACCATCGTGTGCAAGCGCGGTTCCATGGGCTGCGTCGTGTTTCCCGGTGAGATCCCGGCTTCGCTTGACGAGGGCGTGAAGGGGCCCGGCTTCCCGGTCGAGGTCTACAACGTGCTCGGCGCGGGCGATGCCTTCCTGTCCGGCTTCCTTCGCGGCTGGCTTCGGGACGAAAAGCTCGAGACCTGCTGCGCCTATGCCAATGCGAGCGGGGCCTTCGCGGTCTCGCGCCTTCTCTGCTCGCCCGAGATCCCGACCTTTCCGGAGCTGCAGCACTTCCTCAAGGAAGGCAGCCGCCACAGGGCGCTGCGATTCGATGAAGACATCAACCATATCCATTGGGCGACGACGCGCCGGCCGGAGTCCGGCACGCTCATGGCATTCGCGATCGACCACCGCGTGCAGCTGGAGGCGATGGCGAGCGAGGTTGGCGCATCCATCGACCGCATTCCCGATTTCAAAGTGCTCGCCGTGCAGGCGGCCGCGAAGGTGGCCAACGGCCGCTCCGGCTTCGGCATGCTGATTGACGGCACCTACGGCCGCGAAGCCTTATTCCGCGCCGCCGATCATCCGTTCTGGATCGGTCGCCCGGTGGAGCTGCCGGGCTCGCGCCCGCTCGATTTCGAAGGTGGCGGCAGCATCGGCGCGAAGCTCGTGGAATGGCCGGTGGGCCATACCATCAAATGCCTGTGCTTCTATCACCCGGACGATCCGTCGGAACTGAAAGCACGCCAGGAGCGCGAGCTGCTGCGCATCCATGACGCCGCGCGCCGCATCGGCCGCGAGCTGCTGGTGGAGATCATCGCCGGCAAGCACGGATCGCTGAAGACCGACACGGTCGCAGGCATCCTCCAGCACCTCTACGATCTCGGCATCAGGCCGGATTGGTGGAAGCTCGAGCCGCAGCAGGACAAGGCGGCCTGGAAGGCTATCGGCGAGGTGGTCACGAGGAACGATCCCTATTGCCGTGGCATCGTGTTGCTCGGCCTGGAGGCACCCGAGGATGAACTCGAAGCCGCTTTCGCCGCCGCTGCGAGCGAGCCCCAGGTGAAGGGCTTCGCGGTCGGCCGGACCCTCTTCAACGAAGCCGCACGTGGCTGGTTGAAGGGCGAGATCTCGGACGAAGCCGCGATTGCCGACATGGCCGCCCGTTTCCAACGCCTTGTCGACGCGTGGCAGCGCGTGTCGAGCCCGGCCAAGGCGGCTTAAGACGAAGGGCGGATCCGATGATCGGCTCCGCTCTCTTTTCATGCATTGCAAAACCTGAGAACGCTGCCGGCATCGATTCCGGCGCATGTCGAGAGAAACGCTCATGAACACGATCCGCCTCACCATGGCGCAAGCCCTCGCCCGGTTTCTCACCGCGCAGAAGACGGAGATCGACGGACATATCCTGCCGCTATTCGGCGGCGTCTGGGCCATCTTCGGTCACGGCAACGTGGCAGGCGTGGGCGAGGCCCTGCACGGGGTGCGCCACACGCTCCCGACATTCCGGGCCCACAACGAGCAGGGCATGGCGCATGCGGCGGTCGCCTTCGCGAAGGCCTCTCGCCGCCGCCGCTTGATGGCCTGCACCACTTCCATCGGTCCCGGCGCGACGAACATGGTGACGGCGGCCGCCGTGGCTCACGTCAACCGCCTTCCCGTCCTGCTCCTGCCCGGCGACGTGTTCGCCAACCGCAGGCCCGATCCGGTGCTGCAGCAGATCGAGGGCTTCTCCGACGGCACGGTCTCGGCCAACGATTGTTTCAGGCCGGTCTCCCGCTATTTCGACCGCATTGCGCGCCCCGAGCAGATCATCCCCGCTCTTCAGCGCGCCATGAGCGTGCTCACCGATCCCGCCGAGTGCGGGCCGGTGACGCTCGCGCTCTGCCAGGACACGCAGGCCGAGGCCTACGATTATCCCGAAAGCTTCTTCGCCGAGAAAGTCTGGACGCCACGCCGCATCCGTCCGGATGCTGCGGAGCTCGCACGAGCCGCAGATCTCATCCGCAACGCGAAGAAGCCGTTCATCGTGGCCGGCGGCGGCGTGCTCTATTCCGGCGCCGAGACGGTGTTGGCGGACTTTGCGGAACGGCACGGCCTCTTCGTCGGCGAGACTCAGGCGGGCAAGTCGAGCCTTCCCCATGATCATCAAGCCAATCTCGGCGCTGTGGGTGTCACAGGCACCGGAGCCGCCAATGCCCTCGCCGAGGACGCCGATGTGGTGATCGCCGTCGGCACCCGCCTACAGGATTTCACCACCGGTTCCTGGGCCCTGTTCAAGAACCCGAACCGCCGCATCGTCGGGCTGAACGTGCAGGCCTTCGACGCCACCAAGCATAATGCGCTGCCGCTCGTCTGCGACGCGCGTGTAGGCCTTGACGAACTTAGCCACGCACTGGGCCCGTGGAAGGCACCGGAGGCCTGGGCGGCGAAGGGTCGCGAAGAAAAGGCCCGGTGGTTCGAAACCGCGGCCCGCTTCACCGATCCGACGAACGCGGAACTTCCGTCCGATGCTCAGGTGATCGGCGCGGTGCAGCGCAGCTCCTCTCCCGGCGATGTGGTGGTCTGCGCGGCGGGCGGCCTGCCGGGCGAGCTCCACAAGCACTGGAAGGCGAGCGCCGCCCTCGGCTACCATATGGAATACGGCTATTCCTGCATGGGCTACGAGATCGCGGGCGGCCTCGGCGTGAAGATGGCCGACCCGGAGCGCGAAGTGATCGTGATGGTGGGCGACGGCTCCTACCTCATGATGAATTCCGAACTCGCTACCTCCGTCATGCTGGGCCAGAAGCTCACCGTCGTATTGCTCGACAACCGCGGCTATGGTTGCATCAACCGCCTGCAGCGCGCCACCGGCGGCGAGAGTTTCAACAATCTCCTGCAGCACACCCACCACGTGACCTTGCCAGAGATCGACTTCGCCGCCCATGCGGCGAGCCTGGGTGCCCATTCGCTGAAGGTGAAGAGCATCGCCGAACTGGAGGATGCGCTGAAGAAGGCCCGCACGGCCGAGCGCAGCACCGTGATCGTCATCGATACCGATCCGCTCGTCTCCACCGATGAGGGCGGCCACTGGTGGGATGTGGCGGTGCCGGAAGTCTCCGTGCGCGAGCAGGTGAAGGCCGCGCGAAAAGATTACGAAACAGCCCTCGCCGCACAGCGCGTGGGCGACTGATCAAAACGGAAGGGTAACGACAGATGACGATCCGTATCGGGGCGAACCCCATCGGCTGGTCCAACGACGACATGCCGGAACTCGGCGGCGAAACGCCGCTCGAAGTGTGCCTGGCCGAGGCCAAGGAGGCCGGCTTCGAGGGAATGGAGCTCGGCAACAAGTTCCCGCGCGAGCCGGAGGCCCTGAAGAAGGCGCTCGCGCCCTTCGGCCTCGCCTGCGTGTCCGGCTGGTACTCTGCGGAACTGCTCACGCGCGATGCCGATGCCGAGATGAAGGCGCTGCGCCCGCATCTCGATCTCCTCAAAAGCATGGGCTCGAACGTGCTCGTCTTCGCCGAGACGTCGAACGCCATTCACGGAGACCGCTCCAAGCCACTCTCACAGCGGCCGGTCATGAAGGAAGGCGACTGGGCGGAGTTCGGACGCCGCATCACGCAGGTGGCGGAGCGCACCCTGCAGGAGGGCGTGCGCGTGGTCTATCACCACCACATGGGAACGATCGTGGAATCGCAGGCCGATATCGACGCCTTCATGCGCGCCACGGGCGACGCGGTGCATCTGCTGCTCGATACCGGGCACGCCACTTGGGGCGGCGCGGATCCGGCGGCGCTCGCCCGCCAGTACCGCAGCCGCATCAGCCACGTGCACACGAAGGATGTGCGCAAGAGCGTGATGGAGAAATCCCGGGCCGAGGGCTGGAGCTTCCTCGATTCCGTCATCGAGGGCGTTTACACGGTGCCGGGTGACGGCATGGTGGATTTCGTCTCGGTCTTCAAGGAATTGCCGGGCTATAGCGGCTGGGTGGTGATCGAAGCGGAGCAGGATCCCAAGAAGGCCCACCCGCTCACCTATGCCAAGATGGGTTATGCCAATCTCACCCGCTTCCTGAAGGAAGCAGGCCTGCGATAAGGACAACGGACGATGTCGAAGCTTCTCGTCAAGCCGTCTACGCCCGATTCGAACGGGCGCATTCACGCCATCACGCCGGCCTCCGCCGGTTGGACCTATGTGGGCTTCGAGGTCTACCGGTTGAACGCCGGGCAGAGCTTGAAACAGCAGACGGGAGATCGTGAAGCCTGCATCGTCATGCTCGCGGGCAAGGCCCATGTGGCAGCGGGAAACCAGGATTTCGGGGTGATCGGCGGTCGTTCCTCGCCGTTCGAGCCGGATCCTTGGTCGCTCTATGTGCCCGCCCGCTCCGAGTGGCTCCTGAGAGCCGAGACGGATGGCGAGATCGCCGTCTGCACCGCACCTGCCGAGGGCAAGCTGCCGGCGCGGGTCATCCGTCCCGATCAGGTGGGTCAGGAGACTCGCGGCAAGGGCACGAACACGCGCCATGTGCGCAACATCCTGCCTGAGACGGAAACCGCGGAAAGCCTGCTCGTGGTCGAGGTGATCACACCGTCCGGGCACTGGTCGAGCTATCCGCCCCACAAGCATGACAGGGATATGCTCCCTCACGAGTCGCTGCTGGAGGAAACCTATTACCACCGCCTCAACCCGCCCACAGGCTTCGCCCTGCAGCGGGTCTATACGGACGACCGTTCCCTCGACGAGACGCTGGCCGCCAGCAATGGCGACGTGGTTCTGGTCCCCAAAGGCTATCACCCGGTCGGCGCGCCGCACGGCTACGAGCTCTACTATCTGAACGTCATGGCGGGGCCGAAACGGATCTGGAAATTCCACAACGATCCGGACCACGAATGGATGGTCGCCTAAAGCATTTTCGGCGAAGTGGATCCGCTTCGCCGTTAAGAATGCGGCGCACCCAAGAAGGGATGATCCCACACCCCCTGGAAACAGCTCTCGGCGATCGGGCAGGAAGACGATCCCGGTGATTCGCCGACGCGGGCCTTCAAGTCCGCACGAGGTGATGCGAGGCAGGAGATCCGGCGTTTCATCGCTCGATCGCGACCTTCAGCTGGACCATATCGACAGAGACCCCCAGAAGCTGGGCGATCCTCTGGCGGGCCTCTTCCAGAATATCCGATACGCCCGATGCCTCCAGGTCGGGCAAGGATAGCCTTTCGGGGGCGTCGGCTCCCACGTCGCGGTCGAGGAACATGATCCCGTGGCTGCGCCCGTCATACCATATGACCTGGGCACGCCGAATGAGCTTCTTCCCCGGGATCTGCAACTGGAACTCGGCGGGAACTTTGACCGGGTGAGCGAACGCGAGGCGCGCGCCGGTTTCGGACAAGTCCCTCACCGTGCATTCCATACGGGAGAGACCGTTATTGAAGATGATGTGCCCTTTGAGATGGGTGTGCGACCGAGGGCTGGCGCGACGCTGCTCTACTGGCTTCATAGGCGCCCCTTTTCTACTAGCCCTGCCCTCTGAGACCTAAGGCAGGGTTCCCTGACCGGCCCTGTTCATCGAGCCGTTCAACCGATCCTAGGCGGGCACGCACAGCGCAAGGGCCGCCGATGACTCACCAGGCAAGAGTAATAGAATATCACGCGCGCTGACAACCCAGCGTAGCACTGCCACCCGTGGAGCTTGTAAGGTTGCGCTTAGGGATTGGCCGACCATGCTGCGATCATGGGACGGATGCTTCCTCGCAACGATCGCTGCCTGAGCGATAGGCCGAGGAGGCATGGCACGGGCGAGGCAGGCTCTCACATGCTCCCGGCGGCAGACGAGAACACGGGCTCTCGGTCATGTTCGACATGCGGCTGGGAGGTGGCGCACCCGACACGATTCGAACGTGTGACCTTTGCCTTCGGAGGGCAACGCTCTATCCAGCTGAGCTACGGGTGCTTTACGGCGATGAGCCTAAGAAACAGTTAGTGAATCCAATCAGTTACAATGACCAACCTAACAGTCTCCCCGAGCTTGGCAAGGGGCTTGTAGCCATCCGCTTGACCTAGTTAATCACACTCGCTGTGACAAGCCGAAGGCCACCCCCACCCGGGGGAACAGGGCTGAACAAGGGTGGCGCAATGGACTCAAAGGATTTTGTAACAAAGAACGAAGCTCTCCCTCTTGTGGGCTAGGCTATGCAACATATTGCGGCCACGGTCTGCCTTAGGCTTTACCTACCGGAGTGGAGGAGCCTCACCATGCGACGCCTCAGTCTATCCCTGTTGCTGATTGTATCAGGTTCACTACTGGCTCCGCTGTTGATTCTGTTGGCGTTCATGGCAAGTGTGTTGGTCTCGGCTCTCATATTTCCGTAAGGCATATCTCAGTAATACTCTTGAAGCATCAGAGCGGAGACACCTGCGCGTCCGTTACGAGCCGTGCTGGCTCTGCTCGGCTTGCCCTGCCGTGAAACTGGAAGTCCCTGTAACCCGGCGATCCCCGGCTGACCTATTGGACAGGCTGCTGTTTAAGAAGGGATACAATGAGCGATCTGACAGACATCGTTGGACGATCGGACCGAGCGGCTGACGAGATACCCGAGGAGCTATCCGCTTTGCTCATTGAGGCTGCTGGCACGATTCGCATGTTGTGGGGAGTTAGTGACGGACAAGGATGAAGCGTGGCTTGAAAGGGCGGAAGCTAAGGGCCTGGAGGGATTATGTTAGCCCACCGACTGCCATATGCGTTGTGACAGGTCAGGAGCACCGGGGAAGTGCAGCGAGACCAGCTTCTGAATACCAAGTAACCAGATAGAGTGTTTTCGCTTCCGGCGATGAGCTCGCTTCGAAATAAGCTAACTTCCCCTCAGTCGACAGTATCAAGAACGTCCTATGCCTTAAAAGCAACACCGAAGTTTTAATCAGGCGCGTTAATCATCTTTATACTCTGTAGCCGCCTTGCGGAAAGACCTGGAAACTGCTTCATCAAGCTGCGCTATAAAGCGTTGGTGACAACATGTGAACTCCTCAGGAGCAGTCATCAGAGGCGTTCTTACTCGTGGGAGGGGAAAAGCCTTTGCGTTAGCCCTGCGCCTTACATAGTCCGTCTTTGAAGTTAGGCTGAGGCTTAGCTCAATAGCCGTGACCAATCGCCGGATTCAGTTATCGCCTCAATTGATCAGTGCTTAGGTTACGTTAGATCTTCTGAAGCCTTGTTGTACGATTCATGATAGTCGGTTCGAGACAAGTACCTCTGATCATGTCAGTGTACTAGTATGGTAGCAAGTCAAAATACATCTTGAAAAACATAGATGAATATTAGCTTTATCCTAGGGCAACATCCCGATTTCTGGTTAAATCTTCCTGTTTATCTGTTTCTATTTTGGTCATGAATGACTGAGACAATGGTCGTGCGTCTTATCCACTCAAGAGGCACCTATGAGAACCTGCTATGTCTTCCAGTCTGACGCGAACCCCAACCTCTTGGCCTTCACTGACAGTGCAACTGGCGAGAAGGTTCCAGCCGAGAGTGGACCTTGGACATTTGTGAAGGAGGTTCGCCCAGCCGAGCAGTGGACCTTTGGCGTTGGTCGAGCCTTCGTTGCGGCCGGGATGCTAGAGAATGGCTTCTTTCTCTGGGAGGCAAGCGACAACACAGCCACATTTCACCCGATAATCGAGAGCGATAGGATCGAAGGCACGGCTGTGTTCAATCAGCTGGGCAGCCAGATCGGCACCATCAAGCGTCTCCTGATCGAGAAGGTCAGCGGCAAAGTCCTCTATGTTGACGTGACGTTTGGTGGCTTTCTTGGCATCGGGGTTCACCACCGCACCATCCCGTGGGATAAGCTCTCCTATGACAAGGCACTTGAAGGCTACCGCACTGAGATTACCGAGGAGCAGGTCCGAGACGCACCATCGTTCTATGGGTACGAAGGTGACGATCTGGTCTGGCCTGACCGCAACCGCCAGAAGGAACTGAGGGACTACTGGCACGACGATCCAAGAGGTCCATTCTAACGTCTTGTGGGCGCTAATTTGACCTGGGGCAGGATGAGCGCTGAAGGGGCAGCTACCCTGCAAACATCATAGAGCGATCGAATTGCTGGATCCTGTCTGACACCCTGATCAGGCTCAGGGTTATTCTCAAAGTGGACCTGAGTGAGAGGTCAATCGAATTAGTTGCGAACGCAAAAACCCCCACTGGTATGACACGCAGCGGGGGATCTTAGAGGCAGAACGAAGGTGGCTTCTCAGGCTTGATTTCAGACGATGAAGTCCAAATCGTTCAGAACAGGCTTGTTCTTAAGGGTGTACAGGTGAATCGCCGCCTTAGAGCCGGTTCCGTCCGCATCATAGAAGAGCCGTCCGTCATCAGTGTCATACAGGAACTGAGCCTTGGTCGACTTGGCCTTCGGGGTTGATCCAACCTCAAGAGGATTGTTCTGATCGACATTGCTTGCGGTGCTTGCCATATACCCATAGAACGGGCTGGGATCGACGAGGAAAAAGTCCTCTGCACTAAAGTCGGTGATGATGTCCACTTTGGGCGGCAGATACTGGATTGATGACAGATCAACAACGAACTGATCAGCACCCGTTCCGCCTGTGAGAGTATCAGCGCCATCGCCGCCAGCGAGTTGATCGTAGCCTGCCCCACCAATGACAGAGTCATTCTTGTTGGTGCCGAGAATGATGTCATCCCCTGCGCCACCGTCCAGTGTTGCTCCGATCAGACTGGTGGTGTCGTTCCAACCGCCGATGATCTCATCCTCACCAGCAGAGCCAATCACCGACGACCCGGCAAGGAACTTGCCCATGTACACATATGCGCCCTCGAACTGGCCAGCAGTGATACCTTTGTGGCCAATCGCCGTTGCTGTTGATCCGTTGATCTTGGACAGATTGAGCGTGTATTTGATGGCCGTATCTACGTCAAAGCTGCCGATCGACAGGATGTCCAGCCCGCTGCCTCCGAGGGCGCTATCGTTATCGTAAACGACCGCCGTATCGTCTCCGTCGCCGCCCTTCAGGATGTCCCGAACCGTATCAAGCCCTCCATCGAGGAAGTCATTACCGATACCGCCATCAAGATTGTCGATTCCAAAGCCTCCATACAGTTTGTCATTGCCCGTGCCGCCAAAGACAGTGTCGTTTCCGTTGCCGCCAGACAGAAAGTCGTTTCCAGCGCCGCCATCAATGCTATCGTTGGTCAGAAAGCCGTAGATCCAGTCTTTCGTGCTCGTGCCGATCAGTTTCGTGTTGGTGCTTGTTCCACGGATGATTGCCATTCTCGCCCCTAAGGTGTTCCGTCATGGTCCTAGATCGATCTAGGCGACCCGTGACTACATAGCCGAGAACAAACAAGCTGTGCTATAGCGCACAGGTCATATTTCCTAGGAATGCTCGCCAGGACAAGGCAATGTGGCATCTGGGCTCTTCCCAGACCTGCCGCCTTGACCAATGCCCGGATTCGTCTCGTTTCTTTTGACCCCTACCCGACCGTAGCCTTAGCCAGCTTCGCATCTAGTGAGGACAGTATCTCAACCGCCTTGGGAGTGAGCGGGATCGTGCAAGGATGGCCGTTCTTGGTCTTGAGGATGCGGATGGTTGGAGCAGTCATATCGACATCCTTCCATCCAATCGACAGGAGTTCTCCTCTGCGCATCCCGGTCTCGATGGCTAGGGCTATCAAGGGCCGGAGATACCAAGCGGAGTTTGAGTTGATTGCATGGGATAACCGCTCATTGTCCCCCCTCCTCAAGACGCCGTTCTCTCGGCTTAGAGTCACTTGCAAGCTTGATCTGATGGACTGGGTTGATGCGGATAGGCACGTTCCACTCAGTCCTAGCCACTTCGAAGACACGGCGGAGAACCACTAGCTCCCGACGGACAGAGGCAGGTTTAACAGCCTTCAACCGCTCATCTCGGTAGCGAGAAACCAGCTCACCGGACAGGTGGTGAAGCCCAGCGTTAGCTATGCTGTGGCTGAGGAGTTGGCGGAGCCGAGACCGCTCGAACTTAGCACCCCGCTTCTTAGGAGTAATCTCATGCTCATACTTCTTGAGAAGGTCAGCAACGGTCATTCCTTTGAAGTCTCGTATTGTGGTCGGAAGCTCAGCGCGGTCGATCTGCCTCTCCTTATCCCTTGCCCATTCAGCGACATCGGCTCTGGTGGAGAATGTCTTTGTAACAGGCGGGAAGCCTTCTCTGCGCACTTGAACTTGCCAGGAAGAGCCTCTCTTGCGGATGGTCGCCATTCGTCGTGTTTCCGTTCAGCTGTGACAGGGCTGTTACGGATTGGACTTCTTGGCTGTTTGGGAGGCTTAGCCTTTGCGCCTGAAACCCAAGTTATACAAGGGGTTAGGAATGGCGCACCCGACACGATTCGAACGTGTGACCTTTGCCTTCGGAGGGCAACGCTCTATCCAGCTGAGCTACGGGTGCTTTACGGCGGTGGGCCTGATCTCTTCCCTACCCGATTAGCAGCGCCAAGACAACCTCTGACGAGGAAGCCGCCTGAACGGCTTCCTCGTCCCCAACCCATGCACCGGAGCCCGGACCCGGGATGCTTCCGGGGCGCCCGCGCAGGCCAGGCTTCCTTGGCGGTCCGCTGCCGCACGGCATAGCCCCAGGATCAGGACGGAATTTGAGAGGTTCGATGCGATTGAGACTGACCAGATGAACAATTCCGGGACAACCTGGATCGGAGTCTCTCGCCTATGCACCCTTTGCAGGCGGTAGGATTAAGGCCAGATCGGCCTCGCTCAGGACCCTATATTGACCCGGCTCCAGATCGCCCGGCAGGATCAGATCCCCGATCCTGTCGCGATGCAGGGCGGTCACGTGGTTGCCAACGGCGGCAAACATCCGGCGGACCTGATGATACCGTCCCTCGGTGAGCGTCAGATAGGCGCTTTGCTCGGCCAGCGCCTCCAGTCTGGCCGGCAGAAGCGGCTTCTCCTCGCCCTCCAGCATCAGGGTGCCGGCGGCGAAAATCTCGGCCTCGTCGCCGCGCAAGGGGCGGTCGAGGGTGACGTGGTAGCGCTTCGGAAGATGGGTGCGTGGGGAGATGACACGGTGCAGCAGGTTGCCGTCATCGGTCATGAGCAGGAGCCCGGAGGTCTCCTTGTCGAGGCGGCCGATGGTGGAGATCGCCGGGTCGCGGCGACGCCAGCGCTCGGGCAGAAGCCCGTAGACCAGGGGCCCCGCCTCCTTGTGCGAGCAGGTGACCCCCAAGGGCTTGTGCAGCATCAGCGCGAGGCCCGGCGGGGGATCGAGGGGCTTGCCGCGAATGAGCATGCGCTCCGAAAGATCGCGGGTGACAGCCATGCGCTGATCGGGATCCTCGAGCGTTTCGCCGTCGAGGGTGACGAGACCGGCATGGACGAGCTGCTGCACCTCGCGGCGCGAGCCATAGCCCATATTGGCGAGCAGCCGGTCGAGACGAAGCGTGGGGATCTTGCTCATTTCTGGGCCTCGTAGACCTTGTAGCCGGCAGCTTCCGCTCGAAGCGTCACGCGCTTGAACAAGGGCTTCAGCACGCCCTCGTAGGGCAGGTGGCGATTGGCGACGAGCCAGAGGACACCGCCCGGGCGCAGGGACTCGGCCGCCCTGCGGATGAAGCTCTGGCCCAGACTCTGGTCTTCGGCGCCGCCGTCGTGGAACGGCGGGTTCATCGCTACGAAGTCGAGGCCGCTGAGGCGCAGCCCCGAGCGCACATCGGCCCAGCGGATCTCGGCGCGGGAATCCTGAACGTTGCGCGCCGCCATTTCGGTGGCCCGGCGGTCGATATCCAGCATCACCAGATGCGTGACCTTCGGCGAGGACAGGATGGTGCGCGACAATGTTCCGATGCCGCACCCGAAATCGGCGCCCTTGCCGCTCAAGGCGGGCAAGTTCCGTTTGAGGAGGGCGCTGCCGGGATCCAGCCGGTTCCAGCTGAATACCCCGGGCTGCGTCCACAAGCCAAGCCCATCGTCGACACGCGGCGCGCCTTCGGCAAGAGCGCTCTCGATCCCGGCAAGCTGTGGCGGTCTTTCGCACTCACAGATCCGGTGATGCCGTCGGGAGGTTTCCCGGACCTCGCAGCCGAAGCCCTTCAGCTCCTTGCCGAGCCGCGAGCCTCCCTTGTCCTTGGGCGCGAGAACGGTGAGCACTCCCCCGGGAGCGAGCGCCCTCAGGGCCAGAGCGACCGTATAGCGCCGCTCGACCGTACCGGGAGGTGCAAGCAGCACCATTGCGCTCAAGGCGCCCTCCTCTCGGTCCTCCAACCTTCCGGAACCCGGAATCAGGGGAGAGAACTGGATGCTGCCCGCTGGCGCTTCGGCCAGTTCTGCCGGAGGTGTCCCATAGACGCCGGTCACTGTCATGTCTTGCAAAGCTGCTCGGTCCACACTGAACGAGCCGTGTTCTTATTATGCCGCCACCCCGAAGGTAAACGTCAAAACACCCGCCTCACACCTCAGCCGGCCGTGGTGTGAGCCTCCTCCGCAGCAACGGCGCGGATCTCGGATTCCCCGACGGCACGCTCGGTGCCGCTGGTGGTGTGCCGGATCCTGTAGCCGAGTTCTCCATTGCTGCTTTCCGGCATGAGGCGCACGACCTCGTAGACGCCGCCCGTCCGGTCCGCAAAGCTCGCACCGGCGGAGTGGACCAGCTGGCCCAGGGAGTACTTGTGGCTCATGAAGGTCTCCTGTGTAGCGTTCAGTTGAGGGACATCGACCGGGGGACCGTGTGGGCCTTGATCGGCAAAGTATGCTCGACTTCAGCATCGACCTGCTGATCGATGATTTCGGCCAGCACCATCGTGTCCTCCGGCTCCATGGCACTGGCCGGATAGATCTGGAACTCGCTGTTGCTTTCCACAACGATCGCGTCCCGGCCGAACCTCAGCACGCAATTGGTCTGGCGCATGAGCCATTCCGGCACCAGGTCACCAGCCTCGAACGTCCAAGTCTTTTCAGGCATCATAACCTTTCCCTGGGCTCAAATCCTCGACTGATGCGGGTTACCGGCGGCGGAACTGCGGACGGCGCGGGGCCCCCGGACGGGGAGCGCCCGAACCGCTGTCCTTGTGACGGAAGATGAGCCGGCCCTTGTCGAGATCGTAGGGCGACATCTCGACGGTCACGCGGTCCCCCGCCAGCGTCTTGATGCGGTTCTTCTTCATCTTGCCGGCCGTGTAGGCGACGATCTCATGGCCGCTCTCCAGCTTCACGCGGTAGCGGGCATCCGGCAGGATTTCGATGACCTCGCCCTCGAATGTGATCAGTTCTTCCTTGGCCATTGGGAAATTCCTTTCTTCGCAAACAAAAAAGCCGCTCCCGAAGGGCGGCTTTGGCGGGCGGCCTGGGTGAGCCCGCCGCCCGCGGGAGACGGCGCGTCAGGCCGTCTGGATGTTGTTGACCGCGACCTTGCCGGAGCGGCGGTCCTCGGCCGTGTCGAAGGACACCTTCTGGCCTTCGCGCAGGCCGCGGATGCCGGCGCGCTCAAGCGCGGTGGCGTGGACGAACACGTCCTTGTCGCCGTTGTCCGGCTGAATGAAGCCGAAGCCCTTCTGGTCGTTGTAGAACTTCACGGTGCCCGTGATCATGGCAGTCTTCCTTGGTTTGCGTCAGTGCACGTGAGCGTCGGCCCGCGCCAAAGCGCGCCCCTGCTCGGTTCGTCGATGTTTGGGAGAGTGTCTGAACGTGCGCCCGGCATGCCAAGGCGGTACGGCCCGATTGTCCGGCCAAATGTCGATAAGCATCACGTAGTGCCCCAAACCCCAAATGACAAGGCACTCACCGAAAGTAATTCATCGTTCAGTGCGTTCGGCAGCGCCAATAGCCTGGATCGGCATGGAACAACTTTCCCTCAATTCGGGGAAACCGTCCCTTCCTCTGGGGTCGTTCAGACCGCGTGTCCCTAACGACAGACGATGGTGGCGCTCGGGCAGTAGGATTGATAGGCCGGGGTGGGGCAATAGGTCTGCGCGAAGGTCTCGGTGACCGTGCAGGTGACATGCACCCGGTAACCCCGCTGCGGCACGCCGGCGCCCTCATGCAGGACGGAATAGCCGAGCCCCCGATCCGCCAAGCGGGCGATGGCCCGCTCCGGGACAACGGGTACGACGCGGGTCACCCGCGTGGTTCGGGTCACCGTTTGTCGTGTCATGTCAGCAGCATAAGTATTTTCAACCAGCGGCCCCGCACCCAGAAAGCCCGCCACGAGCACGACACCCATTCCCTGCATCTTCATCTCACACCCCTTGCCATTCCATGGCCCAACAGCACAGCCTGTGAGTGAATAAATGCCGGAAGGAGCTTTCGGATCCAGGACGTCTTCTCCACCCTATCCACAGAGCGGGCCGCTCGGGGCACGCTTTAAACAAGCGGTAGGATGTTGTGCGCCATAACCCTTCCGAAACGTCGTGAAGCGAACGGGATACCATGCATCACATCCACCTTGCCGAGGGGTTGCGGCTTCGTTTTCCGGCACGGAGCGTCGATTTCGACCAGGGCGTCGAGGTCGGCATGCTCGCCGCCCTCATGAGCCAGGACGTCACGGAGTTCAGCCGCCGCATCTCGAAGGCCAATCTGGGCCAGGTACGAGCGGTGGCGGAACAGTTCGGCTATCGCCTGGTCGAAGGCGCATCTGCAGAGGATTGCGTCGCGCTTACATTCTACAGCCGCGCAGCGCGCCCGCGTCTGCGCGTCGTGCACTCGGGAGCCTGACCGGTCAGGCTCCCCGGCGCGCCTGCAGCATGCGGACGCGCTCACGATAGGCGGTATAGAGACCGCTCGCGGCGATGATGCCGGCACCCAGGATGGTCCAGCCATCGGGCAGCGCGCCGAAGACCAGATAACCGAGCGCTCCGGCCCAGAGCAGCTGCACATAGGAAAAGGGCGCGATCACGGACGCATTGCCGTGGCGGTATGCCAGCACGACGAGCCACTGCCCGGCAGCGAAGAACACGCCCATGAGAGCCGCAAGCCCCACTTCGCTCCCCGTCGGAGTCACCCAGTTGAAGGGCAACAGAAGGCTCAGAACGAGACAACCCATGATGGCTGAATAGACAAGCGTGGTCAGCGGATGTTCGCTGCCGCTCATCTTGCGCGTCACCACGGCTCCGGCGGCCCAGCTTGTCGCCCCGAGCAAGGGCAGGAGCGCCGTCAGCTGAAAGGCATCCGTACCGGGCCGGATGACGATCAGCACCCCGACGAGCCCGACGAGGGCCGCCGTCCAACGCCGCCAGCCGACCGTCTCGCCCAGGAACAGAATCGAGAGCGCCATGATCAGGATCGGCGAGATGAAGTAGATCGCGGTCGATTCCGCCACCGGCAGGTAACGCAAGCCCTGGGTGAAGAACAAAGTCGAGCCGATGATACCGAAGCTCCGCAGCACTTGGAGGCCCGGACGCTTTGCGCGAAACAACGTTCTGCCGCCGGAGACCATAACCCAGGGAACAACGATGAACGCAAAGGTGACATAACGGAGCCACGCAACCTCGACCGCAGGCAGCGTGGCAGCCAGATGCTTGGTGATGACATCGCACAAGGAGAAGACGATTGTGGATGCCACGAGAAGCAGAATGCCCCGTGCCGGAGATTGAGCCTGCGCATGGAGGGGCTGATCAGCGATCCCGGAAAGAACCTTGCTGTCGGACGTTTTGAAAGCAGCGGTCATGCACGACTCAAAAAAGAGGCCCGCACGCGGGCGCTGCGAGCCTGGAGGCAATGAGCACACCACTAAAGATTCGTTTTCCCCGCATGAGAAGTGCAAAGACCACACCGGCACCATGCTCACAATGAATGGATCCTCAGGACCTGGAAACGATCAGCCTGCAATTCAGCGTCATCAAACAAAGCCTGAGGCTATAATCAGCATAAAGTTACGATATTAACCTCCCACATGAATAACTGTTCAGTATAAATTTGGGGAACTCCGAAGATCATCAACTATGAAGGTCTCATTATCGCCTCATTAAGCTCCATCTTGCGCGCCCTCTACAACAACAAGGGAATGCATTGTGGATCAAAGAAAGGTAACACTTAACCTGGCAGGTCTCCTCCTTTCGGCTCTCGCTGTCTTGCCCGTTTCGACGGCGCAGGCTGAGCCGAAGGAAGAATCCGAAAAAGTCATCCAGGACGGGCGTGCATCCTGGTACGGCCCCGGTTTCCATGGGCGACGGACCGCAAGCGGTGAAACCTTCAATACCAATGACCTGACGGCGGCGCATCGCACCTTGCCCTTCGGCACCCGGGTGCGCGTCGTGAACAAGCGCACCGGAAAGTCGGTGGTGGTGCGGATCAATGATCGTGGCCCCTATGCGCATGGTCGTGTCATCGACCTCTCCCGCGCCTCGGCTGAGGCTATCGGCATCAAGGGCGTCGCTGCCGTCACCGTTGCGAAGCTTTGATCGAGCATCTCAAAGCGGGCGCTCGATGGAACTTGGAACCGTCCAGCCCGCTTTTCCCCGGTCACCTTCTCAACCAGGGAAAGCTGTTCGGAGCATCCCATGCAAGCGCGCCGGTTGCTGACATCGTCGCTGATTCTCGTCCTTCTGGGCGCGGACAGCGGCTCGACAACCTTTGCCCAGGAAGCAAGATCATGGGTCGACCCGCCGGCAAATGGCGGCGCTCCGCAGGCGGCACCGGCGGCACCGCCTGCCGCATCCCCTGAGCCGCCCAGGCTTCCGCCCGTCTCGCCAACGCCGGAAGTGCGTCAGCCGGTGCAGCCCCCGCAAGCCTCGCCGCAACCTTCGCAGCCGGTATCACCTGCGCCGCGTACGAAAGCGGCCGAACCGCGACAATCGCCGTCCTGGGATGAGCGTCGCCTGGCGCGGGCCGAGATGGCGAAGAACTTCGCCATCGAGTATCTGAGTTCATGGTCGGCGCGGAACGATGTCGCACTCGAGGCAACGGCCGAGCTATATGCCCCGCGCGTTCTCTTCCATGGGCGCACTGTGACCCTCGAGCGGCTCTACAGGGAAAAGCAGCGCTTCGTTCGCCGCTGGCCTGAACGCGAGTACCGGCCCCGTTCCGATGCCATGGGTGTCTTGTGCAATCCCGACGGGTCGATCTGCACCGTGCACGCGGTCTTCGATTATACTGCCGCCAATCCGAAGCGCCGCCAGATCTCGGAAGGATCTGGGGCCGTTCGGCTCATCGTGGAATTCATCGGTGAGAAACCTGTGATCGTCGCGGAGCACAGCACGTTGCTCAAGCAGACGCGTAGGCGCACCCTTGCTCTGGAGGGAACCTCGAATGAGTGATGTCACGTCTCTTCGCACCACCTCTGGGAACCTTGGCGATACTCCAATCGGCAACGCCGTGCAGCTGAGAGAGCGGATGCGCGCGCTCATCCATGCCGAGGTTGAAAAAATCAATCCCACGGACGATGCTCGCCGGGCACTGGAACTCATCATCGAATCGTCCCTGCGTCCGTCCAACGCGGATGGCGAACTGAAACTCACCGTGATCGATAGCGCGGGGCAACCGCGCATGGTCGAGAAGAATGGGCAGCAGGTACCCTTCACCCTGCACGACCTCATCGCGGAGCTGCGCACGCTCCACCCGGTTCTGTTCAAATCCCCGCCCCCGCCGAAAGCTGCCGCCGAAGAAATATCTGCAACACCCGAGCCTCCGGCGGCCAAGCAGGTGAAACAGCCTCCGCGCCGGGATTGGCTGAAGCTCGATTCCGGTGAACCGGTGTCCGGAGACGAGCCTGCGCGGGCACGGAGCACGCATGCGCTCACGCATTGGCGCAAGGGCAAGGTTCGCTTCCATGGCTGGTCCAAAAGGGTGTCGCATGCCCTGAGCGGCTCCGAGGCGTCAGGCCTCCGGCACGACCTGACGAACTCCATCGCCGAATCCAAGGCACGCGCTCAGGCTTTCTTCGACCATCTCCAGGACAAGCCCGTCTCCCGCCGCCCAGGCTTTGCGCTGGGCGCTGTGGCGGCGGTCGCGCTGCTGCTGGCCGTGGGAGCATTCTTCCTTCTGCGTCCCGAGAATGCCACCCAGGCGGCTGCCGATAATCCTTCGCAAACGGGCTCCCTCGCGCCGAGCCAGGCTGCATCTGCGCAGACGCCGGTGTCCCGTTCATCGGGAGGTCGCACTCTGCGCGGTGTGCCGGATGTGATCGATACCGCCACGCTGTCACTGGACGGCGAAGTGGTTCGCCTCTTCGGCGTGGAATGGGCGCCCGGCGCAGGCAAGCCCGAAGACCTAACCAGTTATCTCCAGGGGCGCGAAGTGACCTGTGAGCCCGCGGGCGGCAACGACACCTATCGCTGCCGTGTCGGCGAGCAGGATCTGTCGCGGGTCATTCTCTACAATGGGGGCGGACAACCAACCTCCGAGGCGACCCCGGAACTCAAGGCTGCTGCGGACCAAGCGCGCGAAGCGAAGCTCGGCGTGTGGAGCAAGCAGAATTAGGCGCAACGGCCCCCCGCACGGCGGAGGGCCGTCAGAACGATTTTGGAGACGGGGTCAGCGAGCCGCAACCGGAGTGGGACCCGGAATCTCCACTTCGATCTCCAGGGTCGAGATGTCCGCATCGCGGTTCATCTTCACCTGAACGTTCTGGTGCTCGACCGCCACATGGCGGCGAACGACCGCGAGGATCTCCTCGCGCAGCTGCGCGATCAGATCGGGCTTGCCGCCGACGATGCCACGCTCGTGCGCCAGCAGGATCTGCAGGCGCTCTCGCGCCACAGGCGCAGACGTGCGCCGGTTGAAGAAGCTCATGAGGCTCATGCGGCCCTCCGTCCGAACAATTTGCCGAGCAGGCTCTTCTTGTCGCTCGGAATCGTGAGCTCGACGCTCTCGCCCTTCAGGCGGCGCGCAGCGTCGAAATAAGCGCGGCCGGGGGCGCTCGCCGGGTTGTTGAGGGTCACCGGCGAGCCCACGTTCGATGCGCGCAGAACCTCTTCGCTCTCCGGAATGATGCCGATGAGCGGGATGGAGAGGATCTCCAGCACGTCGTCGACCTTCAGCATCTCGCCGCGCTCGGCGCGAGCGGGATCGTAGCGGGTGAGCAGCAGGTGCTTCTCGATGCGGTCGCCCTTCTCCGCCTTCTCGGTCTTCGAATCGAGGAGGCCGATGATGCGGTCGGAGTCGCGCACGGAAGACACTTCCGGGTTGGTGACGACGACGGCCACGTCGGCATGGCGCATGGCCATGGTCGCTCCGCGCTCGATGCCGGCCGGGCTGTCGCAGATGATCCAGTCGAACTTCTCACGCAGTTCGTTGAGCACCTTGGCCACGCCTTCTTCCGTCAACGCATCCTTGTCGCGTGTCTGGGAAGCGGGAAGCAGCGACAGATTCTCGAGGCGCTTGTCCCGGATGAGAGCCTGGGAGAGCTTTGCGTCGCCCTGCACCACGTTGATGAGATCAAACACCACGCGGCGCTCGGCGCCCATGACGAGATCGAGATTGCGCAGGCCGACGTCGAAGTCGATGACGACGACCTTGTCGCCGCCATGCGCCAGCGCCGCGCCCAGAGCTGCCGAGGACGTTGTCTTGCCAACGCCACCTTTGCCGGATGTTACGACCAAGACTTTGGCCATTGTCGTCCCTCTTTCTCTCTATCAATCCAGGGTTTGCAGGATGATCGAATCGCCATCCAGACTCACCTGGATGGGTTGACCATGGAACTTGGTGCCGAGGTCGTCGGCGGTCTTATAGAGGC
This sequence comes from Microvirga pakistanensis, assembly GCF_004458765.1. Classification (GTDB taxonomy): domain Bacteria; phylum Pseudomonadota; class Alphaproteobacteria; order Rhizobiales; family Beijerinckiaceae; genus Microvirga; species Microvirga pakistanensis. The sequence continues at coordinate 11,815 of NZ_SPJX01000410.1, read as the reverse complement.
CGTCGATCGCGATCAGCTCGGCCTCGAACTTTCTGCAGAAGATGCGTGCGCGACCATTGCCCGTGCAGCCGGCGATCGCCCGGCCGCGCAGCGCGCCGTAAACGTGAATGGAACCTCCAGCCACGATCTCCGCGCCCGAGGCGACGGAACCGAGAACCGTCACGTCGCCCTCCGGGTGAAGGATCGACTGGCCGGAACGCACGGAGCCTTCGATCATCAGCGTCTTGTCGGCAGAAGGCTGATGAGCGAACGCGGAGACTGCGGTCGCTGCCATGGCGGCAGCCTGGGCTGCGTCCGGCACGTCGATCTCGCCCGCGGGCTTGCCGCCCGTGATCGGCGGCGGCATGTCGGGCTCGACGTTCTCAGGCGCAGCGCCTTCGAGGCCGATGATGCGGATGTTGCGCATCTTGAACGCGGCCAGGAGAAACTTCAGCTCGGACTTGGAAGGCTTGAGGTTGGACACGTCGGCAATGATCGGACGTCCGGTGAAGAATCCGGGCGAACGCTCCGACACGGCATCGAGATCCTCGAGCCAGTCCCTCAGCGGCACTTCAGGTGCCAGGACCAGGGCCATGAAGGACCTGCCACGGAAGCGAAGTGCGGGACGGGGGCGAACGGCGATGGTCACGGGAGTTCAAATTCCTTTAATACCCCCTGATTTCGAACGCTTATGGTTAATGGACCGTTAAGGAGCGCGCTCCTTCGCTAACAATTTTTTAGTAGCCGACCGGAGATTCCCATTTTTCCCGAAGGGGTATGACGGGATAGCCTTTTAAGAAATTGAGCCGAAGCAAGGAATATAGAGATAATATCTATACCTTTGTGGCTATTACCTAGCACTTCTTGAGTATTAATCCGTCCTCAAAACATAATTGACCGAACCTCTCATGGGCATACGATGCTCGTTCTTTCGCTATGCACTTCGGATACAGCAAGATTCTTTTCATATACAGTATTCGTGAAGCAAAACGATCGAAACGATAAACAGCCGAATGGCTAGTCCAGGGAGGACGAAGTATGGCGGGCCGAGTTCATGATCTTCTGGCCATTCGTGTTCCATCAATCCGGCATGTAATCCGGGTGGGCCTCATTGCTGCGGGCCTTCTCTCCGGCATCGTCGGCGTCTCGGCCCAGACGTTACAGGGCTTCAACGCATCGCGCGCCAACAAGGGCACCTTGGGCGTCATCTCTGGCGGCGCCGACGGCACCTATATCCGGATTGCGGCCGATCTCGCGAACGTGCTCGACAACGAGGACTTGCGCATCTTGCCGATGATCGGGCGCGGATCGCTGCAGAACCTGAAGGACATCATGTTCCTGCGCGGCGTCGACATCGGCATCGTGCAGATGGACGCGCGCGAGCAGTTGAGGGCGGAGAACCTCCAGGACGACGCCGTGCAGCGCTTGCGCTTCATCACGCGTCTTTATAACGAGGAGGTTCATATCATCGCGAACCGCGAGATCACGGACATCCGTCAGCTCGAAGGCAAGAAGGTCAATATCGACAAGGCCGGAAGCGGCACCAACCTGACCGCGCGCCTCATCTTCGACAAGCTGGGGATCAAGCCCGAGATGACGACCTTCGATCAGGCTTCGTCCTACGCGAAGCTCAAATCCGGAGAGATCCAGGCGGCTCTCTACGTCGCCGGACGCCCCGTCCGGGCGATTGCGGAGTTTCAGACCGAGGGACGTTTCCACCTCCTCTCGATTCCGTTCGAGGGCGAGATCGCCGAATCCTACTTCCCGGCCCGTTTCGAGAATGCGGATTACCCTCAGCTGGTCGAACAGGACAAGACGGTCGACACCCTCGCGGTCGGGAGCCTGCTCGCGGTGTACAACTGGCCCGAGAACACCGACCGGTACAATCGTGTGAAGCGCTTCGTGGACGCGTTCTTCTCCCGGTTCGACGAATTCCTCCAGCCGGGCCGGCACCCGAAGTGGAAAGAGGTCAATCTGGCGGCGGACGTTCCCGGCTGGCAGCGGAGCAGGGCCGCGCAGGATTGGCTGGACCGGGCCGTGGCCGCCAGCAGGCCCTCGCCCGAGGCACAGACCTTCGAGAGCTTCATGCAGAGCCGGGGCATGGTGGTCTCGCCGGAACAGCGCGAGGCACTCTTCCGCGATTTCCTCGCCTGGCGGAACGACCGCCAGAGGGCATCCCGACGGGTGACCCGCCAGGATTGATCCAACACTCGAAGACGCGACAGCAGGACCGAAGCGAAGGCTCATGAACGGGCCTTCGGCCACCACCCGAGGAGGTCCGACATGACACGGCGCAATCGTCCCAAACTCCTGAAACCCGCAACCGGATGGCTGGCGCTCCCGTTGATCGGCCTTCCGCTTCTGGGCCCCGGCTTCGCCGAGAGCCTCCCCGCTGGACGCCTCGACGAGCCCGTAAGCCACGGACCCTCGGACGTGGCGGAAAGCGCCAACGACCTATCCGCCGCGCTCCCATTCCTGATCACCTCCTTCGAGCGGAGGCGGCTTGCGGCAGAGCTTCTCGACTCCATCGAACAGGGCAACCTGAAAGGCGCCGAACACAGCCTCAATGCCGCGATTGAGACCGGCACTCTCGCGATTGCTCTCATCGACCGGCTGAACGATCCGAACCTGCTCTCAAGCCTGAAAGGTCTCGACCTTCAGGATGCGCGACGATCGAACGCCGCTCGGGAATGCCCCGCGCCTGCCGCGATACCCGCATCCAATGTGGCGCAGTTGCAGGAAGCCCTGGATCACGAGGCCGCCTACAGCGGCATGGTGACACGGACGCTGACCGATCTCATGGGACAGTACAACGCCCTCACGGCCCGCCGGGACGCGGACGCGTCCGAGACCCTGCTCAAGGTTTCTCAGCTTCAGAATGCCCTGCAGCAAGAGCAGCAGAAGCGTGAGGCGATTGTGAGCGAACTCGCAACTCTGCAGGCGGAGCATCATGCGCTCCAAGCCTCGGCGCAGTCGAAGGACGCACGGACATCATCGCATGTTGCGGATCTGGAAGCCCTGCTGCAGCGGGAGCGAGAGCGCAGCGAAGACGCCGAACGCCAACTCGCCAGCGCCCGGGAGGAGGCCCGCAACCTGCTGGCCTTCAAGGACAGCCAGCTTGAGAACGAGGCCGCATCGGCCGTTCGGATCGCCGAACTGGAAGAAGCCCTGTCGCAGACGCGAGCGAGAAGCGACGACTTTGCGCAAAAGCTCGCCGCCGCAACCGGCGCGCTGCGATTGCTCCAGGAGGCGAACAACCGAAAGCCGAAGCCTCTGATCTCCGAATCCGTACCGGTGGAAGCGGAGGACATCGCTCCGCCTCAGGAGGACATACCGGCCTCCGCCAAGCCTGCATCCGCGCTCCCCTTGGGGGACGGCGCCCCGGTAGAAGTCGCTCAATTGTCCGGAGGCGCGCTCCCCCTGTCGGCCAGCATTGCGCCTGCCCCCGCTCCTGTTGAGGTGGAAGCGCCGCCGGCCAGGGATTCCAAGGTCATCCCCGCCCCGCCCGCGATCAAGCCGGAGGACCGGCTCACGGCGCGCGCGGAGGAACTCCTTCGAAAAGGCGACGTGAGCGGCGCCCGTCTCCTGCTCGAACGATCCCTCAACAGCGGCAACGCAAGGGCTGCCTTCCTGCTGGCCGAGACCTTTGACCCCCATGCTCTCACCAGGCTCGGAGCGCTGGGCATCCGGGGTGACGCGGACAAGGCCCGAAAGCTCTATGAGCAAGCCCAGGCGCTCGGGATGTCCCAGGCTTCCGAGCGATTACAGGCATTGAAATGAAGTTTCGCCCAGGAGCATCGCTCGGCCGGACGCCGAGGGCATCCTAGAAAGGCACCCACTCGCCGTTTTCGGTTAGCGTCTCGACGGCCCGCTCCAGAGCGGTGCCGGCATCGAGAAGCTGCTGGGCGGTCTGCTGAATCGGCAGAGACGGGCCCGAAAGGGCGGCCACATGTTCGGTCACGTCCCGCACGCGCTCGATGAGATCGATGAGATCGGCAGCCAAAGCGGCACGCTCCTCCGCCTCGGTGACGGCGGACCTGGCCTGTTTCAGGCGCGGGGCGAGGGGAATGACGTTCGACATGTGTTCTAAAATCCGCTTTCGCGGGCCGAAGAGCAATGGACGCTCGCGCTGCGATCCACAGGAAAGCAGCGGCTTTTCCACACGAAGGCGCTCCCGACGGCTGATTTCGGCTCCTTGGATCCTTGGATTGGCCGCCGGTCGCGGGCGCATCGCAAGCCAATCCCGGATCCAGGTGACGCCGGTGCTCAAGGGCATTGTTCGGCGAAGTGGCTCCGCTTCGCCGTCAACAAATGCGGCAGATCAAGGAAAAGAGCTGTTTCCCCGGCAGGGAAAACAGCTCTAGACATTCGCCCTATGGGCTTTGCAAGCGCCAGCGTGCTATCTGCCCCTCTCGTCTTCCTCGCCCTCTTTTCAGCAGACAGATCGGATCATGGAACTCACCACTGCGGCGCTTCTGGCAGCTTCAGGTCTTGCGGCAGGTCTCGTGAACGCCATCGCAGGCGGCGGCACCTTCTTCACGTTCTCGGCTCTTGTCGCGGCAGGCCTCCCTCCGGTGGTGGCCAATGCCACGAGCGCGGTGGCGGTGACGCCCGCCAACCTGTCGAGCGCCTGGGCCTATCGCCGCGAGCTTGCCGAGAACGCCCGCCGCTTTGCGGCTCTGGGCGCGGTGAGCCTCATCGGCGGCCTGGGCGGCGCCTATATCCTCACCGTTACGAACAACGAAGCGTTCCGCCTCCTCGTGCCGTGGCTTCTGCTGTTCGCCACCGCGCTCTTCGCCGCAAGCCCACGCATCGTGGCGCTGGCCCGCCGCATCGGGAAGAGCGAGGGCAGCCATCCCTCCACCCGCGCCTGGGCGGCGGGCCTCGCCTTCCAGACGCTCGTTGCCGTCTATGGCGGTTTCTTCGGAGCGGGCATGGGCATCGTCATGCTGGCGGCGCTCGCCATCACCGAAGGTGATGATTTCCATCTCATCAACTCGGCCAAGCATCTCTGCTCCACGCTCATCCAGCTCGTCGCCGTCGTGCTGTTCATCGCGGCAGGTCTCGTGAGCTGGCCCGAAACGCTCATCGTGGGCGCTGCATCCGTGGTCGGCGGCTATCTGGGCGTCGTGTTCGGACGCCGTCTGCCGGCGAGCGTGATCCGCTGGCTGGTGATTGCGGTGGGCGCTGCGCTGACACTGTATTTCTTCGTTCGCTGACGGTGCGCGAAAAGTTCGCGCGTAAGGGCGCATTTCTTCCACGCTGCCCGATTCACGCCACAACAATCCCGCTTTCTGGCGCGGTTCGAATCCAATTCTTTCAGAGGATGATCTCGTGGCTGAAACACAGAAACTTGCAGAACTCAGCAGCACGCAGTCGGTGAGCGCTCTCGGCCTGCGCTGGGCCGCCTTGCGCGGCATGCTGAACTCGCCGCTGATCGCCGCCGAGGAACAGCGGGCGCTTCGCGATGAGCTTCTGGTTGAGCTCGCGACCGTCGAGCAGGATTTCAGCACATTGCAATCCCGTAACCCGATGGAGATTTCGGCGAAGGTCGACATCGCCAAGTCCGCATTGCGAGACAAGATCGACGCGAGCGAGATATGGATGATCGACCTCCTCGAGAGCATCCAGGCGGACCTTCAGAACTTCACGGGCGTCCCAAAGAACGGATCGACTCAGGCGCCGCGTCCTCCGGTCAATCTCTCCCGCACGCATCCACAGCGGCCTGATGAGAACGAGAACGCCGAAACCAGTACGCCGTCGGCCGCCTGAATCTGCAAACGATCCCGAGCGCCGCACCCGCCTTCTCCGCGGGCGTGGCGTTCGTTTTGCAAGACCTTAGAGCATTGTTGGACGCGGAAAGCCGGGTCTGCACGAGGCGTTAGACGAGGCCCGGATCGATCGCGCTCCTGCGTTCCAGCCACGCAGGCACCGGCAGATTCTTCTCGCGCAGGAAGTCCGGGTTGAAGAGCTTCGACTGATAGCGCGTGCCGTAATCGCAGAGCACGGTCACGATCGTGTGCCCAGGGCCGAGATGCCGCGCCAGCCGGATCGCACCCGCAACATTGATCCCCGACGACCCGCCGACACATAGCCCTTCGTGCTCCAGAAGATCGAACACGACAGGCAGCGCCTCCTCGTCGGGGATCTGGAATGCCACGTCGATGGGCGCACCTTCCAGGTTCTTCGTCACCCGCCCCTGCCCGATGCCCTCGGTGATGGACGTGCCGGTTGCCTTGAGTTCGCCCGTGTTGACCCAGTTCGCGATGGCCGAGCCCATGGGATCGGAGAGCGCGATCGATATGCCGGGATTGCGTTCCTTCAACGCGATGCCGACCCCGGCCAGCGTCCCACCTGTGCCGACGGCACTGACGAAGCCGTCGACCTTGCCGTCCGTCTGGTCCCAGATCTCCGGTCCGGTCGTTTCCATATGCGCCTGCCGGTTGGCCACATTGTCGAACTGGTTCGCCCAGATCGCCCCATTGGGCTCCGATGCCGCAAGCCGCTCCGCCAACCGGCCTGAAACCTTCACGTAGTTGTTGGGATTGGCGTAAGGCACCGCCGGCACTTCGATCAGTTCCGCGCCGGCCAGCCGCAGCATGTCCTTCTTCTCCTGACTCTGCGTCTCGGGGATCACGATCACCGTCCTGAACCCCAGGGCATTGGCCACGAGGGCAAGCCCGATCCCGGTATTGCCGGCCGTGCCTTCCACGATGACGCCGCCGGGCTTCAGCGCCCCGCGCTTCACCGCATCCTGAATGATGAAGAGCGCCGCCCGGTCCTTCACGGACTGGCCGGGATTCATGAATTCGGCCTTGCCGAGGATCGTGCAGCCGGTGAGTTCCGAGGCACGGCGGAGCTTGATGAGGGGCGTGTTGCCGATGGCGGCGGGGACGTCGCACTTGATGGACATGGCTGCGCTCGTTCCTTGAGGTTTCAGCGGCGGAGCATCGGACGGAGGACGAAAGGACGCAATTCGTTGCTATTCCACACCCAGATATCGCTATTATTTATCATAATACAAGTGTTGACGTTCTTTAAAAAGAACCACATGTTCATTTTGCGGATCCTCAGATCACATTCCGCTTCTATCGACACAGCAAGGAACCTTCCATGTCCAGCTCTGCCGTGGCTTCGCCTCTTTCCGCTGGGAACCGGGCGGGCTCGACCCTCAGCGCCCCAGCCTCCCTGGCGGCTGCCGCCGGCATCATCGGCGGCGCAGCTCTTCTCGGGGCTGTCATCAATCCCAAGCAGGCCACGCTCTACGTGCTCGGCGCGGCGCTCGGCCTCGTGCTCTATCATGCCGCTTTCGGCTTCACCTCCGCGTGGCGCGTGTTCATCGCCGACCGGCGCGGAGAAGGTCTCCGCGCGCAGATGGTGATGCTCGCGATCGCCTCCATCCTGTTCTTTCCCGTCCTCGCCTCCGGCACCCTCTTCGGCCAGCCCGTTGCCGGCAACGTCTCGCCCGCAGGCGTCGGCGTGGTGTTCGGCGCCTTCATCTTCGGCATCGGGATGCAGCTCGGCGGCGGCTGCGCCTCCGGCACGCTCTATACGGTGGGCGGCGGCTCGACCCGCATGCTGATCACGCTCGCCGCCTTCATCGCCGGTTCCGCCGTCGGCGCGGCGCACCTGCATTGGTGGACGGCGCTGCCGAGCCTGCCCAAGATCTCGATCATCGAGCTCTGGGGGCCCTGGACCGCGCTGGCCGTTCAGCTTGCCGTCTTCGCGCTCATCGCCGCCGTCACGGTGGTGTTCGAGAAGCGCCGTCACGGCCGGCTGATCCAGGCAGCCCCCTCGCCCCGCCACGGCCTCGCCCGCTTCCTGCGCGGTCCCTGGCCGATCGTGGCCGGCGCGGTGGCGCTCGCCCTGCTCAACTTCGTGACGCTCTATCTCGCGGGCCGCCCCTGGGGCGTGACCTCCGCGTTCGCCCTCTGGGGCTCGAAGATCGCAGCCGCCATCGGGTTCGACGTGGCGAGCTGGCCCTATTGGTCCTCGCCGGCCCGTCTGGCGGAGCTCAACGGCAGCATCTTCAACGACGTCACGACCGTGATGGATTTCGGCATCATCCTCGGCGCCCTGCTCGCGGCGGCGCTCGCGGGGCGCTTCGCACCGGTTTGGAAGGTCCCGCTCCGCTCGGCCGTCGCAGCCATCGTCGGCGGCCTGCTTCTCGGCTATGGCGCCCGTCTCGCCTATGGCTGCAACATCGGGGCCTATTTCTCCGGAATCGCCTCGGGCAGCCTGCATGGCTGGATCTGGCTCGTGGCGGCCTTCGCCGGCAACGTGATCGGCACCCGCGTGCGTCCGCTCTTTGGCCTGGAGGTGGAGCGCGTGAAGCTCACGGGCTGTTAGGCTTGTCGCTTCCCACACAGAGAGGCTTCCCGATGCGCATCGGGAAGCCCGTTTCATCCTCTATGCCGTCTGAGATTGCCGTAGGCTCTTGATGAGATCGGCGAGAGCCAAAAAGTCCTTTTTCCGTCCTGACGTTTTCCGCCACACGAGGCCCAGGGTACGCTTGGGCGGATCGTTTGGAAACGGAATGAGAGTCACGCGCCGGCGATCGACCTCGGCGTCCGCGCACAGTTCCGGCAGAAGCGTGATGCCATGCCCTGCCGCCACCATCTGCATGATGGTGGTGAGCGATGCGGCGCCGAGGGATTTTCGCGCCTGCATGCTGGCCACCTGGCAATATTGAAGCGCCTGGTCACGCAGGCAATGCCCCTCCTCCAGCAGAAGCAAACGCTCCTGACCGATCCATTCCAGCAGGTTCTCGGAGGCCCATCGATGAGCGGCTTGAGCCTGCACCGCCACGAGAAAGCGGTCGTCGAAGAGCGGCACGGCTTCGAGCTGTGCATTCTGCACCGGCAAGGCGATCAGGATCGCATCGAGATCGCCGCGCAGGAGTTCGTCCACCAGCATGTCCGTCTGCGTCTCGCGGATCTGGAGATCGAGGGCAGGATAGCGCCGCTGCACCTCCGAGAGGATCGCGGGCAGGAGATAGGGCGCGACGGAGGGGATCATTCCGAGACGCACGGGGCCGGAGAGCACGCCCTGATGCTGACGGGCGAGCGCCGCCAATTCACGCACCTGACCCAGGATCGCCTCGGCCCGCTCGGCGATCTCCCGTCCGGCGCGGGTGAGCACGACGGAATTGCCGCGCCGCTCCACGAGCTCGACGCCGAGCTCCCGCTCCAGCTCCTTGATCTGCATGGAGAGCGCAGGCTGCGTCACGGCGCAGTGATGGGCCGCCACGCCGAAATGCTGCGCGCGAGCGAGCGCGTCGAAATAACGTAGCTGACGAAGTGTGACCATGATGCTGATCAGAATATCTGATCGCTCTTTCTAATCAATCCAATTTGACCTTATCGAACCTTCCCTGCATGGTGCGCCCACACAACGGGGACGACCATGACGAAGACAACGACTCTGACCACCACGGCCGGTGCGCCGATCGCCGACAACCAGAACAGCCTGTCGGCCGGCGAGCGCGGTCCGCTGCTGCTTCAGGATTATCAGCTCATCGAAAAGCTGGCGCACCAGAACCGCGAGCGGATCCCGGAGCGCGTGGTGCACGCCAAGGGCTCGGCGGCCTACGGCACGCTCACCATCTCCAACGACATCACGAAATATTCCAAGGCGAAGGTGTTCTCCGAGATCGGCAAGCAGGCGGAGGTGTTCCTGCGCTTCTCGACCGTTGCCGGCGAGCGCGGCGCGGCGGACGCCGAGCGCGACGTGCGCGGCTTCGCCTTGAAGGTCTACACGGAAGAGGGCAACTGGGACATCGTCGGCAACAACACGCCCGTGTTCTTCATCCGCGACCCGCTGAAGTTCCCTGACTTCATCCGCACCCAGAAGCGTCATCCCTCCACGAATCTGCGCTCGCCCACGGCCATGTGGGACTTCTGGTCGCTCAGCCCCGAGAGCCTGCATCAGGTGACGATCCTGTTCTCGGACCGCGGCCTGCCGCAGGGCTACCGCTTCATGCACGGCTTCGGATCGCATACCTATTCCTTCATCAACGAGGCAGGCGAGCGCTTCTGGGTGAAGTTCCACTTCAAGTCCATGCAGGGCATCAAGACCTGGACCAACCGCGAGGCCGAAGCCGTCGTGGCCAAGGACCGCGAGAGCGCCCAGCGCGATCTCTACGAGGCCATCGAAGGCGGCGACTTCCCGCGCTGGAAATTCTGCGTGCAGATCATGCCCGAGACCGATGCGGAGAAGACCTCGTACAACCCCTTCGACGTCACCAAGGTGTGGCCGCACGCGGATTACCCGCTGATCGAGGTGGGCGTGCTCGAGCTCAACCGCAACGCTCAGCACTACTTCGCGGAAGTGGAGCAGTCCTCGTTCTCGCCGTCGAACATCGTGCCGGGCATCGGCTTCTCGCCCGACAAGATGCTGCAGGGCCGCATCTTCGCCTATGCGGACGCGCACCGCTATCGCGTCGGCACCCATTACGAGGCGCTGCCGGTGAACCGTCCGCGCTGCCCCGTCCATCACTACCATGCGGATGGCGGCATGCTGTTCGATATCCCCAACCGGGGCAATGCCTATTACGAGCCGAATTCCTTCAACGGACCGGTGCAGACCGCCCGCGCCGCGGAGCCGCCGCTCAAGATTTCGGGCAATGCCGATCGTTACGATCACCGCGCCGGCAACGACGACTACAAGCAGCCGGGCGACCTCTTCCGCCTCATGACGCCGGACGAGCAGAGCCGGCTCATGGACAACATCGCGGAAGCGATGCAGGGCGTGCCGGAGGAGATCGTGAAGCGCCAGATCGTGCACTTCTATCTCGCCGACAAGGCCTATGGTCTCGGCGTCGCGGAGCGCCTGGGCCTGAAAGGCGCCGTCCTGATCCAGGCAGCCGAATAAACAAAGCAAGCCGTAGGGGCGATCAGAAGCGGCCCGGGAGCGATCCCGGGCCGTCCTTGTTTCTCAGAGCAGCCCCTCACCCTGAAGGAAGGGATTGGTCTGGCGCTCCTGCCCGATGGTGCTCATGGGACCGTGACCGCAGATGAACGCGATGTCGTCTCCGAGCGGCAGGAGCTTGTCCTCGATCGAGCGGATGAGGGCCTTGCCATCGCCGCCGGGAAGATCCACGCGCCCCACCGAGCCCTGGAACAGCACGTCGCCCACGATGGCGAACCGCTCGGCCTTCGAGACCAGCACCACGCTGCCGGGCGAATGTCCCGGACAGTGCAGGACGTCGAGGGTCAATTCTCCGATGGTCACGACGTCACCCTCGTCGAGCCACCGGTCCGGCGTGACGGCGCGCGCAGGGATCCCGTAAGCCTGTCCCTGCTCCGCGAGGCGCTGAAGCAGGAAATCGTCCGCCTTGTGCGGGCCTTCGATCTTCACTCCGAGCTCATCGCGCAGATCGGCCGCTCCCGCCGCATGATCGATATGGCCATGGGTGAGCAGGATCTTCTCCACGGTGACGCCGCTCTGCGCGATCGCATCGCGCACACGCTCCAGGTCGCCGCCCGGATCGATCACGGCGGCCTTCCTGGTCTTCTCGCACCACAATAACGTGCAATTCTGCTGGAATGGCGTCACGGGAATGATGGCGGCGCGAACATTGGGCACGGGCGGATCCTTCGATTGTCGAGGCAACACATATGACCCGCAGGCTCTCCTGGAAACCCCGCGATCGAAGGCTGCCGTCCATTGACCTTCCGTTAAGCCGGTTCACATATTCCAGCATCGAATCGCATGGGGAGGACGAGATGGAGACGCGGGCGGCGGTTGCGTGGGAGGCTGGCAAGCCTTTGACGATTGAGACGATCCGGCTGGAGGGTCCGAAGGCGGGCGAGGTTCTGGTGGAGGTGATGGCCAC
>NZ_SPJX01000241.1 GCF_004458765.1 Microvirga pakistanensis | reverse complement strand
CGTGATCGCCGGTGGCGGTCTCGACCTCTCCGTAGGCTCCATGGCGGCCCTCACGGCGGGCGTGATGATCCTGACCCTCAACTCGCTCGGCGCAGCGGATGTGAGCACGCTCGCGCTCGGCATGCTGGCGGCCGTTGGCCTGAGCGCCGCATGCGGCATGGCAAACGGATTGATCGTCACCTTCGGGAGGATCGAACCTTTCATCGTGACGCTCGGCACGATGGGCATCTTCCGCTCGCTCGTGGTGTGGCTGGCGGCGGGCGGCACCATCACCATGCGCAATTTCGAGCTGCGCGAGCTCTACCGCCCAGTCTATTTCGGCAGCGTGTTCGGCATTCCGGTGCCGATCATCGCCTTTCTGGTCGTGGCCGCCATCGGCGCCCTGATCCTCTACCGCACCTCCTTCGGCCGCCATGTGGTGGCGCTCGGCTCGAACGAGGATGTCGCTCGCTATTCGGGTGTGCCGATCTGGCGGGTGCGCACGCTCACCTACATCATTCAAGGCATCTGCGTCGGCATCGCGGTGCTCGTCTATGTACCCCGCCTCGGCTCCGCCACACCAACCACCGGTCTCCTGTGGGAACTGCAGGCCATCACCGCCGTCGTCATCGGCGGCACCGCTCTCAGGGGCGGCGTCGGCCGTATCTGGGGCACCGTCGTCGGTGCGGTGATCCTCGAACTCGTCGCCAATATCATGGTGCTGTCGAACTTCGTCTCCGAGTTCCTCGTGGGCGCGGTTCAAGGTGCCATCATCATTATCGCCATGCTCGTGCAGCGGTCCGTCCACCGCGGGCGATGAACCGGGGACAGCGCATTGTGCGGAAAAGTGGACCCGGTTCTCCGCTAAAACTGATGCGCTCAAGTAAGAAAGGAGCATCGGATGGACCCCGAAGGTGCCAGCATCGTTTTGGGTCCGATGCTCTATGCCTACCAGACCTAAGGACAAACGGCCTGAAGCCAACCTCCAGGAAGGGATTAAATAAAGCCGAGGTCCTCGTAGGGACCTCAGGGACTGCACGTTTCCGACGGTGAACCCTCGGAGAACTCAACAACCCAGCCCACTAGATCAAAACGTGCGAATCCATCGTCGCAAGACCACGCCGCACGCGCCTACTTGAACTGCTACACTCAGTCGCTGAAGTAGCTTGTGAAACGCGCCTTCGAGCACTCCAAGTGGTGGCTCATCGCCGCCGCCGCTGCATCCGGGTCACGTCGACGGAGGGCTTCGATAATTTGATCGTGCTCATTGTTGGCGTCGGCTGTTGCTCGTGAATGATAGAAAAGCCGAAAGAGATGCAAATGTGTGTGGAGGTTAGACAGAACCGCGTGCACGAGTTCATTTCCGCTGCCGAGTGCAATCAGATTGTGAAACTCGCCGTCGCTCTGCGCGAACTGCCCGTAGGCGGCCCTCGAGTTGTTCCTTTCAAGTAGCTTCATGCTTTGAGCGAGGCTCTCCAACTCCTTTATCGAGTCGTCACTCATATGGACCGCAGCCCTGGCTGCCGCGAAAGGCTCCACAAGCAGTCTAAGCTCATAAAGCTGCTCGAATCTCTGCTTATCCATTTGCTCAGCGGCGCTGTAGCCGATGAGGTGAGTTTTTACGACAAGGCCTTGCGCCTCGAGCCTTGAGAGCGCCTCCCGGACCGGCGTCTGCGATACGCCTAGCTCCCTTGCGAGACTGTCGACGGAGATGCGGCCGCCCGGTGCGATCTTGTGAGACATGAGCTGCGAATAAATCGCATTATAAACCTCATCGCCGAGCCGAGTGGGACGACGCAATGAGCTCGCGTTTGTTCTGAAGTTTTTATCGTCGCTGACGGGCACGGTCCATTTCCCTTACGTTCTTGACTTCACGCATACGTACCAGCATAGTGCGCCTGTCGCAATCATATATCCGATCGGATCTTTTATCGTGCCAGTCGTTCCTGTTCCAGAAGTGAGGGATGTCGTCGGCAAAGCACTGGCGCAGGCTGGTATCCCTTCAGAAAATGCTGCGATCCAACTCGAGATCCTGCTTGAGGCGGAACTGCGGGGTATCCCGTCCCACGGCTTGTTGAGACTGGACCGCATCATTCAACGAATCGCCAACGGCGTAGCCAACCCACACACTCGAGGTCGTTTCACGTGGCGGTCGCGAGGCTTTTTGTCGGTCGACGGCCAGATGGGTCTCGGCCCAGTTGTCGCAAAGGCGGCGCTTGACGCGATTCAGGAGCGTGCCCGTGAGACAGGCGTAGCGCTGGCGGCGGTGAACAACTCCAATCACATTGGAATGCTTGGCTGGTACGCCGAGAAGGTCGCGGCCACCGGCCAGATCCTGATCGCTCTCTCAACCAGCGAGGCGCTGGTTCATCCTTGGGGCGGTCGGAAGGCGCTCATCGGCACGAATCCCATCGCAATCGGCGTTCCAGCCGAAGGTGAGCTCTTCGTCATGGATACGGCAACCAGCATCGTGTCGATGGGTGAGATTCACGATCACGCCCATCGAGGTGCGCCGATCCCCAGCCACTGGGCGCTCGATTCCAACGGTAGCCCCACCACCGACCCGGTTAAGGCGAAGAATGGAGCGATCGCTCCGTTCGGGGGTGCCAAAGGTTACTCGCTGGGCCTTGCCTTCGAGTTGCTCGTCACAAGCCTCGCCGGATCTGCGATTGGCACGGATGTGAGGGGTACGCTCGATGCTACCGAGGTCTGCAACAAAGGCGACCTTTTCATCGTGATTGACGGCCCGCAAGCTCATCTCTCCGCCTATCTTGATATCATCCGCAGTACGGAGCCTGCCGACGGGTTCGAGCGTGTTCTCGTGCCAGGCGATAGAGCCCGCGCCTGTCGCGAGAAGTACCTTGTTGGGGGCCTGCCTATCGTCGACGAGGTCTGGGAACGGCTGCAGGTTCTTGCAAAAACGCCCCTCCTGCCACAGCAACACACAAACCAGAGAGCGCACGTTTGACCATGTTTGGAACCCTCCGCACTCCACGTAATCTCGTCTTCGGGGCAGGGCAGCGCGCCGCGTTGCCAAACTATGTCAACATGCTTGGGAAGCGGGCGCTCATTGTGACAGATGAGCGCCTTGCCGCGGACCACACCTTTGCCGCCATGGTTGATGGCATCAGGACCTTAGGTGTCGAGGCACAGGTCTTCTCCGGAACGATTGCCGAGCTGCCCGCGTCCTGTATTGCAGAGGGCGTGGCGGTAGGCCGCTCATTTAGCGCCGATGTTGTCATCGGCATTGGAGGAGGGAGTTGCATTGATGCCGCCAAAGTCATCGCGCTGCTCCTGACGCATGGAGGAAAGGCGGCCGACTACTACGGCGAATTCAAAGTTCCCGGTCCAGTCCTTCCCCTGATCGCGGTGCCGACGACATCAGGTACCGGATCCGAGGTCACACCGGTTGCTGTCATCGCGGATCCCGAGCGCGCCGTGAAGGTTGGCATCGCAAGCCCGCATCTCATTCCTCATACGGCGATTTGCGATCCGGAGCTGACTTATAGCTGCCCGCCCTCTCTGACCGCCATTTCGGGAGCCGATGCGCTGACCCATGCGCTTGAGGCGTTCACCACAGCGAGGCGCCAGCTGACACCCCATATTGTTCATGAACATGTGTTCTTAGGAAAGAACATCCTTAGCGATCACTACGCACTGTTCGCCATTTCCCATATCGCCGCGAGCCTAAAGGCAGCGTATGATGATGGTGCTCACACCGTTGCGCGTGAGCGGCTCATGCTCGGCGCAACTGCCGCTGGGCTTGCATTCGGGACCGCTGGTACCGCCGCCGCCCACGCAATCCAATATCCTGTGGGTGCGCTGACCCATACGCCCCATGGCGCGGGTGTCGCCGTCATGATGCCCTATGTCATGGAGTTCAACCGTTCGTATGCCAGAGCCGACATGGCTGTGGTGGCAGGCGCCATGGGGCTTGAGACCGCGGGGATGTCAGAGGATGAGAGGGCGGGTGCGGCAATCGACGCCGTTGCCGGCCTTTTCGCGTCCATCGGCATTCCGCGCACCATCGCAGATCTCGGTATCAGCCGGGATCAACTGTCTGTCGTCGCTGAGCAGGCGATGGGCGCCACACGCCTGATCAAGAACAATCCGCGCCCTCTTGATCTCCAATCCATGACGTCTCTCGTCACTGCTGCCTTCGATGGCGACCGAGAGCGCCTGCGCGGCTGAACCCGAAACGAGAGGCAATTCCAAGATGTCTGCCCAGACGAAACTTACCCCGGAGCTCGGCTTTGATGTTGCGAGCCTCCCTACCGATCTTTACATCAACGGAAAGTGGCGCCCTGGTTCTATGGGAAAACGCATCGATGTGATCGATCCGTCGACACAGGCGGTGATCACATCGGTCGCCGATGCCAGCATCGAGGACGCGCTTGACGCCGTCGCAGTAGCGTATCAGGCTGGTTCTGCATGGGCCGAGACTGCGCCCCGGAAGCGCTCTGAGATCCTGCGTCGGTGCTTTGAGCTCATGATCGAGCGAAAGGAGATGCTGGCGGAGCTGATATCGCTTGAGAATGGCAAGGCGCTGAACGATGCCAGAGGCGAGGTCGCCTACGCGGCTGAGTTCTTCCGCTGGTTCTCCGAGGAAGCTGTGCGGCTAAATGGCGAGATGTCCATCGCTCCAAGCGGAGCCAACCGCATTCTAGTCGACTACCAACCGATCGGCGTTGCGGTCCTCGTCACTCCGTGGAACTTCCCTGCGGCTATGGCCACCAGGAAGATCGCGCCGGCACTTGCGGCCGGCTGCACGGTTGTGCTCAAGCCGGCCACCGAGACTCCGCTCACAGCCTATGTGCTCGCGGAGCTGTACGCTGAAGCCGGTGTGCCTGACGGAGTGGTCAACGTCATCACGACCTCACGCTCAGGTGCGACCGTCAGCGCGATGCTGCACGATCCACGGGTACGAAAGCTCTCATTCACTGGCTCGACGGAAGTCGGGCGCAAGCTCCTCCATGAAGCAGCCGATACGGTGCTATCATGCTCCATGGAACTCGGCGGTAACGCTCCCTTCATCGTCTTCGATGATGCTGATCTCGATGCTGCCATTGAAGGTGCAATGGTCGCGAAGATGCGCAACGGTGGTGAAGCCTGCACGGCAGCCAACCGCTTCTACGTTCAGGAAGGCATCTTGGAAGCCTTCTCGCAGCGCCTCGCCGAGCGTATGGAAGCCATGACAGTGGGCGCTGGTTATGACGACGGCACCCATTGCGGTCCCCTCATCAATGCTGACGCCGTTAGCCGCATCAGCGGTCTTGTTGAAGACGCGGTTCGCTGTGGCGCTACAATCCTAACGGGTGGCAAGGCACTGGACCGCAAGGGCTTCTATTATCCGCCGACTGTACTGACTGGCGTCCCAGCCGAAGCCGCTATCACTCGCGAGGAAATCTTCGGCCCGATCGCGGCAATCTCGTCTTTCAAAACTGAGGAGGAGGTGATCCGTTTGGCAAATGACAGCGAGTATGGACTTATCTCGTATGTTTATACCGGTGATCTTGCTAAAGGCTTGCGCGTCTCGGGCAAGATGGAAAGCGGCATGGTTGGGCTCAATCGTGGTCTGGTTTCAGATCCGGCAGCGCCCTTCGGCGGCACGAAGCAAAGCGGCCTTGGCCGGGAAGGGGCTCATCACGGAATCCTCGAATTCTGTGAGATGAAGTACGTTGCGGTAAGCTGGTAAGACCTGCGGCGATGTCTTGCAATGGCACGCCAGGTAATCTCAGACCTGACACAAGGCCGTTAAGCATCGCCGCGCCTCACCTACCTTCTTGGTGGCAGGGATGATCATAAAGGGCACCGTCAGGTTAACGGGATGACATTAGAGAGCTCCCTCAGATCAGCTCGTCAGAAGGCAGCAAGGCCTACCATTTCGGCCCAAGTCATCAAGGCTTGGGCTCGGGC
>NZ_SPJX01000012.1 GCF_004458765.1 Microvirga pakistanensis | reverse complement strand
CTTGTGAGGCACCAGCAGCGCACGGGCGATCTGCACGAGCTGGCGGTCGGCGATGGAGAGACGTCGAACCTCGATATCCGGATCGATCCGCGTGCCGAGCTCCGCCAGGATGCCGCGCGTGCGCTCGCGCATGGTCCTGTCGTCCACGAAGCCGAAGCGCTTGATCTCGCGGCCGAGAAACAGGTTCTGCGCCACTGTCAGGTCTTCTGCGAGGAGGATCTCCTGATGAACGAGAACGATGCCGTGGTGCTCCGCCTCCACCGGACCTGAAAAGGCGGTCGGTTGCCCGTGGAGAGATAGGCTACCTTTGGTGGGCGGGAGATGACCCGAGAGGATGCGCATGAGGGTGGACTTGCCCGCGCCGTTCTCGCCGATGACCGCATGAACCTCCCCGGGTCGCAGCTCGAGCGAAATGCCGCTCAAGACCTCGATGGGCCCGAAGGATTTCGAGATGTTCTCTGCGCGAAGAACGGGATCCATGCGCGGCTCCAGGTAAACGCTACCATTCGCTGGCGCAGTTGCGGCAGCGTCGGCTCAAATATACGAGGAGAAGCGGTCAGCAGAATGAAGCGCGTGCTGGCATTCGTTTCCTCCGGTTTTCGACACGTCCTCTGGCGGGACTTGGATGATCGCTCTGGAAGCATGCCGGGCTTGGCAATGCGGCCATGTAAACGATTACATCAGAACTTTACCGCAACGACAGCATCTGTCAAACAGAACAAAGGTAGGGGAGGATCATGGACGAGAGAGGGCCTTCAAGCAGACCGGACGAGGACGGTGTTTCCCTTGGCCGTACGGTGCGCATCCAGGACGTGGCGAAGCTCGCCGACGTCTCGACCGCGACCGTGAGCCGCGCGCTGGCCTCACCCGAGCGGGTATCGCCGGAGGCGCGTGCCCGCGTCCTGGAGGCCATTGCCAAGACCGGTTACGTGCCCAATCCGGCGGCGCGTTCGCTCCGTTCGCAGAAAACGTACATGGTTCTTGTGGTCCTGCCCGACCTGTCGAACACGTTCTTCTCCAAGATCCTGCGCGGTATCGAGGAGAGATTGTTCGAGGCAGGCTACGGCATGATCATCAGCGATCTCGACGGCTCGCCTGAGAAGGAGGCGCATTTTGCAGCCTTCACGGCGGCGGGGCGTGTGGATGGCGCCATTCTCCTCAATGGTCATCTGTTCGGACAGAGCCGCGACGGAGAGGGCATGCCCATGAAGACCGGCATCCCGCTCGTAGCCCTTTGCGAGGCGATTCCCTCGGCCGACATTCCGCAGATCGAGATCGACAACCGCGCTGCAGCAAGCCGCATGACGCAGCATCTTGCGTCGCTGGGCCATCGGAGCATCGCCTACGTGAGCGGACCGCCAAACAACATCCTCGAGCGGGAACGCTTCCTTGGATATCGGGAGGGGTTGGAGGCGTCCGGGCTCCGCTTCGATCCTGCGCTGGTGCTTCCGGGGGACTACACCATCGCATCGGGAATCATGGCGGGACAGAATCTCGCGGCCCTCGCGACGTGTCCGACAGCCGTGTTCTGCACCAGCGACGAGATGGCGATCGGCTTGATGCGCACGCTGCTGTCGGAGGGGCTGAGGGTTCCCGAGGATATTTCGGTCGCAGGGTTCGACGATATCGAATTTGCCGCCGTCGCCGAGCCTGCCCTGACCACGATTCGCCAGCCGCGGCGGGAATTGGGGCAGGCGGCAGCCGCCGTCCTCATCGACCTCCTGCAGGGCCGTCCGTCGCCCAAGCGCATTCGCCTCGAGACTGAACTCGTCGTTCGAGACAGCGTCGCGCCACCTCAGAACAGGGAGAAGGCGCCGGCGAAGAGCATCAGAACGATCGCGATGAAGCCCACATAGGCATACAGGGCCTTGCGCGAGTGCTGATGAGCGTAGCTGTCCCTATCGGCACCGTTCTTCCACCGCTCGGTGCCTTCCTGGTGACGGGCAAGATCCACCTGATCCGGGTGCGGCGAGAAGCCGGCCGCCTCGTCATCGGTCCCGAGAGGGGACAATCCGGGATCGAACACCTCGTTCTTGTCACCCGTGCGCCCGCTGTTGATGTCGCCCTTCAATTGCGCCGAGGTCGAGCCCGTATTCCTGGGTGGGGCATCCATCGGCTTGATGGTATGCGTCCGTGGAATGTCGGTGT
Organism: Microvirga pakistanensis; assembly: GCF_004458765.1. GTDB lineage: Bacteria > Pseudomonadota > Alphaproteobacteria > Rhizobiales > Beijerinckiaceae > Microvirga > Microvirga pakistanensis. Next base: position 303,333 of record NZ_SPJX01000012.1, on the reverse strand, counting down.
GATTGGGGTCGTCTGAGCGGGTGGACATCGAAACTCTCCCGGGGCTCCATTGGTGGGAAAACCACCGGGAGTGAGGGAGGTTCCTGGGAAGCGCGCTCCACGCCCAACCCTCTCCAGAAACAAGAAAAAAGGCCGCTGTTGCCAGCGGCCCGAAGTTTAGGGAGGAAACGCCCAAGAAGGGCAGCGGCACTGCGACGCCAATCGCCGTGCTGCACTGCAATATGTAAGGGCTGCTCAAAAAGATCGCAAGATTAAAAGGTCAACATCGCTGCCCAATTTTTCACCTTTCGAGTGGTCCAGGCCTGTAAAGGGGGGGCGGGTGCACCTAGAATGAAGGCCTCAGACCGACCCAGCATCGATGCGCGAGCCGCCGCAATGCCCACGCTTCATTCTGTTCTCGAGACGGCCCTCTATGTGGACGACTTGGGGCGCTCCAGGGCCTTCTACGCTGAGGACCTGGAATTGCCGCTCCTGCTCGAAAACCAGCGCATGTGCGCATTCGACGTGGGTGGACAAAGCGTGCTGCTCCTGTTCCTACGCGGCGGATCCACTCAGGATATGCCGACACCGGGAGGGACCATTCCTGGTCACGACGGATACGGACCGCTTCATATGGCCTTCGCCATCTCGGCCGAGGACCTGCCGGCCTGGGAACAGAGGCTGCGCGAGCGCCGGATCCCGATCGCCAGCAGGGTAACCTGGCCGCGCGGCGGCACCAGCGTCTATTTTCACGACCCTGATGGACACGTGCTGGAGCTGGCGACGCCCGGGCTTTGGGCGACCTATTGATCGCCCAAAGCGGGCAGATTGACCTTACGTGATGACGCTCGGCTCACTGCGGCCGGTCCGCGCAGCGATCTCCGCGATGGCGTTCGCGGCCTCGACCACCGGCGCCAGCACCTCCGCCGTCGGCAGGCTGTGGCGGTCCGGGTTCGGCTCGAAGCGTTCGAGATAGACCCGCAGGGTCGCGCCCGATGTGCCGGTGCCCGACAGGCGGAACACGGCACGGGCGTCCTCCCGGAAGAGGATGCGAATGCCCTGCTTCGGCGTGACGGATTGATCGACCGGGTCCGTATAGGCGAAGTCGTCGCAGTCCTGCACCGTCAGCTCCCCGAAGCGCTGGCCGGGAAGGGTCGCGAGCTTGGCGCGCAGCGCATCCATCAACGTATTGGCAGGTGCGGTCTCGAGCTCCTCGTAGTCGTGGCGGGTGTAGTAGTCGCGTCCGTAAGCGGCCCAGTGCTCGCGCACGATCTGGTCCGCAGGTTTCTTCGTGACCGCCAGGACATTGAGCCAGAGCAGCACGGCCCAGAGACCGTCCTTCTCACGGATGTGGTTGGAGCCGGTGCCCGCACTCTCCTCGCCGCAGATCGTGATCAGCCCTGCATCGAGGAGATTGGCAAAGAACTTCCAGCCGGTGGGCGTCTCGAAAAAATTGATGCCGAGCTTCTTCGCCACCCGGTCGGCGGCGCGGCTCGTCGGCATGGAGCGCGCCACGCCTGAAAGGCCCTGTGCATAGCCCGGGGCCAGATGCGCGTGGCTCGTAAGGATCGCAAGGCTGTCGCTCGGCGTCACGAAGAGTCCGCGGGCCACGATCATGTTGCGGTCGCCGTCACCGTCGGAGGCTGCACCGAAATCCGGCGCATCCGGGCCCATCATCAGCTCCATCAGGTCATGGGCGTGGACCGGGTTCGGGTCGGGGTGGTGGCCCCCGAAATCGGGCTTCGGCTCGCCGTTGACCACGGTTCCGGCCGGCGCGCCGAGGCGGCCTTCGAGGATGGCCTTGGCATAGGGACCGGTGATGGCGTTGAGCGCATCGAACCGCATGCGAAAACCCGAGCGGAAGAGCTCGCTGATGGCGTTGAAGTCGATGAGCCGCTCCATCAGCTCCACATAGTCCGCCACCGGGTCGATCACCTGAACGATGGTGCTGCCGATCTTGGTCTCGCCGAGGCGGGCGAGGTCGATGTCCGCCCCCTCGACGATCCGGTATTCCGTGAGCGCGCTGGCGCGCTTGAACACGGCTTCCGTGAAGGATTCCGGTGCGGGGCCGCCGTGGGACATGTTGAACTTGATGCCGAAATCGCCCTCGGGTCCGCCGGGATTGTGGCTGGCCGAGAGCACCAGGCCGCCGATGGCCTTGTGCTTGCGGATCACGCATGAGGCCGCCGGGGTGGACAGCAATCCCTTCTGCCCGACGAGAATGCGCCCGAAGCCGTTGGCGGCGGCCATTCTGAGCGCGACCTGCACCACGGCTTCATTGAAGAAGCGCCCGTCGCCGCCGATGACGAGGGTCGAACCTTCGGCCCCTTCCACAGTGTCGAAGATCGCCTGGATGAAGTTCTCCACATAGCGCGGCTGCTGGAAGACCTTCACCTTCTTGCGCAGTCCCGATGTGCCGGGGCGCTGATCGGGAAACGGGGTTGTCGGAACGCGGGTGATCGCCATCGGTGCTTGCCACTTCCTCAAATCGGTTCTGGGCGGCCTGATCTTGGAGACTTCACGGCCTTTGAAAATGGGTCAGGAGCCCATTCTAGGGTCGTACGGGTGAGATGCCACTGCCGAGATGAAGGTAAGATGAAGATCCTATCATCAAACCTGGGCGGCCTTTCTCGGGGAGGCATCGTTGAGAACCGGAACCTTCCTGCCGCGCGAGCCCCTGACAATTTGCCCGGCACGGGACTCTCGTCCGCAGGAGCGAGCCGTGCCATAAGGCCGCCGCAACTGCTCCAGGCCAAGGTCCATGATTCGCGTCGAAAACGTCAGCAAGCAAAACAGCCACCGGATTCTCTTCATCGAGGCATCCGCGACCCTCCAGAAGGGGGAGAAGGTCGGTCTGGTCGGTCCCAACGGCGCGGGCAAGACGACGCTCTTCCGGATGATTACTAGGGAAGAGCAGCCGGACGAGGGCCAGGTCTCCGTCGATCGCGGCGTCACCATCGGCTATTTCAGCCAGGATGTCGGCGAAATGGCAGGCCACAGCGCCGTGGCCGAAGTCATGAACGGGGCGGGTCCTGTCAGCGAGGTCGCGGCCGAGCTGAAGGAGCTCGAGACCACGATGGCGGACCCGGACCAGGCCGGGAACTTCGACGAAATCATCGCGCGCTACGGCGAGGTGCAGGCACGCTACGAGGAGCTCGACGGCTATTCCCTGGAAGGCCGCGCCCGCGAGGTGCTCGCCGGTCTCGGCTTCAGCCAGGAGATGATGGATGGCGATGTCGGGGGTCTTTCCGGCGGTTGGAAGATGCGCGTGGCGCTGGCCCGCATCCTCCTCATGCGCCCCGATGCGATGCTCCTCGACGAGCCGAGCAACCACCTCGACCTCGAAAGCCTGATCTGGCTCGAGGAGTTCCTCAAGGGTTACGAAGGCGCGCTGCTCATGACCTCGCACGACCGCGCCTTCATGAACCGAATCGTCAACAAGATCATCGAGATCGACGGCGGCTCGCTCACCACCTATTCGGGCGACTACGAGTTCTACGAGCAGCAGCGTGCCCTTAACGAGAAGCAGCAGCAGGCGCAGTTCGAACGCCAGCAGGCCATGCTCGCCAAGGAGATCAAGTTCATCGAGCGCTTCAAAGCCCGCGCCTCGCATGCGGCGCAGGTGCAAAGCCGGGTGAAGAAACTGGAGAAGATCGAGCGCGTGGAGCCGCCCAAGCGCCGTCAGTCCGTCGCGTTCGAGTTCCTGCCCGCGCCGCGCTCGGGCGACGACGTGATCAGCCTCAAGAGCGTGCACAAACGTTATGGCGGCCGCACGATCTATGAGGGGCTCGATTTCGCGGTGCGCCGCAAGGAACGCTGGTGCGTCATGGGGGTCAACGGTGCCGGCAAGTCCACGCTCCTGAAGCTGGTCGCAGGCACCGCCGAGCCCGACCAGGGAACGGTCACCATCGGAGCCAGCGTGAAGATGGGCTATTTCGCCCAGCATGCCATGGAGGTGCTCGACGGCGACAGGACAGTGTTCGAGTTTCTCGAGGATTCGTTCCCGCAGGCGGGGCAGGGTTCGCTGCGCACCCTCGCGGGCTGCTTCGGTTTCTCGGGCGACGATGCGGAGAAGAAGTGCCGTGTGCTTTCAGGCGGCGAGAAGGCGCGCCTCGTGATGGCCAAGATGCTCTACGATCCGCCGAATCTGCTGGTGCTGGACGAGCCCACGAACCACCTCGACATGGCGACCAAGGAAATGCTGATCGAGGCGCTGTCGCGCTACGAGGGCACGATGCTCTTCGTTTCGCACGACCGCCACTTCCTGGCTGCCCTGTCGAATCGCGTCCTGGAACTCACGCCCGACGGCATCCACCAATATGGCGGTGGCTACACCGAGTATGTGGCGCGGACCGGCCAGGAGGCACCAGGCCTTCGGCACTGAAGACCGGTTGGGAGGGCACAGGCCCGAGCCATCCCAGAAGCTGCTCAGCGGCCCTGCATCAGCCTCAACCGGGAGCGCAGGGCCTCCTGGATATGCGATCTCGCAAGCCTTTCGGCCCGATCGGCGTCCCGTGCCGCGATGGCCTCAATCAGGGCCCGGTGCTCCTCGGCGGCCGTCGAGGGGCGCCCTCCCACGCTGAAAGTCGTCGGACCGAGAAGCGAGATCCCGTCCTGAAGCTCCTGCAGGGCAATGTCGAGGTAGCGGTTGCGCGCGGCCCGCACGATCGTGTCGTGAAGCACCCGGTTGAGCCGGGCCATCTCGGTGGCATCGTCGAGATGTGCCTCGAAGGACTGCTCCAGATCCCTGAGGGCGTCGATCTCCGGCGGCGATGCATGCTGTGCCGCCAGGCGAGCGGCCGCGCCTTCAAGAATTTCACGCATGGCATAGAGTTCGAGCACCTCGGCCATGTCGAGGCTGCGGACGATGAGACCGCGGCCTCCGGCAGGTTCCACGAGGCCCTTTGCCATTAGGCGCCCGAGAGCCTCCCGGACCGGTGTCCGGCTGACCTTGAGCCGCTGAGCGACCTCTTCCTCCCGGAGGCGGTCCCCGGGGCGATAGATGCCCGCCCGCAAAGCATGGCACAGCGAGCGGAAGACGGACTCGCTCAGAGGGATCCCGGTATCCCGGTCGACAAGCTCCAAGCCATTCTGTACTTGACCCGACATCCACGCTCCCGTGGTTGATGCCCTGTTCCTATGAAGCAAAGAAGGTGCCGCTTGGCCAGGGTGTCCTCTTGGATACCTTTGGATATAACATGCCGTCGTCAACAATGCGCGCCATGATGGGTGCGCCTTGGAAGGTGCCGATCTCTAGGGGCGTCAGACGGCAAGCCACGGACGTAGATCGCGCACTGTCGGGAGTTCCTCAAGCTTGAGGATTCGATCGATCAGCTCGGTCGCGCGGTTGGAGCCGATGATCGGCGTCATGAGATCAAGAGCCTTTGCCTGGATTTCATGGACTTCCATCGGGTTCTCCGGCGTGCCGCGAACGGCCTTCGCATGGTGGCGAAGGTGACGGCCGTCAGCCGTCTCGATGTCCACGATGGCCTGTCGCGCCGGGGTGGCGACCGTCAGGTCTGAACTCGGAACCAGCTCGATCCGTCGGCGGATGTCCAGAACGGCGGGATCGCTCATCCGCTCGCGGTCATGACAGCTCTCGAACGTGATCGTGCCGTCGACGAGCGCCAGGGCCGCAAGGTGCTGCACGCAGACGTCCGGCATGGTCCGGTTGTCGACGATGTGAATGCGATCGTCCGGCATCGTGATCACCATGCGCCTGACATGTTCTGCCTTCAGGCCGTGTGTTTCGATCAGGATCGTGGTTGCGTCCAGCACCGCCTGAATCGGAGAGCCCACGCACCATTTCTTGATGGACGCGCGCATGATCTCGAAGCGGGACCCCAGGTCCTCGGTGAGGCGGGAGGGGTCAGGGTTCTCGCCGAAGGCGGTGAACAGGTTGTGTTTGCCCGAGAAAGGATCGTCCACGGCCGAGAACCCGGCGGCCACCATGGTCGCGGCCGCCACGCCGTTGCGGGCGCCCATTCCGCCGAAATCGAAGGCCTTCTCCACGTGCTCCTTGTCGCGCTGCCAGAACGGAATTCCTGAGGCTTGCTGGGCCGAATAGGACAGGACATGGCGCACCCGGATCGGCTCGAAGTGCAGGAGCGCGGCTGCCGCCGCAGCGGCCCCGAACGCGGGAGCCAGGCTGTGGGTGCTGTGACGAGCGGTATCCGGACGGCTGAAGCCAAGAGCCATCGTGGTCCGAGCGCCGATGTCATAACCCAGAGCGACAGCACGCAGCAGATCCTGTCCGCTGCGATCGTGCTGCTCGGCGATGGCGAAGGCTGCGGGAACGATGCCGCAACCGGGATGAAACCGGCCGGCGAGATGCGAATCGTCGGTTTCGTCCGCATGGCCCGCCATGCCGTTTGCCAGAGCTGCGCTTCCGACCGGCAGGACAAGGGATGTCCCGATCACCGTCGCTTCAGGATTGCCGCCCGTGGAGGCGACATAGGAAGCAGCCAGGCGACCGGCCCTGAGACGCGAGCCCGACAGGATCGCCGCAAGTGTGTCAAGAACATGATATTTCGTCTTGAGCGTCACCTCGGCCGGCAGATCCCGGTCGAGGGTGCCGGCGATGTAGTCCGAGAGAACCGCGCTTTCGGGCGAAACTTCGGTGCTGGACAGGTCAGGCATGAGGCGGTCCTCCCATTGTCGGCCTAGTCGGCGGGCTTGGCAGGAGCGGAATGGGGCAGCGCAGAGCTTGGGTGCCTCGGCTTCCCTAAGATGGGCCGTCCCTTTCGCCGGCCTGCGCGCCCATCGCGGCCAACGTGATTTTCGTATTTACCCGCATCGCGAATGTATCTTATGAATACTAATGTATTCAAATGAAGACAAGACGCGGAAGAGCGCTTTTCCTGATGGTACCTGTGGAGGACACGCCCATGAGCGGCCAGCTGGCATCTCAAGCCGATTATGGGGCTGCGGCCCTTGATCTGAACGTCACGAAGGATCTGTGCGCATTCCTGGCCGCAGCCACTTTCGAGAGCATGCCCGAGGCGGCCATCCATGCAGGCCGCCGCGGCATTCTCGATTGGATCGGCTGCGCCCTCGCGGGAAGCCGGCACCCGACGATTTCGAAGCTGCTTTCAGTGCTCGAGGAGGTGGGGGGGGCTCCGCGCGCCACGGTCCTCGGACGTCACCTGAAGCTCGGACTGCTCGAGGCGCCGATCGCCAACGGACAGATGGGGCATGTGCTCGACTTCGACGATACTCACATGGGTGGTGTCGTTCTCCACGCCAGCTCACCGATCCTGTCCGCACTCTTCGCCCTTTCGGAAAAGCACGCCGTCAGCGGACGGGATTTCCTTCTGGCTTACGCGGTCGGCTTCGAGGCTGGGGTCCGAGCAGGGCAGGGAGCGCCTGCCCATCACGCCGGAGGATGGCATCTGACCGGAACCCTGGGTTCGATTGCTGCGGGTGCGGCCGCCGGAAAACTTCTCGGGCTCAGTTCGCAGCAGATGGTTCATGCGCTGGGCATTGCAGCAACCCAGGCGGCGGGCATGCAGCAGAACAGGGGAACCATGTGCAAGTCGTTCCATGCGGGCAAGGCGGCATCGAGCGGGCTTCTCGCCGCGCTGCTCGCGCAAAAGGGCTTCGACAGCTCCGATGAAATCCTTGAGGGGAAGCGCGGGTTCTGCCGGATCTACAGCCATGTGGCCAAGCCGGATCTCATTCTCGATCAACTGGGCGAGCGTTGGGAGATCGCGCGCAACGGGCACAAGCCTTACGCCTGCGGAGTCGTTCTTCATCCAGCGATCGATGCGATGATTGCGCTCGGCACGAAAGTGCCTGAAACGGATCGGGTCGCCGCCATCGAGCTGCGGGTCAATCCGCTGGCTGTCTCGATTACCGGTGTCGCGGATCCCAAGACGGGTCTCAAGTCGAAGTTCAGTCTCACCCATTCGGCGGCGGTCGCATTCCTGGATCGCGCCGCCGGGATCGCGCAGTACACGGATGAGCGCGCCCGCGATCCCAAGGTCGTCGCCGTGCGGGAGATCGTCCATGTGAGGACGGATGAGAGCCTTGGAAAGGATCAGGCATGGGCCGCCGTCGTGCTGCAGAACGGCGAGCGGTACGAGCATCAGGTGGTCCATGCGAGCGGCACGGTCGACAATCCAATGTCGGACGCGGCCATCGAAGACAAGTTCCTGGCGAACGCGGGGCCGGTCATCGGGATTGACAGGGCGGCGCGGGTGCGCAACGCGGTCTGGCGCTTCGAGACCCTGGAGAATGTCGGCGATCTGTTGGGCCAATGCGTATGAAGTCTGCCCCCTTCGTCCCGTCATGGCAGGTCATTCCCGGTCTTGCGCTGGCCGCAGGCCTTGGGGCGGCGGCATCCTATGCCCATGTGCCTCTCGCCTGGGTTCTCGGCCCCTTGATCGCCACGGCATTGACGTCCATTGCAGGTTATCCCGTGTTCGCCCCGACTCTGGGGCGCCGTCTCGGGCAGGCCATCGTCGGCACCAGCGTGGGCCTCAACATCACCGGAGCCGCCGTCGGCGTCATCGCCATGTGGGCTCCGTGGATGATCGTGACGGCGCTGGTGGCGATCTTTCTCGCGGCGGCCTTGTCCGTGCCGATGTCCATCGCCAGCAAGATCGATCACAAGACCGCCTATTTCTCCCTGACCCCGGGCGGCCTCTCCGAGATGGCGAATATCGGGGTGTCCGAAGGGGCCGAAGCCGAGCCGATTGCCGTCTCGCAAGCGCTGCGCGTCGCCCTGCTCGTATGTCTCATGCCGCCTCTCATCCTCGCTTTGGGGATCGATGGGGGGCTGATGAACCAAGCCGCGCAGGTGCCGCTGTCCTGGCTTCAGGTCGGGGCGGCACTCCTGGCCGGACTGGCCGGCGTGATGGTCACGAGACTGCTTCGCTTCAATAATCCCTGGACCGTTGGGGCCATCCTCGGCACCGGGATCGTCGCCGCCTCAGGGCTGCTGACCGGGCGGATACCAGGTGTCCTGTTTGCGGCAGGGCAATTCCTGATCGGGCTGTCGATCGGCGCCCGGTTCCGACGTGAGAGCCTTATCCGCCTCCCGCGCATCTTTGTCGTCAGCACCTTGTTCACGCTGCTCCTGGCAGCCCTGCTGTTCGCCTATGCCGGGCTGCTGGCGGCCGTCACCGGGATCGACCTTGCGAGCGTGGCGCTCGGCTCGTCGCCGGGGGGCATGGCGGAAATGGCTCTAACGGCGCAGGTTCTCCATCTCAACGTGGCTCTCGTGATCGCCTTTCATGTCATACGTGCGTTTCTCGTGAATGCCTTCACGTCGTATTTTTATCGTTTCTTCAAGTGGATAGGGCTCTTTTCAGGTGTAGCGTTGTTGATGCGGCGCCCTTTGTCGCGATGAGGACCAGATCCCACGTGAGTGTCACGACGAGCCCGGGCGAGGGGTCGTGACATCGTATCTTACCCAATGGATGGACTTGACCCCTGCTCAGCAGCGTGTACTTCTGTATACAATAAACTGTCGGCACTTTGGCGGGCTGCCGCGTTCAAGTGCCGATCAGGGGCTGTGGAAGATCCACATCCTCCCTTGCGTGTCACGTCCGGGCGAGGCCGTGCCAAACGTGACCTGCAAGGTGAACATCAATCTGCCGCTGAATGAAGCGGAACGGGGAGAGAGCCTTGGCGCAGAGTAAACTTCTTGAAGGGCAGGTCGCCATCGTGACTGGGGGGGTGCGCCGCATCGGCAAGGCGATCGCCCTGTCGCTGGCCCAGGAGGGTGCGGCCATCGTCATCAACGCCAAGTCCTCCCGCGAGGAGGCGGAGGCTGCCGCGCGCGAGATCGAAGAGGCTGGCGGGCGGGCCATCGTTCATTTGGCAGACATCACGGACGAGGGCGCCGTGGCGGGACTGGTCTCGGCGACGATCAAGGCCTTTGGACGCGTCGACATCCTCATCAATAACGCTGCCATTCGACGCGAAGTCCCCTTCACGGACATGTCGCTTTCGGAATGGCGCGAGATCACGGGCGTCATTCTCGAGGGTGCGTTCCTCGGCTCCCGCGCCGTCCTGCCCCACATGGTCCGGTCGAAGTACGGCCGCATCATCAATATCGGCGGCGTCAGCGCTCATACGGGCGCCTTCAATCGCGCCCATGTGGCGTCTGCCAAAAGCGGGCTGACAGGCCTTACGCGTGCGCTCGCCGTGGAATTCGCCGAACATGGAATCACCGTCAATTGCGTTGCCCCCGGCAAGATCGGAGGAAAGCGCTCGGAGACTTCCGGGCACAGCGTCTCTCTCCCGGGTGGAGGCCAGCCTCTGGTCGGCCATGAGGGCGCACCGGAAGACGTCGCTGAGGTCGTACGCACTCTGTGCCTGCCGACTGGAGGCTTTATTACAGGCCAAACCATTCACGTGAATGGTGGGCTCTTCATGCCGTAAGCGCATGAGCGTGACGTAACGGCACAAATTTCGGCAATGGCTCTTGCGTTCTGCAGGGGAGTAATGTGTACTCCGCAAATTGTCGACAGTTGGCAAAAATCTCGCCGACCAACAGACCGCCTTCAAGGCGGCTCCCATGAACCCCAGGAGGAATCCGTGATGATTTCCAAGATCAAGACTGCACTTTGCGTGGGCCTGGCGACCGTCGGCCTCTTGGCGCAGCCCGTTCTCGCGGCAGAGTATCCGCACAAGACCGTCAAGCTCGTCACCCATTCCAGCCCGGGTGGAGGAACGGACGTCTTCCTGCGCGAGATGATCAAGTATCTCTCGCCCATCATGGGCGTGACCTTTGTGGTCGAGAACGTGCGCGGCGGCGCCGGCGCTAAGGCGATCGCCTATCTCGCCGGATCGCCGGCCGACGGCAGCGTCTTCTATGGAACGACGCCGAGCTACATCAACACCTCGCTGCTCAGCAAGCCTGAGAAGACCTTTCAGGACCTCGACCCCGTCGTGAACCTGTTCCAGGATCCGCAAATCGTCTTCGTCCGCGCGGATAGTCCCTACAAGTCGTTGAAGGACGTGGTCGAGGACGCCAAGAAGCGCCCCAACCAGGTGCGCGTCGGTGTGAGCACGCCCGGCTCCCTGGACCGTCAGGTCATGGAGCAGTTCAAAGCCGAAACAGGCACGGAAGTGACCATCATCACGCATGATGGCGGCGGTGACGTGATGCTCAGCGTGCTCAACGGAACATCCACTGTCGGCATCGGTGAAATTGCTGAGCTGCGCGGTCAGATCGACGCCAAGAAGATCCGCCTCATCACCACTTACACCGATCAGCGCCTCAAGCAGTTCCCGGATGTCCCGACGGCAAAAGAACAGGGCATCAACCTGGTCGTGCGCAAATTCCGTGGCATCGCAGGCCCCAAGGGCCTGCCGCGCGAAGTCGTGGCGGCCTGGGAGGACGCAGCCCAGAAGGTGCTCGAAGACCCCAAGTTCAAGGCCATGTACGAAAGGGATGCTCTCGTGCCCGACTACATGAACCAGGAAGAGTACAAGAAGTTCACGGCTGAGTTCGCCGAAGGGCAGAAAGCCTTCTTCACGAAGTACGGCATCACGAACGAGTGATCCCGGCAAAAACTGACGCTCTTCGGGAAAGACATCATGCGCGGAAATCTGATCGTAGGACTCCTTCTCCTGATCTTTTCGGTCGTCTTCTGGCTTGGCGCGGATGCGATTCCGAAGAGCCGCCTCAGCGGAAGCGTGGGGGCTGACGGGCTTCCGAAGATGCTGGCGATTGCGCTCGGCGTTCTGTCGGCTGGTCTCATTGCCCAGACGCTTCTGATGATGCGGACTGTGTCGGCCGCGGCAAGCGTGAGCCGTGAGAAGAAGCGCGAGGAACTCTCCCTTTATCTGAGAGGGTTCGGCATGGTCGCGATCGGCGCCGCTTATCTCGCGCTGGTCTCCTATCTCGGCTACATGCTGACGATTGCCCTGCTGCTGCTGACGGTCGCTATCTACAACGGCAAGCGCCCTACGGTCGGCGCTCTCCTGTTCGCCGTCGTGGGCTCCGTCTTCTTCTACCTGCTGTTCGTGCAGGTTCTGGAAGTGCCCCTGCCGGCGGGCTTCTGGCCGCGTCTGATCGGCTGATTATGAGCGCTCGCCTGAAGCGAGCGCACCCTTACATCGAGTTTTATGGAGCATTCAGATGGAAGGCCTCTACTACGGCTGGCAGGCTGTCACGTCGATGCCCGTGCTGCTGGCCGCGATCGGTGGCGTGACCTGGGGCATTCTGGGAGGAGCGCTCCCGGGCATTTCGCCTTCGATTGCTATGGCTCTTCTGCTGCCCTTCACCTACAACCTGCCGCCGCTCGTCGCGGTGGTTCTGCTCGCAGCCGTCTACGTGGGTGCGGAATATGGCGGTTCCATCCCGGCCATTCTGATCCGCACGCCCGGCACGAATTCCGCCGCCGCAACCGTGATCGACGGATACGAGATGCAGCGTCAGGGACGGGGCGGCGAGGCGCTTGGACTGTCTCTCGTGGGTGGCACCATCGGGGGCCTGTTCGGATTGATCCTGCTCTCGACGCTGACGGAGCCTCTCTCGAGCCTTGCCCTGGTCTTCACCCCGCCGGCATATTTCGCGCTGGGCATCTTAGGAATCAGCATCATCGGATCATTGTCGGAAGGCGCCCTTCTCAAGGGTCTCATCGCCGGCGTGCTCGGCATGATGATCGCGACCGTCGGTACGGATCCGATTTCCGGCGTGAGCCGATTCACCTTCGGAAATCCGAACCTCCTCGAGGGAATTCACTTCATCCTCATCATGCTCGGCGTCTTCGCCGTTGCAGAGCTCATGGTGCAAGCGGGCGAGGAGCGCTGGACGGAGGGTACGAAGCCGGTGGAGGGCAACACGCGCCTGAGGCTTCCGAGCCTGTCGACCCTGTGGCGCTTGCGCAGGGCACAAGGTATCGGATGCGTGCTGGGCGCCGTCGAGGGAGCGATCCCGGGGGGCGGCGGCTCGGTTGCGGCATTCCTCTCCTACAATGAAGCGCGTCGCTGGTCGAAGGAGCCCGAGAAATTCGGCAAGGGATCGGAAGAGGGCGTCATTGCGCCGGAAACGGCCAATAACGTCGTGTCCGCAACGGCCATCGTTCCCACTCTGAGCTTCGGCATTCCCGGATCGAACTCGACCGCGATTCTTCTCGGCGGGTTTCTGATCCACGGCCTGCAGCCTGGGCCGCTGCTGTTCACCACCAATCCCGAGATCGTCTACGGTCTCTTCGGCGGTCTGTTCACGGCCAACATCCTGATGTTCCTGATCGGTACTGTGATCCTGACACCGTGCATCTGGCTGGTGAGACGCCCGAAGCCGTATCTCATGGCCGCCATCTTCGGCCTTGTGGTCTCCGGCGTCTATTCCATCGATCACAGCCTTTTCGATCTGGGAGTCGTTCTGATCGCCGGCGTCGTCGGCTTCGTGATGCGCAAGTTCGGCTTCCCGACTCTGCCGCTCATCCTCGGTCTCGTCCTGGGCTACATGATCGAGTCGAATTATCGGCGTGCGCTGCTGATCACGAACGGCGATCACATGGTCTTCCTGCAGGATGGCGTCAGCCTGGGTCTGCTCGCCTGCGCGGCGCTCATCATCGGTCTGTCCGCATGGAGAGAGATCCGTCGAATCAGAAATCCCGTCAAGCTGGAGGAAGCTCCAGCCCATTAAGGCGGCATCAGCACGGCGCCTTCTCAGGGGAGAAGGCGCCGTTTTTATTTGGAACCGTATGGAGAATTGGTATGGCGAAGGAAAACACGCCACCGCCGGGGCAGGCGATCGCGGAGCAGTTTGCAGCCTGGGCCTCGGCACTGGACGATGCTGCTCTTCCACAGGATCTCAGAGACACGGCGACGGCGGCGCTGATCGACCATGCCGGTCTGGCTGTTTCCGCACGCAACGAAGAGTATGTTCAAGCCATCGTCTCGGCTTGGGAAGGCGAGGGATCTTGCACGGCGTTCGGCCATGCGCGCGGCTATGATGCGGCCGGGGCGGCTCTGATCAACGGAACCGCGTCCCATGGCGAGGATTACGACGATACGTTCGAGGGCACGCCCGTCCACACGAGCGCGGTCATCGTGCCGGCCGTCCTCGCCGCCTGCGAGCGCCACGGAAGAACAGGCGCCGATGCGCTGCGCGGCATCGCTGTTGGCGCGGAGCTCATGTGCCGCATGGCCATCGTTGCGCCGACGGCTCAGCACCGGGCAGGCTTCCATCCCACGGCCATCATCGGAGCGCTCGGCGCGGCTGCGGGCGTGAGCACGGCGCTGCGTCTGCCTCCAACCCAGTTCGTCGACGCATTGGGAATCGCCGCGAGCTTCGCCTCCGGCATCATCGAATACCTTGCCGAGGGAACATGGACGAAGCGCATCCATCCTGGCTGGGCCGCGCAGGCGGGCCTGCGCGCCGCGGCCCTCGGCCGCGCAGGGTTCAAGGGGCCGAGAACCGTTTTCGAAGGCGAGCACGGCTTTTTCTACGCCTTCGGCGTTCCCGAGATTGCGCCGGATCATTCGCGGATCACCGCCGATCTCGGCCGTGACTGGAAGGCGGCACGCATCGCCTTCAAGCCTTATGCCTGCGGCACGATGGTGCAGCCTTTCATCGACTGCGCAATCCGTCTTGCGCGCGAAGGAGTGAAGGCCGAGCAGATCGAGGACGTTCTCTGCAAGGTCGGCGAAGGCACCGTTCACAGATTGTGGGAGCCTCTTGCTGAGAAGCGACGCCCGTCCACCCCGTACTCCGCGAAGTTCAGCGTGCCGTTCGGCGTCGCGGTGGGATTCGTCGACAAGGCGGCAGGCCTCGGACAATTCACCGAACAGAAGATCTCGGATTCCGACATTCTGGCCCTCGCCGCGAAGGTCAGATACGAGATCGATCCCACCGACGAGTACCCGAAGAATTACACCGGTACCGTGATTGCCACGCTCCGGGACGGAAGCGTCCACAGCGCGCGCCAGCCTCATATGCGGGGCGGTGCTCGCGAGCCTCTCTCCCGGGACGAAATCCTCACGAAGTTCCGGGCGAATGCGCTGTTCGGAGGCTGGACGGATGCCCAGGCCGACGCCTTGGCTCGATGGTGCAACCGTCTGTTCGACGCTTCGAGCCTTGCCGGGATCGAGAAGTTCCGGGCTTGATCATGAAAGGAGCGCGGGTATGTCGCCCGCGCTCCTTCCTCGATCACGAAGGATCGTCAGGAGCAGGCGCCCGATCGGGAGGCCTGCTCCATCTGTTTGATGTTACCGTGACGGGACGCCTGCCTTGATGATCTCCGCAAGCGACGGAGCGTTCGCAACATCACGGCACAGGGCGATGAAGCGTTCCGTTCCGGCAGCTCCGAGAACCGGCTCGCACAGGTCGCGCACCTTCTGGTCGAGTTCCTCGTTGCTCATGGGACGCCCCAAGCTGCCGATGGCATGCTCGACGAAAAGATCATGGACCTTGCCGTCCGTCGTGGTGATCTTCACCTTCACCTGATCCTCGTGGATGCCCTTTTCCGCCTCGGCCCGCACCTTGCGGCGCAGCTCGACGATCTTGGGATCAGCCACGACCTCGTCGGCATATTCATGCTCTCCGCAGCGGCCGTAGACGATGGCCGCAGCGCAGGAATGGTAGACCGAGAACTTGCCCTCGAGACCCGTCCGCGGCTCGGTTTTGCCTGTCAGCTCAAGAACCAGGGGATGGACCTTCAGCTCGATGGAGGCGATATCATCGGCCTTCAGTCCGTGGGCGTTCCGGAGCTGAATGCAGCCGTCGAGGGACGGATGAATGACGATGCCGCATGCGAAGGGCTTGTAGGTGTTGAGCGAGATTTCCCACGTCTCGCCGAGATTCTCGGTGATCTCGGCGGGATCGAATTTCGTCGACAGCACATGAGCGAAACCGCGCGGAGCTTCGATGCCGCGGTCGGAGCTGGTGAAGTTCTGGGCGGCGAGGTGAGCGGCAAGCAAGCCGTTCTGGGCGGCGCGTCCGGGATGGAAGGGCTTGCACATGGTGCCGAACATTTCGCGCAGGCCCGATGATTGCGTCGCCGCGATACCGAGGGCCCAGGTCATCTGCTGGCGGCTCAGGCCGAGGATCTTGCCTGCAGCCGCGGCCGCGCCGAAGACGCCTGCGGTGCCGGTGATGTGCCATCCACGGTCATAATGCTCTGGGTAGACGGAGTTGCCGATCCGGCACTCGACCTCGACGCCCAGGATGAACGCGTGGAGGAACTCGCGACCGCTCATGGGGCGGGTTTCGGCCAGAGCGAGAAGGGCCGACGCGATGGGGCCTGCAGGGTGGATGATCGTCTTGAGATGCGTGTCGTCGAAGTCGAACACGTGCGAGGAAATGCCGTTCAGCAATGCTGCGTGGAGCAGATCCAGCTTCTCGCCTCGGCCAAGAACGGTCGCCTGGCCTTCGCCGGCGAAGGGACGGATGGCGGCGAGCGTGCGGTCGAGCGTGTCGTGAATCGAGCCGCCGACGGCGCAGCCCGCCCAGTTCAGGAACGAGCGGGTCGCTTCCGTGTAGACAGGCTCAGCGATATCGTCGGGCTTGGAGCTGACAACAAAGTTCGCGAGAACTTGCGTGACCTTCGTTTGGTCGATGACTGCAGAATCCATTTTCCGTTTTTCTCCAGAACCCCGGGAGGTATGGTTGCGAGGGAGTGCTCTTTGGGTGATGGAGCGTTCAGAAAAAATTGTCAACAGTTAACGAAAATATGCTGTACATTCATTAGGCCGACTCCTGATGGTCAGAGGTATATCATTTCATGACGACTTCCATCTCCGAAGAATTGGGAATCCTTCGAACCTCTTCCCTCGCCGCTGCCGTGGAGCGCGAGGTCGAGCGTCTCATCCTCAATGGAAGTTTCGCCCCGGGTGAACGGATCAACGAGAACAAGCTGGCCTCGGAGCTTGGAACGAGCCGAGGTCCCATTCGTGAGGCGATCCGCGCCTTGGAGGGCACAGGGCTTGTGGTTTCGATCAGAAACCGGGGCTCCTTCATTCGCCGCCTGTCCGTGCAGGAGGTGAGGGAAGTGTACGAGGTCCGATCCGCTTTGTTCGGCCTGGCCGGAAAACTCCTGGCGGAACGGATCACCGAGGATCAATTGCAGCGCTTGACCAGGTTCGTGGTTGAGATGGAGGAAGCCTCCAAGCGGCGGGACTTCGAAGCGTATTATCCGCTCAATCTGGCATTCCACGAGTTCATCGTTGATTCTGCTGGCAACACCATGCTGGCCCAGCAATACCGCACCTTCGTCAAGAAGCTGCACCTGTTCCGGGCCCGCAGTCTTGTGCAGGGTGGAGGACTCACGGTCTCCAACACGGAGCACCGCGAGATGTTGTCGGCCGTTGCAGCGCGAGATCCGGTCTGGTCTCATGAAGCACATTGCCGACATGTCACTTCAGCGCGCGATCGTCTGCTGAGCGTCGTGAAAGCGGAAGATGCGCTTTCCAATACAAACTGAATCGCTGTCTTCACGCTTTTCGTTCGAGAAATGCCCCAACCCGGTCGAGCCGCAATGTCCGGTCCCGGCAGAGCTTCCGCGTTCAATTCTTCGCGCCCATCGAGCCAAGTGAGTGCATTTAGGCGATCTTTGCGAAAAGTAAATTGTTGACAATCCGGCATGCGTCCATGAAGCTCCCATTCCAGGGCGCCCCAAGAGGTGCTGGCCGGATACCGGCACAACAGGGAGGTGAGATGAGCTACGTTGAGCTTACGCGTCTTTCCAAGAAGTACGGCGGACATCTTGCGGTCAACGACGTCAACCTTGCGATCGCCAAAGGACTTCTGGTTTGTCTGTTGGGCCCTTCGGGCTGCGGGAAAACCACGACACTGCGCCTCATCGCCGGGTTCGTCGAGCCGACCGACGGGGAGATCAGGGTAGGGGGGCGCATTGTTTCGTCGCCCGGACGCAGCGAGCCGCCCGAGCGGCGCAACATGTCCATGATCTTTCAGAGCTACGCGCTCTGGCCCCACATGACCGTGTTCGAGAACGTCGCCTATGGGCTACGGCTTCGGAAGATGCCGCGCGAGGAAATCACCCGACGGGTCGAGGCGATTCTCGATGTTGCCAAGTTGAAGCCTCTTGCAGGCCGCTATCCTGGCGAATTGTCGGGCGGTCAGCAGCAGCGCGTGTCGCTCGCTCGCGCTCTCGTGGTGGAGCCCGAGACGCTGCTTCTGGATGAGCCCCTGTCCAATCTGGACGCCAATCTCCGCGAGGAGATGCGCTTCGAGATCAGGCGCCTGCACGACCAGTACAGGTACACCACCGTCTACGTCACCCACGATCAATCGGAGGCCATGACCACGGCCGACCTGATCGTCGTGATGAACCAGGGGCGCATCGAGCAGGCCGGCTCCCCTGAGGACATCTACAAGCGGCCACGTTCGGAATTCGTCGCCAGGTTTATCGGAGGCGCCAACGTTCTGAAAGGCGACCGCCTGCCCGGAGACGCGGTGGACGTCGGCGGCGTCGTGCTGCGCTGCGGAAGCGGCGACTTTGCCGCTCAAGGCCAAACCTCGGTCGCCATTCGCCACCACGACATCAATATCGCCACCGCCGCTCCGGCGGCCGGAGAAACGAATTGGGTGCCTGGAACGGTCACCCGTCAGGTCTATCTCGGATCTCACCGCGACTATCTGGTCACGCTGAGGAACGGGGACACGATCCGCACGGTCACTCCGGCGGATATCGCGGTCCCCCAAGGGCAATCGGTTTGGCTCCATCTTCCGCTGGAGCATTGCCGCGCGCTCGCACATTGAGGGAGGAAAGACATGATCAATCGTAGAACAGTTCTGCATGGAGCGCTCGTCAGCAGTCTCGCGCTCTTCAGTGCCGGTGGGACCGCCTGGGCGCAAGCACCGGCGCCCTACGAGCCCAACCAGGAGATGATCGACGCCGCGAAGAAGGAAGGCGCGGTTGTCTGGTACACGGCCACGGACGTGCAGGTTGCCGAGAAGGTCGGCAAGGCTTTCGAAGCGAAGTATCCAGGCATCAAGGTGCAGGTCGAACGGTCCGGCGCCGAACGCGTCTTCCAGCGCATCAGCCAGGAATACGGCTCAGGCATTCACAAGGCCGACGTGATCGAAACCTCCGACGCCGTTCACTTCATCCTGTTCAAGCGGCAGGGTTGGCTGCAGCAGGCCGTTCCGACCGATGTCGCCAAGTCCTGGCCGGCCGCGGCCAAGGATCCCGACGGTCATTTCGCCGCCTATCGCGCTCACCTGTCCGTCATCGGCTACAACACGAGCCAGGTGAAGAAGGAGGAAGCACCCAAGAGCCATGCGGACCTGCTCGATCCGAAATGGCGCAATCGTATGGTCAAGGCCCATCCGGGTTACAGCGGGACGATCATGACCGGAACCCATGCCCTGAGCGAGGCTCTCGGCTGGGAGTATCTCGAAAAACTCGCCAAGCAGCGGATCATGCAGGTGCAATCCTCCACCGAACCGCCGAAGAAGCTTGCTCAGGGCGAGCGCTCCGTCATGGCCGATGGCAATGAATACAACATGTTCATGCTCAAGGAGACGGGCGTTCCCGTCGAGATCGTCTACGCAACGGAAGGTACGCCGATCGCGATCGGGCATTCGGGTATTCTGAAGAATACGCCTCATCCGAATGCCGCGAAGCTCTTCTACGCCTTCCTGTTCTCTCGTGAGACGCAACAGCTGATCAGCGACGAGGGCGGATTGCGCTCGTTCCATCCGGAGGTGAAGGAGAAGGAGGGGCGCACGCCACTGTCTCAGATCAAGATCCTCTACTCCGATCCAGTGAAGCTCGAGCCGATGATCGAGGACATCAAGAAGAAGTACGAGGTCAATTTCGGCACCTGATCATCGATCCTCTGTAGTAGTGCGGGTTAGACTTCCGGAGCAGTGAATGAACGTCTCGATCTCTCTTCCGATGCCGGCACGGCGCGGACGCATCGACCTGTCCCGACCGATCTTCGTCGTGTTGGTGCTGGTGCTCAGCCTTCTTGTCGTGCTGCCCCTGTTCTGGCTCGGCTACTACAGTTTCCTGGATCAGAATGGCCAGTTCACCCTGGCTAACTTCTCGTCCCTGGTCACTGATCCGACCTTGCGCCGTCCGTTCCTGACGGCGCTCGGAATGGCGCTCGGCGTGGGGGTGCTCTCCTGCATCATCGCCACGCCGCTCGCATGGCTGGTCGCTCGTTCCGACCTGCCCGGAAGGACGGCCATCCGGGCTCTCGTGACGGCGTCATTCGTGACGCCGCCTTTCCTCGGGGCGATCGCCTGGGAGATCCTGGCGGCCCCCAACAGCGGCCTCATCAACGTGGCCTATCGCAGCCTCTTCGGGCTGCAACCTTATGAATACCTCGTCGATATCTACACCTTCGAGGGCCTGGTCTTCGCCATCGCGTGCTACACGTTCCCGTACATCTTCACCCTGGTGGTGAACGCGCTGGAGCGTGTGCCGTCCGATCTGGAAGACGCGTCATCCATGCTCGGTGGACGGCTCTCCGTGACCCTGCGGCGCGTGACCATTCCGCTGGTGCTCCCGGCCATCCTGGCGGGGACGATGATCGCGATCCTTCAGGCGCTCACCATGTTCGGCTCGCCTGCGATCATCGCGCTTCCGGCCGGCTTCCATGTGATCACCACCAAGATCTGGAGTCTTTTCCAGTATCCGCCGAAACCGGGCCTCGCCGCAGCTGCAGCCTTGCCGCTGCTCATCGTTACGGTGTTGTTGCTTTGGGGGCAGGCGCGAATCCTCGGCCGTCGCGGCTACACGACTCTCGGCGGCAAGAACAGCGATCCTCGCATCGCGAAGCTCGGCCGCTGGCGGTGGCTTGCCATTGCCTTTGTCGTCACCGTGCTTCTGCTGACCGTTCTGCTGCCCTATGCGGCCCTGCTGAAAACGGCTCTGACACGGACGGTTGCCGAGCCGCTTACCTGGAGCAGCTTCACCCTTCACCACGTCAACTTCGTGTTCTTCGAGTTCTCCGCCACGCAGCTCGCGCTGCGCAACACCTTTCTGCTGGGCTTTCTGACCGCGACCATCGGCACCGCCATCGCTCTCGTGATCGCTTATCTGGTCACGCGCAGATCGGTACCCGGCAGTCAGGTGCTCGGCTATCTGGCGACGGCGCCGGTGGCAGTCCCGGGGATCGTTCTCGGCGTGGGTCTGTTCCTGAGCTATTCCAACCCGAGCCTGATGCTCTATGGAACTCTCTGGATCCTTCTCATCGCCTTCCTGACGATCGAGATGCCGGCAGGCTACCAGCAATTGTCGTCGGCGTTCAAAAGCGTGCATCCCGAACTGGAGGAGGCGAGCCGCATCCTGGGCGGAAACCGAATGACGACGCTGCGTCTGATTACGGCTCCGCTTCTGCGCTCCAACGTCATCGCGACGTGGTGCTTCGTTTTCATCGGCACCATCCGAGAACTCTCAGCCACGATCCTGCTGACCACGTCAGAGACCAAGCTGGTCTCCGTCATCATCTATGATCTGAACGAGAGCGGCGACCTCGGCGCGATCTCCGTCCTCGGAATCATGCTGCTCGTGATCTCCTTCGCGGTCGTCATCATCGCCAACAGGCTTCCCGTGCTGGGAGGACAGCGTCTGCCGGTGGCGCGCTAGAGCATCGGAGGTGAAAAGTGGAGTCCACCTTTGGGCTCCAATCCGATGCTCCACTCTNATCCGGCCGACTGCGCCCTTCGGGCTCAGTCGGCCGGCGTACCGATCGGACCGAAAAGCAGTTCGCGGCTTTTCAGAACATGGTCCGCCATCAGCCTGGCGGCCTTCTCGCTGTCCTTGGCCTCGAGTGCATCGACGATGCCTGTGTGCTCGGCGTTCGAGATCTTCATGCGGCCCGGCATGTCGAGGGTTCGGCGACGGAACAGGTGCATCTCACGATGAACGGACGCACACATGCTGAGGAGCCGCCCGTTGCCGCTGAACTCCACGATCGCCTCATGGAAGCGCACGTTGAGCGGATAGAAGACGTTGAGCTCGTCCTTTTCGGCGGCCTCCTCCATCCGCCTGGTCATGCGGCGCAGCTCCGCGACCTGCTTCTTGGTGATCTTCGGTGCGAGGAGCCGCCCTGCGAGCGCATACAGTGAAGCGCGAATGTCGTAGAGCTCGGCCGCTTCACGGTTGCTGATTTCCCGGACGAACACGCCGCGATTGACGATGACATGAACGAGGCCGCTCTGCTCGAGCCCGCGGCAGGCCTCCCGCACCGGCCCGCGACTCACGCCGAGCTTGGCCGCAAGAGCGTTCTCGTTGAGGCGATCACCGGCTTTGAGCTCGCCAATTTCAATCATCCGTTCGAGTTCGCGCCGGATAAGGGAGGTCAAGGATTCCGTTCGCCGGATCCGCAGCCCCAATCCTGGATCTAAAGTCGAGTCCATCGTCCACCACCATCTGTTGCGCACCCCTTTAAATGATACCGCATTCCAATGCCAGTCCGCAAAAGATTGTTGACAATAAACAATGAATGCAAAATGCTCACGGGCTCAGAGACCCTTCAGGGTCAGCACAAG
This sequence comes from Microvirga pakistanensis, assembly GCF_004458765.1. Classification (GTDB taxonomy): domain Bacteria; phylum Pseudomonadota; class Alphaproteobacteria; order Rhizobiales; family Beijerinckiaceae; genus Microvirga; species Microvirga pakistanensis. The sequence continues at coordinate 280,925 of NZ_SPJX01000012.1, read as the reverse complement.
GGAAGGAAGAGTATGGACACGAAGGTCGAAACCGGAGAGCGCGCTCTCACGTGGTATGTCGCCGATTTCATCTGCAACACGGACGCGGCGGATCTGCCGCAGGACGTCGTCGATCTCGGCAAGAAGTCCATTCTCGACGGTCTCGGGCTCGCGCTCTCCGGTTCGGTTGCCAAATCAGGTGAACTCGTCCGCCGCCATCTCGCCGATCTGGGGCTCCGCGAAGGCCCGTCGACCGTGATTGGCACCTCGTTGCGTGTGGCTCCCCGGTTCGCCGCCTTTGCCAATGGCGTGGGAGTCCATGCCGACGACTACGACGACACCCAGCTCGCGGTCGCGGCCGACCGTGTCTATGGGCTTCTCACGCATCCGACCGCGCCTGCGCTTCCGGCTGCTCTGGCGGTCGGCGAGATGGTCGGCGCGGATGGCCGCTCCGTCATGCTGGCCTACCATCTCGGCGTCGAGGTCGAGTGCAAGATCGCCGAAGCGATCAATCCGCGCCATTACCAGACCGGCTTCCATGCAACGGCGACCTGCGGCACCTTCGCGGCCGCTGCGGCGACCTCGCGCCTGATGGGCCTGAACGCCGAGACCACGAACAGGGCCTTGTCGATCGCGGGAAGCCAATCGGCGGGCCTTCGCGAGAACTTCGGCACGATGACGAAGCCGTTCCATGCGGGACGCTCGTCCGAGAGCGGCGTCGCAGCTGCCCAGTTCGCGAATTATGGATGGACCGCGACGGACAAGATCCTTGAGGCGCCAAGAGGCTTCTTCCGCGCGGCAGGCGGAGGCTTCGACGCCAACGCTATCGTGGGCAAGCTCGGTGCGCCCTGGACCTTCGCTGAGCCGGGAGTCTCGATCAAGCCGCATCCGTCAGGCTCCCTCACGCATCCCGGCATGACCGAGATGCTCAGGCTCATCCGTGAGAACGGGATCCGTGCCGGAGACGTCAAACGGGTTCGTGTCGGCACCAACTCGAACATGCCGAATGCCCTGATCCATCACCGCCCCACCAATGAACTCCAGGCCAAGTTCTCGATGGAGTTCTGCATGGCCATTCTCCTCCTGGAGGGAAGAGCCGGATTGAACGAGTTCACGGATGAGGTGGTGCTGCGTCCGGACGTGCAGGCGATGATCGAGAAGGTGGACTTCGTCGTCGACGACGAAGCCGAGAATGCCGGCTACCACAAGATGACGACGATCATCGACATCGAGCTCGCCGACGGGCGCAAGATTTCCGGCCGAGCGGATTTCGGCAAGGGCAGTCCGTCGAACCCGATGTCCTATGATGAGGTGGCCGACAAGTTCCGCGAATGCGCCGAGTTCGCCCGCTTCCCCCGTCAGCAGGCGGAAGAGGTCGTCGCCATGGTTCGCGATCTTGAGTCGCTCAAGTCCATCGAGCAGCTGACAAGCCGGCTGCGCGTGAAGGACTGAGCATCCGCCGCGTCACCGGTCAGCGATAAGAGGCCCGGCTTTGCCGGGCCTCGAACACGGCGCCGCGACCCGCGAAGGTCCGGCGCTTCATTTCATACCAAGATCAGATCATCAAAGATCAAAGGCTGCGTGGCCGGAACCGCCGGCATCGTGGCTCCAGGAACGGAGAAAAACAGTGAGCAGCAAGACTCTCAAGATTGGCATTCTGGAGGGCGATGACATCGGCCACGAGGTGGTGCCGGCCGCCGTCGAGGTGGCCAAGGCAGCGGCGCGACGGCACAACCTGTCGATCGACTGGCTCCCTCTGCCGATCGGACGAAAGGCCCTCGACACCCACGGCTCCACCATGCCCGATGGAACGCTCGAGACCCTGTCGACGCTCGACGGCTGGATCCTCGGGCCGATCGGGCATCGGGCTTATCCCCGCGTTCCCGGCGCCATCAATCCCCACCCGATCCTGCGCAAGCATTTCAATCTGTTCGCCAATGTGCGGCCGACGCGTTCCTATCCCGATATCGGCTGCCTTCATGACAATGTCGATCTCATCATCGTGCGCGAGAACAACGAAGGCTTCCAGCCGGATCGCAACGTGGTCGCCGGCTCGGGCGAATTCCGTCCGACGGAGGATGTGACCATCTCGGTCCGCGTCATCACGCGAGCGGGCAGCTATCGCGTCGCCAAGGCCGCGCTCGAGCTCGCGCGCCATCGGCGCAAGCACCTGACCTTCGTACACAAGGACACCGTCTTCAAGCTCGGATGCGGCATGTTCGTGGAAGAGTGCAGGCGCGCCGCGCAGGAATATCCGGATGTTCTCGTCGACGACGTGATCGTCGATACCTTCGCCATGCGCCTCGTCAAGGATCCGCAGAGCTTCGACGTAGTCGTGACCACGAACATGTTCGGGGACATCCTGTCCGACGAAGCCGCCGGTCTCGTCGGGGGCCTCGGCATGGCGCCGGGCCTCTGCATCGGCGAGGGTAACATCGCCATGGCGCAGGCGACCCATGGTTCGGCGCCCGACATCGCCGGCAAGGGCATCGCAAATCCCTATGCGATGATCGAGTCGACCCGGATGCTCTTTGATTGGCTCGGACATGCGCGCGATGTTCCCGAGGCGGTTGCTGCCGCAGCCTCCATGGAACGCGCGACGACGCAGGCTCTGATGGATCCCGCAAGCCGCACCGGCGACATCCGCGGCCACGGCGGTACCGAAGTCATGACCCGCGCCATCGTGCGGGGAATCGAGGCGGAAACCCGCGCCGTCGCATAAACGCGATCAGGACCACAGAGGACACGGCGGCGGAGCGGGCCGCCGTGTCGGCGGCATCAGAGCAGGAACGTGCCCCGTTCCTGGGAATCCAGCCGCTCGATGAGCCCCATCTCCCAGGCGAGATATTGCCGGGCCGCATCCAGATTGCCGTCATGCCTGTCGTGAACGAAGGCGAGGAAGTCGACGGGCCGCGATGACGTCCTCGTCCACCCTGTCTCCGTGGGAAGACCTACCAGCTTCCATGCGGAGAAGCCGCCATCCACGATGCGCACGTCGTTGTGCCCCAGTTCTCCCAGGTCCACGGCAGCAAGGCCGGCGATGGCCGGATCGTCGACGATCAAGCTGATGCCGCCCTGCCAGCCTCCGACAGCCTTCCCTAGCTCGGGACGGATCGCCCAATGGCTCCGCGCGGCATGTTCCCGCCGAAATTCGATGGAGGGGCGCAGGTCCAGCACCATCGCATCGCCACAAGTGGCAGCCTTTGCGGCATCTTCTGCCGAGATTCGGCGCAGCGACGGAGCCACGAAGTCGGGCATGTGCCGGGAGGGTTGCCACCCGTCATGGGCGAGAGGACCATCCGCGTCCGGCAGAACATAGGTTTCATAGCCCATTTGCTTCAGCCAATAGGCGGCGATCGCGGCACGCAGGCCGGTATCGTCGACGAGCACGATCCGTGCGCGCCGGACGGCGATCCAGCGGTCCGTAGCCTGCACGATCTGAACACAGGGCGCATGGACTGTCCCGTCCAGGTGTCCGGCCGCAAATTCCTCCGCGCTGCGGACATCGAGCAGATACAGCGTGCGGCTGCCATCCGCAGCCAGCGCATTCAGATCTTCGACGCCGATCATCCTTATGCCGGCTTCTTGCGCGAAGCTCTGCGCCCGGAGACGGCTTGCGGCAAGATCCGCATGGGACAGCACCGGGTACTCCAAGGGATCCTGGCCGCGGTTAAGATCGAGACCCGCGAGAGTCCACCCCTGGGTGCCGTTGCGCAGCCCATAGACGGGATTTTCGATCCCGAGCAATCTCAGGCTGATGGCGCCGATAAGGCTTCTCGTGCGCCCGGCGCAGGTCAGCACGATCGGCGTCGACGGATCCGGCACGGCGGAGGGCAGGCGGTGCGGGAGTTCGCCATTCGGTAGGCAGCGTGCCCCAGGGACGGTCATCTTGCGGTGCTCCGCCGGGGGGCGTACGTCGAACAGAAGATGCGGACGGTGCTCCCTTCGCCATTCGGCCAAGGTCTGCGGATCGATCACGCTTGGATGAAAGATGTGTTCGGCGAGTTCTCCCAGAGTCTTGCTCGGGACATGCTCCCCTTCGAACAGCGTGTAGCCCGCTTCCGTCCATGCCCGGATGCCTCCGGCCATCACCATCACGGCCTGATATCCGAGTCGCTCCAGGCGAGCCGCGGCCTTCTCGGCAATGCCATCCCCGCCATCGAACAGGATGATAGGCACTCGCAGATTGGGAACGAGCTCCAGGGCCGCGACTTCAAGCCGGCTGTAAGGGCACCATACCGCCAGAAAGGGGTGCCCTTCGCCATAGGGTCCGTGCTCGCGAACGTCCAGGAAGGCAACCTCGGCGGCCGAGTGGACAAGCGCTTTGGCGGTGGCTGGATCGATGCTCCGCATCACTGCGCCACGGCTTCGACAGCAGCCTCGCGGAAAGGTGCCGGCTCGCGGCCCGTAAAGAATGTCCAGAAGGCGTCATAGACAAGATCCGGCCGATGTTCCGCAGGATAATGGCCCGTCGGGACCGCCCAGCCTCTCAGATCCGGCGCCCACGGCGCCCAGGCCTCGAGCGGCTTGAAGTGGCGGCCGCAATGGCTGTTCGAGCCCCACAGGACCAGGACCGGGCACTTGATCGTCTTCACGCCGAACTCCGCTTGGTCCATGGCGAGATCGAGTGTGACGGTCGCACGATAATCCTCGCAGACCGCGTGGATCTGCTCAGGGGTGGTGCACCGAACGTATTCCGCCATGGCCTCGGGCGAGAAGATCTCGAGGCCGACGCCCTTCTTGTTAAGTTTGTAGTGAATGTAATAGTCGAGATCGGCACAGATCAGCTTCTCCGGGAAGGGGGCTTTCTGCGCCATGAAGAACCAGTGATAGGCTTCCAAGCCCCATCCGAGGGACACGTTGGTCAGCACATGGTGGGTCGGAACGATGTCGAGGGCTGCAACCCGCTCGATGTGGTCGGGGTAATCCAAGGCCATGCGGAAGGCGACGCGTGCGCCACGGTCGTGACCCGCGACGGAGAAGCGCTCGAAGCCGAGGGCTGCCATGACTTCCATGTTGTCCCGCCCCATGGCCCGGAAGGTATAGGCTTCATGGTCAGGGCCGCCATCGGGCTTCGAGCTGTCGCCATAGCCACGCAGATCCGGCGCAACCACCGTGAACGTTTCCGCAAGGCTCGGAGCGACCTTGTGCCAGCTCACATGCGTCAGCGGGTTGCCGTGAAGGAGAAGAAGAGGCGGGCCGTTCCCGGCGACGGCCACTCGGATGTCCGCACCCGCCGTCTTGACGGTCCTGTAGGTGAAACCCTCCATCAGCGAGGTGCCGTAGGGCCGCAAGGGCGGCATGGAAGAGTTTCGCTCGAACAAAGCTCGATTCATGGCTGGCACCTGAACTGACCGATGCCGCAAGGTCAGCCCGATTTCGTAAATTGTCAACAATCTTCGATTGACTATTTGCCCCAAGTTGCCATGCTTCCGAAAAGACGTGTGCCGGACAGGGCAGGCTCGCATCGACTCCGCCGCCCTGTTTCGAGCGCCACCGGCCGACAAGAGGAGTTTTGAACGTGGCAACGCTGAATACGGAAGGGCAGATGCTGCCCCGGGTGGCGCTTCTGCTCGGCGATTACACCGGCATCGGGCCGGAGCAATGCGCGCGGGTGCTGTCGGACGGGCGCCTGAACGATGCGGCTCGTCTCGTCGTGGTGGGCGATGTGCGCGTCCTGGAGCAGGGCATGCGCGACGCAGGCGTATCGCTGTCCTGGCGGACGGTTGCTTCCGTTGCTGAGATCGACTGGAGCCGTCCGGAAATCCCGATCGTCGATCTCAACAACATCGATCCCGCAAGCCTGCCCCGAGGCGTCGTCTCCGCCGAGTCGGGGCGCTTGACGGGCGATACCCTGGCTCACGCCATCGAAATGGCACGCCACGGCGAGGTGGATGCCATCACGTTCGCGCCCCTCAACAAGGCGGCATTGCATGCGGGCGGATGGCATTTCCCCGACGAGCACAAGATGTTCGCTCATCTTCTCAAACACCACGGCTACTTCTCTGAGATGAACGTTCTCGACAACCAGTGGATGTCGCGGGTCACATCGCATGTATCCCTCCGACAGGCCATCGAGCAGGTCAATTTCCAGAGCATCACGGATGCCATCCAGCTGGCCGATCGAACCATGCGACGCGCAGGCTTCGTCAAGCCGCGCCTTGCCGTCGCGGCTCTCAATCCTCATGCCGGCGAGGGGGGATTGTTCGGTAGCGAGGAGATCGAGACCATCGCTCCCGCTGTGGCGGCCGCGGCGCAGAGCGGTATCGACTGCCGCGGTCCGTTTCCTGCCGATACGGTTTACCTAAAAGCATTCGCCGGCGAGTATGATGGCGTGGTCGCCATGTACCACGACCAGGGACAGATCGCCACGAAGCTGCGTGGCTTCAACCGCGGCGTCACCGTCACGGCGGGCCTCGAAGCGGTGTTTACGACACCCGCCCATGGAACCGCGTTCGATATCGTCGGAAAGGGTATCGCCTCCACGGGGGCTTTGGAGAATGCGGTGCGTCTGGCCGCGAAGCTCGCGAGCGCAGAGAAGGCGCGCATGGCAGCCTGACCGATCCAGGCTCGACGAAGATCACCATCCCTCGATCGACGCCGACCAGGCACAATATCAAGCGCATCACAGGTATCAACGATGTCTCTGGATCAGAAAAGAAAATACCGCCTTGCGGTCATCCCGGGCGACGGCATCGGCAAGGAGGTCGTTCCGGAAGGGGTACGGGTGCTCGAAGCCGCGGCATCGAAGTTCGGCTTCGACCTGCAGCTCGATCACTTCGATTTCTCCTCCTACGACTACTATGCCAAGCATGGACGCATGCTTCCTGAAGACTGGAAGGAACAGATCGGCCGCCACGACGCCATCTTCTTCGGAGCGGTCGGCTGGCCGGACAAAATCCCGGATCACATCTCGCTTTGGAGTTCGCTCCTTCAGTTTCGGCGCGAGTTCGACCAGTACATCAACCTGCGGCCCGTGCGCCTGATGCCCGGCGTCCCCACGCCGCTTGCGAACCGCAAACCGGGCGACATCGACTTCTGGGTGGTCCGCGAGAATACGGAAGGCGAGTACTCGTCCATCGGCGGCAGGATGTTCCCGGGCACCGAGCGCGAGGTCGTGATCCAGGAAACCGTCATGACGCGGGTCGGCGTCGATCGCGTCCTGCGGTTCGCGTTCGACTTGGCGCAGAAGCGCCCCAAGAAGCATCTGACGTCGGCCACGAAGTCGAACGGCATCTCCATCACCATGCCGTACTGGGACGAGCGTGTGGAGGAGATGGCCCGGAAGTATCCGGATGTGAAGTGGGACAAGTATCACATCGACATCCTCACGGCTCATTTCGTGCTGCACCCGGATTGGTTCGATGTGGTGGTCGCATCCAACCTGTTCGGCGATATCCTGTCCGATCTCGGCCCCGCCTGCACGGGAACGATCGGCATCGCACCCTCGGGCAACATCAATCCGAACGGCGATTTTCCGTCGCTCTTCGAGCCGGTCCACGGATCCGCTCCGGACATCGCGGGGCAGGGGATCGCCAATCCCATCGGCCAGATCTGGGCAGGGGCCATGATGCTCGAACATCTTGGGGAGAGCGAAGCGGCGGCCGCAATCGTGAGGGCGATCGAGAGCACGCTGAGCGAGCGGACCCTGCGGACGCGCGACCTTGGGGGCAATGCCGATACCGAGACGACCGGGAAAGCCGTCACCGACGCCCTCGGCTAAAGGTTTATCGCTGAAGACATATCGGATCGAGTGGTCGAGTCCGAGCAGGAGATTGTCGTGAAGAACTACAGGATCGCGGCCATTCCGGGTGACGGGATCGGCAAGGAAGTCATCGCCGCCGGCGTCGAGGTTCTCCATGTGCTCGCCGAGCGGGAGGGAAGTTTCCGCCTCGGCTTCGAGACCTTCGATTGGGGGTCCGACTACTACAAGCGGCATGGGATCATGATGCCCGAGAACGGATTGGAAATTCTGAAGCCGTTCGATGCGATCTATTTCGGTGCGGTCGGTGCTCCCGATGTGCCCGATCACATCACCCTCTGGGGCTTGCGCCTTGCCATTTGTCAACCTTTCGATCAATACGCCAATGTTCGTCCGACGCGCATTCTCCCAGGTATCGAGGGTCCCTTGCGCAACATCGAGGCCAAGGATCTCGACTGGGTGATCGTCCGGGAGAACTCGGAGGGCGAGTATGCCGGGCAGGGGGGACGTTCCCATCGAGGTCTGCCCGAGGAAGTCGCGACCGAGGTGACGATCTTCACCCGGGCCGGAGTTACGCGGATCATGCGCTTCGCATTCGAACTCGCCCGCTCGCGTCCGCGCAAGCTGCTGACCGTCGTGACCAAGTCGAACGCGCAGCGGCATGGAATGGTCATGTGGGATGAAATCGCCGCCGAGGTGGCGGCGGAGTATCCCGATGTGACCTGGGACAAGATGCTCGTCGACGCCATGACCATGCGCATGACGCTCAAGCCCTGGTCCCTCGACACCATCGTCGCGACGAACCTTCAGGCGGATATCCTGTCCGACCTCGCGGCGGCACTCGCGGGCTCTCTGGGCATCGCCCCGACGGCGAATCTCAATCCGGAGCGCAGATTTCCGTCGATGTTCGAGCCCATTCATGGCTCCGCGTTCGACATCACGGGCAAGGGCATCGCCAATCCCATCGGCACGTTCTGGTCGGCGACCATGATGCTGGAGCATCTCGGCGAGAAACCCGCAGCCGACCGCCTCATGAGGGCGATCGAGCGCGTCACAGCGGACCGCAATCTCCACACACCCGATCTCGGCGGGCCGGCGACGACGCGGCAGGTGACGGATGCCGTCATCGCGGCCATTCTGGGCGACAACGCATAGCGGCCTTATAGGGCATAATCTCGTTCATTGTGCCCCACAGTCTCAGGTATAGTAAATCGAGATCCGCCGCCCCTGGATCTCCTGGATCTCGACGTCCATGTCATAGACGTCCCGAATTGCCTCACTCGTCATGATCACGTCGGGTGGACCATGGCGGACGACGGCTCCGTCGCGCATGGCTACGATGTAATCCGAATAGCAGGACGCAAAGTTGATGTCGTGGAGGACGAGGACGATCGTCTTGCCCAAAGTATCGGCAGCCTGTCGCAGGAGCTTCATCATGCCGACCGCATGTTTCATGTCTAGATTGTTCAGCGGTTCGTCGAAAAGCACGTAGTCCGTGTCCTGGCACAGCACCATGGCCACGTAGGCCCTCTGCCGCTGTCCGCCCGACAACTCGTCGAGAAAGCGGTCGGAGTACGCTTGGAGGTCAAGGAAACGGATAGCCTTGTCCGCCTGGGCGCGGTCTTCGGGCGTGAGACGGCCTTTGGAATAGGGATAGCGCCCGAACTCGACCAGGTCCCGCACTGTCAGCCGTGAGCCGACCCGGTTGTCCTGCCTGAGGATGGACAGGCGCTTCGCCAGCACGTCCGAGGGCGTCCTCGTCACGTCGAGGCCGTCGACCTTCACCGTTCCAGCCGTCATGGGCGCGAGGCGGCTGATCATCGACAGGAGGGTGGATTTGCCGGCCCCGTTGGGTCCGATGATGGAGGTGACGCCGCGGCGTGGGATCTGGAGCGAGACCTCGCGCACCACGATAGTGTCGCCGTAGCTTTTGCTGACGTTGGAGATCTCGATCAACGGGCTGCTCCTCTGATCAACAGGGCGAGGAAGACGATGCCGCCCACGAATTCGATGACGATGCTCAAGGCGGTATCGAAGGCGAAGATCCGCTCAAGGATGAGCTGTCCACCGACGAGACAGATCACGGCGAGCAGCACTGCGACAGGCAGCACGACGCGGTGCTTATGGGTCCCGGCGAGCTGATAGGCAAGATTCGCGACGAGCAGCCCGAAGAAGGTGACCGGCCCAACCAAGGCGGTGGAGACCGACACGAGAATCGCCACCATCATAAGGACGATGGTCACCACCCGGTTGTGATTGACGCCCAGATTGATGGATGGATCGCGCCCCAGCGCCAGCACATCATAGGCATGCATGAACCGCCACGCGACGACCGATACGGCCAGGATCGTAGCGGTCGACACCGCAAGAAGATTGCTGTCGACGCTGTTGAAATTCGCGAACAGGCGGTCCTGCAGGAGCACGAACTCGTTGGGATCGATGATCCGCTGCATGAAACCCGAGAGGCTGCGGAACAGCACGCCGAAAACGATACCCACGAGAATGAGCAGGTGAAGGCTGCGGCTGTTGCCGGAGAAGAGCCAGCGGTAGAGCAGGCTGGAGAATGCCACCATCAAGGCCACCTCACCCGCGAACAACAGACGGGGGTCAAAATCCGTCACCGCGGCCGAACCGACAGCGAAGATCAGGCTCGTCTGGATGAGGACATAGAGAGCGTCGAAGCCCATGATCGAGGGCGTCAGGATCCGGTTATGGCTCACCGTCTGGAACAGGACGGTCGAAACCGCGATGGCATGGGCCACCAGGACCATGGACAGAACCTTCGCGCCGCGGAAGGGCAGGACGAAGTCCCATCGACCCTTTGCGCCCAGCGTCATGAAAAGCACGATCACGCCTACCGCCAAGGCAGTGAGGATCAGGAGCACAGGGATCGTCTGTCTCTGCTCACGCAAGGCGTTCGCGCCCCTTGAGCAGGAGGAACAGGAACAGACCGCTGCCGATGATTCCCATGATCGTCCCGATGGGGATCTCGTAGGGATAGTAGGCCACACGCCCGATGATGTCGCAGGCCAGGACGAGCCCTGCGCCCAGCAATGCGACCCACGGCAAGGAGCGGCGCATGTTATCGCCCATCATCAGGCTGACCACGTTCGGCACGATAAGCCCTAGAAACGGCAGCATGCCGACGGTCACCACGATGGTGGCCGTCACCATCGCGACGATGATGAGGCCGAAGGACACGACACTCCGATAGCGCAGACCCAGATTGGTGGCGAAGTCTCGCCCCATGCCGGCCAGGGTCAGCCGATCGGCGGCGAGATAGGCGAGGAGGGTCAGGGCGAACGCGATCCAGAGGAGCTCGTAACGCCCGCGCAGGACACCGGAGAAATCGCCCGTGGTCCACGCGTTCAGCGATTGAAGCAGGTCGAACCGATAGGCGAAGAACGTGGTGATCGCACCGATGACGCCGCCCAGCATGATGCCAACGAGGGGAACGGTCAGCACCGAGCGCAGGGGCACGAGCTTGAGAATGCGCAGGAACAGGGCGGTTCCCGCCAATGCGAACCCCCCTGCGACCAGCATCTTCACGATGACCGGCGCTTCAGGCGCGAACAGGGTAACGATGAGGAGTCCGAGGCTCGCGGACTCGACCGTTCCCGCGGTGGACGGCTCCACGAAGCGGTTACGGGTCAGCATCTGCATGATCGTTCCGGCGACCGCCATGGCTGTTCCGGCCAGGATGAGGGCCAAGGTCCTGGGGATCCGGGAGATCAACAGGACCTGTGTGGCGTATTGTCCCTCCTGCGGCGAGAAGAGCGCCTGCAGCGACAGGTCGCCGACACCGATCAGCAGGCTGATCGATGCGAGAGCGATCACGATGGTGGCTGCGAGCAGGAGGCGTTTCACGATTCTTCGGCAGCACTCGCGGCGAGTGCGTCCCGTTGAGGGTTTCACATGGCAAAGCGGACCACCCATGGGGTGATCCGCTGTCGAAGGCAATGCCCCGAAGAGCAGAACCATTCAAGCCTATTTCTTGGTGATGGCCTTCGCGATCTGGTCCACGCTGGCCTGCAGGGCCGTCAAGCCACCGCCGACCAGATACCAGTTCACCGGATCGAGGTAGACGACCTGCTTGTTCTTCCAAGCTTTGGTCTGGGCTACGAGGTCGTTGTCCAGCACCTTCTTGGCCGCGTCGCTGCCGCGGCCCGTCGCCGCATCCCTGTCGATCACGAAGAGCCAGTCCGGATTCGTCTTGAGGATGAACTCGGCATTCACGGCTTGTCCGTGGTTCGTCGTAGCCAGCCCCTCGACGGCCGGCACGATTCCGAACTCCGTGTGCAGCAGTCCGAAGCGCGAGCCGGGTCCATAGGCGCTCATTTTACCGCCGGTGGTGAGGACGAGAAGGCCCTTGCCGGCTTTCGCGGCTTCCTGCCGAAGGGAGGTGATCGACTGATCGAGCCTGGCGATCTGCGTGTCCGCCTCGGCCTGCTTGTCGAAGATCTTGGCGAGAAGCTGAACGTTGCGCTTGACGCTGCCGACATAGTCCTTCGGGTCGACCGTCATGTCGATCGTGGGAGCGATCTTCGACAATTCCTCGTACTTGGCGCTGGAGCGGCCTCCGACGATGATCAGGTCCGGCCCGGCGGCATTCACGGCCTCATAGTTCGGCTCGAACAAGGTGCCGACCTTCTCGTACTGATCCGAGCCGTACTTCGCGAGATACTCGGGAAAACGGGCCGCCGGGACGCCCGAGACCTCGACCCCTAGCGCGTTCAGCGTGTCCAGGGATGCGAGATCGAAGGCGAGCACCTTCTTCGGCTTCAAGGGAACCGCCGTTTCACCTTTGGTGTGCTGGACCTTCAGATCCTGCGCCTGCACGCCCGTGGTCAAAACACCGAACGTGAGAGCTCCCGCAAGGATTGTGGCAAGGACGTGTGGTAGACGGGCAGAGACATTGATCATGACATGGTTCTCCAGAAATAGGGTCAGGCAATGGTGCATGGGGCGTCAGTCATCGACATGGTCGTGGCCGCCGATGCGCCCCGGGCGCCAGTAGCCCTCCGATGAAATTTGATCGCGGGTGAGCCCTCGCGCGATGAGGGTGTGCCGTTGACGGCGGACGTTGCTCGTCTCGCCGATGAGGTAAGCGTGGCCTTTGCCGGGTGGCAGGACAAAGTCCTGTATCACACCGTTCATGAGCCCGCTCGGACCGGCCGGTGCGCCATTGCGATGCATCCAGCGCACGGAGGCATCGGCCTTTGTTTCCAGCGCGATCTCACCATTCCTGTCGCTTGTCTCGATGAACACAAAGGCTTTGGTGCCGGCCGGCATGGTCTCAAGGATGTGGGCGATAGCCGGGATGCAGGTTTCATCCCCGGTCAGCAGATGCCAGTCCGCATCGGGGCGCAAAACGGTGCCGCCGCGCGGGCCCCTGACTTTGATGATATCGCCGCGTGCGACGCGCCGCGCCCAGGTAGGCGCCGGCGTGTCGCCATGGAGCAGAAAGTCGACGCTGATCGTTCCTTGAATGCGGTCCTGGCTGCGGATCGTATAATCTCTCCGCCCCGTCCCGCCGTCCGGGAGAGGAATCATCATGACGATGGCCTGCCCCGGCTTGTAGTCGAATTCGTGGATGTCATCCGCAGTCAGAACGACCCGTCGCATGCCAGGCGGTACATCGAAGCTGTCGACGACATGAAGATTCCAGCTCCGCAGCGGAGGGCGCTGCCGCGGCTTCTCGTGAGTGTCTGGTTTGCTGTCTGCAGCCATGCCTGTTCCCGTTGACGTCACTGAGGCCAGATGTGAGCGGGAAGGCATTGCCTCCCGCATGGATCAGAAGGTGGCCGACATGCTCACCCAAAGACGCCGTCCTTCGACGACTGTGTTGTAGTCGGTGGGTTCGACTTCCTTGTCGAAAACGTTGTAGAGGGCCGCATTCAGAGTGAGCTGTTCCGTGAAATCGTAGGACAGGCCGACATCCATGGTGGCGTAGGCGTCGTACTTGCGTCCGGCCATGCCGTTGATGATCACCGGCGTTCCATTGGTGCCGATGCGGGCGCCGCCCACGATCTCGGATCCGTGATAGTTCGCCGACACCCATGTCGCCAAACCGGCAACAGGCGTGATCCAGTCCACGCGAGCATTGGCGATGTGCCTGGGGGTGCGGGCGAGGGGAAAGCCGGCGTATTCACCTGTCCGCTGCTCGGAATCCGTGAAGGTGTAGCTGCCGCGAAGGGAGATTGTATCCGTCGCCCGCCAGGTGGCTGCCAGTTCGACGCCTTGGATGACTGCATCGTCGATGTTGTAGCTGTACCAGAGACGGTAGTTCGGATCCTCGGACCAGCGCACCGGGTTGCCGGCATCGTCCAGCACCAGCGCGTTGCTGATCTTGTCCCGGAAATCCGTGTGGAAATACGTTGCGCTGGCGGTGAAGCCGTTGAGATTGTCCCACACGGCGCCGATTTCATAGCTCGTGCTGGTTTCCGCCTGCAGGTCCGGATTGGCGAGAATGACGCCGCAGGTTCCGTTGGGGCCGTAACTGCAGCCTCCGCCGCCCGTCGTATAGGCATAGCCTGGCGCGATCTGGCGGATTTCAGGTGCGCGGAAGCCAGTGGAAACGCCGCCCTTCAGGGTGAGATTGTCGGTGGCGTGCCACACGGCGTAGCTGCGCGGGCTGTAGTGGGCGCCATAGATCTCGTGATGATCCATGCGCAGGCCGTTCGTGATCGAGAACGTGTCGGTCAGGCGCCACTCGTCCTCGGCGAAGAGCGCCCATTGGTTGATCTCGAAGCGCTCCTCGAGTCCGGTGCGTCGGCCGGGATTTTGATCCCTCAGCATGGCGTTGAACCATTGACCTCCCGTCACCAGGGTATGGGAGCCGAAGAACTCGAACGGCGTCGTGAACTTGCCGTCGACGACCGTGTTCCTGATCTCGGGCGATCGGGAGTTCTTGTCGAAGGCGGAGGTCAGCGGATTTTCCGTGTAGCTCCTCCGCTCGGCCCATTCCTGCATGATGGAGAAGTTCGACGTCGTCGGGCCCCACCGGCCCTCATGGCTCAGCGACCAGTACTTGCGGTCGTTGAGGTTGTAGGTGTCATTGGCGGTTTCCTCGAGTGTTCCCCACTTCGACGCATTCCGGCGGATGCGGGTGTAGCCGCTTTCCAGCATCAGGTCGTGGTTCGCGGTGGGCGTGAAGGTCAGGCGTCCTCCCACATTGCCTTCGCGTGCCCCGGTGATGCCGCTCAGGAGTTCGTCCTCATCGCGGCCGAACCCGCGGCCCCAGAGCTGAAGTCCCAGCATCCGGTGGATCAGCGGCCCGCTCGTGTAGAAGGTGCCCTGGGCGGAATGGCCGAATTCATCATGCTGCTGGAGCGTGCCTTCCGTCGTAACCGTCCCGCTCCAGGTGTCGGACACTTTCCTGGTGATGATGTTGATCACGCCGCCCATGGCATCCGAACCGTAGAGCGACGACATCGGGCCGCGGACCACCTCGATGCGATCAATGGCCGCGACGGGAGGAATGAAGCTCTGCTCGAAGCCCGAATTGCCGTTGGTGCGGGAATCGCGGGTGCTCTGGCGCTTTCCATCGACGAGGATCAGCGTGTAGCTGCCCGGAAGGCCCCGGATGAGGATGTCCTTCTCGTTCGCGACGCCCGACACCGTGACCCCCTGGACCTCCTTCAGGGCGTCCGTCAGGTCGCGGAAGGCGCCCTTCTTGAGGTCCTCACGGGTGATGACCGAGATGCTCGCCGGAGCATCCTTGACGTTCTGCTCGAAACCTGCGGCCGTGACCACGACCTGATCGAGGGCGATCACGTCGCCTCCCGCCGCGTCGGGGTCTTCGCCCGCCGTCTGGGCCATGGCGGTCGGACCGGCGAAGAAGGCAGCCGACAGGCCGGTGCAAGCCAGGAGAGCGAGCATCCGGCCCGCGTTGCTCCGCGCCGCGACTCCGGTGCCGACATCCCGCTGAATCGACGCGTCAAATCCCATCATGTGCCCCCAACTCATGAGAAACCAAGCGATGGGAGCTAGTAGGTTCTGCGGAAGAAGAGGGTCAACGGCTATGTTTGAGAGTCATTCTGAGTTCAGGAAATCGCAATTTATAATGTCTCTAAGGTGTTCCTGCCTGGCTTGAAAGACTTGCCTGAATAGGGAATAGGCAGGGAACCCTGAACAACAGACAGATAATTGTCCGATGCCTGCGGCTCGGCTGTGAAACAGAGTTATCTTGGATCCTGCATCACAAGAACCCGGCCTGAAACTTGGGCGCCTTCGTCTCCTCTTGGCGCTGGATGCATTGCTCGTGGAGGGAAGCGTCAACCGCGCCGCCGAGCGGCTCGGGATGAGCACGCCTGCGATGAGCAGGCTCCTCGGCCAGATCCGGGAGGCTTATGACGATCCGATTTTCATCCGCTCGTCCCGGCGCCTGATCCCGACACCTTTTGCAGAATCCATGCGCCAGCGATTGCGGGCTCTGGCCGCGGAGGCCGAGGCGCTGTCCCGGCCGCAAGACAAGGCACCAGTCGGCACGACCGCGGATCCCTCCTCCTGGTCCGGATCTCCGGTCATTGATGCCGCACCCTTGACCGCTCGTCCGAGCATCCTCCTCGAGGGCGAGCCTCCGCCGGAGGCATTCGCGCGCAAGCTCGCATCTCTCGGCAAGGCGGAGGACACGCGCAAACGGCTGGCCAAGCACATCGCGACGATCGGAGCCGGCATCGGCCACAGCCGCCCGTTGACTGCCGGCGAGGCGGAGGATGCGTTCTCCATCATTCTCCAGGGCGAGGCGGATCCCGTACAGATCGGAGCGCTCCTGTCCGTGATGAACTTCAGGGGAGAAACGGCAGCCGAATTGGCCGGCCTGGTTCGCGCGGCCCGCTCCCACCTGGGGGCTTCGGATTGCGAAATGTCTCGCATCGACCTGGATTGGCCGGCCTATATCTCCCCGAAATCCCGCAGGATGCCCTGGTTCCTTCAGGCGGCATTGTTGCTGGCGCAGGCAGGCCACAGGATTCTCATTCACGGCTTGGATGGCGGCGACGGGACCAGGGGCAAGCTCGTATCTGCGGCGGGTGCAATCGGTATCCCGACCTGCGCGAGCCTCGCGTCCGCCACGGAAGCGATCGATGCGCAGGGGATTGCCTATCTGCCGGTCGCCGCGATGTCCTCGCAGCTGCACCGCCTGCACATGCTCTATGGATTGTTCGAGACGCGCTCGCCGGTGAACTCGCTGATGCCGCTGCTCAACCCTCTCGACGCGCCTGCGATCGTAATGGGCGTCGTGCGTCCGGCTTACCGCGAACTGCATTGCGATGCCGGGGCGCTTCTCGGATGCAATAACCTGGCCGTCATGGGAGCCAGCCGGGATGCCGCCGAGGCCACGCCATTTCGTTCGAGCACGCTCCTCCGGCTGGTCGGCGGACATGCGGAGAGCCTTTTCCTGCCGGCCTCGCCGGAGCCGATGTCCTACCCGCTGACGGGAATGACGAGCCTCGAGTACTGGCAGGGTGTTTGGAACGGAACCGTTCGCGACGAGCGTGCGACGGACATCATCGCCGCCACTGCGTCCATAGCCCTCCTCACGCTGACCGGCGCCGATGCGGATCGTCTTGAGGAATGCCGAACGGTCGCCAGGAAGCTTTGGGAAAGACGGAGGAAAGACGTGTCGCAAAGTACCCATTCCTGCCGGGATGAGGCTGCCCTATGAAATCGATCCTCCTGTCGTGGCAGCTTTGGGCAGCCCTTTCCGCAGCATTCGCCGCATTGACGGCCATCTTCGCTAAGGTCGGAATCGAGAACGTCAATTCGGATTTCGCGACTTTCATCCGCACGATCGTCATTCTGTGCGCTCTCGGGGCGATCCTGATCGGGACTGGACAATGGCAGCCCCTCGACACGATTTCGGGGCGCAGCTACCTGTTTCTCGTGCTCTCCGGCCTCGCCACGGGCGCCTCGTGGATCTGCTACTTCCGGGCGCTCAAGCTCGGCGATGCGGCACGGGTCGCCCCCATCGACAAAATGAGCGTTGTCCTCGTCGCACTCTTCGGCGTCGCCTTCCTCGGCGAACGGCTGTCCCTGCCGAACTGGCTCGGCGTCGCTTTCATCGCCGCCGGTGCGGTTCTCGTGGCCTACAGGGGTTGAGCGATGGTTATCGCAGAGAGCCCCTATAGGTGCGTGCGAGGCCTGGGCGCTCTGCGCTTCACGCAGGAATAGCGGACGAGGCCTCTGAGGCAGCCAAACATTGCTCTCGCTGGAATATCGTACCGGCTTTATAGGAATGTATGGCCATCTTCCCCGCTGGCTGTTTCTTCCAGCTCGGGTGAGTCCCTTCTGCGATCCTGGTCAGGCCGATTGGTGCTCAGACAAGTAAAGAGCCGTAGGGGTGAAGTGTCCCGATTCGATATTGGGGCAGCCGGCAACTTAATGTAGTTTACTGACAGTAGCCGACCTTGACGACCAGGCTATGACCGACTCCTTATAGTCGAAATTGCAGTGCATGGTAGACGTTCTAAACGGGGAGACGAGGCCGTTGCGCTTCGGATTCCTTATATTGCCGGGCTTTTCTCTCATGGCTCTGAGCGCAGCGAGCGAGCCCTTGCGTGCGGCCAACAGGCTTGCGGGCCGCAGTCTCTATGAGTGGCATCTGATCAGCGCGACGGGAGAGCCGGTCCAGTCAAGCAGTGGTTTCCGCCTCCAGCCTGATGGCGGGCTCGATCATCCGGCGACCTTCGATGCGGTGATCGTGGTGGCCAGCCTCAACGTGGCGGATTTCCATGAGGCGCCCGTATTCCGCTGGCTGCGCCAGCAGGAGCGCGCGGGCAGTGAGATTGGGGCTGTGAGCACCGCAAGCCTCTTGCTCGCCCGCGCGGGCCTTTTGAAGGGTTACAAGTTCACGATCCATTGGGAAATGGCCCAGGACCTCATGGAGGAATTCCCGGACCTGAAGCCCAGCCGCACCTTGTTCGTGATCGACCGCAAGCGCTTCACCTGCGGCGGCGGCATCGCGGGGCTCGACATGATGCTCACCTTTATCGCGCGCCAGTTCGGCTCGACGCTGGCCGCGGGTGTCGCCGAGCAGTTTCTCTATACGCATATCCGCTCGGCGGATGACAGTCAGAGAATCGATGTTGTCGGCCGCTACGGCACCACGAGCCCAGCCCTGGTGACAGCCCTGACCCTGATGGAGCAGTCCATCGAGCAACCACTCGAGATCAGGCATATCGCTGTCCGATCAGGCGTTACGGAAAGGCAATTGGAGCGGCTTTTCGCTAGCCATCTGGGGGCAACACCGGGGCGATTCTACATGAACCTGAGGCTCCGCGAGGCGAAACGCCTTTTATCCGAAACCGACACGCCCCTGACGGAGGTTGCATTGCGCTGCGGCTTCACCAGCCCATCGCATTTCGGCCGCTGCTTTCGTCAGGCTTTCCAGCAGACACCTCGGCAGTCGCGTCAATAAATGGCGGTTATAGGACATCAGATGTCGTTTATGGAATAGTTCCAGGCGTGGAAGTGTGCGAGGGTTGAAGGTCTAGAGCGCAGACAATGCGCCGGGGACTTTAGGATGGAAACTCTGGCTTTCATGCGCGACAACGCGCAGACGATCCTGTTTTTGACAGGGCAGCACGTATCGATCGTCGGCTTGGCCGTGGGGCTCGCCATCATCACAGGCGTGCCGATCGGCATTGCCATCACCCAGAACAAGAAGGCGGCGGACATCGTTCTCTACATCGCCGCCATCGTGATGACGATCCCGTCCATCGCCCTGTTCGGCATGCTGATTCCGGTGCTGTCGCTGATCGGGCAGGGCATCGGCTACCTGCCCGCCATGATCGCGGTGCTGCTCTATTCCCAGCTTCCCATCATCCGCAACACCTATACGGCCATCAACAATGTCGACCCTGCCTTGCGCGAGGCCGCCCGGGGCATGGGCATGACGGCACTCGAACGGTTGTGGAAGGTGGAGCTTCCCATCGCGGTGCCGGTCATCATGGCGGGCGTGCGGGTGGCGGTCGTCATCAATATCGGCGTTACCGCCATCGCCACCTATATCGGTGCGGGTGGTCTCGGTTCGCTCATCAGCCGAGGCATCTCGCAGACCGACAGCCGCCAGCTCGTCGCGGGCGCATTGTGCGTGAGCCTTCTCGCCATCGCCGCCGACTACGTCCTGTTGTGGATTCAACGCCAGCTCACCCCAGCCGGCCTGCGTGCGTGAGCCGAGGATTCCCCATGATCAAGCTTGAAGATCTCACCAAGACATTCGGCTCCGTCATCGCGGCGGACCGGATCAACATGGAGGTTCCGGAAGGAGAGATCTGCATTCTCCTCGGGCCTTCCGGCTGCGGCAAGACCACGACACTCAAGATGGTCAACCGGCTGATCGAGAAAACCTCGGGAAAGATCCTCGTCGGCGGGCGAGACACGGACAATATGGACCCGGTCGAGGTGCGTCGCGGCATGGGTTACGTGATCCAGCAGATCGGCCTCTTTCCCAACATGACGGTGGAAGAAAACATCTGCGTCGTGCCGCGCCTGCTGAAGTGGGACGATGCAAAGGCCAAGCGCCGTGCTGCCGAGCTTCTGGAGCTCGTGGCCCTCGATCCGTCGGTCTTCCTCAAACGCTTCCCGCGCGAGCTCTCGGGCGGCCAGCAGCAGCGTGTAGGCGTAGCACGGGCACTCGCGGCCGATCCGCCGGTCATGATCATGGACGAGCCCTTTGGGGCCATTGACCCGATCAACCGCGAGATCATCCAGGACGAGTTCCTGCGCATGCAGAAGACCTTGCGCAAGACCATCCTCTTCGTCAGCCATGACATCGACGAGGCGGTGAAGATGGGCGACAAGATCGCCATCTTCCGCGCGGGCAAGCTGGAGCAATACGACACACCCGATACGATCCTCGCGCATCCGGCCAACAGCTTCATCGCCGATTTCGTGGGTGCCGATCGCACCCTCAAGCGCCTGAGGCTCGTGACGGTCGCCGAGGCCCAGAATGGCGCAGTGGGCACGGTCTCCCTCACGGACGATCTCAGCCGCGCCTACGCGATCCTGCGCGAGGGCCACCTCGACACTATTGTGGTGCTCGACCCGCAGGGCTTGCCCGTGGGCTGGGTTCATGCGGAGGATGCGGTCGGCATCGGGCCGGTCTCATCGAGAATGCGGCCCTTGCCCGCGACAATCCGCACCGATGCGGACCTGCGCACCGCCGTGGCAATGATGTTCACCCACGACGTCACATGGCTTACCTGCATCAATGCTGACGGACGCTTCGGCGGCTGCATCACGCAGGCCGGAATCACCCGTCGTCTTGGTGATACTTATCGCAGCCGGAGCGCCTCTGCACCCATGCCGCAGGGAGCTGTCGCGTGACCAAGGAAGCCGGAGCCGCCATCGCCATCGGGCGCCTGTCGAAGATTGCGCTTCCTGTGCGTGGGTTCGTCATTCTGAGCGCCATCGGGGTGGCCGTCGCGGCGGCCTATGCCATGGGGCTTCTCAAGGATATTATCCGGCGCTGGGACGACATCACCTTCCTGTCGGTGCAGCATATGGAGCTGGCCGCCATCTCTGGCGGCATGGCCGTGGTGGTCGGCGTATTGCTGGGCATCGCGTTGAGCCGAAAGCGATTCCGCGCCTTCGCGGAGGCTGTGATGCAGGCGCTCAATATCGGCACCACGATTCCGACGCTCGCCGTGCTCGCCCTCTCCATGAGCATCCTCGGCATCGGCGCGCCGCCTGCGATTTTCGCGCTCTGGCTCATGACGCTGCTGCCCATCGTGCGCAACACCTATATCGGTCTGCTCGAGGTGCCGGCTCATCTCATCGAGGCCGCGACCGGCATGGGCATGAAGCCCGCCGAGATCCTGTGGCGGGTCGAGCTGCCGAACGCACTTTACGTCATCTTCGCCGGGATCCGTACGGCCGTCACCGTCAATGTCGGCACGGTGCCGCTCGCCTTTCTGATCGGAGGTGGTGGACTGGGCGAACTGATCTTTACCGGCATCGACCTCAGCGAGCCCGGCATGATGCTGGCCGGTGCCATTCCCACGGCGATCCTCGCCGTGATCACGGACTTCGTCATCGCTCTCGTCACGCGCGCCGTGGTGCCGCGCGGCGTGATGCCGGAGACATAACAAGGCACGGGGCAGTCCCGGCCAAATGGGAGGACACAACCATGAATTTCATCAACCGTCGCCTCGTTCTGGCAACAGCGGCCTTCGCCGCCATGGGCCTCGGCTCGGCTCTCGCGCAGACGCCTGTTGTCGTGGGAGGCAAGAACTTCACCGAACAGCAGCTGATGGCCGAAATGACGTCTCAGCTCCTGAACGCGAAGGGCTTCAAGGCCGATAAGCGCGCAGGCATGGGTAGCGCCGTGCTGCGCCAGGCGCAGGAGAACGGCCAGGTCGACGTGTATTGGGAATATACCGGCACCTCGCTCATCACCTACAACAAGATCAGCGACAAGCTCTCGCCGGAGGAAACCTATAAGCGCGTGAAGGATCTGGACGAGAAGAAGGGTCTCGTCTGGCTCAATCCGTCCCGCGCCAACAATACCTACGCCCTCGTGATGAACCGCGATGCGGCCGAGAAGAGCGGCATCAAGTCGATTACCGATCTCGCCGGCAAGGTCGCGGGCGGCAATAAGCTGACATTTGCCAGCAATGCGGAATTCGCCGAGCGTCCGGACGGACTGAAACCCCTGGAGGAGGCCTACAAGTTCGAGTTCGGTCGCGCGAACGTCAAGCGCATGGATTCCGGTCTCACCTATTCGGCTCTCAAGGAGCGTCAAGTCGATGTGGCGCTCGCCTTCGCCACCGATGGGCGCATCCCGGCCTTCAACTTCGTCGTGCTCAAGGACGACAAGAACTTTTTCCCTTCCTATGCACTCACCCCGGTCGTCCGCAAGCAGACGCTCGATGCGAGCCCGAAGCTCGCCGAGCTGTTGAACGGTCTCTCCGCCAAGCTCGACGATGATACGATGGCGAAGCTCAATGCCAGCGTCGATGTGGAAAAGAAATCGGTTGAGGAGGTTTCCATGAACTTCCTGAAATCCAACGGTCTCATCTAACGCCGTCGGCCGAAGCCATGGCTTCGGCCTCTTCCCTCACGCTTGGTCCTGCAATGAGAATCCTCAAACTTGCCGCAGCGCAAATCGAGACGCCCCTCGGTGATCTCGACGCTAATCTTCGCAAGCATCTCGACGTGATTGCCGAGGCGCGTGCGGCAGGTGCGCAGGTGCTTGTATTTCCGGAGCTTTCCCTTGTTGGACATTCAGGCGGGCGTGAGGCAACGCGCTTGGCATTGAGGATGGATCATCCGGCTTTACGCGAGCTGAGCCGCGCAAGCGGACCGATGCTGACCATCGTTGGAGGCGTTGAGGAGGCTGCGGGTGCCTTGTTCTTCAACAGCGCTTTCGGACTAACGGGTGAGAGGGTTGCCTTCGTTTACCGGAAGATCAACCTTGCGACCTATGGCCGTCTTGAGGACGGCAAATTTTATGGAACGGGAACGAGCATCTCGCTTCACCCGATCGGAATGGAGTGGCATGCATCCGTGATGATCTGCGCCGATCTGTGGAATCCGGGTCTTGTTCATTGGGCCGCGCTGAGCGGCACCAACCTGCTGCTCGCCCCGATCAGCTCTGCCCGGGAGGCGGTCGGCGATGAGTTCGACAATAGGGAAGGATGGGCGATCAATGCCCGCTTCCACGCTATGACCTATGGCTTTCCCCTTGTTCTTGCCAACCGCGTCGGGCGGGAAGGTGAACTTACCTTCTGGGGCGGCTCCCGCATTCTCGGTCCGGCAGGGAACACGCTCGCTCAAGCCGAGGACAGAGAAGCACTGATCGTGACAGATATCGATTACGAAGCCGTGCGCCAGGCACGCTTTCTCCTGCCTACCGTGCGCGATGGAGCCGCCACCCTGCTTGCCCGCGCCTTTACCCGCCTTGCCGAGGGCACGCCGTCATGAGTCGTGTGCAGGATTTCATCCTCGATGAGGAAGATAGGCGGTTTCGTGCGGAGATACGCGATTTTCTGGCGCGTGAACTCGCGCCGCGTGCTGCGGCCATCGAGGACGATGACAGCTGGGATGCGGTGAAGGCCGTGGTGCATGCACTCGGCAAAGCGGGTTACCTGAAACTCATGTTCCGCGACCTCTATCGCGGGTGGCTCACGAAGCCAGGGTTGACGCACGCGACCATCCTCTCCGAGGAGGCGGCCGCCATCAATTATGCGTTTGAGACCACCATCGGCACTGCTTTGAGTTGTGCCTATCCGCTACACCGCTATGCGAAGGACGAGATTCGCGAGCGTTATCTCGGCGATATCATTGCCGGGCGCACGGTCGGGGCCATCGGCGTCACGGAGCCGTCCGCCGGCTCAGACACATCCCGCCTGCAGACACGGATCACGTTCGACGAAGCGCGGCAGGAATGGGTGCTGAACGGCCTCAAGCGCTACATCTCCAATGCCAGCGTGGCCGATGTCTACATCATGTACGGGATCACCGATCCCGGTGCACCTCCCGGCAAAGGCCTATCTGCCATCGTCGTGCCGGCAGGCAGGCCGGGCTTGAGCTTTCCGAGACGCTACACTTTCATGGGCCGCCGGGGCTGTGTGGTCGGCGAGGTGGAGATGCGTGACGTGCGCGTGCCGCGCGACCACATCCTCGGAGAGCCCGGACAAGGCACGCGCATCATGGTGAGCATGTTCAATTTCGAGCGCACGATCCTCGGCGGAACCGGCGTCGGCGTTTCCCGCTCCGCCTTCAAGATCGCCCAGGATCACGCCCAGACCCGGGAGGTTTTCGGGCAGAAGCTCGGGGCGAAGCAGCTCATCTGGAGCACCATTGCCGAAATGAGCTGGCGCATCGATGCGGCGGAGCTCCTGACCTATAGAGCCGCCAAGCTGTACGATGCCGGCATCACGGGTAAGGAGCTGGCCAAGCCTGCCGCGATGGCGAAGCTCGTCGCCACTGAAACCGCTGTTTACTGCGCCGACAAGGCGGTTCAGATTCTCGGCGGCGACGGCATCACCAAGGAATATGGCCGAGCCGAGCAGCTTTACCGCGATGCGCGTGCTCTACCCATCGTCGGCGGAACCTCCGACATGGCACGCTACCTCATCGCCTCCACTGACCTGCCCACCTTGAAGCCTAATCTTTGAAGCTGTGTCCCATGTTGACGATCACGAGCCTCCTTCTGCAGAGCGTTGAAAAATATCCGAGCCGCACCGCTCTGGTCCACAATGAGCGGCGCTGGACGTACGAGGCCTGGTATGCACGAATCCTACGCTTTGCCGGCGCTCTCGCCGAAATGGGCGTGAGACCGACGGATCGCGTTGCCTTCTATCTCAATACATCGGAAGCATCGGCCACAACGTTCTTTGCTTGTCAGCTTCTCGGTGCCGTGGCCGTGCCGATGAATTTCCGTCTGGCCTCGGGCGAGGCCGCCTACATCCTGCGCGATTCCGGAGCACGAGTGCTGGTCTATGGCCGCAGCCTCCAGGACAATGTGCTGCGCATTGCCGAGAATGTCCCCAGCGTTCATGCCTATATCGCCTATGGTGGTGACATTGCCGAATTGCCAGCCGGGCATTTCGACTTCGAGATCCTGGCCGAGCAGCATTCACCGTCCGACATGCACCCGGCGGTCCTGCCTGAGCATCTCTCCGCTCTCGTCTACACATCCGGTACGACGGGTAAGCCCAAGGGCGTCATGCATACCCATGCCAACGATGTGGCAATCGCGCAGAACTGCACGATGGAATATAAATTGTCTCATCGAGATATCGCTCTCCACATCGCGCCCCTTTATCATGTCGGCGGCATGCAGGCTTATTTCACACCTCACATGATGGTGGGCGGTACGAACGTGATCATGGAGCGCTATGAGGCGCTGGCGACGCTCGAAGCCATTGATTCCGAGCGCATCACGACGCTTTTTGCCGTGCCAACCCAGATCCAGGAGATGCTGTTTCACCCCCGCTTCAACCTTTACGACGTGTCATCGCTGCGCATGATCACGACGGGCGGAGCGGCTATTGCCAGCACGACCATGCAGCAGGTGATCGAACGATTCTGTCCCAACATTTATAACGGCTACGGCATGACCGAGGCGAGCCTCACGCTTCTTCTGCATCCCGAGGATGCGCTGAGCCATCTCGGCTCCTGCGGCAAGCCAACTCTCATTACCAATTGCCGCATCGTCCGTATCGGCCAGGACGATGATTACGATCCCGAGGACATGGTTGCTGACGACGAGGTGGGGCAACTGCTCGTGCGCGGCCCGCAGATGATGGCTGGCTACTGGAACAAGCCGGCGGAGACGGCGAAGAAGCTGCAAGATGGCTGGCTCATGACCGGCGATCTGTTCAGTCGCGACAAGGATGGGTTCTACACCTTCCGAGGGCGCGCCGACGACATGATCGTTTCAGGCGGAGAGAACATCTATCCCCGTGAGGTCGAGGATGTGCTCTACCGCTGCCCCGGTGTGCAGGAAGCTGCCGTCGTCGGATTGGCCGATCCCAAATGGGGCAGCATCGTCACCGCTTTCATCGTGAAAGGCTCTCCCGACCTGACCGTTGACGTGATCGATCAGCACTGCCGCACCAGTCACGATCTTGCCCCGTTCAAGCGCCCCAAGCGCATCATCTTCATCGATGCGCTTCCTCTCAATCCCAGCGGCAAGGTTCTCAAACGCGAACTCATCGCCGCCTACTCGCAGAAAGCTGCCTGATGAGCGCCGTGCTCTACAACCAGCAGGGTCATGT
The DNA here is from genome assembly GCF_004458765.1 of Microvirga pakistanensis. Lineage (GTDB taxonomy): Bacteria > Pseudomonadota > Alphaproteobacteria > Rhizobiales > Beijerinckiaceae > Microvirga > Microvirga pakistanensis. The sequence goes on along the minus strand of NZ_SPJX01000012.1, from coordinate 254,516 downwards.
GGTGACCATGATCCTGAACAAGCCTGAGAGCCGCAACCTCGTCACGGATGCCGACATCCTGGCCGGCATTAACGAGGCCTGCGACCGTGCTGCGGACGATCTGTCGGTACGCTGCGTCATTGTCACGGGTGCAGGGCAGACTTTCTCCGGTGGCGGCAACCTCAAGGAGATGAGGGACCGCGCCGGGAGTTTCGCCGGATCGCCTGGGGAGCTGCGGGACCGGTACAGGGCCGGAATTCAGAAAACCATCGCCAAGCTCTACAACCTCGAGGTTCCAACCATCGCTGCGGTCAATGGGCCCGCCTATGGCGCCGGATTTGACATCACCTGCGCCTGCGACATCCGCATCGCCGCCGAGAGCGCCGTCTTCGCCGAGAATTTCGTCAAAGTTGGCATCATCTCCGGCGATGGCGGCTCATGGCTCTTGCCACGCGCCATCGGGCTCAGCCGGGCGGCCGAGATGACTTTCACCGGCGAGCCTATCGATGCATCGACAGCTTTAGCCTGGGGGCTCGTCTCGAAGGTGGCGCCTGATGAGGAGCTTATGAATGAAGCGGTTAAGACAGCAGGCCGGATCGCGGTGAACCCACCCCGCCACCTGCGCATGTCGAAGCGACTCCTGCGTGAATCCCAGAATAGCCGGTTCGACATGCTGCTTGAAATGGCCGCGGGCATGCAGGGCATATGCCATCACACCAAGGATCACGAAGAAGCCATTCGCGCGATCTTCGAAAGGCGGTCTCCAAATTTTGTGGGGGAGTAGGATCGTTCGAGGTTTAAGCTCATGTAAGGACATCCTGCTGGAAGGGTACCCTCACCTCACCTGGTTCTAGGAACCAAGTTCTTGGTCTGCAGCAGGACCGGCTTCGAAAGCCGATCTGAGGCTATTCGCGGGCTCCGTCTCTCAGAGCCTCCCTGATGCGCCGGATGATGACTCCCTTCGCGTTCCGGTCACGGCCAACGTCGAGGAAAACTATGACGAGAGCCGCACGATCGGGAAACGTCTCTCGGGGGGTCTTGCCATATTCGGCGGCAGTTGACCGTGTCTCATCGTATTTGGGTTCGGACTAGGAGCCTGGATCCTCGTCAATGCCCTGCGCGGCCCGGAGACCCTCGATTCCTATCCTTACATCCTGCTCAACCTCATGGTGTCTTGCCTCGCGGCCGTTCAGGCTCCAGTCATCATGATGAGCCAGAGGCGTCAGGAGGCGAAGGACCGGTTGCGCTCCCTCAACGACTATCAGGTCAACCTGAAGGCGGAGTTCGGAATCCGGTTTCATGTCGAAGACCAAAGCAATAAGACGCGGTTCAAAGCAGCGCTCATTGAGCAAGGCTACGAGGCTTGCTGTTACCATTCGCCGTATGCAGATCCGGCGCAAAAGGGCAGAGGCGGCAGAAGAAGCGACAAGGGAAACGAAGGTCCAATCGCAACATGGAACGGCGCTTGCTCACCGCGAAAAGACTGCGCGGTTGGCATCTGCCCAGATTAGAGCAGGCGAGAGGGCGCCTAGGATTGACGGCGCTCTGAACCCTATACAGCCATCTTCGACCAGAACCTCAGCTTAAAGGTTGAGAGAGGATCAAAATGGAGAAGGGCCTTGGCGGCCGGCAAATAGATAAGCAAGTTCAGTTGGTTAGGCCTGAATTATGGCGGAGAGGGGGAGATTCGAACTCCCGATACGGTTGCCCGTATGCCGCATTTCGAGTGCGGTGCATTCAACCACTCTGCCACCTCTCCGGGGTGCGAAGGCGTTCAAGCCCGCTGGTTGAGGCGGGGTGGATATCATGGGCTTGGCGGCTCTTCAAGCACCTCAGTGGATGTTTTTTCGGGGTTTTTGGTTGACAAAGCCGGTGACAATCCGTAGGTAGGCGTCCTCTATGAGCGGGTACGAGTGCCTGCTCGTATCCATGCGGCTGTGCTAAGCGGCCGTGAAACGAAGCCGGAACTGCCAAAAAGCCAATCCTGCGGGCCAAGAGCCTCGTTGAGATTTGGGTTTGAACACGAGGATCAAGATGTTCGCAGTGATCAAGACCGGCGGCAAGCAATATCGCGTTGCCGCCAACGACGTCATCACCGTCGCCACGCTCGCGGGCGAGCCGGGCACCGCCGTTACGTTCGACCAGGTTCTGATGGTCACCAACGACGGCAACACCCAGGTGGGCGCCCCCCTCATCCAGGGCGTGACCGTGGCAGGCGAAGTGGTGGAGCATACCCGCGGCGAGAAGGTCATTTCCTTCAAGAAGCGCCGCCGCCAGAATTCGCGCCGCAAGCGCGGGCATCGCCAGGACTACACCGTGGTGCGGATCACCGAGATCCGCGCATAAGGTGAGGCGAGAGCCGGTCAGCGGCTTAAGGTAGGTAGAACACAAGGCTGCGGCCGAAGAGGCTGCGCCGGCTCCGCCGAAAGGCAGGGCACAGCTAAGAAACACGGGAGTTACCCATGGCTCACAAAAAAGCAGGCGGTTCGTCTCGCAACGGTCGCGATTCGGCAGGCCGTCGTCTCGGTGTCAAGAAGTTCGGCGATCAACAGGTCATCGCCGGCAACATCATCATTCGTCAGCGCGGCACGAAATGGCATGCGGGTGCGAATGTCGGCATGGGCAAAGATCACACGCTCTTTGCTACGGCCGATGGCCGCGTCCGATTCCTTACGCGTCAAGGCCGAGCTTTCGTATCGGTCGTACCGGCCCAAGAGGCCGCAGAGTAAACGGCGAGAGCAAAACGAAGGAGCTCCCGCCGGCATCACACCGACCCGGCGGATCAAAAGCTCCAAATGGCCCCTCAAGGCCAAGCTCAGATCCAAAACCAACAGGGGAGGTGGGATGTCCACCTCCCCTTCGTGTTTTCCGGGCCAGGGAGGCCCAATTCGGATCGGAGCAAGACCATGTTTCCCGACCTCACCCGTGACGATGTTTTCCGTCTCGAGACCCGCCGCCTGTGGCTGCGTTGGCCTCGCCTTGCGGATGCCCAAGCCGTCGTACGCCTTGCCGGTGAGAAAACTGTCGCGGACATGACGGCCCGAATTCCGCATCCGTACCATCCGGAACAGGCCGAGAGGTTCATCTTCGAGGCCCGGCGGTGCAATGCCCATGGCGACGGCCTGCAGCTGGCAATCACGCCCAAGGGCAAGCCGAACAGCCTCATCGGCATGGTCGGCATCACCGCCGATCCCGAAACCGGCAAGCCCAATCTGGGCTACTGGCTCGGCATCCCCTTTTGGGGGCAGGGCTATGCCACCGAGGCGGTCCGAGCCCTGATCGACGCCTTCTTCGCCTATACCGACGGCGGCGAGGTCACGGCCTGCGCCCGGGTGATCAACCCGGCCTCCCGCCGTGTGCTGGAGAAGTGCGGTTTCGCCTATCAGGGCGCGGGTCTCTCGGAGCTGCCGGCCAGGTGCGGCCTCTATCCGGTCGACCATTTCCGCCTCGACCGGCGGACCTGGGAGAGCCTGAAGGCCTGGGGCCACACAGGGTTCGTCCCCGAGGCCGCCGCCCTCGAGATGGAGCTGGATTCCTCCATATCGCTGGCGAGCTAAAGCATCGATCCCAAAACTGGACTTGCACTTTTGGGATCGAACCGATGCTTCTTCTTAGGTTACGAGCGTCGTTTGTCGCGGACCCTGAGGGCCGCACGATGCTCGAGGCCTCCAGGCCGAAAGCCGGATCCGGCTCTCCGTGCCTGGTGATGCTCCTGGCGGCAACTCCAAGAACCGGGGCGCTCCCGAAACCATTCGGGGGCGCTTCTCTTTTGCTTGCATCGCTCACGTTGTGCGTTGCTCATCTGTGCGTTGCTCATGGGCATGTTGTCCCGTAAAGGATGCGGGTTATGAAATTTCTCGACCAAGCCAAGATCTATATTCGTTCGGGCAATGGCGGCGCAGGCGCCGTGTCGTTCCGCCGTGAAAAGTTCATCGAGTTCGGCGGGCCGGACGGCGGCGACGGCGGCCGCGGCGGCGACGTATGGGCGGAATGCGTGGAGGGGCTCAACACCCTCATCGACTACCGTTATCAGCAGCACTTCAAGGCCAAGACCGGCGGTCACGGCATGGGCAAGAACCGGGCGGGCGCCAAGGGGGCCGACGTAGTGCTCAAAGTCCCCGCCGGCACCGAGATTCTGGAGGAAGACGGCGAGACCGTCATCGCCGACATGACCCATGTGGGCCAGCGGGTGCTGCTCGCCAAGGGCGGCAACGGCGGCTTCGGCAACGCCTATTTCACCACCTCGACCAACCGGGCGCCGCGACGGGCCAATCCGGGCCAGGAGGGCCAGGAGCGCACCATCATCCTGCGCCTGAAGCTGATCGCCGATGCGGGCCTCGTGGGCCTGCCCAATGCGGGCAAGTCGACCTTCCTTGCCGCCGTCACGTCGGCCAAGCCCAAGATCGCCGATTACCCGTTCACCACCCTTCATCCGGGGCTCGGCGTCGTGCGCGTCCACGGACGCGAATTCGTGCTGGCCGATATTCCGGGCCTCATCGAGGGCGCATCGGAAGGTGTCGGCCTGGGCGACCGTTTCTTGAGCCACGTGGAGCGCTGCCGCGTGCTGCTGCATCTGGTCGAGGGCACGAGCGAGAACGCCGGCGAGGCCTACAAGACCGTGCGCCACGAGATCGAAGCTTATGGCCACGGCCTTGCCGACAAGCCCGAAATCGTCGCCCTCTCGAAGGCGGATGCGTTGGACGAAGAAACCCTCCAAGAGCAGCTCAAGGCGTTGAAGAAGGCCTGCAAGCGCACGCCTCTCGTGATCTCCTCCGCATCGGGACTGGGCGTGCAGGACGTCCTGCAGGCGTTGCTCACGGTCATCGACGAGGCCAAGGCGGAGGAGGAGACGGTCCAGACCCAGGAAGAGTGGCATCCGTGAGCCCCCAGATCAGCCAGTTCCGCCGCGTCGTTCTGAAGGTCGGCTCCGCGCTCCTGGTGGACCGGGCCCGCGGACGGCTGAACCATGCATGGCTCGCGGCCCTCGCCGAGGACATCGCCGATCTCCACGCGAAGGGCGCGGATGTGCTCGTGGTCTCCTCCGGCGCGATCGCGATGGGGCGCACGGTTCTGGGGTTTCCCTCCGGTCCCCTGAAGCTCGAGGAAAGCCAAGCGGCCGCCGCCGTCGGCCAGATCGCCCTCGCACGCACCTGGTCGGAGGTGCTCGCTCACCATGGGATTACGGCGGGCCAGATCCTGGTGACGCTCTCCGACACGGAGGAGCGGCGGCGCTATCTCAATGCGCGTGCGACGACCCTGAAGCTTCTCGAATTGCGCGCCGTGCCGGTGATCAACGAGAACGACACGGTGGCGACCTCCGAGATCCGCTACGGCGACAACGATCGTCTGGCGGCGCGTGTCGCCACCATGATCGGCGCGGATCTCCTCGTGCTTTTCTCCGACATCGACGGGCTCTATACGGCGCCGCCCGCATCCGATCCGCAGGCCCGGCATATTCCCGTCGTCCAGCGCATCACGCCGGAGATCGAGGCGATGGCGGGAGGAGCTGCTTCCGAACTGTCCCGCGGCGGCATGCGTACCAAGGTGGAGGCCGGCAAGATCGCCACCTCCGGCGGCACGCATATGATCATTGCCGACGGGCGCGCGAAGAACCCGCTGAGGCGCGTGGTCGAGGGGGAGCGCTGCACCTGGTTCCTCACGCCGTCCAATCCCGCGACCGCGCGAAAGACATGGATCGCCGGTGCGCTCGAGCCGCGCGGCACGATCGTGGTCGACGAGGGCGCAGCCCGCGCGTTGCAGGGCGGCGCAAGCCTTCTTCCCGTCGGCGTGCGCCGGATCGAGGGCACGTTCCATCGGGGCGATGCGGTGACGATCCGCGACGAGAGCCGCGTTCTCGGGCGCGGTCTCGTGGCCTACGATGCCGAGGAGGCCTCGCGCATCATCGGCCGTCCGAGCCGTGAGATCGAAGCGATCCTCGGCTATCCCGGACGCGCCGAGATGATTCACCGGGACGACATGGCGCTGAGCGACTGATCCTCGTCCAGGATCCTCAACAAGGTTTGTGCGTCGCCGGGTGCGGCGCTTTTGATGTCGTTGTCGAAATAGACGTAGACGTCCCGTCCCTGCCGATGCCACTCCGCGATCCGACGGGACCAATCGCGCAAGGTTTCTTCGCTGTAGCTGCCCGCATAGCGCCCGTCGGTGCCATGGGCGCGCACATAGACGAAATCAGCCGTGGTCACCCATGGAGCGGGAGCATCGGCGTGGTCGGACAGACAGAGCGCCGCGTTGTGATCGCGCAGGATGCGGAACGTGGCTTCCTCGTACCAGCTCGGGTGGCGAAATTCGAAAGCGACGCGCCGGTTCCGCCGCACGAGCGACAGGCATCGCGCCACCCGCTCGCGGGTCTCCTCGCTGGCCCTGAAGACAGGTGGCATCTGGAACAGGACGGGCCCGAAAGCCTCGCCCAGGCCCTCCATGCGGCCGAACACGAGCTCGATGCTCTCCTCGATGTCTTTGAGCTTTTTCATATGCGTGATGAAACGCGAGGCCTTCCAGGCGAAGAGAAACCCGTCCGGCACGCTCTCCCGCCATGCCCTGACGGCTTGTTCCGTGGGCAGCCGGTAGAAGGAATTGTTGATCTCCGCCGTATCGAAGCGCTTCACGTAGTAGGACAGGAATTCCTTGATCTTTGATTCTTGCGGGTAGAAAGGTCCGTGCCACGACTTATAGTGCCAGCCGGAGGTTCCCACCCGGATCTCGGGGTTCGTCGGGTCGGGCCGCATCGAGCGGCTTGGTCCTGGCGCGGCCCGGCGTGCTATGGATCGGGGACGGGAGGTTTCCCTCCGGACGTCGGAGGGGCGGGACTTGGACATGGATGACACGCGAGCCTTGAGCGAAAATTCGACCATCGACCATCTCAACGCGCCAGGTGCGACATCGGTCGGAAATCCCGGTGTCGCGGCGCTGATGGCCGATCTGGGCCGCCGCGCCCGCCGCGCCGCCCGGGGCGTCGCCCTGGCCTCGGCTGAGCAGAAGAATGCGGCCCTGCACGCCATGGCTGCCGCGATCCGTGCGCGAGCCGCCTCGATCCTTTCAGCCAATGCCGAGGATCTCGCCGAGGCCGAAGCCAAGGGACAGACCCCGGCCTTCATCGACCGTCTGAGGCTCGACTCCGGGCGCCTGGAAGCCATCGCTGCGGCGGTGGAGAGCGTGGCGGCCCTGCCGGATCCGGTCGGGCGCGTGCTGGCCCGCTTCGAGCGTCCCAACGGATTGCGGATCGAGCGCGTGGCAACGCCGCTTGGCGTGATCGGCGTGATTTTCGAGAGCCGCCCGAACGTCACGGCGGATGCCGGCGCCCTGTGCCTCAAGGCCGGCAATGCCGCGATCCTGCGGACGGGATCCGAAAGCTTCCGCTCTGCGCTCGCCATCGCGGACGCCATGAGCCAGGGCCTGGAGCAGGCGGGGCTTCCCGCGGATGCGATCCGTCTTGTTCCCACCCGGGAGCGTGCCGCCGTCGGGGCGATGCTGTCGGGACTCGACGGCAACCTCGACGTCATCGTGCCGCGCGGGGGCAAGAGCCTCGTGGGGCGCGTGCAGGAAGAGGCGCGGGTGCCGGTCTTCGCGCATCTCGAAGGCATCTGCCACGTGTTCGTGCACGAGAAAGCCGATCTGGAGATGGCCAAGGCCATCGTGCTGAACGCCAAGATGCGCCGCACCGGCGTCTGCGGTTCGACGGAGACCCTCCTGGTGGATGGCGCCTGCGCGAAGACGCATCTGGAGCCGCTGGTGCTCATGCTGCTGGAGGCGGGTTGCGCCGTGCGCGGCGACAGGGCCGTCCAGGCGGTTGATCCGCGCGTCACGCCCGCCACGGAGGAGGATTGGCGCACGGAGTATCTCGACGCGATCATCTCCGTGCGCGTCGTAAACGGCCTGGACGATGCCATCGCGCATATCGAGACCTACGGCTCGCACCATACCGACTCCATCGTGACCGATGACGATGCGGCCGCGCAGCGCTTCCTCCGGGAGGTGGATTCGGCCATCGTGCTGCACAACGCCTCCACCCAGTTCGCCGATGGCGGCGAGTTCGGGTTCGGAGCCGAGATCGGCATCGCCACGGGGCGCATGCATGCGCGGGGTCCCGTCGGCGTGGAGCAGCTGACCTCGTTCAAGTATCGCATCCACGGTTCGGGTCAGACGCGTCCGTGAGCTCTCCGCCCTCCCGTTTCCGTCTTGCGCCCACCGGCCTCGCCCGTCTCCCGCTGGCGACGCCCGGCATGAGGATCGGGCTCTATGGCGGCTCCTTCAATCCGGCCCATGCCGGGCACCGCCATGTGAGCCTCATGGCGCTCAAGCGGCTGCGGCTCGACCGGATCTGGTGGATCGTCACGCCCGGCAATCCCCTGAAGGATACGGGCGAGCTCGCCTCCACCGACATGCGCATGGTCCAGGCCAGGGACATCGCCGACGATCCCCGCATCGACGTGACCGCCTTCGAGCGCGAGATCGGAGCCCGCTACACGGTCGATACCCTGGCCTACCTCAAGCGGCGCTTTCCAGGGGTGCGATTCGTGTGGGTCATGGGGGCGGACAATCTGGCGGGCTTCGATCGCTGGCGCGGCTGGCGGCAGATCGCCCGCATGATGCCGATCGCCGTCATCGACCGCCCGGGCTGGACCTTGAAGGCGGCGCGCTCCCGCACCGCGACGGCCTTCTCGCGCCGTCGCATCCCAGAGGACAGGGCCTCCGCGCTGGCGGATCTCGGGCCGCCGGCCTGGGTCTTCCTGCATGGGCCGCGCTCGCACCTGTCCTCCACCATGCTGCGGCAAATGAGGCGAACTTCTCCTTCCGGGGGACGTTGAAATATTGGGGCATCCGATCTTATCTTAGGACACGGCGCTCCGCACGAGCGCTGCTTAGAAAGGGCTTGAACCTGAACCGACTGAACTCTCTCGAAGCGGACACGAACACGCTTCCCCCTCTCTCCGGAGCGACTGCTCCGCAGGATGAGGATATCCGGGCCGTCGCCCTGGCTTCCATCGAGGACATGAAGGCCGAAAACACGGTCGAGATCGACCTGGCCGGTAAGACCTCGCTTGCAGACACCATGATCGTCACATCGGGCCGTTCCCACCGTCACGTGGGCGCGATCGCCGACCGCCTGGTCAAGGACCTCAAGGACAAGGGGTTCGGCACGCCGCGCGTGGAAGGCCTGCCTGCCTGCGATTGGGTGCTGATCGACGCCGGCGACATTCTCGTTCACATTTTCCGTCCCGAGGTGCGCGGCTTCTACAACCTCGAGAAGATGTGGGGCGCCGATCGTCCTCAGGATCGCGCGAGCTGAATGAAGGCTTGATCCGTTGCGACTGAGCTTGCTGGCCGTGGGCCGTCTCAAGAGCGGCCCCGAACGGGAGCTGGTCGAACGATACAGGCAGAGGGTCGAAGGCCTGGGCCGGGCCTTGGGCTTGGGCGGGCTCGATATCGTCGAGCTCCCGGAAAGCCGGGCGCGCCGGGATGACGACCGCCGCGCCGAAGAGGCGGCCGCCCTTCTGGAAAAGGCCGGATCCTCCGTGCTGATCGTCTTCGACGAGCGCGGCAGGAGTCCGTCGAGCGAGGCCTTCGCCGAACGAATCAGGCAGTGGCGCGACGAGGGCCGCTCCGGAGTGGCCTGCGTGATCGGCGGGCCGGACGGCCTCGATCCCAAGGTCCGCCAGCGGGCGGAGCTCGTGGTGTCCTTCGGCGCGCTCACGATGCCGCACCAGATCGTCCGGGCCCTTGTGGCCGAGCAACTTTATAGAGCGCTGACAATCATTGCCGGACACCCTTATCATCGCGCCGGCCACGATGATTCCTGACGAATGATCCGATTCGATGCCCTCCCGTCCCGCAAGGCCCTAGGCTTTGCCGCATGCCTGGTTGCCTCCGTCCTGGGTCCCGCATCGGCCCAGCAGGCGCCTGCGCCCGCGGGCGGAGCGCCCCAGATCGTGCCGGAGACCGAGGGGGAGAAGAAGAAGCGCCAGAGCGATCTCAAGGTCCTGGAAGAGGCCATGAACGCCAGCGCCGAGGCCCAGAAGCGCCTGGCGTCCGAGGTCGAAGAAATCCGGACGGACCGGGCCAAGCTCAACACGACCCTGATCGAAACCGCCGGCCGGGTCCGGGACACCGAGGACAGGATCCGCGGGCTGGAGCAGCGTCTCCAGACCCTGACCGCGTCCGAGGCCGCCATCCGCCGCTCCCTGGATGGGCGCCGGGAGGTGATCGTCGAGGTCTTCGCAGCGCTCCAGCGCATGGGCCGCCGCCCGCCGCCGGCCGTCCTGGTGCGGCCGGAGGACATGCTCGAGGCCGTGCGGGCCTCCATCATGCTCGGCGCGGTGCTGCCCGAGCTCAGAGCCGAGACCGAGATCCTGGCCTCCGACCTCGCCGAGCTGGTGCGCCTCAAGGAGGCCATCGCCACGGACCGCTCCACCCTCAACGCGGAGCTGACGGCCCTGAATGGCGAGCAGCAGCGCCTGAACGCGCTCATGGCCGCCCGTCAGAGCCGCCTGTCCGAGGTGGAGCGCAGCATCGGGGCCGAGCGGGACAAGACGGTGGAGCTCGCCCGCCAGGCGGGCACCCTCAAGGAGCTGATCGGCCGCATGGAGGCGGAAATCGCCGGGGCCCAGAGGGCCGCCGAGGAAGCCCGCAAGGCGGCCGAAGCCCAGGAGCGCGAGGCCAAGGAGCGCTTTGCCCAGGCGGCTTTCCGCGATCCGGCCCGCCTGGCTCCGAAGATCCCGTTCTCCGAGGCGAAGGGCCTGTTGCCGCGGCCCGTCAGCGGCGAAGTGACTCAGAGCTTCGGGGCCGACGACGGCTATGGCGGAACGACGCGCGGCATTTCGATCACGACCCGCCCGAAGGCGGCCGTTGTATCACCGGCGGACGGCTGGGTTGCCTTTGCCGGGCCCTTCCGATCCTATGGTCGACTCTTGATCATCAACGCGGGCGCGGGATATTATATTCTTCTGGCCGGTATGGACCAAATCAACGTCGACGTTGGGCAATTCGTGCTCGCTGGCGAGCCAGTCGCGACCATGGGGGATACTCCTCTCATGAGTTTGACCGGTTCCGCCATAGAAAAGAACAATCCCGTCCTCTATGTTGAGTTCAGGAAAGACGGCGGTTCGATCGACCCAGGTCCCTGGTGGGCGAAATCGCAAAGCGAAAAGGTTCGCGGATAATGCGCAAACTCTCCCTATTGATTCTCGGTGTGGCCATCGGCGCAGGCAGCGCGACCATGGTGTCGCAGACGAGCCTGATGACGTCGGGCGCTGTTGCCGCCTCGGCCGATACCTACCGACAGCTGAGCCTTTTCGGAGACGTCTTCGAGAAGGTCCGGACGGATTATGTCGAGAAGCCCGACGAGTCGAAGCTCGTCGAATCGGCCATCAACGGCATGCTCACCTCCCTCGACCCCCATTCGAGCTACATGGACGCCAAGAGCTTCCGCGACATGCAGGTGCAGACCCGCGGCGAGTTCGGGGGCTTGGGCATCGAGGTGACGATGGAAGACGGCCTCGTGAAGGTGGTCACGCCCATTGACGACACCCCGGCCTCCCGCGCCGGCGTCATGGCCAACGACATCATCACCCAGATCGACGGTGAACAGGTTCAGGGCCTCAACCTGAACCAGGCCGTCGACAAGATGCGCGGTCCGGTCAACTCCTCCGTCACGCTGAAGATCCAGCGCAAGGAGGCCAAGGATCCCATCGAGGTGAAGCTCACCCGTGAGACGATCAAGGTTCGCCCGGTGCGCGCCCGCGTCGAGGGCGATATCGGGGTCCTGCGCGTCACGCAGTTCAACGAACAGACCTACGAGGCCCTGCGCGCGGGCATCGAGAAGCTCACCCAAGACATCGGCGCCGACAAGGTGTCGGGCTTCGTCATCGATCTGCGCAACAACCCGGGCGGCCTGCTCGACCAGGCGATCATGGTGTCCGACGCCTTCCTCGACCGCGGCGAGATCGTTTCGACACGCAGCCGCAATGCCGAGGATACGCAGCGCTTCAGCGCCAAGTCGGGCGACCTGACCAAGGGCAAGCCTCTCGTCGTGCTCGTGAATGGCGGCTCAGCCTCCGCATCGGAGATCGTGGCCGGCGCCCTGCAGGATCACAAGCGTGCGACGGTGCTGGGCACCCGCTCCTTCGGCAAGGGCTCAGTCCAGACCATCATCCCGCTCGGCGGAAACGGCGCGGTGCGCCTGACCACGGCACGCTATTACACCCCGTCCGGACGCTCGATCCAGGCCAAGGGCATCGACCCGGATGTCGAGGTGTTGCAGGACGTGCCCGAGGAGCTGAAGGGCAAGGACGAGACCAAGGGCGAGGCCGGGCTGCGCGGGCACCTGCAGAACGGCGGCGACAAGGAAGAGCGCGGCGGTTCCTCCGCTTACGTGCCGCCGGATCCGACCAAGGACAAGCAACTGCTCGCGGCCTACGACCTGCTCCACGGCGTGCGCAAGGGCGCTGCCAACACCACGGCCGCCCCGAACTGAGTTCGAGCGGCGACGCGAAGATCATCGGGCCTGGCGGCACTGCCGCCAGGCCTTTTCTATTCAGGCTTTGACAACAGCACGGAACAGCTTGTGCAGGCTTCTGCGAAACGGCACTCTGGAAGCTCGACCTTTGGAACCATCGACACATGCCGGCGATACCTCAGATGATCGGCAACCGTGGGGGCAAGGCATGGGAGTGAATGTCTGATGAGAAGCGCCAAAACCCAGCAGAGCAGGAAGGAAATGCCTTATCGTTCCTGCGTCGGCGTCATGCTGCTCAACAGGCAGGGTCAGGTTTTCATCGGACGGCGTCATTCCGATTCCAGCGATCAGGTTGCCGATGGTTATGCGTGGCAGATGCCCCAGGGCGGCATCGATCCGGGTGAGGATCCCTATCAGGCGGCCTTGCGGGAGTTGTATGAGGAGACAAGCGTTCGCTCCGTGAGCCTGCTTGCAGAAGCACCTGATTGGTATTCCTACGACCTGCCTTCCATCGTGGCCGGGCGTGCATGGCGAGGGCGGTATCGCGGCCAGACACAAAAATGGTTCGCCTTCCGGTTCGAGGGCGACGAGAGCGAGATCAACATTCTTCAACCGGGCGGCGGGCACCATAGGCCCGAATTCGACGAGTGGCGCTGGGAAGACATGCATCGCCTGCCGGAGTTGATCATTCCCTTCAAACGTGGCGTTTACGAGAACGTCGTCGCAGCGTTCAGCCACCTGGTGCCACAGGTCACGAAATCCTGATCCTGGGGGACCGCCCTCGCTCCTGCGTTACTTGGCAGGAACAGCCACAAGGCCTGCGGGTTGTTTCGACGCTTTCTCGAAACTGCCGAGGTCGATCATCATGAACAAGCCTTTCAATCCCGAACCGACCAATCCTCTCGTCAGCGACATTCGCATCTTTCTCGATTCCGGATTCTGGATCGCGCTGCTGCTGGGATTGTTGCTGCTCGCCTGTGTCGGCGGCGTCATTCTCTACGCCACGGTCAAGCATGGGATCTCTCCTGTGTAACCGTGAGGCGGGAAGTTGCTCCTCGCCGCAGCGCGAGCAGACCGTCAGGGACCTGGGGTGGGATAGTGGATGGGGCCATCCGACCCGCGAGCGGAGCAGCCGATCAATGAGCACGACATTCAGGACCTCCAACATCGATGTGACGTCTGAGGCGCATGCGGAAATCGCGCAATCGTCAGGCGCGCGAATGAGGGATCGGGATGCAACGTGAGCGGCATCACCGGTGGTCCGGATCTGATCGTCATGCGTCGGTCAGCATGCCCGCGAAGGGAAGGCGTCTATCGTAAAACGACAGCGCCCGCGGCGAAAAACTTCGCCACGGGCGCCTGTAGTGAGCCGGTCAAGCTAGGCCGCGTACTGGATCTCGTCCGCGCGTCCCTGCTGCTCCTGCCGGGCCATCATCGCAATGGCTGCACGGGCATAGCAGCGGAATTCCTCTTTCAGGATTTCCGGCTCGGCTTCCCACAGCAGCGCATCGTCCTCGGCCTCATAAAGTGCACGAGCGACATATTCGACTTCTTGTTCCATGGTGGTGCCCCTTGTTTGCAGACGTGATTACTTCTTGCGGCCCCTTAGTGACCCGCAGCGTGGTTGACGTCAGCGAGTGGAAAGGACTTGGCCGTGCAACGAAGCCATTTGTCCGATAGGTTCCCGATTCGGCAAAGGTGCAAAAGGGGTAGTCCGACAGTTCTACGCCACGCGGCCAGCATGGGCCGATGCGCGTCCGGCATCCGTCAGGACACGCCGCCTCGAACCACTTGTCAATGCTGAGGTCCGACAGCAGGTAGCCCATTTCGGTTCTGGACTCGGTCAGGAACACGTGCGTCACGCTCGTGCTTGGAAACAGACTTTGCGCTGCGCTGGTCGCTAGAGCGATCCAGGTTACCGCAGCGATCCTTCGCGAGGCCGAATGGTTGTTTCATCGAGGCGCAAACATCTGATTGGTGAGACAAGGATGCACGGCTCCCATCTCTTGACCAGCCCAGGACTTTCAATCAGAACGACCCAGGAACGGACCGGCTTATCCTACAGCAAAAATTCCATGGAAGCGGTCCACGCTACGTTCATAGGGCACCATCAGACAATGGTATTGCGACCGATTCACAGCCTCCGCAAGAGGCTTGCGAAGCTGCGGCGATTTCCGTCCATCAGCTACCGCGACGAGGCGACCTTCATCCTCGATCCCCGCAACTGGATCGACAACCGAATTCTGGCCGGAGTTCGCTACGAGGACGCGCAACTTGCCTTCGTGCGCAGCGAGATCCGCAGGCGACGCCTCAGCCATGTCATCGATATCGGTGCGAATATCGGCCTCTACACGGTCCTGCTGGGCCGCGAGGCAACGGTCGCGGCCGTGCATGCCTTCGAGCCCGTCCGGCGCAACTACAACCAGCTCCTCGGCAATGTCTTCGCCAATCGGCTCGACATGAAGGTCACGGCTCACCGGCTCGGGCTCGGCGATCGGACCGACGAGCTGGTTATCCATGTCGATCCGACCTCGACCGGTGTCTCGCGTCTCGACCTGAGCACCACGGCGAGAAACCTGTCCGTCTTTACGGACCAGGAGACCATCCAGGTGCGCCGCCTCGACGACGTCATCGCTCTCGATCACCAGCGCATCTTCTCCAAGATCGATGTGGAAGGCATGGCCGAGGCTGTTGTCCGCGGAATGCCCCGTCTCCTGGACCGGAACACGGGCCTGCTTCAGGTCGAGATTTCAAAGGCCGAGCAGGGTGCTGCGGAACTCCTCGAAACCCACGGCTGGCGCCTCGTCAGACAGATCGAGGCGGATTGGTACTTCGCTAAGGAATGATGGGCACTGGCGAACATCATTCCTGAGCTCCGGCCTTGCATCGGCGGGTCTGCGGTTCGGGGAAGCAATCGGCTCCGGTGCCGGAGCCTTCATCGAGAGGTTGGTTGCTTCTCATTCGCTGGAAAGGGATGCGGCTTGAAGCGTCAGGCGGCGCCGGATGCATGAACGGCGGTCGTCGGCCCCTACAGGTGCGGCCGTCTGATCGTCTTTTGCCCTTGAGGATATTGTGTTCTCACAGGCTTCCCGCCGTGCCATCTGAAAAGGCGATGGTGCCCCTGGCCGGGATCGAACCAGCACTCCTTGCGGAACTCGATTTTGAGTCGAGCGCGTCTACCAATTCCGCCACAGGGGCAAGGATCTGCGGAGTACCATGAGGCATCGCGCATGGTCAATCAGGCAGATGTGAAAGCTTGAGCGGAGGCTGCCCCTCGCTATTCCGGGCGGGTTATGCTCAAACAGGCCGCCGCGGTCCTCAAGACCGATCATTGCCGGAATCTCATGCTCAGACGACTCTACGACTGGACCCTGTCCCTCGCTTCGAGGCCTTCCGCTCCCTATGCCCTGGCCGCCGTGTCCTTCGCGGAAAGCTCCTTCTTTCCCGTGCCGCCGGACGTGATGCTCGTGCCCATGATGCTGGCCCGTCCCGACCGGGCCTGGTTCTATGCCCTCGTCTGCACGATCGCGTCGGTCCTCGGCGGCATCCTGGGCTATGCCATCGGGGTCGCCTTCTACGACACGATCGGGGTCCGGCTCTTCGAGTTCTACGGTCTCACGCAGGGCGTGGAAGCCTTCCGGCACGGCTATGCGGAATACGGGCATTGGGTGATCCTGCTCAAAGGCCTCACGCCGATCCCCTACAAGCTCGTCACCATCACGTCGGGCCTTGCCGGCTACTCCTTGGGCTGGTTCATCCTGCTCTCGGTCCTGACCCGCGGCGCGCGCTTCTTCCTGGTCGCATTGCTCATGAGCCGGTTCGGACCCCGCATCAAGGCGATCATCGACAACAACTTCAACCTTGTTGCGACCCTCGCCATCGTGGTCATCATTGGCGGCTTCGTGGCCTTCCGGTATCTATTTTAAGGGGGACGGGCATGAGCCTTCGCCTGACCATGCGCCAAGCCGCCCTGGCGATCGTGTTGGCCGCGGCCGTCACGATCGGCGGCGCACTCGTGTTCGAGCATGCCTTCGGCTATGTGCCCTGCAAGCTCTGCCTGGTCCAGCGCAACCCCTATTACGCCGCCATGCCGCTCGGGCTCGCGGCGGCTCTTCTGCCGCCGCATTGGACACGGATGGGGCTGTGGATCCTGGCGCTGATCTTTCTCGTGAGCGCAGGGCTCGGCGCCTATCATTCGGGAGTCGAATGGGGCTTCTTCGTCGGTCCCAGCGATTGCGGCGGCGGCTCTGGCGCGGGTGCCGGCAATGTGGGCGATTTTCTCAGCCAGCTGCAGAACACCCGCGTGGTGAGCTGCACAGAGGCCGCATGGCGCTTTCTCGGGTTGTCGCTGGCAGGATGGAACGTGCTGATCTCTCTTGCCCTGGCGGCCTTCGCGGCCACGGCTGCGGCGGGAAAGGGCATCGCCGTCAGGGACTAGAGCATCGGACCCATGGGCGGTGAGCCGGGTCCCCTTCGCCGAAAAAGGCTCTAGCTCTCGAGCTCGGCATCCCAGTACAGGAAGTCCATCCAGGTCTGGTGGAGGTCGTCCCTCGCCTGGGGGAGGCGCCGGGCGATGGCGTCGAGTTCGTGCGGGCTGGGTTCGAACGGCCTGCGCCTGAGCGTCATCCCGGCCTGCTGCGGGGTCTTGCTTCCCTTGCGGAGATTATCGGCGCTGCAGGAGGCCACGATGTTGCTCCAGGCCGACATGCCCCCCCGACTTTTCGGAATGACATGGTCGAAGGTCAGGTCCTTGGCGTCGTATCTCTGGCCGCAATACTGGCAGGTAAACTCGTCCCTCAGGAACAGGTGGTAGCGGGTAAAGGCCACCTTCTTGCGCTTGCGGTAACGCTTGAGGGCTACGACGGCGGGGACTTCGAAGGACTGGTTGGCGGAATGAACCCGGACGTCCTCGTAGGTCTTGATCTGAACGACCCGGTCCTGGATCACGGCCACGAAGGCGTCCTGCCAATTCCAGATCGAGAGCGGCGCCCAGCTCAGGGGTTGGAGATCCGCATTGAGGACGAGGGTTCTGAGATTGGAGATGGGAACGTTCATTCTAGAACCCCCACTCCGTTACATGGTCTTGCCGGTCCGGGAGTCGACGGGGTTGCGGGTCCGATCCGGGCAGTCGCCACGATCTCGGCGGCTGGCGTAACGGCGCAGGAAGGTCTTGAAGCGAAAGAGAACCGGATATCGGAGGGGCTGAACGTCGGGTCGCGGAGACGTCCGGAAGGATAGAGGCTGAAGGTCTCGGACTTCGGACGGCCTTGTCGTACTCGGATAGGGCGTTCACACGGTTCGTAAGCGCCGCCCTGATCGCACCCCGCCGGCCGCAGGAGCGCAAGGCATCATCCCTCAAAGGCCGGTCCCCAGCATCGAGGAAAAGGGCCGGACAGGTCTCCGGCTTCGCAACAGGTTTGATGCGAATCGTCACATCGCCTCCTCTCAAAGAAGAGTAGTCCCGTCTGAGTAGACTATAGGCAATGTGACGCTGTTGTGAAGCTCACCCACAGGACGTTTGTGCCGCACCCGATCCGATTTCGGTGAACAATTGGCGCCGAGACGCCCTCAGGGCCTCCGCGCGGAAGCGGCCTGGCCGCCCGCACGCGACGAAGCGCCGCCCGAAAGAGGGAGCTCGCATGGGCTTCCCGAAGGGACGATGCCGTCCCGTCCGATCCTCTAGCGGGTCGGAACCGGGTGCTCGCCGCGATAATCGTAGAAACCGCGCTTGGTCTTGCGACCGAGCCAGCCGGCTTCGACGTATTTCACCAGGAGCGGGCAGGGGCGGTACTTGGAATCGGCCAGGCCCTCATAGAGCACCTGCATGATGGACAGGCAGGTATCGAGGCCGATGAAGTCGGCAAGCTGCAGCGGCCCCATCGGGTGGTTCGCACCGAGGCGCATGGCGGTGTCGATGGCCTCGACCGAGCCCACGCCCTCATAGAGGGTGTAGATCGCCTCGTTGATCATCGGCAGCAGGATGCGGTTGACGATGAAGGCAGGGAAATCCTCCGAGACCGTGGAGGTCTTGCCGAGCTTGGCGATGAATTCCTTGGCGGATTCGTACGTGGCATCGTCGGTCGCGATGCCGCGGATCAGCTCGACGAGCTGCATCACCGGCACCGGGTTCATGAAGTGGATGCCGATGAACTTCTCCGGGCGGTCGGTGGCGGCGGCAAGCCGGGTGATCGAGATCGAGGATGTGTTGGTCGCGATCATCGTGTCCGGGCGCAGCGAGGGGCAGAGATTGGTGAAGATCTTGCGCTTCACCTCCTCGTTCTCGGTCGCGGCCTCGATCACGATGTCGCAAAGGGCCAGGTCGTCATAGCCCTGCGCCGGCTTGATGCGCTCGAGCGCCCCCTGCCGGTCGTTGTCGGCGATCGCGCCCTTGGCGACCTGGCGCGCCATGTTGCCGTTGATGGTGGCAAGGCCCGCATTGATGCGGTCCTCGGAGAGATCGTGGAGCCGGACGCTGAACCCCGCGAGCGAGCAGACATGGGCGATGCCGCTGCCCATCTGCCCTGCGCCGATCACGCCAACCGTTTTGATCTCGATGCCCATCTGAATCCGCCTGCAGTCCATGCTCGAAGCGTCCGGGCGGGACGTCCCGCCCGGATCGCGATCATTCGCCTATTCCTGACCCGATTAACCGGCTTTGNCCGTCTTGAGCGGCCGGTCGGGATCGGTGCGCCACTCGGGCAGGAGGCCGTCGAGCCCGATCGGGTCGATCACCGCGCCGGACAGAATGTGGGCGCCCACCTCCGAGCCTTTTTCCACCACCACCACGGAGATGTCCGCGCCGGCTTGCGCCGCCTGCTGCTTGAGCCGGATCGCCGCGGCAAGCCCCGCAGGGCCGGCCCCGACAATCACGACGTCAAACTCCATCGATTCCCGAGCCGGTAGATCGGACATGATTTGCGCTACCCAGCCTTACGCTGCTTGCCCGTGTGACGACGTCNATGTCCGCGCCGGCTTGCGCCGCCTGCTGCTTGAGCCGGATCGCCGCGGCAAGCCCCGCAGGGCCGGCCCCGACAATCACAACGTCAAACTCCATCGATTCCCGAGCCGGTAGATCGGACATGCGTGTTCTCCTGTACGCGACCTCGAAGCGCACCCTGACCGTTTAGATATGAACAATCGAGCGGGCTTCTCAAGGGCAGCCTTCTTTGGAACTGTCCTAGCTTCATTGGCTGGAAGCTGAAAGTTCGCTTTGTGCATAAGGTTATGCCGGGAGCCGATGACCTGGCACCCGGCGCGGGCGGTCGCATGCCGCAAAACAGGGCGATAACCGCCCTGGAGACGAGCCTCCCGAGTTGTCCGCCCTCCTCCGAGACACATAAAATGCGTCGATGCAGAATCACCCTTCAGCTCGCGAAGCGTTCTACACGCTCTTCGACACGCCCATCGGCGTCTGCGGTCTTGCCTGGAACGGCCGCGGGATCGTCGGCGTGCAGTTGCCGGAAGACGATGCATCCCTGACGCGAAGCCGCATCGCCAAGCGTTTTCCTGGAACGGCCGAAGCCCCTCCCCCGCCCGCCATTCGGGCGATCATGGCGGATATGGTCGCTCTGCTGAAGGGCGAGGCGCGCGATCTGTCCGGTGTCCCGCTGGATATGGAGGGTGTGCCGGAGCTCCACCGAAATGTCTACGAGGTTGCGCGCGGCATCCCGCCCGGACGGGTCCTGACCTATGGGGAGATCGCGTCCAGGCTCCATATCGAGAATGCCCGGCTGATCGGTCAGGCGCTCGGACGCAATCCGTTCGCCCTTATCGTCCCCTGCCACCGGGTTGTCGCTGCGGGCGGCAAGCTCGGCGGGTTTTCGGCGAATGGCGGCAGCATGACGAAGCGCCGCCTCCTCGCCATCGAAGGCGCCCGGCGCGACGAGGAGCCGACGCTTTTCGATCCGATATCGTAAGCACAGCTCCAGTCTTCGGCTCCCCAAGCTCCTATCCTGAGGAGGACCAGAGGTCCGCCTCGAGGGACGAGGGCGTCTCCAGTACAATCCAGATCATCCTTCGAGACGCCGCTCACGAGGCTCCTCAGGACGAGGTCGGAGGTTCTGGAGTTTCATGAGCCGTGAGTTGTTCATTCGTACCGGAATGCTTACATACGGGTCATGCAGGATCTCCCTTCCGACCGCGATGCTTTGAGGGCGCTCCTCGACTTCCATGTCGAGGCGGGGGTCGATCTCGCCCTCGACGAGACCCCGCACAACCGCTTCGCGGAGCCGAAGTCCGAGCCCGCTCCGGCCAGGAGCCCGCCCCTCCAGGGGACGGCGTCCCCTGCCGCATCGCCCGTTTCTCCGCTGCCCCGGGCGCTTCCGAAGGCTGCCGCCGGCGCGCCCGACGAGGTGGCGAGCCTCGCCCGCGAGCAGGCCCGCCATGCGCAGTCCCTGGAGGAGCTGGAAACGATCCTTGCAGGCTTCGAGGGCTGCGCCCTGAAGTTCTCGGCCAAGAACCTGGCCTTCGCCGACGGCAATCCGGAAGCCCGCGTGATGCTCGTGGGCGAGGCCCCGGGCGCGGAGGAGGACCGGATCGGCAAGCCTTTCATGGGCCGCTCCGGCCAGCTGCTCGACCGGATGCTCGCCACCATCGGCCTCGACCGTTCCCAGGTCTATGTGGCCAACATCGTCCCCTGGCGTCCGCCGGGCAACCGCACGCCGACCCCGCAGGAGATCGCGATCTGCAAGCCGTTCATCGCGCGGCAGATCGAGCTGGCCTCTCCCGAATTTCTTCTGTGCCTCGGCGGCCCCGCAGCCCAGAACCTGCTCGGCCTGAAGGACGGAATCCTGCGCACCCGGGGGCGCTGGTACACCTACCAGGCCGAGGACGGCCGCGAGATCCGGGCGATGCCGACCCTGCATCCGGCCTATCTGCTGCGCCAGCCCCTGCAGAAGCGCCTCGGCTGGCGGGACTTCATGGCCCTGCGGCGGGCGCTCGACGCGAAGGAATAGCCCTCCCCCAAAGGGGCTTCCCCAGGGGCATTCGGAACTCGTTCATACATTTGCGCCTTAAGCTCATGCGGCCAATCAGGCCGCTGCCCGTAGGTGGAACATGCGCTGGGAAGACTTTCGAACCTCGTCCAATGTGGAAGACCGCCGTGGCATGGGCATGGTCGGCGGCGGCGGACTGGGCATCGGCACCATCGTGATTCTCGGTCTCGTCGGCTGGGCGCTCGGCATCGACCCGCGTCTTCTGATCGGCGGCGCGGAAATGATCGCGGGCGGCGGTTCGGGCTACCAGCAGCAACAGGGCCGCCAGGGCGCGCCCCAGGACGAGGCCGGGCGCTTCGCCGCCGCGATCCTCGGCAATACGGAAGACGTGTGGAAAACCGTGCTGCCCCAGCAGGCCAACAGGCAGTACCGGGAGCCGAAGCTGGTGCTGTTCTCCGGCGCCACGCGCTCGGGCTGCGGCGGCGCGCAATCGGCCATGGGGCCGTTCTATTGCCCGCTCGATCAAACCGTCTACATCGACCTCTCCTTCTTCGAGGAGATGCAGCGCCGCTTCCGCACGGGCGGCGACTTCGCCTATGCCTATGTGCTCGCGCACGAGGTCGGCCACCATGTGGAGAACCTGCTCGGCATCCTGCCCCGCGTGCAGGAGCGCCAGCAGGAGGTGAGCCGCTCGGAAGCCAACCAGCTCTCCGTGCGTGTGGAGCTGATGGCCGATTGCCTGGCGGGCGTGTGGGCGCACCATTCCAACCAGCGCTGGAAGTCGCTCGAGCAGGGCGACATCGAGGAAGCGATCCGCGCGGCGGAAGCCATCGGCGACGACCGGCTGCAGAAGCAGGCCCAGGGCCGCGTGGTGCCCGATTCCTTCACCCACGGCTCGTCGGAACAGCGCATGCGCTGGCTCACGACCGGCCTGCAGAGCGGCTCCGTCCAGTCCTGCGACACGTTCAGGGCCGCGAGATTGTAAGTCTACGACTTCCACCGTCAGGGCCGTGCTTGTCACGGCCATCCACGTCTCTTTGCATTGCGGTTCAAAAACGGGGATCACCGGCACAAGGCCGGTGATGCCGGAGGAGGTGTTCGTGTGCTCGCCTCTGCGTTAGATGTTGGTCGTCCACGCGAGAGTTCTCCCATGCCCGGCATCGACGACACGCTCACCTTCGTTCCCTTGACCATCGCGGTGCTCACCGTGTCCGACACGCGCTCGCTCGACGAGGACAAGTCGGGAGCAACCCTCGCCGAGCGGATCACGAAGGCGGGTCACCGATTGAGCGACCGCGCCATCGTGCCGGACGATGTGGAGGCCATCCGCGCGACGGTGAAAGGCTGGATCGCCGATCCCGCGATCGACGTGGTCATCACCACCGGCGGCACGGGCTTCACCGGCCGCGACGTCACGCCGGAAGCGATCGAGCCCCTGTTCGAGAAGCGCATGGACGGCTTCTCCGCCGTGTTCCACCGCATCTCGTACGACAAGATCGGCACCTCGACGATCCAGTCGCGCGCCACGGCGGGCGTGGCGAATTCCACCTTCATCTTCGTGCTGCCGGGTTCGCCGGGCGCCTGCAAGGATGCGTGGGACGGGATCCTCGTCACGCAGCTCGATTACCGCTACCGCCCCTGCAATTTCGTCGAGATCATGCCGCGCCTCGACGAGCATCTGAAGCGCGGGAAGCTCAAAGGCTAGGGTCCTTGCATGAGGGACGCATTTTGGACCGCAAAACCGGCAGCCACTTTTGCGGTAAAATGCTCCGATCAGCCGAAGACCGGATCGCGCTCGATCCGGGCCGACAGGCGCACGGGCGTGCGGGCCTTGACCTCGTTGAGCAGAACCCGCCGGTGCACCAGATCGCCCGCGCGCACCGATGCGCCCGGGAAGGCGCGACGCAGGAGCCCGGCCAGGCCGGAGCCGTGACGGCGGAGCCGGGCGAGGCCCCGCTCGGGCGGGGCCAGGGCCACGAAGCGATCGAGAACCCGAATCCAGTCTTCCTGGGGAATGTCGCCGTCGTCGAGGCAGAGCAGCCAATCGCGCCGCGCCGCGCGGACGCCGTCCGCCCAGGAGGCCCCCTCCGCCACGATCAGGCTGGCCCCCACCGCGTCGGCCACCTTGGCGAGCGTCTCGTCGGGCTCCGCCGCCAGGATGACGGCATCGCCCACGAGGCCCGCCGCGACGGCAGGCACGAGGGCGCTCAAGGTGGCGGCCAGGGCCTCCGGCCCATGGGTGACACGGACGAGAACGGTGATCATGGGCCTCTTATAGCCCTTTCAGATGGATACGTCGCCAACAAGATCCTCATCAGGCCTCTTGATTTTGTTCCTCGTTTGTTCTGTTCTAATTCCGTTCTCACCGACAGATTCGCTCGAGGCCGCCATGTCCGCCCGTCCCAAGGATTTCACCGCGCCGCCGAGGCCCCCGCTGCGCTCGCCCATCGACGCTGCGGAAGCGGCGCGGCGGCGCATGGACGATCCGGCCTACCGGGTGGAGATGGACCGTCGGCGGGGCCGTGGCGCCGCGTCGAATCCGTCGGGGCGCTACGAGCCCGCGCGCCGCGAGAGCTTCGACGACGGCTGGGACATCGAGGAGGATCTGCCTCCCCTGCCGACCGAGGTGATCATCGAGAAGCCGCGCACGATCATCACGAAGAACGATTCCCCCGACATCCTCTTCGAGAAATCGATCAACCCCTATCGCGGCTGCGAGCACGGCTGCTCCTATTGCTTCGCGAGGCCAACGCACGCCTATCAGGGCCTGTCCTCGGGTCTCGATTTCGAGACCAAGATCTTCGCCAAGCCCAATGCCGCCGAACTCCTGGAGAAGGAGCTGCGCGCCCCCAACTACCAGCCCACGACCATTGCGCTCGGCGCCAATACGGACCCCTATCAGCCGGTGGAGCGCAAGTTCCGCATCACGCGCTCGATCCTGGAGGTGCTCAACCGGGCCAACCACCCGGTCGGCATCGTGACGAAATCGGCGCTCGTCACGCGCGACATCGATCTCCTGAGCCAGATGGCGGACAAGCAGCTCGTCAAGGTGGCGCTCTCGATCACGACCCTCGACCCGAAGCTCGCCCGCAAGATGGAGCCCCGCGCCGCCACCCCGGCGAAGCGCCTCGAGACCGTGCGCAGGCTCTCCGAGGCCGGCATTCCGGTGACCGTGCTGGTGGCCCCGATCATTCCGGCGATCAACGACCACGAGATCGAGGCGATCCTGAAGGCCTCACAGCTCGCAGGCGCCCAGGAGGCCGGATACGTGCTGCTTCGCCTGCCGCACGACCTGAAGGATCTCATGCGCGACTGGCTGGTCGAGCATTACCCGGACAAGCTCAAGCACGTGTTCTCGCTGCTGCAGGAAGCCCGCGGCGGCAAGGATTACGATTCCGACTGGAGCACCCGCCAGTCGGGCGTCGGCCCCTATGCATGGATGATCGGCCGCCGCTTCGAGACCGCCGCCGAGCGGCTCGGACTGAACAAACGCAACCTGTCGCTGCGCAAGGACCTGTTCGCGCCGCCGGCAAAGGAGACGGGGCAGTTGAACCTGTTCTAGACGCTGCACACCATAGCCCATTTCGTCATGGCCGGGCTTGTCTCGGCCATCCGCGCCTGAGCGGCTTGAAAACGTGGATGCCTGCAACAAGTGCGGGCATGTCGGGAGGGTATTCCCACCGGCGGCATAAAGCGCGGATGACACGGCGGCCGTCTGCCGCTTTGATCCTGCGCCATGACCGCACCGATTCGCTCTCTCAGGAAATCCGGCCTCGGCCTCGACCGGGAGCTCGCCGCCCGCGCGGCGGGCTACACCTGCATCGCGGGCCTCGACGAGGTCGGGCGCGGGCCGCTGGCAGGTCCTGTGGTCTCGGCGGCCGTCGTGCTCGATCCCGAGCGCGTGCCGCAGGGCCTGGCGGATTCGAAGGCGCTCTCGGCACACAAGCGCGAGGCGCTGTTCGCGGAGATCCTCGCGACCGCGAAGGTGGGCATCGCGTCCGTGTCCCATGCCGAGATCGACACCATCAATATCAGGCAGGCCTCGTTGCTGGCCATGTGCCGGGCGCTCGCGGCCCTTCCCTGCACGCCGGACCTGGCCTTCGTCGACGGCAACGATCCGCCGCGGCTGCCCTGCGCGACGCAAGCGGTCATCAAGGGTGATTCGAGCATCGCGTCGATCGCCGCCGCGTCCATCGTGGCGAAAGTGGTGCGCGACCGCATGATGGCGCGCCTCGCCGCGACTTATCCGGCCTACGGATTCGCGAGCAATGCGGGCTACAGCACGAAAACGCATCTCCAGGTGCTCGCCAGCGACGGTCCCTGCCCGTTTCATCGGATGAGTTTTTCGCCCCTTCGCCAAGGGTTACTGGACCTGTAACCAAACCTAACGGGCGTTAACCTGAAAAGCTCAATCATTTCAATTAGTCGGCAAGTTTTGCCGACCCAAAATAAGACGAGATTTTTTCCACCTGGAAACCTGATCTTTACCCTAACGGACGATGATCCTGAATGTCAGTTGCGTAACCGGTGATCACCCATGGGTACCTTGCGTACCGGGGCCGCCGGCGCCGCCTCCCGGATCAGTGTCTCGCGTACCGGGCGGTCTGCGCCGGCTCCTCGGACGGGGCGTAAAGCGCCCCTCTCCGTCCTGCCGAAGCCTCTTCCTCTCAATGAGATCCTTCTCGGCGACTGCATCGCCAGCCTCGAGAAGCTGCCTCCCGAGAGCGTGGACGTGGTCTTCGCGGATCCGCCTTACAATCTCCAGCTCGAACAGGCGCTCACGCGGCCCGACCAGAGCCTCGTCGACGCGGTCGACGACGACTGGGACAAGTTCGCGAGCTTCGCCGACTACGATGCCTTCACCCGCGCCTGGCTGTCCGCCGTGCGCCGCGTGATGAAGAAGAACGCCACGCTGTGGGTGATCGGCTCCTACCACAACATCTTCCGCGTGGGCGCGGCCCTGCAGGACCTCGATTTCTGGATTCTCAACGACATCGTGTGGCGCAAGGCCAACCCGATGCCGAACTTCAAGGGCCGCCGCTTCACCAACGCCCACGAGACCATGATCTGGGCCTCGAAGAGCGCGGATTCGAAGGGCTACACCTTCCATTACGATGCGCTCAAAGCCGGCAACGAAGACGTGCAGATGCGCTCGGATTGGTTCATCCCGATCTGCACCGGCGACGAGCGCCTGAAGGACGAGCACGGGCGCAAGGTGCACCCCACCCAGAAGCCGGAGGCGCTGCTCGCCCGCGTGCTGCTGTCCTCGTCGAACCCCGGCGACGTGGTGCTCGATCCCTTTTTCGGCTCCGGCACCACCGGCGCCGTCGCAAAGCTGCTCGGCCGCAACTTCATCGGCCTCGAACGTGATCCGACCTATGCGAAGGCCGCGCGCCGGCGCATCGACGCGGTCGTCCCGCTCGACGACGTCTCCGTTGCGGCGCCGCCGGAGAAGCGCGCGGAAGTGCGCGTGCCGTTCCTGTCGCTCATCGAGAGCGGCCATGTGAAGGCCGGCGAGACGCTGGTGGACGAACGCCGCCGCCACAAGGCCGTGGTGCGCGCCGACGGCACCCTCGCTCTCGGCCCCATCATCGGCTCGATCCACAAGATCGGCGCGCTGACCCAGGGCTTCCCCTCCTGCAACGGCTGGACCTTCTGGCACGTGGAGCGCGAGGGAAAGCTCGTCTGCATCGACGAATTCCGCACCAAGGTGCGCGCCGAGCTGGCGGCGTAGGCGATCGCTCGGATCTCGAATCCGCGAAAGGGTCGGCACCGTGCTGGCCCTTTCCGCTTCATGCGCTAGTCTTTCGTCACAGGAACGTCATCCAAGGCCGCTAGCGCGGGATGGACCCAACGAAAGACAGGAATCGCCCGTGCTCATCAAGCGCCTACTCCCGCTGCTCGCCGTCCTCGCGCCCACCCTGGCCCAGGCGGAAGGGATTTCCGGCAACCTGGTGCTCTATACGAGCCAGCCCAACACGGACGCGCAGCAGACCATCGACGCCTTCAAGGCCAAGCATCCCGGGGTCGACGTCACGTTCGTGCGCGACGGAACGCCGAAGATCCTCGCCAAGCTCGGCGCCGAGTTCGAAGCCGGGCAGCCCCGGCCCGACGTGCTGCTGATCGCCGACAGCGTCACCATGGAAGGCCTCAAGCAGGACGGCCGCCTCCTCGCGCACGACAAGGCCGACGTTTCGGCCTATCCCGCAGGCACCCACGATCCGCAGAAATTCTGGTTCGCCACCAAGCTGATCACCACCGGGATCGCCTACAACACCAAGGCCCCGTTCAAGCCCACGTCCTGGCTCGACCTCACCCGTCCCGAGGTCAAGGGCCAGCTCGTCATGCCGAGCCCCCTCACCTCGGGCGCGGCCCTCATCCACGCGGCGACCCTCACGGGCCGTCTCGAAGGCGGCTGGAAATACTACGAAGACCTCCAGGAGAACGATGCCGTGGCGGGCGGCGGCAACGGCGACGTGCTGAAGCAGGTCGCCGGCGGCGAGAAGCTCTATGGCGTCATCGTCGACTACATGCCGATTCGCGAGAAGGCCAAGGGCGCTCCGATCGAGTTCGTGTTCCCGAAGGAAGGCGTCTCGGCCGTGTCCGAACCGGTGGCCATCCTCAAGACCACGAAAAACCCCGATGCGGCCCGCGCCTTCGTGGATTTCCTGCTCTCGCGGGAAGGACAGGAGCTGGCGTTGAAGCAGGGCTACATCGCGGCGCATCCGGCCGTCGCGCTGCCCGCCGGCTATCCGCCGCGCGAGCAGATCAAGGTCATGCCCTTCGATGCCGCGAAGGCTCTCGCCGATGAGACCGCGAACAAGGCGGCCTTCGCCGACATCTTCGGCCAGTGAGACATCGGACGCACACCCGATCCTTCCTGGAGCGGGGAGGTTTCGGCCTCCTCGCTCTCGTCGTTTCGATCGTCCTCGCCTTCGAGGTGCTGCCGGCGCTTCGGCTTCTTCTGGCCGCGCTCGCGCCCGGCGGCGCCTTCGATCCCGGCAAGGCCCTTTCCGTTCTCTCCAGCCGGGCGGCCCTGCGGGCGGCTCAGGCGAGCCTGGAAACCGCCTTCCTGTCGAGCCTGCTGGCGGTCCCGCTCGGCACCGCGATGGCGTTGGTGCTGGGGATCACCGACATGCGCGGGCGCCGGCTCGCGTCGTTCCTCTTCGTCCTGTCCGTGATGATTTCGCCCCAGGTCATCGCGCTGGCCTTTCTGCATCTCGCCGGACCGGCCTCTCCGATCCTGAACAGCCTCGGGCTTGCGCCTGCGGCGGGCAGCGCGAACCTGATGCTCGGGCGCGGCGGAATCATCCTCGTGCTGGGCCTGCATCACGCGCCTCTCGTCTATGTGGTGGTGAGCGCGGGCCTCAAGCGCATTCCGCTTGCGGTCGTCGAAGCCGCGCGCGTGGACGGCGCAGGGCCCCTGCGCATTCTCGCCGACCAGGTGATGCCGCTGCTGCGCCCCCACCTCATGGGCGCGGGCCTGCTCGCCTTCGTGGCGGGCATCGGCAATTTCGGCATTCCGGCCCTGCTGGGCGCGCCGGTGAATTACCTCACCCTGCCGGTCCTCATTTACCGCCGCCTGTCGAGCTTCGGCACCGGCAGCCTCGGCGACGTGGCGGCGCTCGGTCTTCTCGTCGCAGCCATCGCCATCGTCTGCGTGGCGGCGAGCCAGATCCTGACGCGGCGCGGCAGCGTGCTCCTGGAGGACGATGCTCCGCTGGCCCCCTTCTGGCATCTCGACCGCGCCCGCGCGGCCGCCGAGATGTTCGTGGCGTTCGTCATCACGGCCGTTCTCGTCCTTCCCATGCTGTCCCTGCTCACGGCGGCGCTCGTGCCGTCCTACGGCATGCCGCTGAATCTCGGGACGATCACCCTCGACAACTTCGTCGAGGTCCTGGCGCGACAGGACGTGACCATGCGCGCCTTCGCGAATTCGTTCGCCTATGCGGGCGGCGCCGCGTGCCTGCTGGCCGGCCTGTCGATCCCCATGGCCTACGCCCTGGTGCGCCTGACGGGACCGGCGAGGATCCCCCTGACGGCTCTCCTCGAAACCTCCTATGTGCTGCCCGGCATCGTGCTGGCGATCGCGTGCATTCTCCTGTTCCTGAAGCCGCTGCCGCTGATCGGCCTCTCGCTTTACGCGACCCCGGCGATCATCGTCTTCGCCTATCTCGCCCGCTTCCTGGCGGTCGCCCTCAAGCCCGCGCTCGCGGGAATGGCGCAGATCGAGATCGCGCAGGAGGAGGCTGCGGCCCTCGATGGCGCGGGCCGCGCACGGCAGCTTGTCGACATCATTCTCCCGTCGCTCCTTCCGGCCGCCGTGGCCGGCGGCCTGATGACGTTCCTGCTCGCCTTCAGCGAGCTGACCGTGTCGGCCCTGCTCTGGTCGGCGGGCACCGAGACCATCGGTGTCGTGCTCTACAACCTGGAAGAGGCGGGCCTCGCGAGCCAGGCCTCGGCCGTGGGAGTCGTGATCGTCGCCGTCGTCATGCTCGCCATGCTGGCTCTTCACGCCCTGGGCCGGTCTCTTCCGGCCGGCACGCTGCCTTGGCACTGCCCGACGGAAGGCGCGGCCTTCTCCATCGCCAGGCCGGTGCGGGCGACCCCTCATGGCAGCATGCCCGGAGCGATCGACCCCAGGCCCGCCCTGAGCGCGTGAGACGCAGGCAGGCATGCCCCGCCAGGAGTGTTGAGCGCTCCTCCATCGTTGCGGGGCTGCGGGCGGAGGCGCTTCCGGCAATGATCCGGCAATGATCCGGCTTGTCCCCAAGCCTGGACCAAATCTGGAACCTTGCCCTATGCCGGCGCCCCCTCCCCGCTTTAACATCCTGTCATGGCTCACCTGTCTCACGATCCCTTTCACCTTGCCTTCAGCGAACCGTCCTGGGACGATCTCAGGATCTTCCTGGCCGTGGTGGCTCATGGATCGATGAACGGCGCGGCGAAGGCCCTGGGCCAAAGCCAGCCGACGGTCGCCCGGCGCGTCAGGACCCTGGAGGAGGCGCTCGGGATCGACCTGTTCCAGCGCGGCCCGAACAACCTCGACCTGACGGAGGCCGGCCGGGCGATCCTCGAGGCCGCCTCCCCCATGGGCGAGGCCGCCGCAATCGTGGCGCGCACGGCCGCCGCCTTCCGGCCCGATCCGGACGCGCCCGTGCGCGTGACCGCGACCTCCTCGGTCGCCCTGTTCCTGTCGCTGCATGCGGCGGAGCTGCACGGGGCCGCCGCGCCGGTGGAGATCGCCTACATCCCCACGCGCCGCAGGCTCGACCTCGCCTCGGGAGAAGCCGATATCGCCCTTCGCATGCGCGTCCTGCCCGAGGGCACGGACGATCTCGTGACGCGGAAAGTGGGGCAGATCGCCTTCGCGATCTACGCCACCACCGAGAATCCGGATGCCGTCATCGCCCCGCCCGAGGACCCGACCCTGTCCCGCCAGGCGGCCTACGTCGCCGAGTTCGCGCAAGGGCGCACCGTCGCGGCGCGCATCGGCGACATGCCGATCCGCTACCAGGCCGCGAAAGCGGGCCTCGGCGCGGCCTTTCTTCCCTGCTGGCTCGGCGATTCCGATCCCGATCTCGTGCAGGTGGTGAAGCCCGAGGGCGACCTGATCGAGGACGTGTTCCTGGTCATGCACCGCCGCAGCCGCAACCGGCCGAACGTCGCGCGCGTGGCGAATGCGCTGGCGACCTTGTTCAAGCGCAGTCAGAAGGCGCTGACGGGTGGATGATCAGCTTTCGGCCTTTGCGGGAGCCTTGTTGCCTGCACTCGCCTTCAGCCCCGGCAAGTCCCCCAGCGCATGCGCCAGCACCTTCTTCATGGCGCCGGGCAGCGCCTCCTCGTGGAGCTTCTGGCGCGGCGTCCAGCGCATGTCGTCGGGCGCCGGCGTGCCCCTGGGCACTTTCGCGAAGAGCACCGTCAGCTCCAGCGGGAAATGAGTGAAGACGTGGCGCACGGTGCCGGGCAGGCGCTGCCAGCGCGCCTCGATGGGAGCATCGAGCACCGCGCGGGAGGGCTCGTAATGCGGCTCCCAGTCGCTCGTCGGCGGCTCGGCCATGCCGCCGAGCAATCCGGTCGGCGGCCGCGTGCGCAGGAGGATCGTGTCGTCGGCGCGCAGCACCACGAAGGCCGCGCCCTTGCGCAATTGTCCCGCCTCCTTCTTCTGCTTCTTCGGGAAGGCCTCCTGCAGGCCCGCCGCGCGGGCCTGGCACGGCCTCATCCAGGGGCAGAGCGCGCAGGCCGGGCGCTTGGGCGTGCAGATCGTGGCGCCGAGATCCATCACGGCTTGCGCGAAATCCCCGGGCCTGTCCCCGGGCACGAGGTCCTCCGTCAGGGCACGGATGAGGGGCTTCGCCTTGGGCAGCGGCTCCTCAACCATGAAGACGCGGGACATGACCCGCTCCACGTTGCCGTCCACCGCGGCCGCCCTCTCGTTGAACGCAATCGCGGCGACGGCCGCCGCCGTATAGGCGCCGATGCCGGGAAGCTTTAGGAGTTCGGCTTCCGTCGCGGGAAAGAGCCCGCCGTGCTTGTCCACGACCGCCTTGGCGCAGGCATGGAGGTTGCGGGCGCGGGAATAATAGCCGAGCCCCGCCCAGGCCTGCATGACCGATTCGGCAGGAGCCTCCGCCAGAGCCTCCACGGTCGGGAACCGATCCAGGAAGTTCAGGTAGAACGGTTTGACCGCAGCCACCGTGGTCTGCTGCAGCATGATCTCCGAGAGCCAGACGCGATAAGGGTTTGCGGCCTCGCCGGGCTTGGCGCGCCAAGGCAGATCCCGCCGGTGACGGTCGTACCAGGCAAGCAGGTCCTGCGGGTCGGGCTTGGTCGCGCTCAAAGCGGGCGTTAACATGTGGCGTGGAATAACGGTCCTGCGACCATATTCCAACGCGGCTTTTGGACATTCAACATGAGACGACCGAGGCCATTGGCCCGCCCCCTCGCCGAGTTTCTCGAAGTCTGTCTCTCCCCGAGCCTGGCGGCGCAAGGCTTTGCGACCTCCGATATCATCATGGCCTGGCCCGAGATCGTCGGGGAGCGGCTGTCCGGCTTCACCCAGCCCCTCAAGATCGAGTGGAAGCGAAAGCCTGCCCATGCGGATCCGGAGGCGCGGCCGGAGCCGGCGACCCTCGTGGTGCGGGTGGAAAGCGCCTTCGCGCTCGAACTCCAGCACATGGCGCCCATCATCATCGACCGGGTGAACACCTATTACGGCTGGCGCTGCATCGGAAAGATCGTCCTGAAACAAGGCCCCGTGCGGCGGATCGAGAAGAGGAAGCCGGCGGCGCCCAGCCTCACGCCGGCCGAGAAGGCCAAGGTCAGCTCCGCCGTCGCCGGCATCGCGGAGGACGGCCTCAAGGCCGCCCTCGACCGGCTGGGCCAAGCGATCGTCAGCTCCGGTTCACGCACGAAAGAGTGAGATGGCGGCGCTTGCCTTGAGCCCTATCTCGTCTTACCGCAAAGCAGCATCTCTTCAGGAGTTCTCCCCCCATGATCACCCGGCGTCAGACGCTTCAGCTTCTCGGGACCGCAGCCGTTACCGCCACCCTCGCCATGAGCCTCCCGGCCTTCGCGCAGAACGTGGCCGTTCAGGATCTCGCCGTGGCCGGTCCTCTCGGCGACGTGGCCCTGGGCCCGGAGAACGCCAAGGTGACGATCATCGAGTACGCCTCGCTGACCTGCTCCCATTGCGCGAATTTCCACGCCACCACCTGGCCGGAGCTGAAGAAGCGCTACATCGACACGGGCAAGGTCCGGTTCGTCCTGCGCGAATTCCCCCTCGATCCCCTGGCGACGGCCGGTTTCATGCTCGCGCGCTGCGACGGGAACGACAAGTATTATCCGATCACGGACATGCTCTTCGAGCAGCAGAAGAACTGGGCCTTTGTGGACAAGCCCCTGGACGCCCTGCGCCAGCTCATGAAGCAGGCGGGTTTTTCACAGGAAAAATTTGATGCTTGCCTCCAGAACCAGAAACTTTATGACGCAGTCAACTCGGTGAAGAACCGGGGTATGGAACAGTTCAGTGTCGATTCCACCCCGACTTTCTTCATCAATGGTCAGCGCCGTCCGGGAAGCCTCTCGATCGATGAGATTGATAAGGTCATCAAGCCTCTGCTGGGCGAGTAAGCCCCAGCCGTCCGCCGCCGGACGGAACGGAAAGGCGCGTCCATGAAGCTGACGCGCCTTCGCATCGCCGGATTCAAGACCTTCGTCGAACCGACCGATTTCCTGATCGAGCCGGGGCTGACCGGCGTGGTCGGGCCGAACGGCTGCGGCAAGTCCAATCTCGTGGAAGCCCTGCGCTGGGTCATGGGAGAGAACTCCCATAAGAACATGCGCGCCACGGGCATGGACGACGTCATCTTCTCCGGCTCCGGCAACCGCCCGGCCCGCAACTGGGCCGAGGTGATGCTCACCATCGACAACGCCGAGCGCACGGCGCCTGCCGCCTTCAACGACACGGACCTGCTTGAAATCTCGCGCAAGATCGAGCGCGAGGAAGGCTCCACCTATCGGGTCAACGGCAAGGAAGTGCGCGCCCGCGACGTGCAGATCCTGTTCGCGGACGCCGCCACCGGCGCGCGCTCGCCTGCCCTGGTGCGCCAGGGCCAGATCAGCGAGATCATCTCGGCCAAGCCCCAGGCCCGCCGCCGCATCCTGGAGGACGCCGCCGGCATCGCGGGCCTCCACGCCCGCCGCCACGAGGCGGAGCTGCGCCTCAAGGCGGCCGAGGACAACCTGGTGCGCGTCGAGGACGTGATCCGGGAGCTGGAAAGCCAGATCGAAAGCCTGAAGCGCCAGGGCCGCCAGGCTTCCCGCTACAAGAATCTCTCGGCCGAGATCCGCCGCCTCGAAGCGCTGATGTACGCCATCAGCTACGCCGAGGCGCGGGAGCAGGCCGCCGCCGCCGAGAAACAGGTGGCCGAGAACCTCAAGGCCGTCGCCGACCTCACCGAGGAGCAGACCCGAACCGCGACGGCCCAGGCGGTCGCGGCCCACGGCATTCCCGCCCTGCGCCAGGCCGAGGCCGAGGCCGCCGCGGCCCTGCAGCGCCTGACCCATGCCCGCAACGAACTCGAATCGGAGGAACGCCGCTCCAAGGAGCGCGTGGTCGAGCTGGAACGCCATATCGGCGACCTGAACCGGGACATCGCCCGCGAGGCCGCCCAGCGCGCCGACGCGCAGGCCACCATCGAGCGGCTCCAGAGCGAGGCCGCCGAGATCACCCAGACCACCGACGGGGCCGACGATCTCCGCGCCGAGAGCGAGGAGCGGCTCCAGGCGGCCGAAGCCGCCCTCGCGGAGGCCGAGGCTTCCTTGAGCGCCCTTCAGGCCCAGACCTCGGATCTCAATGCCCGCCGCGCCGCCCTCGAGCGCTCCGTGCGCGACGAGATGGAGCGCGCCGCGCGCTTCCGCTCCGAGAAGGAGCGCCTGGAACGGGAGATCGTGGCCCTGTCCGCGTCGCACGAGGACGGCCCGCCGATCGACGATCTGCGCGAGGAGATGGCGCTCGCCGAGGAGACGGCCCAGGGCGCCGAGGAGGCGGTGATCGAGGCCCGCGAGGCTCTCAGCCATGTCCGCGAGGCGGAGCATCGCCTGCGCCAGCCCCTCCATGAGGCCGAGCGCAAGGCCCAGCGGCTCGAGACCGAGGCGCTCACGCTCGCCAAGCTCGTCACCTCCGCCACCGGCGACCTGTGGCCCCCGGCCCTCGACCAGATCACCGTGGAGAAAGGCTACGAGACGGCCCTCGGCGCGGCCCTCGGCGACGATCTCGAAGCCTCGACCAATCCCTCTGCCCCGCACCATTGGGAGATGACCGGCGCTGGCGAGAGCGACCCTTCCCTGCCGGACGGCGTCCGCTCGCTGGCCGATCTCGCCCGGGCTCCCGTGGAACTGCAGCGCCGCCTTCGCCAGATCGGCGTCGTGAGCAAGGCCGATGGCCTGCGCCTGCGCAACCTGCTGAAGCCCGGCCAGCGCCTCGTCTCCCAGGAGGGCGACCTGTGGCGCTGGGACGGCTTCACCACCGCGGCGGAAGCCCCCTCCCCGGCGGCTCGCCGCCTCGCGGAAAAGAATCGCCTGGGCGACCTGGAGCGCGAGGCCGCGGAGGCCCGGGAGCAGGCGGAGCACCTGCGCCACGAGGCCGAAGCGGCCCTCGAGGCCGTGCGTCTGACCGCCTCGCGCGAGATGCAGGCCATCGAGGCCGCCCGTCAGGCCCGTCAAGCGCTCGACGCCGCCCGCACCCGCCTCTCCGCCGCCGAACGCAAGGAAGCCGAGCTCGGCCAGCGGCGCTCGGCCCTCCAGGAGGGTCTCGCCCGCCTCTCCGAGAGCGAAGCCGAGGCCCTGGAGCGCGTCCAGGACGCGGAAGGCGCCCTGCAGGACCTCGCCCCCGCCCCCGACCTCGAAAGCCGGCTGCTCGAAGAGCGCACCCGCGTCGCCGAGCGCCGGGCCGCCGCCTCCGAGGCACGCGCGACCCTGCAATCCCTGATGCACGAAGCCGAGCTTCGCCGCCGCCGGCAGGATTCGATCAATGCCGACATCCGTCTCTGGACCGAGCGCGCCGCCCGCGCCGCCAAGGCCTTCGAGGATTTGGGCGAGCGCCTGGAGCGCGCCCAGGACGAGCATCAGCGCCTGCTGGAGGCGCCCGACACCTATCTCCAGCGCCGCCGGGCCCTCATCGCCCAGGTCGAGGAAGCCGAGGCCCGCCGCAAGGAGGCCGCCGACAGGCTCGCCGATGCGGAGACCGGCCTTGCCGAGACCGACCGCGCCGCCCGCGCGTCGCTCGAGGCGCTTGCCGCCGCCCGCGAGGCGCGGGCCGGATCGCAGGCGCGCCACGAGGCGGCCGTCCAGCGCCTGGCCGAGATCACCCGCGCCATCGCGGAGAATCTCGAGACCACCCCGGCCGGCCTCATCGAGATGGCCGGCCTCAAGGAGGCGACCGAACTGCCCTCCCATGCGCAGATCGAATCGAAGCTCCACGCCCTCAAGGCGGACCGCGAGCGCCTCGGCGCCGTGAACCTGCGCGCCGACGAGGAGCTGACGGAGCTGGAGGCCAAGTACACCGGCATCGCCACGGAACGCGACGACCTCGTCGAGGCCATCAAGCGCCTGCGCCAGGCGATCGGCAGCCTCAACCGCGAGGGCCGCGAGCGTCTGCTCGCCGCCTTCGACGTGGTGAACGCCCATTTCCAGCGCCTCTTCACCACCCTCTTCGGCGGCGGCACGGCGGAGCTGACCCTGGTCGATTCGGACGACCCGCTGGAGGCCGGCCTCGAGATCCTCGCCCGCCCGCCGGGCAAGAAGCCCCAGAGCATGACCCTTCTCTCGGGCGGCGAGCAGGCGCTGACGGCCACCGCGCTCATCTTCGCGGTGTTCCTCACCAATCCCTCCCCGATTTGCGTGCTCGACGAGGTCGACGCTCCGCTCGACGACGCGAATGTGGAGCGCTACTGCGCGCTTCTGGAGGAAATGGCCAGGCAGACCGAGACCCGCTTCGTGGTCATCACGCACAACCCGATCACCATGGCGCGCATGGACCGCCTCTTCGGTGTGACGATGGCGGAACGGGGCGTCTCGCAGCTCGTGTCGGTCGACCTGCAGAGTGCCGAGCGCATTCTCGAGGTGGCCTAAGGCTTTCAGGCCTGCCTTCGTTCAGCCTCAAAAACATGTGCGGTTTCGGGTCGAGCCTCCGAGAAAACGCGCTTAATTCATATATATCAACGACTTATATGTTTTCATACGGTCCTTGACAGGGTTGCCCCCCGCCCATATGTTGCGCCCGGCTTTCGGGGCTGGGCTTCCAAGCATTTCCCCGCAACGCTTTTCAGGAGATCGCAATGGCGGACCCTCGCGAGCGGAGCGGCGACAATGAGCGGAAACCGGATAGTGCCGATGACGCCGACCTGTCCGCGAGGCTGAAATCTCTCGATGCACGGATCTCCCAAGCATCCGTTCACCGGGCCGAGCCTGAACCTCGCAGCCGCCAGACTTCTGATACCAGCGCGATGGGCCAAGCCTTCAGGCTTTCGGCCGAATTCGTCGCAGGGGTCGTTGCCGGCGGGGTCATCGGTTGGCTCGTCGACTACTTCGCCGGGACTTCCCCTTGGGGCCTGATCGTTTGTCTCATTCTCGGCTTCTGCGCCGGCATGCTCAACCTCATGAGGGCAGCCGGACTGGTCAAGCCGGCCAAGTATGACGACAAGCGGTGACCTCAAGCCCGAATTTCGATAGCCGAACGGCAATGGACAACAGCGAGATTTAAGAGCGGATCATGGCGAGCCCGATCGAACAATTCCAGATCAAGCCCATCATCCCGGCTATCAACTTCACCAATTCGTCGCTGTTCATGGTCGGCGCGGTCGCCGTGATCGTGGGCGGCTTCATGTTGGCGACCCGCAAGCGCGCGGTGGTTCCCGGCCGGGGTCAGTCGATCGCCGAGATTCTGCACGACTTCGTGGCCGGCACCCTCACGGATGCCACAGGCCGAGAGGGGATGAAGTTCTTCCCCCTCGTCTTCTCCCTCTTCATGTTCGTCTTCACGGCGAATCTGCTCGGGATGATTCCTGGCTTCTTCACGGTGACGAGCCACATCATCGTCACATTCGCCCTCGCCATGCTCGTGATCGGCACCGTGGTCGTCTACGGCCTCGTCAAGCACGGCGTTCATTTCTTCGGTCTCTTCGTGCCGTCGGGCGTGCCCTCCTGGCTTCTGCCCTTCATCATCGTCATCGAGGTCATCTCGTTCCTGTCGCGCCCGATCTCGCTGAGCTTGCGTCTTTTCGCGAACATGCTCGCGGGTCACATCGCATTGAAGGTTTTCGGCGGCTTCGTCGTGGCGCTCCTGGGCGCCGGCGGGGCTCTGACGATCCTCGCTCCGCTGCCGCTCATCATGGCGGTTGCTCTCATGGCGCTCGAGTTCCTCGTCGCCGCTCTGCAGGCCTACGTCTTCACGGTGTTGACCTGCATCTACCTTAACGACGCGCTGCACCCGGGCCACTAGGTCTGCGCTCTCGTTACTCCCTCCCCTCCCGGTCACAGCACTACTCAAGGAGTTCACAATGGATCCGGTTGCTTTCAAGTTCCTCGGCGCGGGCCTTGCCTGCATTGGCATGGGCCTCGCCGCCATGGGCGTCGGCAACATCTTCGGCAACTTCCTGTCGGGCGCCCTGCGCAACCCGTCGGCTGCTGACAGCCAGTTCGCCCGCGCCTTCATCGGTGCGGCGCTCGCGGAAGGTCTCGGCATCTTCTGCCTCGTCGTCGCTCTCGTTCTGCTCTTCACCTAATTTCATAATGGTGATCGGGAGGTCGGGGCGCGGTCAGCGCCTCGCCTCGACAGGAGTGACGGCGGCGCCCCGCCGTCATTCGTTGTTTCTGGCATCGTGCGCGCAAGCGGGCCCAAGCTCCTCGCGAACATGATGCGGTGATAAGATCGAGCGTGCGATCCGGCTGCGCCGGACGGCACGACGCTCCAGGATTACTCATCCTTTTAGGATCTGCTCCATGGCCCAGGCTCAGGCTCAGACGACCCACGCCGAAACGCAAGCGCACGGCGGCGCTCACGAGGATGTCGGCTTCCCGCCCTTCGCGACCGAAACCTACGGCGGCCAGCTCCTCTGGCTGGTGATCACCTTCGCGGTGCTCTACACCCTGATGTCGAAGCTGGTCCTGCCGCGCCTCTCCGGCATCATCGAGAACCGGCGCTCCATGATCGCCCGCGACCTCGACGAGGCCGCCGCGATGAAGACCCGCGCCGAGGAGGCCGGGGCGACCTACGAGAAGGCTCTCGCCGAAGCCAAAGGCCGCGCCCAGGCCCTCGCGCAGGAGACCCGCGCCAAGCTCGCCGCCGAGAGCGACGCCAGGCGCAAGGCCCTCGAGGCGGATCTCAACAAGCGCCTCGCCGAATCCGAGGCCACCATCGCCGCCCGCAAGGCGGAAGCCATGGGCCATGTGCGCGGCATCGCGCGCGATACGGCCAGCGCCATCATCGAGCGCCTGACCGGCAAGGCTCCGGCCCCGCAGACGGTCGAGTCCGCCCTCGACCAGATCAACGCCTGATTAGGAGGCTTTCATGCAAGGCTTGTTAGGTAACGCCGAGTTCTGGGTTGCCGTCGCCTTCTTCATCTTCTGGGGCCTCATGTTCTATCTGGGCGTCCCCGGAAAAGTGCTGAACCAGCTCGATTCCCGCGGCAAGCGCATCGCCGACGAGCTTACGGAGGCCAAGCGCCTGCGCCAGGAGGCCGAGAAGCTCCTGCGGGAGTTCGAGACCAAGCGCGCCGCAGCCGAGCGCGAGGCCGCCGACATCGTGTCCGCCGCCAAGGATGAGGCCGAGCGTCTGGCGAGCGAAGCCCAGGAGAAGATGGCCGACTTCGTGAAGCGCCGCACCGCGTCCGCCGAGGCGAAGATCGCACAGGCCGAAGCGCAGGCCTCCGCCGAGGTTCGCGCCGCCGCCATCGACGCGGCCATCAAGGCGTCCGAGCGCGTCCTGCGCCAGGAGATCACCGGCAGCACCGCGAGCTCGCTGGTGACCCAGGGCCTCAGCGACGTGCGCACGAAGCTGCAATAAGCGGCCCGCCCATCGACTACGATTTCAGAGGCCGCCCCAAAGGCGGCCTTTTTGCTGGAGGCACCATGCTGCTGATTTTCGATTGCGACGGCGTTCTGGTCGATTCCGAGCCTCTCGCCTGCGAGGTCGATGCGGACGTTCTGACGGCGCTCGGCCTGCCTTATACGGCCGAGGACATCGCCCGGCAATTCGTCGGCAAGAGCATGAGGGACATGATCGCGCGGATCGAAGCAGATCACGGATGCACGCTGCCTGGCGACTTCGCCGACCAGATCAACCATGCCCTCTTCGCCCGCTTCGAGACGGACCTGAAGCCGATCGCCGGAGTCCGGGATGCGATTCTCTCCCTGCCCTTCCCGCGCTGTGTCGCCTCCTCCTCCGTGCCGGAGCGAATCGCTCTGTCCCTGCGCGTCACGGGCCTCGCCGATCTCTTCGAGAACGTCTTCAGCGCCACCCAGGTCGCGCGCGGCAAGCCTGCGCCGGACCTGTTCCTGTTCGCGGCCCGGCAGATGGGCGCCCGGCCCGAAGAGTGCCTCGTGATCGAGGATTCGCCCGCAGGCGTTCAGGGGGCGATCGCGGCCGGCATGCGCGTCAT
Organism: Microvirga pakistanensis; assembly: GCF_004458765.1. Lineage (GTDB taxonomy): Bacteria > Pseudomonadota > Alphaproteobacteria > Rhizobiales > Beijerinckiaceae > Microvirga > Microvirga pakistanensis. The sequence goes on along the minus strand of NZ_SPJX01000012.1, from coordinate 213,972 downwards.
CGGTTTCACGGGCGGCGGGCATTGCGGGCCGGACCACGCGGAGAGGCTGCGCCAGGCGGGTGCGCCCGTCACGATGGCGCGGATGGCAGATCTGGCAGGGGTGGTGCAGGCCTGCCCTTAGCCGAGGCGCCATAGGCAATCTAGGCCTCTTCCCATATCATCACCGGCCTGTGCCGGTGATGACGCCTCTGTAAACCGCTCCGCTCTTCTACATCGAGATGGCCACGACAAACCCGGCCATGACAAACAAAAGCTGCCCGGCGCTAGGTCGGACAGCTGAGTCGCTGGAAGACCTTACTCCGCAGCCTCGGCCACCGGTACCGGCGGCGTCCACTTGAGCACTGGATTACGCGCGGCGCGGGTCTCGTCAAGGCGGCGGCGCGGGGCGTGGTAGGGAGCACCGGTGAAACGTTCCTTGTCGCCGTTTTTCGCGGCCATGGCGAGGTCGCGCAGGGTCGCGATGAAGAGGTCGAGGGACGCTTTCGATTCGGACTCCGTCGGCTCGATCAGCATCGCGCCGTGCACCACCAGCGGGAAGTACATGGTCATCGGGTGATAGCCCTCGTCGATCATGGCCTTCGCCACGTCGAGGGTGGTCACGCCCGTGTCCTTCAGCCAGGCGTCGTCGAACAGCACCTCGTGCATGCACGGCTTGTCGCCGAAGGGCAGCGACATCAGGTCGGAGAGGCCCGCGCGGATGTAATTGGCGTTGAGCACGGCATCCTCCGACGCCTGCTTCATGCCGTCCGAACCATGCGAGAGCATGTAGGACAGGGCGCGCACATACATGCCCATCTGGCCGTGGAAGGCCGTCATGCGCCCAAAGGGCTTCTCGGCCGCGTCGGAGGCCTGCTCCACCAGCTCGAAACCGTCCTGGCCGACGCGCACGAACGGCACGGGCGCGTAAGGCGCGAGGCGTTCGGAGAGCACCACCGGGCCGGAACCCGGACCGCCGCCGCCATGCGGGGTCGAGAAGGTCTTGTGCAGGTTGATATGCATGGCGTCGACGCCGAGATCCCCGGGCTTCGCCTTGCCGACGATGGCGTTGAAGTTCGCGCCATCGCAGTAGAAATAGGCTCCTGCCTCGTGGATCGCCTTGGCGATCTCCACGACCTGCGGCTCGAAGAGGCCGCACGTGTTAGGGTTCGTGAGCATGATCGCGGCCACGTCCGGACCGAGGCGCTCCTTCACGTCCTCCACATGCACCCAGCCGTCCTCGCGGGCCGGAACCGGCTTCACGACGAAACCGATGAGGGCGGCGGTGGCCGGGTTCGTGCCGTGCGCGGAATCCGGCACCAGCACCACGTTGCGGGTCGTGCCCTCGCCCTTCGCCTCGATGGCGGCCTTGATCGCCATCATGCCGCACAGTTCCCCGTGCGCGCCGGCCTTCGGCGACAGCGCCACGGCGGTCATGTTGGTGAGCGTAAGGAGATAGCGGCCGAGCTCGTTCATGAGCTCCAGCGCGCCCTGGACGGTCGAGACCGGCTGCAGCGGATGCACGTCCGAGAAACCGGCCAAGCGCGCCATGCGCTCGTTGAGGCGCGCATTGTGCTTCATGGTGCAGGAGCCGAGCGGGAACAGGCCCGTATCGATGCCGTAGTTCATCTGAGACAGGCGCACGTAATGGCGCATGGTCTCCGGCTCGGAGAGACCCGGCAGGCCGATGGCCTCCTTGCGTTCCAATCCGCCGAGGCGCGATTCGAACGCCTCCGGCTCGTCGATGTCGACGCCGGTCGTGTCATGGCGGCCGATCTCGAAGAGCAGCGGCTCGATCTGCGCCAGCGCCTTGTTGCCGGTGAAGGTCGGGTGAGAACCGGTGGCGGAGCCGGCGGCGCGGTTGGCGTCGCCCTGCAGGCGAGCGGCCTGATCGCCCATGCCGGCGGCTGGATCGGCCACGCCGTGGGCCTGAGGTGCGGAGGGACGTCCCTGGCGGTTCAACATCACAGTACCTCCTTCAAGGCGGCACAGAGGGCCGCGCGGTCATCAGCGGTGTTCACTTCGGTGGAGGCCACGAGCAGCAGGTCGTCGAGACCGGCGCCCGGCAGCAAGCGCGACACGGGCACCCCCGCGAGCACGCCCTTCTCAGCCAGACGCTCGACCACTTCAGCCGCGGGCTTCGCGAGCTTCACGGTGAACTCGTTGAAGAACGTCTTGTTGAGAACCTCGACGCCCTTCACGCCGGAAAGCTGGTCCGCGAGCTTGATCGCATTTGCATGGTTCACGCGAGCCAGACGCCTCAGGCCCGTCTCGCCGAGCAGCGTCATGTGGATGGTGAAGGCAAGGCAGCACAGGCCTGAATTGGTGCAGATGTTCGAGGTCGCCTTGTCGCGGCGGATATGCTGCTCGCGCGTCGAAAGCGTCAGCACGAAACCACGATGGCCGTCCGCATCCACCGTCTCGCCGCAAAGGCGGCCCGGCATCTGGCGGATGAACTTCGATTGCGTGGCGAAGAGGCCGACATAAGGTCCGCCGAAATTCAGCGCATTGCCGATGGACTGGCCTTCGCCCACCACGATATCCGCGCCCTGGCTGCCCGGCGAGGCCACGAGACCGAGCGACACGGCTTCCGTGAACACCGCGATCAGCAGCGCGCCGTGCTTGTGCGCCTTCTCGGCGATGGCTTCAAGGTCGCGCACGTTGCCGAACACGTCCGGCGACTGCACGACGACGCAGGACGTGGTGTCGTCGATCTGCGAGAGGATATCCTCGGTGCCCGACACATCCGGTTGCAGGGTGACGACGCTGTCGCTCGCCATGTCGGAGAGGGTGCGCACCACCTCGGCGTAGTGCGGGTGCAGGCCACCGGAGAGCACGGCCTTGCGGCGCTTGGTGACGCGGTGCGCCATGAGCACCGCCTCGCCCGTGCCCGTGGAGCCATCGTACATGGAGGCGTTCGCCACCTCCATGCCGGTGAGCGCGGCAACCTGCGTCTGGAACTCGAACAGGTATTGCAGCGTGCCCTGGGCGATCTCAGGCTGATACGGCGTGTAGCTCGTGAGAAACTCGGAGCGCTGGATCAGGTGATCGACGGTCGCCGGCACATGGTGCTTGTAGGCGCCTGCGCCCACGAAGAACGGCACGGAGGAAGCCGCCACGTTCTTCGACGACATGCGGGAGAGGATGCGCTCCACCTCCAGCTCGCCCTTGCGGCGCGGCAGATCGACCGGCTCCTTCAGGAGCAGGTTCTTCGGCACGTCGGCGAACAGCTCGTCCACCGTTTTGACGCCGATGCGCGCGAGCATCTCGCTGCGGTCGGTGTCGGAAAGAGGCAAATAACGCATCGGTTGAAAACCTTGGGTTAGTGCGAGGGAATGCCCTTCACCACGATCTCCGTGAGAACAGAGTTGGCGATGAAGCATTCCTTGTGGGCGAGGTGATGCATGTCGGCGATCTGTTCGGGCGTCGGGATCCTGTCACCGGAGAATTCGATCACCGGATCCAGCGTGACCTTGGAGACGAAGAGCTTTCCCTTCTCGTTCGGCGTCATCACGCCGAGCGCCCTGTCTTTGTAGGAATCGACGACGAAGCGCTTCTTGGCCGCAATCGACAGGAAGGTGAGCATGTGGCAGCTCGACACAGCCGCCACGAACGCCTCCTCCGGATCGACCGCGTCTTCGCGGGAGAGGGGCAGCGGCACCACCGAGGGTGACGCCGATGCCATGACCTCGATGCCGCCGTCGAACGACCATCGATGCCCACGACTGTATTTATTGTCGGAGAAGGCCTCGCCCTCTCCGCGCATCCAAAGCACCGTGGCCGTGTATTCGTGCGACATCGGATGGATCTCTGTGTTACGAAATCGACTTCACGAAATCCTGGTACTGCTCCTCGGTCATGAGACCGTCGAGCTCGCTCTCGTTCGTGAGGCGGATCTTCATGAACCAGCCGCGACCGGCCGGGTCCTCGTTCACGGTGCCGGGCGAGGCTTCGAGTTCGCTGTTGACCTCGACGACCTCGCCGGAGACCGGAGCATACACTTCGCTCGCGGCCTTCACGCTCTCGACGACGGCGGCTTCGTCACCCTTCGAGAGAGCCTTGCCGACGCTCGGCAGCTCCACGAAGACGACGTCGCCGAGCTGGGCCTGTGCATAGTCGGAAATGCCCACGATGCCGGCGTCGCCCTCGACGCGGATATATTCGTGGTCCTTGGTGTAGCGCGTTGTCATGATTGTGCTCCCTCGGGAATTAGCGCTTGTAGCGATGCGGTGCGAACGGCATGGCGGCCACCTTTGCAGGCAGCGGCTTGCCGCGAACGACGAGATGAAGATCGGTGCCCACAGACGACACGTCCCTCGCGACGTAGCCCATGGCCACGGGACCGTTGACGGTGGGGCCGAAGCCGCCGGAGGTCACCACCCCGACCTCGCGGCCGTCCGGCGTCGTGATGACGGTGCCCTCGCGGGCGGGCGCCCGGCCTTCGGGCCGGATGCCGACCCGCACGCGAGCGGGCCCGTCCTTGATCTCGCGCTGAACGCGCTCGGCGCCCGGAAAGCCGCCTTCCTCGCGGCGGCGCTTCTGGATCGACCAGATCAGGCCCGCCTCGATGGGCGAGGTGGTGGTGTCGATGTCGTGGCCGTAGAGGCATAGCCCCGCTTCGAGACGCAGCGAATCGCGCGCGCCGAGACCGATGGGCTTCACCTCCGGATCGGACAGGAGCCTGTTCCAGAGCTTCGCCGCATCCTCGGCCTTGCAGGAAATCTCGAATCCGTCCTCGCCCGTGTAGCCCGAGCGGGACACGTGGCACCAGACGCCGTCGATCTCAACATCGGCGGAGATCATGAAGGAGAGCCCGGCAGCCTCGGGCGAAAGCTTCGCCAGAACGGCTTCCGCGGAAGGACCCTGCAGAGCCATCAGCCCAAGGCCGTCCTTGCGGTTCAGGCTCACGCCCTTCGGCAGGCGGGCCTGGATGTGAGCGTAGTCCTGCTCCTTCATGGAGGCGTTCACCACGAGATAGAGCCATCCCTCGTGGCCCGGCGCGCCGACCCGCGTGACCATCAGGTCGTCGAGAATGCCGCCGTCGTCCGCGAGCAGTTGCGAATAGCGCTGCTGGTTGGGCTTGAGGTTGAGCACATCGGCGGGAATGAGAGCCTCGAGCGCCCTGGCCACGGTCTCGTGGTTCTTGTCCTCGGCGACGAGAAAGGCCTGGCCCATGTGCGAAACGTCGAACAGGCCCGCATGCTCGCGGGTCCAGTTGTGCTCGGTCAGGATGCCGGTGGGGTACTGCACCGGCATGTCGTAGCCGGCGAAGGGCACCATGCGGGCGCCAAGCGCGACATGCGCGTCATGAAGCGGCGTTTTCAAAAGCGGCTGGTCGCTGTTGGCTGGCTCGGCCATCGTGTTCCCTCAAAGGTGCGCGTTCCATCGGGCCTTGCGGCCCGCTGCGTTGCGCCCCCTCTGTCACGAGACCTGAGAGATTTCCCCGACCGCGCGAAGCGGCAGGTTACGCCCGTCGGTGGGCGACGCGTTCGAAGCGTCGCCGCTTTCCAGAGTGCCAGCTCCCGCGCGGTCCTTTGGCCTGAGCGTTTCCGGGGCGGTTGCGCCTTCGGCGCCGGGCTTGGATCCAAGCCCGGTCTCTTCCGCGGGGATCATCGGCCCCTTAGCTCTGAAGAGGAAAAGGGATCCTGTCAACAAATCAGGGCGCCGCATCGCGCGTCTCCCCGTGTTAATTGACGGAAGGCGATCAAACCTTCATGGTGAATCATCATTCACAGAAGGGGAAAGCGCGGCCTGGTCCGGTCGGCAGCTCCTGGCACCGTTGCTCGAACTGGTCATCGCACTCGCTCTCGTCGCCCTGAACGGGGTCTTCGCCCTTTCAGAACTCGCCATCGTTTCCGCTCGCAGGCCCCGCCTGAAGGCCATGGCCGAACAGGGCCGCTCCGGGGCCAGCACGGCCCTCACCCTCATGGAGGATTCGGGGCGTTTCCTCTCGACGGTTCAGATCGGCATCACCCTGGTCGGCATTCTGGCCGGCGCCTTCTCGGGTGCGGCCCTGGGAGACCGGCTGACCCAGATCCTCATGGCGCAAGGCATGCCGGAGGGCGCGGCGGAGCCCTTGGGCTTCGGGCTCGTGATCGGCGTCATCACCTATCTTTCCATCGTGGTCGGCGAGCTCGTGCCCAAGCAGCTCGCCCTGCGCCATCCCGAGGGCATCGCCTGCGCGATGGCTCCGCTGATGCTGGTGCTGTCGAAGGTGGCGGCCCCTGCGGTCTGGCTCCTCAACGCCTCCACCCGCCTGATCTTCAGCCTGTTCGGCCCGTCCTCCGGCGACGAGACGACGGTGACGGAAGAGGAGATCAAGATGCTCGTGGGCGAAGCCGAGAGCGCGGGCGTGATCGAGGAGGAGGAGCGGCGCATGATCTCCGGCGTCCTGCGCCTCGGCGACCGGACGGTGCGCGGGCTCATGACGCCACGCACCGATGTGGACTGGATTGCCCTGGAGGACGATGAGGAAACGATCCGCTCTCTCCTGATCGAGACGCCGCACTCGCGCCTGCCCGTGAGCGAGGGGTCACCGGACAACATCATCGGTGTCGTCCAGTCGCGCGCGCTTCTGGCCGCCCTGCTCTCCGGCGAACCCCTGGACATCCGGGCCCAGCTTCAAAGCGCACCGATCATTCCCGATACGCTCTACGCCCTGGACGCCCTGGCCACCTTACGCGATTCGGAAGTGCCCATGGCCCTCGTCCATGACGAATATGGCCATTTCGAAGGCATCGTGACCCCGGCCGACGCGCTGGAGGCGATCGTCGGCGCGTTCCGGTCCGACGGCGAGGCGCCCGAACCCGACGCCGTGCGCCGCGAGGACGGTTCCTGGCTGCTCGCCGGGTCCATGCCGGTCGACGAAATGGCGGATGTTCTGGGCATCACCCTGCCGGAAACCCGCAGCTATCATACGGTCGGCGGCCTGGTGATCAGCGAATTGCAGCACCTGCCCCATACGGGCGAGCAGGTGGACGTGCTGGGATGGCGCTTCGAGGTGGTCGATCTGGACGAACGCCGGATTGACAAGGTGCTCGCCATCCCCTTGAACCAGAGGGCGGGCTCCGCCGCCCTCCAGTAAGGCGTCGGGACAGCGCCCGAGGCTCAGCCGCGCCCGCCTCGCCCGCCGAGACCGACCTCGATCTCGAAGGTATTGGCGCGGGCCGCAGGAACCACGATGCCGTCCTCGACCACGGTCACGGTGGCCTGGGTGCCGCCGGCCGGAATGGCCGCCACGGCGGAGCGGCTGCGGTTGGCGATGACGGTCGAGCCGTCCTTGACGATGAACTGCACCGGAACGTTGTAGCGGCCGGCCGAACCGCCGCCGCCGAGGAGCGCGCGCGCCTCGACACCCACCTTCACGAGGGTGGATCCGTCGGGCTGCCCCTGGCATTCGCGGGCGAGATTGCTGATGGCGACCTGGCTGCGCAGGGCCGACGGATCCCCGGCGCGGCCGCCGGAATAAGCCTGGATCGCGGATCCGCCTTCGAAGATCGTGACGGGCGGGCAATAAACGTCGTCCAGCGGCCTGGCCTGGACCGGCGCCCGCGAAGCGCCCCCGGTCAGCAGCATCTCGCCAACGCCCATGCCGCCGCTCTCGCCGGGCGTCGTGCATCCGGCCAGAACCGAGACGCCCAGAACGGCAATGGCCACCCTGGCCTTCGTACCCGAACCCTTCATCAACGACCCCCTGCTCTCATATGTTTGCCCTTAGGGAAGAGCATCGAACCCGGTCGCGAATCCGTTCAACGACACGGGAATGCCGATGCCCTCCTCGGGCGTCTGGAACACGATGAAGGTGGCGGACTGCCCGGACTTCATCTGATTGATGAGATTATCTTCCATGACAACCTCGGCAACGCAACCCGTCGCGAGGCAGCGCACGAATCCCGCCCGGCCGATATCAGTCTGATCGATCTTCAGGCCGAGGCCCGACGGCAACAGGATACCCAGCGGCGCCACGACGCGCAGAAGGCGGCTTTTCGCATCGGCGGTTTTCAGCACGATAATGACCAGGGTGATGTTCGGCCGGTCCTCCGCCACCACGTTCTGGACGAGGGCGCATTGCTCGGCGGTCGCTCCCGCCGGGGTTTCGCAGCGCATCTGCCAGTCGCCATAGGTGTTCTTCACCATGCCCTGGGCATGGACGCCACCTGCCGCGGCCGAGGCCGACAGCCCGAGAAGCGCTGCCGCCCCATACCGGATCCATCGCGATACGCCCATCGGTCTCTCCTCCTCGAATCCTTGCGTCAAAGGCAGCGGCCCGGCCGCTCCGATCCCAATCGTTGGCCCGTTGGGACCATGGCAGGGGCTACAATGTCAAGCGAGAGCGGGATAAGTCGGGACCACAATCGCATTTGGCGGTTATGACGCACAAATTGCAGCCTGAGAACCGTTGCGCTTCGGCGCGTCCTGTGGTCTTTGACGTGGATCAAAGGTGATGGCGCAAGCCGGGCGCCGCTATTCGCACGTCCGGGGCGCCGCCTTTATGCTTTCGTGGCCGTCCGGCCACCATATCTTTAGGAGCTTTGGAACGCCGATGCGGATCGAGAATGGACGTCGATCGGTGACCGCCCTCTCCACGGCAGCGGTCGCACTTGTGTTGGGCATAAGTGAGGCATGGGCTGCCGCAGGCCGCCCCTCCCCCTGGGAAACCGGCATGCAGGAGATGGTGACCGAGTTGGGACAGAGCGTGTCCAACTTCCACACCTACCTGGTCTGGCTGATCGCGGCGATCTGCCTGTTCGTGCTGGCGCTGCTCCTGGTGATCATCGCCCGCTTCAACGAGCGGAAGAACCCGGTTCCCTCCCGGACCACCCACAACACCCTCCTCGAGGTGGCCTGGACGATCATTCCGGTGCTGATCCTCGTGGCGATCGCCATCCCCTCCTTCCGCCTCCTCCGCCAGCAGCTGGTTCCGCCGCAGGCCGATGTCGTGATCAAGGCCACGGGGTATTCCTGGTACTGGGGCTACGAGTACCCGGCCGATCAGGGCGGCTTCAAGTTCGACTCGAACATGATCACCGACGCCAATGCCCTGAAGCCGGACCAGCCGCGCCTTCTGGGCGCCGACAACGCCATGGTCGTGCCGGTCGGCAAGGTCGTGCGCGTTCAGGTCACGTCGGCCGACGTGATCCACGCCTTCGCCCTGCCGTCCTTCTACATCAAGGTCGACGCCATTCCCGGCCGCCTGAACGAAACCTGGTTCAAGGCCGAGAAGGAAGGCGTCTATTACGGCCAGTGCTCGGAGCTCTGCGGCAACGGTCACCCCTATATGCCGATCGAAATCCGCGTCGTGAGCGAGCAGCAATATGCCGCTTGGCTGACCGAGGCGAAGCAGCGTTATGCTTCCACGGACGGCTCAGGCCAGCTCAAGTTCGCGAACGCTCAGTAATCTAGTAAAGCAAGGACCTAGAGGTCGCATCATGGCACATGCAGCTGATGCCGCTCACGCGGATCACCACGATCATCTTCCCGGCTTCTGGCGCCGCTGGTTCTATTCCACGAACCACAAGGATATCGGCACCCTCTACCTGATCTTCGGATTCACGGCCGGCATCATCGGCGGAATTCTGTCGATCGCCATGCGCCTGGAGCTCCAGGAGCCCGGACTGCAGTTCTTCTCCAATCCGCAGGCCTTCAACGTCTTCGTGACGGGCCACGGCCTCATCATGGTGTTCTTCATGGTGATGCCCACCCTGATCGGCGGCTTCGGCAACTGGTTCATCCCGATCATGATCGGCGCGCCCGACATGGCCTTCCCGCGGATGAACAACATTTCGTTCTGGCTCACGGTTTCGGCCTTCGGCCTCATGCTCCTGTCGCTCTTCGTCGAGGGTGCTCCGGGTTCGCTCGGCTTCGGCGGCGGCTGGACCGTGTATCCGCCGCTCTCGACCGTCGGGCACCCGGGTCCCGCGCTCGACTTCGGCATCCTGGCCCTCCACCTCGCCGGTGCGGCCTCGATCCTGGGCGCGATCAACTTCATCACGACGATCCTCAACATGCGCGCTCCGGGCATGACGCTGCACAAGATGCCGCTCTTCGCCTGGTCCATGCTGGTGACCGCGTTCCTGCTGCTCCTGTCGCTGCCGGTTCTCGCGGGCGCGATCACGATGCTGCTCACCGACCGCAACTTCGGCACGACCTTCTTCGATCCGGCCGGCGGCGGCGATCCGGTGCTCTACCAGCACCTGTTCTGGTTCTTCGGCCATCCCGAAGTGTACATCATGATCCTGCCGGCCTTCGGCATTGTGTCCCACATCATCTCCACCTTCTCCAAGAAGCCGATCTTCGGCTATCTCGGCATGGCCTACGCCATGGTGGCGATCGGCGTCGTCGGCTTCGTCGTGTGGGCGCACCACATGTACACGGTCGGCCTGTCGCTGCAGACGCAGGCCTACTTCGTGTTCGCCACGATGGTGATTGCGGTTCCCACCGGCGTGAAGATCTTCTCGTGGATCGCCACCATGTGGGGCGGCTCCATCCGCTTCACGGCGGCCATGCAGTGGGCGGTGGGCTTCGTGTTCCTGTTCACGGTCGGCGGCGTCACCGGCGTCGTGCTCGCGAACGCTCCCGTCGACCGCTACATGCACGACACCTACTACGTGGTGGCTCACTTCCACTACGTGCTGTCGCTCGGCGCCGTGTTCGTGATCTTCGCCGCCATGTACTACTGGTTCCCGAAGATCACCGGCTACGTGATGCCCGAATGGATCGGTCAGCTGCACTTCTGGATCGCCTTCATCGGCGCCAACGTGCTGTTCTTCCCGATGCACTTCCTCGGCCTGTCCGGCATGCCGCGCCGCTATGCGGACTACCCGGATGCCTTCGCGGGCTGGAACATGGTGTCCTCGATCGGCTCCTACATCTTCTTCGCCGGTCTGTTCGTCTTCATCGGCGGCGTGATCTACGCCTTCGTCCGCAAGGAAAAGGCTGCCGGCAACCCGTGGGGCGAAGGTGCCACGACGCTGGAATGGACCCTGTCCTCTCCGCCTCCGTTCCACCAGTTCGAGACCCTGCCCCGCATCGTCGATACGGGCCACTAATCCAGCGGGCCGGGCGGCCATCGCCGCCCGCTCCTCCCCCGAGGGCTCGAGCGTTCGCTCGAGCCTTCCGGCGAGGAGCTGACATCAGGAGGCGCTCTCGCCTCATCCTTCAGCGTTTCGGAAGATCATTGGATATGAACACCCTGTCGAACAGTTTGACCGAATCCCACGCCGAGAGCCTCGACCGAACCGGCCTCTCCCAGGGCGACGTGTCCGACTTCTTCGCCCTTCTGAAGCCTCGGGTGATGTTTCTCGTCGTGTTCACGGCGCTCGTCGGGATGGTCGTCAGCCATCCGGACGTGAACCCCGTGCTGGCCTTCGTGTCCCTCCTGATGATCGCCGTCGGCGGCGGCGCGTCCGGCTGCCTTAACATGTGGTGGGATGCGGATATCGACGCGGTGATGACGCGCACGCGCAAGCGCCCGATTCCCGCCGGCAAGATCCAGCCCGGCGAGGCTCTCGCGTTCGGCCTCTCGCTCACCGCGGGCTCGGTGCTGATCCTGGGGCTTGCCAGCAACTGGCTCGCCGCGGGCCTCCTGGCCTTCACCATCTTCTTCTACGTGGTCATCTATTCCATGTGGCTGAAGCGCTCGACGCCGCAGAACATCGTGATCGGCGGCGCCGCGGGCGCCCTCCCGCCGGTCGTGGCGCAGGCCGCCGTCACCGGCCACGTGGCATGGGACAGCATCGTTCTCTTCGCCATCATCTTCATGTGGACGCCGCCCCATTTCTGGGCGCTGGCCCTGGTGAAGTCGAGCGACTACGAGCGCGCGGGCATTCCCATGATGCCCAACGTCGCCGGCCCAGATTCGACCCGCTTCCAGATCCTCGCCTATACGGTGCTGCTCGCTCCGCTCGGCATGGTGCCGGTCGCCATGGGATTCGGCGGCCTCGCCTATGCGATCGTCTCGCTCGTCGGCGGTCTCGGCATGCTGGCGCTCGCGATCCAGGTTTATCGCCTGCGGCAGGGCGAGCCCGCCATGCGCGTGGCCCAGCAACTCTTCGGCTTCTCGATCCTTTACCTGTTCTTGCTGTTCGCCACGCTGCTTGCCGAGCATGGCTTCGGCTTCTTCCATCCGGTTCTGGGGTGAGGAGCATGACGGATCGAAATTCATCCTACCGCCTCACCCCCGAGGAGCAGCAGCGCCGCAGGCGGCGCTCGATCGCCCTGGGCCTCACCCTCGGGATCCTGTGCATCCTGCTGTTCGCGATCACGATCGCGAAGCTGGGCCCTCAGGTTCTGAACCGCCCGCTGTGAGATGAGCTGAGCATGGCCGACATCCCGCACATCCAACGGAAGATGCACCGCACGGCCTTCGCCTGCCTGGGCGTTGCCGTGGGTATGGTCGGGCTCGCCTATGCCTCGGTGCCCCTCTACGACCTGTTCTGCAAGGTGACCGGCTTCGACGGCACGCCCGTCGTGCGCAGCAGCAATGCGTCCGAAATCATGGACCGGACGATCACCGTGCGCTTCGATTCCAACGTGGCTCCCGGCCTGAGCTGGAGCTTCTCGCCCGAGACGCCGCAGGTTTCGGTCAAGCTCGGCGAGACCACCACGGTCACCTACAAGGTCACCAACACGGGCGACAAGCCCGCCACCGGCATCGCGACCTACAATGTGCAGCCGGATCTGGCGGGAACCTATTTCTCGAAGCTCGAATGCTTCTGCTTCACCGAGCAGACCCTGCAGCCGGGGGAAACCCTGGAATCGGCGGTCGTGTTCTATGTCGATCCGCGCCTGGCGCAGGATCCCGACGTGAAGGATCTTTCTTCCATCACGCTGTCCTACACCTACTTCCCGTCCAAGGCGGGCAAGCCGGTGGCGGAGGCGACCTCATCCACCAAAACCATCGCTCAATAAGGGACGTGACAAGCTGGACAGAAACGTCTTAAAGCGAGGTCACAATCGAGGCACGGAGACGACAGACAATGGCCGAGGCCCACGCCAAGAACCACGACTATCACATTCTTGAACCGAGCCCGTGGCCGCTCATCGGCGCGGTCAGCGCCTTCCTGATGGCTTCCGGGTTCGTGACCTGGTGGAAGGACATCACCATCGGCGGCATGCACCTGGGTGCCTACATCTTCGGCGCCGGCATCATCGGCGTGCTCTACACCATGCTGAGCTGGTGGAGCGACGTGGTGCGCGAGGCCAATACCGGCTCGCACACCCGGGTGGTCCAGCTGCATCACCGCTACGGCATGATCATGTTCATCGCCTCCGAGGTGATGTTCTTCGCCGCCTGGTTCTGGGCCTATTTCGACGCCGCCCTCTATGCCGGCGACCCGCAGCTCTACTCGCGCGTCGAGGCTCTCGGCGGCGTGTGGCCCCCGAAAGGCATCGAGACCTTCGATCCCTGGCACCTGCCGCTGCTCAACACCCTGATCCTGCTGACCTCCGGCACCACGGTCACCTGGGCGCACCACGCGCTCCTGCACAACGACCGCCAGGGCCTCAAGGCCGGCCTGTGGCTCACGGTCATCCTCGGCATCGTGTTCAGCTTCGTGCAGGCCTACGAGTACAGCCACGCCGCCTTCGGCTTCAGCGGCAACATCTACGGCGCCACCTTCTTCATGGCGACGGGCTTCCATGGCGCGCACGTGATCATCGGCACGGTCTTCCTCGCCGTCTGCCTGCTGCGCGCCTATCGCGGCGACTTCACGCCCAAGCAGCATCTCGGCTTCGAGTTCGCCGCCTGGTACTGGCACTTCGTTGACGTGGTGTGGCTCTTCCTCTTCGCTGCAATCTACGTGTGGGGCTTCGGCGGAAGCGCAGCCGGGCACTAAAGCCGCTCACGATCAAACTTGGACAGGGCGGCTTCCGGGCCGCCCTTCGCTTTTCAGGCTCCCCGGCACTATCCGGTTTGGAGTTCGTTGACCGGCAACCCATTCGGAGAAAAGCCGTGGCCTATGACCCTTCCGCACCCTCCCCCGTCTCCACCGGCCTCAAAGGCCTGTGCCCCCGCTGCGGCAAGGGACATGTCTTCGAAGGCTACCTGAAGGTTCGGCCGAAATGCGAAGTCTGCGGCCTCGATCTCGCCTTCGCCGATACCGGCGACGGCCCGGCCTTCTTCGTCATGTCCATCGTGGGAATCGTGGTGGTGGCGCTCGCCCTCTGGGTCGAATTCGCCTATGCCCCGCCGATCTGGCTCCACCTGGTCATTTGGACGGCCCTGAGCATCATCATGAGCCTCGTCCTCGTGCGGCCGCTCAAGGGCGTTCTGGTGAACCTGCAATACCATCACAAGGCCGAGGAAGGACGCTTCCGGTAGTGACGGCCTCGTCCCGCAACATCCGCTCCCTGATCGTGCCGGGCCTCGCCACGCTCGTGGCGCTCGCGATCCTTCTCGGTCTCGGCACATGGCAGCTCCAGCGCAAGGCCTGGAAGGACGGCCTGATCGGGCAGATCGAGGCCCGCGCCTATGGGGAGCCCGGCGCCATTCTGCCCGAATCGGAATGGGCCGGCTGGCGCGCGGACCAGGACGAGTTCCGGAAGGTCCGGGTGACCGGCACCTTCCTGCACGACCTGGAAGCGCCGGTCTATGGGCTCGCACCCGGAGCCCGGCAGGGAGCGCCGCTCCAGGGCTATTACATCATCACGCCGCTCAGGCTCTCCACCGGGGCGATCGTGATGGTCAACCGGGGCATCGTGCCGATCGAGATGAAGGACCCGGCGACCCGGCCCCAGGGCCAGCCCGAGGGCGAGGTGACCATCACCGGGCTGGTGCGGGCGCCGGAGGCGCGGAATCTCTTCACGCCGAACGACGACCCCGCCAAGAACACGTGGTTTGCCCGCGACCCGCAGGCGATCGCCGAGGCCCGCGGCCTCGAGCGCGTCGCCCCCTTCCTCGTCGACGCCGATGCCACGCCCCATCCCGGCGGCTGGCCACGCGGCGGGCAGACCCAGCTCACCCTGCCAAACAACCACCTGCAATACGCCCTGACCTGGTACGGCATCGCCCTGACCCTCATCGGCGTCTTCGCAGCCTTCGCCTGGAAGCGCATCAGAGGCTGATGCGGTGTTGAAGCGGCTTGCCGCCGCCTCCCGCGCCACCTATTGTCCGGCCGCATTTTCAGGAGATTGACCATGCTCCATGTCTCGACCCGCGGGGAGGCTCCCGCGCTTGGCTTTTCCGACGCCCTTCTGACCGGCCTCGCCCGGGATGGCGGCCTCTACATGCCGGAAAAATGGCCAAGCCTGCCGGCGGACACGATCAGCGGCTTTGCCGGTCGTCCCTATGCGGAGGTCGCGAAGGCCGTGCTCGGCCCGCTGGTGGACGGCGATATCCCGGCGGCCGATCTCCATCGCATGATCGACGAGGCGTATGCCTCCTTCCGGCACGAAGCCGTCTGCCCGCTGACCCAGCTCGGCGACAACCTCTTCGTGCTCGAACTCTTCCATGGCCCCACCCTTGCCTTCAAGGACGTGGCGATGCAGCTGCTCGGCCGCCTCATGGACCACGTGCTGAAGGCGCGCGGGGCCCGCGCCACCATCGTCGGCGCAACCTCGGGCGATACGGGCAGCGCCGCGGTCGAGGCGTTCAAGGGCCTCGACCAGGTCGACATCTTCATCCTCTACCCGCACGGCCGCGTGTCGGAGGTTCAGCGCCGCCAGATGACGACGGTCGCCTCGCCCAACGTCCATGCCCTGGCGGTCGAGGGCACCTTCGACGACTGCCAGACCATGGTGAAGGGCATGTTCAACAATGCCCGCTTCCGTGACGAGCTGCAGCTCTCGGGCGTGAACTCCATCAACTGGGCGCGGGTGGCGGCGCAGGCCGTGTACTATTTCACCGCCGCCGTGGCGCTCGGCGGGCCGCACCGTCCGGTTTCCTTCTCCGTGCCCACCGGCAATTTCGGCGACATCCTTGCGGGTTGGGTCGCCAAGCGCATGGGCCTGCCGGTCGACCGGCTGATGATCGGCACCAACGCCAACGACATCCTGGCGCGCACGCTCCATGCGGGCTCCTACGAGATCAAGGGGGTCGAACCCACGACCTCGCCGTCCATGGACATCCAGATCTCCTCCAATTTCGAACGCCTGCTGTTCGAGGCCTATGGCCGCGACGGCGAGGCGATCCGCCGCCTGATGGCTGCCTTGAGCCAGTCGCACTCCTTCCTGATCGAGGCGGCTCCTCTCGCCCGCATCCGCGAGGAGTTCTCGGCCCAGGCCGTGAACGAGGCGAACGTGGCCGACGAGATGGCCCGCACCTACCGCGCGACCGGCTATGTGCTCGATCCGCACAGCGCCGTCGGCACCCGCGCGGGCCGCGCCCTGCTGAGGGACAGGCCCGAAGTGCCCGTGGTGGCCCTTTCCACCGCCCATCCGGCGAAGTTCCCCGGCGCGGTCGAGCGCGCCACGGGGGTGCGCCCCGCACTTCCGCCGCACATGGCTGATCTGATGGAGCGCAACGAGAGCTTCACCGTTCTTCCCAACGATCAGGCCGGGGTGGAGCGCTTCATCCGAGAGCGTGCCCGGGCGGTCAAAGGCGTCGCTGCATGAACCAGCACTTCATCCGCGAGAAGCGGGTCGACATCACGCGGTTGTCCAACGGCCTGACGGTCGCGACCGAGCAGATGCCGGAAATCGCCACCGCCACCCTCGGCGTGTGGGTCGGCACCGGATCGCGGCACGAGCAGGCCCATGAGCACGGCCTATCGCATCTCATCGAGCACATGGCCTTCAAGGGCACGGCGCGCCGTTCGGCGCGCCAGATCGCCGAGGACATCGAGAATGTCGGCGGCGACATCAACGCCGCGACCAGCGTGGAATACACGAGCTACACGGCGCGCGTGCTGGGCGAGAACGTGGACGTCGCCCTCGACGTGCTCGGCGACATCCTCATCAACTCTGTCTTTGACGAGGCCGAACTCGCCCGCGAGAAAGGCGTCATCCTCCAGGAATACGCCGCCGTCGAGGACACGCCGGACGATCTGATCTACGACGCCTTCATGGAAACGGCCTTCGCGGGCCAGCCCGTGGGGCGTCCCATCCTCGGCACGCCCGAGACGATCAGGAGCTTCGACGCCGAGACCATCCGGGCCTTCCTGGCCCGCGAGTACATTCCTGCCAAGATGGTGCTCGCCGCCGCCGGCAACGTGGACCATGCGCAGATCGTCGATGCCGCGGAGCGCCTCTTCGGGGCGATGCCGGCCGTCGAGGCCCGTTCGCCCGAGACAGGACATTACACGGGCGGCGAGCGCCGGCTCGCACGCAGGCTCGAACAGGCCAACATCGTGCTCGGCCTGCCGGGATTGTCGTTCAAGGATCCCGGCTATTACGCGACCCACCTCTTCGCCCATATCTTCGGCGGAGGCCTGACCTCCCGTCTCTGGCACGAGGTGCGTGAAACCCGCGGCCTCGCCTATTCCGTCGATTCCTTCCACTGGCCCTTTTCCGATTGCGGCCTGTTCGGCATCGGGGCCGGAACGGCAGGGGCGGATGTGAGCGAGTTCACGAAGGTCACGCTCGCCTGCATGCGCCAGGCGGCGCAGGACATCAGCGAAATCGAGATGGTGCGCGCCAAAGCGCAGATGAAGGTGGCTCTGCTGACGGCGCTCGAAACGCCCGGCGGGCGGATCGAACGCATGGCGCGCCAACTTCTCTCGTGGGGCCGGATCGTGGAAAGCGACGAGATCGTCCGGAAAGTGGACGCTCTCGACGAGGGTCACGTGCGCGAGGCCGGGCATCGCCTCCTGCAGGGGAACCCGACCGTGGCGGCCATCGGTCCGATCAAGGGACTGCCCTCCCTCGAGGCCATCACGGCAGGTTTGCGCGGCTGATTTCGGCTGCATTCTTCCGCTACGTCACGTCCGTTTTCTCCTCAATCCCGCCGCAAACGGACGCCATGCGCGTGGTTAACGATAACACCTGAGTCATGCGGACAAGTAGGGGCCCCTTGGGACTACGACTTGCCCTCAAGCTCCCTGACCGGTACCAATTCTCCCTTCAACCTTGGACCGGACGAAAGAACCGAAGCTTGCGGATCGTATCTTTCGCCATAGCCTTTCTTCTGGCGGCTTTTATGGGGCTTACGTGGCCGGCGACCGGCTGGGCGGTGGAGTCCGTGCGTGTCGACCCCAAGATCAAGGCGATCGATCTCACCCCAGCCATCGAGCGCTACCGGTCGGACGGCGACGAGATCCGCATTTCCACGGCCCCGGGCCGCGACGGCATCGTGCGCCGGATCGCCGTGAAGGCACGTGAGGCTGGCACCCGCCCCGACTGGATCGTCTTCGCGCTGACGAACGACACCGACGAGCAGGTCGATCGCCTGCTCGTGGCGCCGCATTTCCGCCTGACCGGCTCTGCCGTTCTCTGGCCGGATCTCGGCTCCTCGCGCATTGCCGCCGTCACGGCCAGTCAGGGCATCCGGCCGGAGCGTGACGACAGCCCCGACGCGGACGTGTTCCTCATCACCCTCGACCCGGGCACGACCGTCACCTTCGTGGCGGAGCTGCGCACCAACAATCTTCCCCAGCTCCATCTCTGGGATGCCGCCGCCTACAAGGAACGGATCAACGGCCTGACGCTCTACAAGGGCATCATCATCGGCATCGCGGGCCTCCTTGCCCTCTTCCTCACCATCGTGTTCGTGGTGAAGGGCGCCCTGATCTTCCCGGCGGCAGCGGCTCTGGCCTGGGCCGTGCTCGCCTATGCGAGCATCGATTTCGGATTCTTCCAGCGCGTGTTTCCGATTTCCGAGGCGACGGAGCAGATCTATCGCGCGGGTGCGGAGGCCGTGCTGGCCGCGACCCTGCTCGTGTTCCTCTTCGCCTATCTCAATCTGAACCGCTGGCACGTGCGCTATAGCCACGTGACGGCCTTCTGGCTGGCCTTCCTGGGCGGGCTCCTGGCGCTGGCCGTCGTCGACGCCGCCGTGGCCTCGGGCGTGGCGCGCATGTCGATTGCCGCCGTGGCCGGCATCGGCTTCGTCCTCGTCATCCATCTGGCGACGCATGGCTACGACCGCGCCATCATGCTCGTGCCCACTTGGATTCTGCTGATCGCCTGGACCGTGGCGGCGAGCTTCACGGTCCTTGGTCAGCTGAATTCCGACCTGGTGCCTCCCGCTCTCGTCGGCGGCCTGGTGCTGATCGTCATGCTCATCGGCTTCACGGTCATGCAGCATGCCTTCGCGGGCGGGGGCTTCGCCCGCGGGTTCGTCAACGACACCGAGCGCCGTGCGCTTGCCCTGACCGGGGCCGGCGACATCGTGTTCGATTGGGACGTGGTGGCCGACAACGTGTTCGTCAGCCCGGACATCGAGCATCAGCTCGGCCTCAAGCGCGGCGCCCTCGAAGGTCCGGCCTCGGCTTGGCTCGACCTGATCCATCCCTTCGACCGGGACCGCTACCGGCTCGCGCTCGACACCGTGATCGAGCAGCGCCGCGGACGCTTGGTGCAGGACTTCCGCCTGCGCTCCTCCTCGAACGCCCATCACTGGTTCCGCCTGAAGGCGCGTCCGGTGATCGGCTCCGACGGCGAGGTCATCCGCATCGTCGGCACCCTGTCCGACGTCACGAGTAGCAAGACCGCCGAGGAACGCCTGCTGCACGACGCCGTTCACGACAACCTCACGAGCCTGCCGAACCGCCAGCTCTTCTATGACCGTCTCGAGGCCGCTCTCACCTTCGCGAGCCAGGACGACTCGCTGCGTCCGACCGTGCTGGTGATCGATATCGACAGGTTCAAGGACACGAACGATCAGTCGGGCTATGCTGCCGGCGACTCGATCCTTCTCACCCTGTCACGTCGCCTCGGCCGACTGCTCAAGCCGCAGGACACGCTGGCGCGCATTTCGGGGGACGAGTTCGCGATCATCCTGCTCTCCGAGCGCGAACCGGATCGGATCATCGCTTTCGCCGACATGGTCAGGCGCATCGTGACCACCCCGGTCACCTATTCCGACCGCGAGATCTTCCTCACCGCCTCCATCGGCATTACCCTGCACGATCCGCAGATCGCCGCACGCCGCGAGGAGGTCCTGCGCAATGCCGAAATCGCCATGGCCCATGCTCGGCGGCACGGCGGCGACCGGATCGAGGTGTTCCGTCCCACCATGCGCTCGGATCGCAGCGATCACTTCACGATGGAAAGCGACCTGCGCCACGCGCTCGACCGCAACGAAATGAGGGTTCTGTTCAAGCCCATCGTGCGGCTCGAGGACCGGACCATCGCGGGTTTCGAGTCGATGCTGCGTTGGGATCACCCGCGTCTCGGTCGCATCTCGCCCGACGCATTCATCTCCATCGCCGAGGAGACCGGCCTCATCGTCAAGCTCAGTGTGTTCCTGCTGGAGCAGACCGCGCGCGAACTCGCCATCTGGCAGAGCGCCCTGGAGGTCGAGCCCCCGATTTTCGCCAGCGTGAACATGTCGAGCCATCACCTCCTGCGCCACGACCTGCTGCAGGAAGTGAAGACCGTGATCGCCCGCACGCGCGTTCTGCCCGGCTCCCTCAAGATCGAGATGACGGAAAGTCTTGTCATGGAGAACCCGGAGTATTCGGCCCAGATGCTGGACCGCCTGAGGGATCTCGGCGCCGGCCTGTCGCTCGACGATTTCGGCACGGGCTATTCCGCGCTCGCCTATCTGCTCCGTTTCCCGTTCGACACGATCAAGGTGGACGAGTCGTTCGTGCGCCAGATGGCCTCAGGCAATGCCGTCATCCTGCGCTCCATCGTGAAGATGGCGCACGAGCTCGGCATGGAGATCGTCGCGGAGGGCGCGGAGAGCGAGTCGGAGGCGATCGAGCTCTACCAGCTCGGCTGCGAATATGCGCAAGGCCCCGTCTTCGGCGAACCGATGTCGGTGATGCAGGCCCGCCAGCTCGTGGGCGCAACGACCACGGAAGCCGCCTGACCAGAGCATTTCCGGCGCAGTGACCCCGGTTCGTCGCTCGAAAATGCGGCAAGTCGAAGAAGAGAGCTGATTCCACGCAAGCGGGAACAGCTCTAGGCGTGGCCCGCTTCCATCGACAGCATGGCGGGCTCGATGCCGATCCGGCGCAGGGCCATCTCGTACCGGATATCGGCCGGCATGTTGAAGATCAGCTCGGCATCGGCCGGGCAGTTGAGCCAGCCGTTGGCCTGAAGCTCGAGTTCGAGCTGGCCCGCGCCCCAGCCCGCATAGCCGAGGGCGAGCACCGCATTCCGAGGCCCCCGTCCCTGGGCGATGGCACGCAGGATATCGATGGTAGCCGTCAGACAAATGCCGTCGTCGATGGGCAGCGTCGACTGGGCGATGTGGAATTCCGGCGAATGCAGCACGAAGCCACGGCTCGTCTCCACGGGACCGCCCATGAGAACCTGCATCCGGCCCACCTGCTCCGGCAGATGAATGCGCTCCATTTCCGGCACGATTTCAAGCTGGACCAGAAGATCGGGCATGTTCACATTGGCGGCGGGACGGTTGAGAATAATGCCCATCGCCCCTTCCGGCGAATGGGCACAGACATAGATCACCGCGCGGGCGAAGCGCTCGTCCATCATGCCGGGCATGGCCACGAGCAATTGCCCGTCGAGATACGGGGAGCCGGCGCCATAGGGATCTTGCTGAAAGCTCATGTCTCGCAATCTGCCTTGCTGGGCCAGCAACCCGATCACGGGATCGTGGATGGCAGACCCAAGTGAAAAACGCATAAAGGAAGCGCCTCAGGGAGGCGTCAGTTCCATGACAACGACATTCCGCATCGCCGCATCCGCCATTTTCATGATTCTGTCCTCTTTGGCCGCGTTTGGACAGTCCCCCCCTCCCGCGACGTCGGCGCAGGGGTTCCATTCGCAGGTGCGGCTGCTGTCCGGTGGAAAGCAGGGCGAACAATGGCTCGCCGGGATCGAGATCACCCTTGATTCGGGCTTTAAGACCTATTGGCGCAATCCTGGTGAATCCGGTCTTCCGCCGAGCTTCGACTGGTCGGCATCGGAGAACGTGGCCCATGTCGACGTGCAATGGCCTGCTCCGGAACGGCACGAGGACGCGGCCGGAATCGCCTATGTCTACAGCGGGGCGGTGATCCTGCCGGTGCTGGTGCGGCCCAAGGCTGCGGACAAGCCGGTCAAGCTCGCCCTCACGGTGGATTACGGCATCTGCAAGGATATCTGCATTCCGGCGCATGCCGATCTGCATCGGCCTCTCGCGGATCCCGGGCCCGACCGCACGACGATCGAGGGCGCTATGGCCAAGGTCCCGCGCAAGCAGGCCCTGGGCGGTCCAGGGGAGCTGGCGGTGCTGTCCGTCGAGCCGAAGGCTGGAGACACGCCTGCCCTGTCCGTCTCTGTTCGCGCCCCCACTGGCACGAGCCCCGTTCTCTTCGCAGAGGCTCCGGAGAATTGGTACGTCTCGACCTCGGCTGTGGAGGGCGGCCATCGCTTCACGGTCACGGTCGAGGAAAAGCCCAAGGATGCTCCGGGCTCCGTTCCCCTCACCCTCACGCTCGTGGCCGGTGGCAAGGCCGTCGAAACGCAGGTGAGTCTCGACGGCAGCGAACGGCCGCGCTAGTGAAGAACGATCCTCAACCAACAGCTTTGGAGCAAGATGCATGGCCATTCAGGTCGGAGAACGCCTCCCCCAGGTGACCTTCCGGGTCATGACCCCGGACGGACCGGTCGCCAAGACGACGGATGACCTCTTCAAGGGGCGCAAGGTGGTGCTCGTGGCAGTTCCCGGGGCCTTCACGCCCACCTGCCACCGCAACCATCTGCCGGGCTACGTGCAGAAGGCGGGAGAGATCAAGGCCAAGGGCATCGATGCCATCCTGGTCACCGCCGTCAACGACGTCTTCGTCATGGACGCATGGGCCAAGTCCGCAGGCGCCGACGGAATCGAGTTCCTGTCCGACGGCAACGGCGATTTCGCCAAGGCCATCAAACTGACCATGGACGGCTCGGGCTTCGGCCTCGGCACCCGCTCCCAGCGCTATTCCATGGTGGTTGACGACGGGGTCGTGAAGGCCCTCAACGTGGAGGACACGCCGTCCAAGGCCCAGGTGTCCGGCGCGGAGAACATCCTGAAGGATCTCTGACCCCATCCTGCCCTGAACAGAACGGCCCTTGCCTGCCCGGATGCGGCAAGGGCTTTTCTTTGGAAGCGCCTATCTCGGGCGCTTCTTGAACGGCTGCATGGCGGCGACGGCCAGCTCGTCGACACGGATGTTGGTGGGATCGTCCGCGTGCCCCTTGACCCAATGCCAGGCCACGTCATGGCGGGCTGCCGCCGCATCGAGCTCCCGCCAG
This sequence comes from Microvirga pakistanensis, assembly GCF_004458765.1. Lineage (GTDB taxonomy): Bacteria > Pseudomonadota > Alphaproteobacteria > Rhizobiales > Beijerinckiaceae > Microvirga > Microvirga pakistanensis. The sequence continues at coordinate 190,713 of NZ_SPJX01000012.1, read as the reverse complement.
AGATCCTCGTTCTTCACGGGCTTGTTGTCGGCAGTGCGCCAGCCGCGACGCTTCCAGTTGTGCATCCATTGCGTGATGCCCTGGCGTACATATTGGGAGTCCGTGAACAGATCGACGGCGCAGGAGCGCTTGAGAGCATTGAGTCCTTCGATCGCGGCCCTGATTTCCATGCGGTTGTTGGTGGTGTGGGCCTCCCCGCCGGAAATCTCCTTCTCGCTTCCCTTGAAGAACAGAATCGCTGCCCAGCCCCCCGGACCGGGATTTCCCGAGCAAGCACCGTCGGTGTAGATCAGGACGCGCTCAGGATTGCTCATGCCTCGAGCCCATATTCGCGGGCGTGCTTCACGTGCCGGTGGAAATGGAGCTTGCGGTCGTATTCCAGGGGGTCCTTCGGCTTCACGAGCGCGCCGGGCGGCACGTTGAGCCAATCCACGAGGCGCGTGAGCATGAAGCGCATGGCCGAGCCCCGGCAGAGAACCGGCAGGGCCTCGACCTCCTCGGGCGAGAGCCACCGGACCGCCTGGTAGCCCGCCAGCATCGCCTGTCCCTTCGTGAGATTGAACGAACCGTCCTGCTCGAAGCACCAGGCATTCAGGCAGATCGCCACGTCGTAGGCGAAGGCGTCCGTGCAGGCGAAATAGAAGTCGATCAGTCCCGAGACCTCCGTGCCGATGAAGAACACGTTGTCGGTAAAGAGATCGGCGTGAATGATGCCGGTGGGCAGGCCCTTCGGCCAGGCCTCCTGCAAATAGGCGAGCTCGCGCCGTGTCCGGTCGGCCAGCCCGCCCGACACGGTATCGGCCTGCGCCTCGGCCTGCGCGAAGAGCGGCGCCCAGCCGTCGAGCGACAGGGCATTCGGCCGGCTCATCGCGAAATCCCGGCCGGCCAGGTGGAGCTTGGCCAAAGCTCCGCCCAAGGCCTCGCAATGCTTCGACGTGGGGCGGCGAACGGCGATGCCGTCGAGAAAGGTGATGATCACGGCGGGCCGGCCCGCAACGCGGCCAAGAGCCTTCCCCTGGCGATTATTCACCGGCAGCGGGCATGTCAGGCCCTTGTTGGCGAGGTGCTGCATGAGCCCGAGGAAGAACGGCAGGTCGGCTTCCCTCACCCGCTTCTCGTACAGCGTCAGGATGTAGGAGCCTTCGGTGGTATGAAGGAAATAGTTGGTGTTCTCCACACCCTCGGCGATGCCCTTGTAGGACAGAACCGTGCCGATATCGTAGGTGTCGAGGAAAGCCGAAAGCTCCTCGTCGCTGACTTCCGTATAGACCGCCACCGTTTACTCCGCCGCCTGCTCACGCAACTCGCGCGGCAAAGGAAAGAACACGCTTTCGTCCGCCGTCGACACGCTTTCTACCGAGACCTCATAGCGTTCCGCAAAGGCGTCGATGATTTCTTCCACCAGGATTTCCGGAGCGGACGCACCGGCGGTGATGCCGAGGCTGCGAATGGTCCCAAAGAGAGACCAGTCGATATCCTCCGCCCGCAGGATGAGACGCACGAGCGAGCATCCTTCCCGTTCGGCCACCTCGCGCAGGCGCTGGGAGTTGGAGGAATTGGGCGATCCCACCACGATCATGGCCTCCACCTGCGGCGCCACGCGCTTGACCGCACCCTGGCGGTTGGTGGTGGCGTAGCAGATATCCTCCTTGTGCGGCCCGACGATGGTGGGGAAGCGCGCCTTCAGGGCGTCCACCATGTCCTGGGTATCGTCGACCGACAGGGTCGTCTGGGTCACGAAGGCAAGGTTCTCCGGATCCTCGGGCTGCAGCCGGGCGATATCGTCCACGGTCTCGACCAGGGTCGCCGCGCCGTCCGGCAGCTGCCCCATGGTGCCGACTACTTCCGGATGTCCCGCATGGCCGATCAGGATGATGTGCCGGCCCCGCTTGTGGTGAACCTGCGCCTCCCGATGGACCTTGGTCACGAGCGGGCACGTGGCGTCGATGGCGAAGAAATCACGGGCTTGGGCGGCCTCGGGCACGGATTTCGGAACCCCATGGGCCGAGAAGATCACCGGAGCCTTGGTGTCGGGGATCTCGTCGAGCTCCCGCACGAAGACCGCTCCCTTCCGCTTCAGGTTCTCCACCACGTATTTGTTGTGCACGATCTCGTGGCGCACATAGACCGGCGCGCCATGGATCGCCAGCGCCTTCTCGACGGCGTCGATGGCGCGGACAACCCCGGCGCAGAAGCCGCGCGGGGCGCAAAGCAGAATGTCGAGGGGTGGCTTCGTCATGATTTGGCGATGTGGCGAGACGGGACCCTTCCTGTCAAGCGGGAGCGACGGTTATTCGCGCCCCGCATGGTCTCAAGAAGGGCTCGCTCTTCCAGGGAAGACCCCCTAGAAAGGGGGGGTTCCCCTCACCGGATACGATTGCCCGATGGCCAGCCCAGCCTCCCATGTCAGCTTTCTTCCTCCGATCCTCACGTTCTGCGGGGCGGCGGTCATCGCCGTGCCGGTCTTCCGCTTTTTCGGCTTGAGCGCGGTGCTCGGTTACCTGGCCGCGGGGATCGCGATCGGGCCGTCGGGCCTGAGCCTCGTGGCCGACCCGGGGACCGTCGCCACCGTGGCGGAACTCGGGGTCGTGCTTCTTCTATTCATCATCGGGCTGGAACTGAAGCTCTCCCATCTCTGGTCCATGAAGCGGGACATCTTCGGGCTGGGCTCCGCGCAGTTGATCATCACGGCCCTCTGTCTCGGCGGCGCGGCGCTGGCCATCGGCTTCGGGCCCAAGGCGGCCTTCGTCATCGGCATCGCCGTGGCGCTCTCGGCGACCGCGATCGCGCTTCAGATGCTAGGAGAGCGCAACGATCTTCCGACAGCCTATGGGCAGCGCTCCTTCGCCATCCTGCTGTTCCAGGATCTCTCTGTCGTTCCCGTGCTCGCGATCCTGCCTCTGCTCGCCTCCGGAACGGCTGTCGAGGAAACCTCGGCGCTGGACCGGCTCCTGGCCGCCGGCGAGGCGATCGCCGCCATCGCGGCGGTGGTTCTGGTCGGCCGCTACGGTCTGAACCCCTTCTTTCGCATTCTGGCGCGCACGGGCTCGCGCGAGGTCATGACCGCATCGGCCCTGCTGGTGGTACTGGGCGCCGCCCTGCTCATGCAGGAGGTCGGTCTTTCCATGGCCATGGGTGCGTTCTTGGCCGGTCTGCTGCTGGCCGAATCGAATTTCCGGCACCAGCTCGAGGCCGATATCGAGCCCTTTCGTGGCATGCTGCTCGGCCTGTTCTTCATGAGCGTGGGGATGTCCATCGATCTCGCGCTCGTGCGCCAGCAATGGGTGCTGCTGGCCCTCGCGGCCCCGGTGGTGATCGTCGGGAAAACCCTCCTGATCACCGTTCTGTCGCGGCTGTTCGGAGCCACGTGGCGCGAGGGGCTGCGGTCCGGCACGCTTCTCTGCACCGCCGGTGAGTTCGCCTTCGTGCTCCTGCCCGTCGCCACGGCGGCCGGATTGATGTCCCCGGGCGAGGCGCAACCCGTGACGGCCCTTGCGGCCATCACGATGCTGCTCGGCCCCGTCTTCTCGACCCTTGTCGAGAGGGCCCTGCTCTCCCGCCCGGAACGGGCCGATGCCCCTGGCATGGACGATCTGACCGGGCAGGAAGGCGAATTGTCGAGCCGTGTTCTCGTGATCGGCTTCGGGCGCTTCGGACAGATCGTGAATCAGGTCTTGCTGTCGCAGAACGTCAACGCCACCGTGATCGACAATAATGTGGAGCGCGTCCGCGACGCTGCCCGCTTCGGCGTCAAGATCTACTATGGAGATGGAACCCGCCTGGACGTGCTCCGGGCAGCCGGCGCCGAAAAGGCGGAGATGATCTGCGTCTGCACGGACGCGCCCGAGACGATCGAGAAGATCGCCGAGATCATCCGGGGGAACTTTCCGAACGCCCGCAGTTTCGTGCGCGCCTTCGACCGTATCCACGCCGTGAAACTGCTGACGATCGGGGTCGATTACCAGCTTCGCGAGACGTTCGAATCCGCCATCGTCTTCGGCCGCTCGGCGCTCGAAGAGCTGGGTGTCGCGGCGGACGTCGCCGCCAACGCGGCACTGGACGTGCGCAAGCGCGATGTCGCGCGCCTGTTCCTGCAGAAAGAGATCGGAGCGAGCTATGGCACGGAACTGGTCGTCGGAGCCAAGATCACGCCCGAGCCGCTGACCTCGCCGACGGCAAAGGCCAGGGCCTTGAGCCCTGAAACGCGCGACATCCTCGGCGAGGGAGCCCTGTGATGGACGCTCGCCGCGCCGACACGCCCGTCTTCGTGCAGGGCTCGACCATGCGCCACGTGCTCGTGATGACGGGAACGGGCGCGGCCGGTCTGATCGCCATCTTCATCGTCGACCTCGTTTCGCTGCTCTACATCTCGTGGCTCAACGATCCGAGCATGACGGCGGGCGTCGGTTTGGCGACGGTCGTGATGTTCTTCACGGTTTCCATCAATGTGGGCCTCATGATCCCGATCGGCGCGCTCGTGTCGCGCGCGCTCGGCGCCCGCCGGCATGAGGATGCACGACGGCTTGCCACCTCCGGCACCCTTCTCATGGCGGCGATCGGCGCGGCCGTGAGCCTGATCGCATTGCCGTTTCTGCCTCAGATTCTCGGAGCCATGGGGGCGAGCGGTTCCGCTTACGACGTCGCGAGAGACTTCCTTTGGATTGCTCTCCCGACGAATGTGCTGATGTCCGTCGGCATGGCGTTCTCCACCGTGCTGCGTGCTGCGGGCGACGCCAAGCGCAGCATGTATGCGACTCTCTCGGTCGCCATCGTGACGGTTCTCCTCGACCCTATCACGATCTTCGTCCTGGATCTGAAGTCGAACGGCGCTGCGCTCACCATCAGCCTTGCGCGCGTCGTCTATCTGTATGTCGGCTATGTTTATGTCACCCGGGCCCACAATCTGCTCGCGAAGCCCACGCTGCCATCCGTGATCCAGGACGCTAAGCCGTTCTTCGCCATCGCCGTTCCGGCCGTTCTCACCAATCTCGCCGCGCCCGCGGCAAATGCCTTCTTCACCGCCATCATGGCCCAGTTCGGCGACCAGGCCATTGCCGCCTCCGCCATCATCGACCGGGTGACGCCGGTGTCCTTCGCGGGTGTTTTCGCGCTGGCAGGAGCCATTGGCCCGGTTCTGGGACAGAATTGGGGGGCGCGGCGTTATGATCGGATGAGGCAGACATTGAAGGACTCTCTCACCTTCATGATCGTTTATGTGCTGGGCGTATGGCTTGTGCTGGCCCTGCTGCAGGATCTCATCGTCCTGGCGTTCAACGCGCCGCCCCTGACGGCCGAGCTGGTGAAGTTCTTCTGCCAGCTGAGCGGCTTCATCTGGTTCTTCGTGAGCCTCGTGTTCGTTGCCAACGCTTCGTTCAACAACCTCGGCTATCCGCTGCTCTCAACCTTCTTCAACTGGGGCCGCGCAACGCTGGGCATGATTCCCTTCGCCTATTTCGGAGCCCAGATTGGCGGCCCGAAGGGCGCGCTGATCGGCATTGGCGCCGGATCCATCGTCTTCGGAATCGCGGCCATCATCACTGCGTTCTGGACAATCCGGCGATTAGAGAGGCAAGCTGTCCCAATGCCTTGAAAGGGCAAGCCGGTACCCGAGCATTCGAGGAGCCTGTCATGTTCAACTGGTTCGACCTGATGCGACAGGCGCAGACACAAGAGGGCTTCGAGACCCTGGCGCGGCAGTTCCAGCTCTCGGGCGATCAGCAGCAGCGGGCCATGGCGGCCCTCATGCCGGCCTTCATCATGGGCCTCCAGCATGCGATGACGCAGGATCCCAACCGGTTTCTGCAATTGCTGGCGAATGGTGGATACCAGCAGTTCTGGCAGATGGCGGGACGCTCCTTTTCCTCGCAGGCCCAGCAGGAGGGCCGACGCCTGCTCGACCAGTTCTTCGGCTCGGACGAAGCGAGCCGTCGCGTGGCGCACCAGGCGGCGGACTTCGCAGGCATCGGGGTCGAGACCATGCAGCAGATCCTGCCGCTCTACGCTGGCCTTGTCGCAGGCGGGCTGTCGCAGTGGATGACGGCACAATCGCGGGCCGTCCAGGGTTTCACGTCGCCAGGCGAGAGCGAGAAGCCCAAGCCGCAGACAGGCAATTCCTGGGCTGATCTTTGGACCGGGTGGATGAAAACTCCGGAACCCGAGAAGACGCCCGCCGCCAATCCGTTTCAGGAGATGATGGCGGCCTTCCTGCCGATGCCTGCCCCCGAGAAGCCGCAGGATCCCGAGCCCTCGTCTTCGGCCTCGTGGGGCGAAATGATGGAAAAGGGACGCGAGATGCAGCTGCAGTATCTCACGTCCCTTCAGTCGATCCTCGACGACGCCTGGGGAACAGGCCCGAAGAAGCCTTAAGTTCGGCTCACGAACGGAACCACGGGGCGTGGCTTGCGTGTGACGGCGGGCTCGTGCGCCTGGATGGGGTGGCTCGCACATCGCACCAACACCCATGACGGACGGTGATGAAGGGGCTCCGTCAGGGCGTTTTCCACATCGTCGCGCGTGAGGCCGATATCCTTGAGCATGCGCTCATCGAACTCGGCGAGATTCCTGACTTCCCGGCGGTCCTTGAATGCCTTGGCGAGGGAGACGAGCGAATGGGCGAACCAGCTCAGGATGTTGGCTCCTGGCAGAATTCTAAGGGATGCTGCGGACCGGATCATGACAGGTCTCCTTCGCTGTCGGGTGTTGCTCAGGCTTGTCGGCAGGGCAGTAGACGTTCCAGGATGTTCCAAGACCGCTCCAGGACGTGTTCCAAGACGTTGCAGGGAGCGTTCCAGGACGCGGGTGATGACGACCTACGGGTTTATCCTTTTAAGTCTCTGATATTCAGGCGTATTTTCTTCCCTGTTGGGATGTATACCATGGAGCGTTTCATCACTTGAAACGATTGTTTGAGATATGTATCATCATTGTCGTTGATGATGAGGCCAGGGCCATGCATTTGCTCGATATCGACCAGCTCCGAACCTTCGTGGCGATCGCCGATACGGGATCGTTCACCCGCGCGGCGGAGATCGTGCACAAGACCCAGAGCGCGGTGTCCATGCAGATGAAGCGGCTCGAGGACCGGGTCGGACGCCCGATCTTCGAGCGCGACGGACGCCTGTCCAAGCTCACCGACGAGGGCGAGCGGCTGCTCGATTACGCGCGCCGGATCGTGCGCCTGAACGCGGAATGCATGGCCTCCTTCAACGAACACGAGCTCACGGGCCGGGTGCGCCTCGGCCTTCCGGACGATTACGCCGACCGCTACCTGCCGGAGATCCTGGCGCGGTTCTCGCGCTCGAACCCGAAGGCGGAGGTGACGGTGATGTGCGAGCCCACGCACAATCTGATCGAGCGCGTGCAGCACGGCGACCTGGACCTCGCCATCATCACCCATGTGGACCGGCGCGGGCCCTCCGAGATCGTGCGCATCGAGCAGCTTCTGTGGGTCACCTCCGCGCGCCACGGCGTGCACGAGGAGAACCCGATCCCGCTGGCCCTGGGCCGCCCGAACTGCGACTGGCGCCATTCCGCCACGGAGGCGCTCGAAGGCGCCGACCGGGCGTTCCGCATCGCCTATGTGAGCTGGCATTCCACCGCCGTCGGCGCGGCGGTGCTGGCGGGCCTGGCGGTCTCGGTGCTGCCGGAAAGCGCCGTACGCCCCGGCATGCGGATCCTGGGCCCCTCGGACGGCTTCCCGGCCCTGCCCTCGTGCAAGATCGGGCTGATCCGCGCGCGTGGCGAGGAGAACCCGCTCGCGGACGCGCTCGGCTTCCACATCAAGCAGTCGCTCGACAACCTCGGCGCCATGCGCCCGGTCTACCCGGCCGCTGCGGAATAAGCGCTATTTCGCGGCAGGCTTGCTCAGCACCAGCACGTTGCCGGCGAGGGCGAACACCACGCCGATCACGGCGAGCACCGTCCACTGGTAGCCTTCGACGAGGGTGGACACCGCGAGCGCGATGATGGGGAACAGCACGGTGGAATAACCCGCCCGCGCGGCCCCGAGGCGGCGCAGCAACGTGAGATAGGCCATGAAGGCCAGGACCGACGCACCGACGGAGAGATAGAGCAGCGAGCCGATATACCGGACGGTCGGCTCGATGACGAAGGCGTTGCCGCGCAGCAGGTTGAGCGCCAGCAGCACCGCGCAGCCATAGGTCATGCCCCAGGCGGTGGCGGAGAGCAGCGGCACGCCCCGGCGCTGCACCACCGTCGAGACCATGTTGCCCGAGCAGAAGAACAGGGTGCCCATCACGCACAGGGCGAGGCCCTTGAGCGCATCCGCGTTGAAGCCCGCGCCGGCGATCTCGGGCCAGAACAGGAGGCCGATTCCGGCAACCCCGATCACGCCGCCGAGCGCCACGCGCGGCTCCACCCTCTGGCGGAAGACCACGAAGCTCAGGACGAGGTTGAACACGGAGGCGAGCGAGAACACCACCGAGAGCAGCCCCGACGGCACGCTCAAACCGCCGTAATAGAACGACACGAAATTGGCCGAGAACAGGCAGAACCCCACCGCCGCGAAGCGCAGGTGATCGGCAGCCGCGAAGCGCACCCGGTGTCCGGTGGCGAGCACCCAGCCCCACATGAGGGCGGCCGCCAGCAGGAAGCGCCACAGCACCGACATCTCCGGCGCCACGACCCCGAGCTGCGCATGGAGCGCGATCCAGCTCACGCCCCACAGGAAGACGGTGGCGGCATATAGCCCGAAGGTGGTTCCATCGAAGCGCCTGAGGTCCTGCTTGGCGTCCGGCGCGGACAGGGTGGCACTGGCCTGGGTCATGGGACATTCCGAATCTGCGACAGATATCCCGATTACGCCGAACGGCTCATCAGCACAAATGATGAAATGTCATCGATATCCCTTGGAACGGTGATGAGACGTTCCAGGGCGGTCCCGCAAGGGGATCTCCGGCTGGAGCAATCCCCGGAGCGGGATGGTCCAGGAGCCTCCCGCCCGGCCGGAGATCCCGCGCATCGGTCCGACCTTCTCCGTCATGGCCTTGAGCCGGCCATGACGGAGAAGAGGCCATGACGGTGGAGACCACGGAACGGCAGGCGCGGAATTGCGGCCTAACCGGCAGATGCCGCGCCGGAGCGGCCTATCGCACCGCCACCTGGTCCTTGATCCGCTCGTAGACCGAGCGCCGGACGATCCGGCGCTTCACGAGATCCTCCACCGAGGCGTAGGGGCGGTTCCTGATGATGGCGCGGCCGACGGGGCCGGCGTTGCGCAGCGCGTTGAGCTGCGCGAGGGTGGCCGTGTTGAGATCGATGCGCTCCCCCGCCGGATCGGGCTCGCCGGGCGGGCTCGCCCCGGTGACGGCGCCGGTCATCTCCGCATCGACGGGAGGGGCTACGTCGGAGACGGCGAGCGGGGCCCCGGACATGGGCGTGTCGCCGCCCGTGGGCGCGGCGGCCGGACCGCCGCCCGCGTCCATCGGCGCGGAGGCGGCATCGTCCTCAGCGGGCTGCTGCGGATCGGTCGGCGGCGCACCGCCATCCATGGAAGCGCCCGCGAGGGAAACGCCCGCGAGCGGGTCGGCCGTCGCGACCTGCACCGGGGCCGACGGCACCGGGGCGGCCTGAACGGCTTGCTGGGGGGCTTCGCCGGCGGCGGGCGCGGGGCCCGTGCCGTCGGGCAGCCGGTCGGCCGCCGCCACCTGTTCCAGCGCCCCCGGATCGCCGACCGAGAGGGACACGGCCAGGGCGCCCGATGCGGCGATGACCGTCACGATGAAAACCCGCATGACCTGGAACACGAAAGCTCCGCGCGACCTGAGGGACGCCTGGGGGAGATTGCCGACACGCATGATGACACCCGCAATATTTTTCATCATTAAGGCAAGCATCCAGTATTCCCGCGATCATGGCATATCAGTGGCAACAAAAAATCAGGTTATAGCGTTTGAATACAACAACCTTTGAAGATGAAGACACGGGTTTTGCATCGCCCGATCAAGATGTCGATCCGGCCCGTCCGCGACCTGAGCGACAGGAACTTGGGACTGTACGGAGAGACGTACTTTGGTATTACTGAGAGCTGTACTTGGACCTTACTAGACGCCTTGCTTCTGACCATCCTTGCCTCCGTCCCGGCGGCGTCCTCCATTGACCTTCCGGACGGATCGCCTAGCCTGATCTTGTTTGCGGAGGATCGATGCGATGCGGCACGGATGGCGGATGTCTCTGGTGGTCCTGGCGTCGTGGTTGGTGGCGCAGGCGTCCTCCGCACAGGAGGCGACGATTCTTCGGGTCGGGCATTTTCCCAACATCACCCATGTGCAGGCGCTCGTGGCCCGCGCCATGGAGCGGCAGGGCAAGAGCTGGTTCGCCGAGCGGCTGGGACCGGGGACCAAGATCGAATGGTATGTCTACAACGCGGGCCCGAGTGCCATGGAGGCGATCTTCGCCAAGTCGCTCGATCTCACCTATGTGGGCCCGAACCCGGCGCTCAATGCCTATGCGCGTTCGCGCGGAAGCGAGGTGCGCGTGATCGCGGGCGCCGTGAACGGCGGATCGGCCCTCGTGGTGCAGGGCGATTCCACCCTCGCGAAACCCGCCGACTTCAAGGGCAAGCGCATCGCGACGCCGCAATTCGGCAACACGCAGGATGTGGCCGCCCGCGCCTGGCTCGTCGCCGGCGGCCTGCGCATCACGCAGACGGGCGGCGACGCCCAGGTGGTGCCGACGAGCAATCCCGATCAGCTGTCCCTGTTCAAGGGCGGCCAGCTCGACGGGGTGTGGACCGTGGAGCCCTGGGTGTCGCGCCTCGAATCGGAAGCCGGCGGCAAGGTGCTGGTGGAGGAGAAGGACGCGATCACCACCGTGCTCGTGTCGAGCGCGGATTTCCTCGCGCGAAAGCGCGACCTCGCCCGGCGCTTCGTGGCGGCGCATCGCGAGCTCACCGCGTGGATCGCACAGAACCCGGACGAGGCGCAACGCCTTGCCCGCGAGGAGCTGCAGGCGTCGTTCAGGCTCGGCATGGAGCCCGAGCTCGTGGCGCGGGCCTGGGCGCGCATGATCATCACGGCCGACGTGACGCTGAACGCGTTCCAGTCTTTCGTCACGAGCGCGCAGGCCGTGGGCTTCCTGCGCGGCACGCCCGATCTCAACCGCCTGATCGAGGCGCCTTGATGGAGGGCTCCCCCGCCGTTTCATCCGAGACACGACCTCCCAAGCTCGTCATCGAGGGCGTGTCGAAATGGTTCACGCCCAAGCGCAACATCGTGCAGGCGTTAGACAACGTGTCCCTGTCCGTGGCGAAGGGCGAGTTCGTGTGCCTGCTGGGCCCCAGCGGCTGCGGAAAATCCACGCTGCTCGACATCGTCGCGGGCCTCACCAAACCCGACGAGGGCCGCGTCATCGCCGACGGCAAGGTGGTGGAGGGCCCCGGCCGCCAGCGCCTGGTGATGTTCCAGGAATCGGCCCTGTTCCCATGGCTCGACGCCTTCGGCAACGTGATGTTCGGCCTGAAGCTGCGGCCGGACCTCACCAACGCGGAGCGCCGCCGGATCGCGAACGAATATCTCGATCTCGTGGGCCTCGCGAAGTTCAAGCACGCCCATGTGCACGAACTCTCCGGCGGCATGAAGCAGCGCGTGGCGCTCGCGCGCGCTCTCGCGCCCGATCCGCACGTGCTGCTGATGGACGAGCCCTTCGCGGCGCTCGACGCGATGACGCGCGACCAGCTCTACGACGACATCCAGCGCATCTGGATGGAAAGCCGCAAGACCATCATCTTCGTCACGCACAACGTGCGCGAGGCGGTGTGCTTAGGGGATCGCATCGTGCTCATGTCGCCCTCGCCGGGACGCATCGCGCAGGTGTTCGAGATACCCCTGCCCCGCCCGCGCGACATCAACAGCCCCGAGCTTGCGTCCTACGCCTCGCGGATCGCGGCGGCCCTGAAGGGCAGCAAGAACGGAGTCGTATCCGAATGAGGCGCCTGGCCGTCGCTCTCCTCTTCTTCGCCGTGCTCATCGGCGCGTGGGAACTCGCCGTGCGCAGCGGACGCTGGTCCGCGGTGCTGCTGCCCTCACCCATCTTCGTGGGCGAGTACATCTGGGGCGCGATCCTCGACGGCACGCTCGTCGAATCCACCTGGGTGACCTTGAAGCGCCTGCTCGTCGGCTATGCGGCCGGAGTCCTCATCGGCCTGCCGCTCGGGCTTCTCACCAGCACGTCGCAGTTCCTGGAGGACACCGTCGGCGCGCTGGCGCTGGGCTTCCAGACGCTACCGAGCGTGTGCTGGGTGCCGCTCGCCCTCGTGTGGTTCGGCCAGACCGAGGGCGCGATGCTCTTCGTGGTGATCATGGGCACCGTGTGGTCCGTGATCATCGCCACCGATCACGGCGCGCGCAACATTCCGCCGATCTTCGCCCGCGCCGCGCGCACCATGGGGTCGGAAGGATTCCACAAGTGGACGCGGGTGATCCTGCCCGCATCGCTGCCCTTTCTGGTCAGCGGCATGAAGCAGGGCTGGGCCTTCGCCTGGCGCTCGCTGATGGCGGCGGAGATCTATGTCACGATCCTCACCGGCTTCGGGCTCGGCCACCTGCTCCATTACGGGCGCGAGCTCAACGCCATGGAGCAGGTGATCGGCGTGATGATCGTGATCGTGGTGATCGGCCTTCTCGTGGACCGTCTGCTGTTCTCGCCCTGGGAGCGTTTTCTGCATCTCCGCTGGGGCACGAACGTGAAGGAAACGTGAGGCCCGCCTTCGGCAGGCCTCTCACCGCCGGGACCGCCCGTCCTCACCCGTCGCGGCAAGGTGCTCGAGCACCGCATGCGCCGCCGTGATGCGCGCGGGAACCGGCACATTCTTGTTCGCCAGCATCACGATGCCGATCCTCCTCTCGGGCACGAAGGCGACATAGGACGCGAAGCCGTTCGTGGAGCCGGTCTTGTTGAACAGCGTCGGCCGCGCGGGCGCCTGCGGCGGGGCGAGCGGCGTCGCGGGCTGGGGCTGCGTCGCCATCGTGGCGGAATTGCCGGCGAGCAGCCGCTCCAACGAGACCGGATACGGGTACTGCTCCCACCCGAGCCCCTGCACCATCTCGCCGATCTTGAAGTATCCAACATGGGTGCCCTCGACGGCGCGCCGGATCGGCCCGTCGAGACTCTCGGGCCGCAGATGGGCCTCGACGTAACGGATCAGGTCGGCGGCGGTGGATTTGACCCCATAGGCCTGCGCGTCGAACATGCCCGGATTCACCCGGACCGGCTTGCCGGCCTTCGTGTAGCCCCAGGCATAGCGCGCCATCGCCGCCTCTGGGACCCGGACATGGCTGTCGCCGAGACCGAGTTTGGGGAAGATCTCCGTCTCCATCGCATCGGCGAAGCCGCGCCCCAGCGCCAGCGCGCCCATGTGCCCGAACAGGCCGAGGCTCGGATTGGAGTATCGCCGCTGCGCGCCCGGAGCGGCGGACGGCTTCCATTGCCGGAAATAGGCGATCATCGTGGCATCGTCCGCGACGGAATCGGGGAACTGGAGCGGCAGCCCGCCCGCGGTATAGGTCCCGAGCTGGAGGAGGCTCGCCCGGTCGATGGCGCTGCCGCGCAATGGCGGCACGTACTGGCCCGGGTGATCGTCGAGCGACACCTTGCCCAGGGCCTGCGCATAGGACACCAGAGTAGCCGTGAAGGTCTTGCTGACGGAGCCGAGCTCGAAGAGCGTGTCCTTCGTCACCGGAGCCCCGCTCTCCTTCGACGCGACGCCGTAGCTGAAAAAGGATGACCGGCCGTCGACCGTGACGGCCACGGCGATTCCCGGAACGTCGTATTGCTTCATGATCGGACGGACGGCGCGATCCACGATGCCGGCGATGGCGCCGGTCTCATCCGCGGCGCGGCACGCCATGGGAAGCAGGCCGGAGACGATTATGGCGGAAACGACGAGCCTTCCGGCCCTGGCAAGATAGGTCAACGAGCATCTCCCTTTCGGAAGACCGGTTCTAGAACACAGGAGCTTTCGGGAAGGTAAGCGGGCCGGGATTGCGGGCATCGTTCGACGAAGGTATCCGCCTCGCCGCACGATCGTGCGGCGAGGCGGAGAAAAGAGCTGGTTCCACGGGCGTGGAATCAGCTCCGACGCCGGATCGGCCCTCGCCGATCCCGCCTGTCGAGCCTCAGGCTCCGCCGGTCTTCGGCGTGCCTGTGTCCCGGTTCTCCGTCTGGCCGCCGCCGGTGCCGATGGAGCCGACCGAGGCGGCCGGGCTGGTGCCGGGGGAGGTTCCGCCGGGCTGCAGGGGCGTCGAGAGGCCGGAGGGCGCACGAGGCGGATTGGCGGACGAGAACCAATGCTCGTCCGATCCCGCGCCCGAACCGGCCGCGCCCGTGTCGCCCGATGCCGGGCGGTCCGTCCGCCCGGCGGTGGAGCCGGCTGCGCCCGTGGACCGCGATCCGTCTGCATCGAACGAAGAACCTGCAACGGCTCCTATGCCCGAAGACACCCCCAAGCCCTGATCTGAGCCCGTGCTGCGTGAGGAAGCCATGCCGCGCGAGGCTCCCGCGGGACCGGAGGAGGCGCGGCCTTCCAGGCCGCGGCGGCTCAGGGAGCGGTCGATCACGCCGCTGTCGAGCGGGAACGGGGGCTGGGGACGGCGCGGCGCGGGACGCAAGGGACGGTTCGCCCGCGAGGTCGTGCCCTTCGACAGGCTCCAGGCCAGGGCGGCGCCGCCGATGGCGAGCGCGCCCGCCAGAACGCCGAAGGTGAGGCCCGTCGGCATGCCGTAGCGGCTTGGCATCATCGCCTGCGGCATGAACCAGCGCGACGCCTCGTAGGAGGCGATCTTCTCGCGCTCGTAGGCGCGCCGCAGCGCATCCGCTTCCTCACCGGAGATGATCCCGCGGGCCGCCACCAGGGCGCCGTTCTCCTCCAGGCTGAAGGCGTGGCGGATCACGCCGACGAGTTCCTTGAAGTCGAGCGCCCATTGGCGCGTGTTCTTGTTCGGCTGGGCGGCGAGCGCATCGAGCCTGCGTTGAATGTCGCGATGCTCGTCGTCGAGCTCGTGAAGATAGGTTTCCGTGCGTCCGTCCTCGGCAAGCGCCGGATAGAGAACGTTCTGCTTGGCCGAAATGTGGCGCTCGAACTCGTCCTGCAGATCGGCAAACAATTCAGCGCGGCTGTTGGGGCCCGTCGGTGTCGCGTCGATCACCTCGCGGCAGAGCTCCTCGATATTCGCGTGCTCCGACAAAATCATCCGCCACAGATCCATGGCGAGCCTCCTCTCGAGATTGCTTCAGCGGAGAACGGCTTCGGCTGGCCAGCGTTCCGCCGCCGCGCCGTGACGGCGGCTGCCCTTAAGGGGAGTTCACCCGTCGCGCTTCGCAGAGACGTGTCGCTCCCACACCGTCACCCCCGCACTGCGCCGTCATGGTCTCCTGCCATCATGGCCGCGCCTGTTGCGGCCATCCACGTCTTGACGAACCGCGCCGGGTCAAAGAGGTGGAAGTCCATGCCCTCGGCGCGGCCCTTCGGGTCCGGCTTAAAGCGCCGGGCATGACGTGGAGAGGGTCGGTGACGACGAGGAGGGCATGACCGGGAGAGGCTGACGACACCTCTCCGTCATGCCCCTGCCCACGGCCGCGACATGCGCCTTGTCCAGGTTCCCACACATGCTATGCCTGCCGGAGAGAACCGAACCTTGAGAGACCGGCAGGCTCCTCCCGGGAACCTGCATCGCGTAGGATGAGCCATGACGATCACGAACCCCGCCGCGCCTGCCCCCGCCGACAAGCCGAGCCTTCCCACCTACGACGACGTGACCACGGCGGCGTGGCGGATCGCGGATGTGGCCCATCGCACGCCCGTGCTCACCTCTCGCACGGCCGACGAGCGCACCGGCGCCAAGCTGTTCTTCAAGGCGGAGAACCTGCAGCGGGGCGGCGCCTTCAAGTTCCGCGGGGCCTACAACGCCATCGCGCGGCTGCCGGACGACGCGAAGCGGCGCGGCGTGGTGGCGTTCTCCTCGGGCAATCACGCGCAGGCCATCGCCTATGCGGGCCAGCTCCAGAACGTGCCGACCGTGATCATCATGCCCAAGGACGCGCCCGCCATGAAGGTGGCCGCCACCAAGGGCTATGGCGGCGAGGTGGTGCTCTACGACCGCTACAGCGAGGACCGGGAGGAGATCGGCCGCAGGCTCTCGGCCGAGCGCGGCCTGACGCTCATCCCACCTTATGACCACGAGGACGTGATCGCCGGCCAGGGCACCGCCACGAAGGAACTGATCGAGGAGGTCGGGCCACTCGACATGCTGCTCGTCTGCGTCGGCGGAGGCGGGCTGCTGGCGGGCTCGGCGCTCGCCGCCCGGGCGCTCTCCCCCGCCTGCCGCATCTACGGCGTGGAGCCGGAAGCGGGCAACGACGCGCAGCAATCCTTCCGCACAGGCGCCATCGTGCGCATCCCGGTGCCCGTCACCATCGCGGACGGAGCCCAGACCACGTATATCGGCCAGAAGACCTTCCCGATCATCCGCGCGCTCGTGAACGACATGGTGACGGTGAGCGACAGCATGCTGGTGGACACGATGCGCTTCTTCGCCGAGCGCATGAAGATCGTGGTGGAGCCCACGGGCTGCCTCGCCGCGGCGGCGGCCCTCCACGGAATCGTGCCCTGCAAGGGCAAGCGCGTCGGCGTCATCATCAGCGGCGGCAACGTGGACCCGAAGGCGTTCGCGGGCTTCCTCGCCGGGACCCACCCTTAAGCGCGCTATCGGCTCGCCCGCAGGACAGCCGCCTGTCCGTCGTGATCGCCGGTCGTCAGCGCCGGATCGTCCGTCAGGCTGTTGCCGAGGCTGACGGACCCTGCCGCCTTGTAGGCGGTGCTGCGGTCGAGCCGCCGGGCGAAATCGTCCCGGGCCTGGTTGAAGGACGCGTAGCGATGGCCCGGCCAGCGGAACGGGTCGACCCGCTCGCGGCTGAAGGCTCCCGTGAAGAGATAGGATGGCCCCAGCCGGTAGGGGCCGAAGAGCCGGCCATGATTGTTGCTGAGCTCGAACACCTCGTCGGACAGGGCGTCGTCCCAGCCCTTGGGCAGCTGCGCATAAAGCTCTCGGCCGATCAGCGCCTGGTAGCCGGTGGAATGCCCAAGGCGGACGGGATAGCCCGCCCGCGCCGCCGCCGCGAGCAGCCGCGCGGTCGCATCCTGCGCGCTGACGGCGGCGTCGTCGATGACGATCACGTTGATCGGCTCGCGCAGAACCTTGCCCTGGTAGATTTCCCCGAGCCAATCCGACGGCACGCCCTGCGCCGTGAGCATCCACTTGCCGATCGGGGGCAGGCCCGGCGGGTCCGCGGCCTCAAGGCCGGGATCGGGAAGCGGCTGGGACCGGGACGGCGCGGCCGAGAGGGCGAGCAGCGCCGCGCCGAGAACCGCCATGCGGCGGGCCGCCCTCATGATTGTCCCTGCGGGGCGAAGAAGCAGACGATGGCCCGGGTGGTGGGCTCCTCGCACATGTGGAAGTGCCGGTCGGGCGACGGCTTGGCATTCTCCCGACGGATCAGGCGGCCGTCCCAGAGCCGGTAGCCGTCCTCCGTTTCGGTGACGGTTTCACCCCTGACGCCCCCCAGTTCGCGGCAATCGTGGTCGCTGCAGCACCAGGCCGGATACCAGCTATGGGCCAGCGCCTGCGACCCCGCCAGGATGGCCGCCGCCGCGACCGCGGAGATTCGCCTATGAGTCCTGCGTGAGACCATGCGGGACAAGCCTTTCTCGAGGACGAGCCTCCTCGGCAAGCTTGTCTTGAATCTTGGGCGCGATGGTCCCGCGTCCAGTCGTCGGGCCGGGTTGCGTTCCGACGGGCGCACCGTTTCCCACCCGTCACGGCGCCTCCCCCACAGCCCCTCTCGTCATGACCCGCTCTCGTCATGGCCGTGCTTGTCACGGCCATCCACGTCTTGGAAGCGCAACGTCAGAAGACGTGGATCCCCAGGCCAAGCCTGGGGATGACGGAGGAGAGGCGAGACGATGAAGGAAGGGCCCTAGCGCCCCTTCTTCGACGGTCCGGATCGGGCGAGGCTGTTCAGGGCGCCGCGCACGCGGTCCGGCTCGAGGCCCGGGAGCTGCGCTTCGACGGCCGCATGAAGGTCGCGCCAGACCGGCACCGCCGCGGCCAGCAGGCTTCGCCCCTTCTCGGTGAGGTGCAGAAGGCGGCTGCGGCGGTCGTCAGGGTCCACGGTCACGGCCACGAAACCGTCGCGCTCGAGCGGCTTCAGGGCCGCCGTCAGGGTCGTCCGGTCCATGGCGAGCAGGTGCGCGACCGCCCCGATCGCCGGCGGCTTCGGCCGGTTGAGGGCATTGAGAAGGGAGAACTGTCCGGAGGTGAGCCCGAGGGGCTGGAACGCCTCGTCGAAGAGCCGGGACAGCGTCCGCGCGGCCCGCTGCGCATGCAGGCACAGGCAGGTGTCACGCACCAGGAGGGTCGTTTCGAACGAGTCGGCACGGCTGTTTGACATGCCTCGATTATGTTGATATCAACCTAAATGTCAAGAACAGAGACAGATGGGAGACGCCGATGCCGTACGTGGATGGATTCGTTCTGGCCGTGCCGGCCGACAGGAAGGAAGAGTACCGCAGGCACGCTGCGTCCGCCGCGCCGCTGTTCAAGGAATTCGGCGCGACCCGCATGGTCGAGTGCTGGGGCGACGACGTGCCGGACGGCAAGCTCACCGATTTCCGCATGGCCGTGAAGGCGCAGGACGGCGAGGTGGTGGTGTTCAGCTGGATTGAGTATCCCTCGAAGGAGGTCCGGGACGCGGCGAACCACAAGATCATGACCGATCCGCGCATGAAGGCCATGGCCGACGAGATGCCCTTCGACGCCAAACGAATGATCTTCGGCGGCTTCGCGCCGATCCTCGACGTGTAGGAGATCCCCGATGGCCAATCAGCATGGCGATTTCGTCTGGTACGAACTCCTGACCACCGACGCCGACGCGGCGGCGCGGTTCTATGGCGCCGTGATCGGCTGGCGGAGCCGGCCCGCGGAGGGATCCGACAGGGGCTACCGCCTCTTCGGGATCGACGGCACGGACGTGGCCGGGTTCATGACGCTCCCGGCGGGAGCCGAGAATGCTGGCATGCGACCGATCTGGCTAGGCTATGTGGGCGTTGAGAACGTCGACGCGGCGGCGGCCCGCGTGGTGCAGGCCGGCGGCGCTCAGCCCATGCCGCCCACCGACATCCCGGGCGTGGGCCGGCTCGCGATGCTGGCCGATCCGCAAGGGGTCCTGTTCTACGTGATGCGTGGCGCCATGGACGCCACGAGCACGGCCTTCTCCCCGACCGAGCGCGGCCATTGCCACTGGAACGAGCTCGCCGCCCGCGATCAGACATCGGCGCTCGCGTTCTACGCCGATCTGTTCGGCTGGGAGAAAGGCGATGCGATGCCGATGGGGGAGATGGGCGACTATCAGTTCATCACGCACCAGGGCCAAACCATCGGCGCAATGATGAACCGGACGGAGGGCGGCCCTCCCCCGGCCTGGACCTTCTATTTCGGCGTCGAGGAGATCGACCGCGCGGCGCAGGCCGTCTCGGAGAACGGCGGCACGATCCATTACGGCCCCGCCGAAGTCCCGGGCGGCGTCCACATCATCGTCGCGAGCGATCCGCAGGGCGCGATGTTCGGGCTCGTCGGCCCCCGCGCGGCCTTCTCCGGGAGATAGCCCATAGGGTCGTCATCTCCGGCGTTGACCCGCACTGCATAACACGTGGATGGCCGGGGCACGCCCGGCCATGACGGGAGGAGGACGGATGGTCGAGCATGACGCCGGGTGTGCGGAGCCTCCGCAAGACCCGATCATGGCGGCTGGACAGCCTCGCGCGCCCGCTGCCTCTCCGGATTATTTGACGCTCCCCCGAACATCCCGGGCCCAGCGACATTTCCTCGTAAGACGCAACCGCCATACCATGAGGATGGGCCGTGACCGCGAAGAAATCAGAGGACGACCTCGTCGATGCAGGCTCGGAATATTCCTTCCCGGCCAGCGACCCGCCGTCCTACATGGGCGGCGCGCTGGTGACCGGCGCTCCTCCGCACGACGGATCGCCGCCGCGCGAGCCGGCGAGCCATGAGCTGGCGGCACCCGACGAGGCGAAGCCCGCGGAGGATGCGCCTCAGGGCACCGATCCCGCGCGGGTCGGCAAGGCCCCGCCCCAGCCGGGCTCCGGCGGCAACAATCCCTGAAGCCGCCGAGGCGGCAGGCTCACGCCTCGCTCTGGAGGTAGGGCTCGACCGTGCCCTTGAGCTTGATCGTCATGGGATTGCCGAAGCGGTCCTTCGCGTTCCCGGCGATCACGCGGACCCAGCCCTCGCTGACGCAATACTCGTCCACGTTGGTCTTCTCGGCTCCGTTGAAGCGGATGCCCACGCCCTTGGCCAGCAGCTCCTCGTTGTAATAGGGGCTGTTCGGGTTGGTGGACAGGCGGTCGGGAAGTGCGTCGGACATGCGTGGGTACTCCGTTCAGGGACAAATCGGGCCGCACGCTAGAGCATCGGACCCGAAAGTGGAATCCACTTTCGGGATTCATCCGATACTCGCTTTTTACAAGGAGCGCATCGTCGGTGCGGGAAAACCGGGCCCGCAAGTTGCGCTAGGCATCACACCCAAAAGTAGAGTCTACTGTACTTTCTTCTACTTTTGAGACAGGTTCGTGTTCCCCCTTTCCATGCGATCGTCGCGTGACGATGTTCTCGCCTCCCCTATTTCCTCTTCGCAACCCGAGAACGATACGTGCTCGGGCAGGACCAGTATCGAGGGAAGGCATCATGTCAGCGGCGGACGGAATTCACACGGATTTCTCGGAGAGCATGAGCTACGGGGATTATCTCCAGCTCGACGCTCTTCTGTCGTCTCAAAAGCCCCTCACCCAGGAGCATGACGAGCTTCTGTTCATCACCATCCATCAGGTGATGGAGCTGTGGCTCAAGCTCCTGAACCGCGAGCTCGACACGGCGCTGGCGCATCTGCGCGCCGACGAACTGCCGCCCGCCTTCAAGTGCACGGCGCGCATCAACCGGATCCAGGAACAGCTGATCCAGGCCTGGACGGTGCTCTCCACCATGACGCCGTCGGACTATCTCAGCTTCAGGCCGGCGCTGGGCCGCTCCTCCGGCTTCCAGTCCTGGCAATACCGCCTCGTGGAATTCAAGCTCGGAGCGAAGGACGACGTGAAGATGGCGCCGCACATGCACCGCGGCGATCTCGCGGTGCAGCTCGACGCCGCCTATCGCGCGCCGAGCCTGTACGACGAGGCTCTTCGCCTGCTGGCCCGCCGCGGCTACGACGTTCCCGACGACGTGCTGAACCGCGACGTGACGCAGCCCTACACCGCGCATCCCGGCGTGGAGGCCGTGTGGGAGGACATCTACCGGCATTCGAACGAGCATTTCGATCTCTACGAACTCGCCGAGGAGCTGGTCGATCTCGAGGATTCCTTCCAGCAATGGCGCTTCCGGCACATGAAGACCGTGGAGCGCATCATCGGCATGCGCCGCGGCACCGGCGGCAGCACGGGCGTCACCTATCTGCGCAAGGCGCTGGACCGCTACTTCTTCCCGGAGCTCTGGTCCGTGCGCGGCAACCTCTGAGCCGCCGAGATGTCTCCCATGCTCGACCTGCGCTCCCGCTTCTCCCGCTTCCTCGACGCCGCCCCGGAGCGTCTGCATTTCGCCGCGCACAGCCACCATCCCTGGCCGGACGTGACCCGCGCGGCGCATCTGCAGGCCTGGGACGATGCCGCGCGCCTCGTCGACGACAAGTGGGAGCACGTGCTCGGCCCCGTCCTCGAGGAATTCCGCGCGCATGCGGCGGGCCATCTCAACCTGCCGGATTCCGGCACCATCGCGGTCGCGCCCAACACGCATGAATTCCTCAAGCGCATCCTCTCCTGCTTCCCTGCGGACAGGCCGGTCCGCATCCTGACCTCGGACGGCGAGTTCCATTCCTTCAGCCGGCAGATCGCGCGCCTGGAGGAGGAAAGCCTCGCCGCCGTCACGCGCGTGAAGGTGGAGCCCTTCGCCAGCTTCGAGGATCGTTTCCGATCAGCCGCAGCCGGCGAGCACGATCTCGTCTTCGTCAGCCAGGTCTTCTTCAATTCGGGCTTCGCCGCGGATGTGCGAAGCCTCGTGGACGCCGCGGGCGAGCGCGCCCTGGTGGTGATCGACGGCTATCACGGTTTCATGGCGCGGCCGATGGACCTGAGCGCCGTCGCACAGCGCGCCTTCTACATCGCGGGCGGCTACAAATACGCCATGGCGGGCGAAGGCGCCTGCTTCATGCACTGCCCGCCGGACTGGGGCCCGCGCCCGCGGGACACCGGGTGGTACGCCGCCTTCGGCGCCCTCGCGGCCGCGCAGCCCGGACAGGTGGGCTACAGCGCCGACGGCTGGCGCTTCATGGGCGCGACCTTCGATCCGTCCGGCCTCTACCGCTTCAACGCCGTGATGCGCTGGCTGCGGGATGAAGGCATCACGCCTGCCATCGTCCATGCGCATGCGATCGCGCTGCAGCAGCTCTTCGTGCAGCATGTCGCGGACATCCCGGCGCTCGGCCGAGCCCGCCTCGTGGTGCCCGAGGACGAGATGCGGCGCGGCAACTTCCTGACCTTCGAGACCCCGGGGGCTCAAGATCTCCACGCCGGACTCACGCAACGCCATGTGGTCACGGATGTCCGGGGCAACCGCCTGCGGATCGGGTTTGGTCTCTACCAGACGCAGGAGGAGGTGAGCGAACTCGTCAGACGCCTGCAAGGAATGGGCCCGGCGCTCGCCTGAACCTTCCGACGCCTTGCCTCCGGGCTTCGCCTCTGCGGCTGCTTCATCTCTCGTCATGCTTGGCCTTGAGCCGGGCATCCACGTCTTTGCACACCTTTCCGCAAACGCCTTGTCATCACCGGCCTTGTGCCGGTCATCCTGACGCGGTGAAGCGCCGTGCTTTTCGGATCGGGTCGGCCGGGACGATGAAGACGTGGGAAGGTGGAGGAGCAATCGAGGAATGGGACCGCAGCGTCCGTTGCCGCTGCAGTCTTCACTTAGAGCCCGACTGTCTGCATGCCCGCCGCCGCGTAGCGCGCTCCGGCCACCGCGCCGGGCGGCATGATGCGGTCGATCCGTGCCAAGTCTTCCTTCGTGAGCGTGACCTCGAGAGCACCGACGTTCTGCTCCAGGTAGCTGCGCCGCTTCGTGCCGGGGATCGGCACGATGTCGTCGCCCTGCGCCAGCACCCATGCGAGGGCGAGCTGCGCGGGCGTGCAGCCCTTTTCCTGGGCCATCGCTTCGATCTCGCGCACGAGGTCGAGGTTCTTCTGGAAGTTCTCGCCCTCGAAGCGCGGGGAGTTGCGGCGGAAATCGTCAGGCTCCAGATCGTCGATGCTCTTGATCTGCCCGGTGAGGAAGCCGCGCCCGAGCGGCGAATAGGGCACGAAGCCGATGCCGAGCTCGCGCACGGTGGCGAGGATCTCGTCCTCCGGGTCGCGGCTCCAGAGGGAATATTCCGTCTGCAGCGCGGCGATGGGGTGAACCGCATGGGCGCGGCGGATGGTCTGGGGCGCGGCCTCGGACAGCCCCAGATGGCGCACCTTGCCTTCGCGCACGAGATCGGCCATGGCCCCGACCGTGTCCTCGATGGGCGTCTCGGGATCGACCCGGTGCTGGTAGTAGAGATCGATCACATCGACCTTCAGCCGCCTGAGGCTCGCCTCGCAGGCCTGGCGCACGTAATCGGGCTTGCCGCTGATGCCGAGCCGCTCCCCGTTGGGCCCGCGCACGTTGCCGAACTTGGTGGCGAGCACCACCCGGTCGCGGCGATCCCGGATGGCGCGGCCCACGAGCTCCTCGTTGTGGCCGACGCCGTACATGTCGGCGGTGTCGAGGAAGGTCACGCCGAGTTCGATGGCCCGGTGGATCGTAGCGATGGATTCGCCCTCGTCGCGACCGCCGTAGAATTCCGACATGCCCATGCAGCCGAGGCCGATGGCCGAAACCTGCAAGGGTCCGAGGTGTCGCGTCTGCATGGGAGATCTCCTGGTCGGGCGTGGATGGGCGCGAGCCCCGGCAACTGGGGCGTCGTGCGGCCCTTCGGGTCCGCTAAGACGATGCTCTCATTCTTGAGAAAAAAGCATCGGATTGATCCCAAACGTGCAAGTCCACTTTTGGGTCCGATGCTGTAGCGCCTAGATGATATTCGACCAGTCCAGCGCAGCCGCCGATCCTGCCCGTCCAAGACCGATCCCCGTCTCGAAGGTTCCGTTCTGGTCGAGGTCCGCGAGAAGGTAGCCCGTGTTCGTTGCTCCATTGTAGAGGAACCCGTAGCGGATGGACGGGCCCGCGAAGAGGCTCTCTGCCGCCGTGGCGGCAGCCTCGATGGAGTTTGCGCTCGTGGCGGCCTCGCCGTAGTTCAGCCCGGTTCCGGCGACGGCCATATCGATCCGGTCGAACGCGCGCCAGTCGCCGAGGACGTCAGCCGTCGCGGTGGTGATCCCGGATTCCCCGAGCTGGAAGCGGAAGGTGTCCGCCCCGGATCCGCCCATGAGAACGTCGCTCCCGGCCCCGCCCTGCAATGTGTCGTTGCCGGCCCCGCCGATCAGGGTGTCGTTGCCGTCTCCACCCTCGAGGCTGTCGTTCCCGCTTCCGCCGTGAAGCCAGTCGTTCTGGGCTCCGCCGAGGAGGCTGTCCTGGCCACGTCCGCCGGAGAGAGTATCGTCGCCACCGCCGCCGTCGAGAGAGTCGTTTCCGGCCCCACCATTCAGAGAATCGTCGTCGAAGGGGGAGCCGCTACCGCCGATCAAAGTGTCATCGCCGGTCCCGCCCATCAGGGTATTCCGGTCGAGCCCCCCGGTCAGGAGATCATGGCCGCTTCCGCCCTGCAGGGTGTCGAAACCAAACCTGCCGCCGCTCAGGGTATCGTTGCCGGACCCGCCATGCAGGAAATCGCTGCCGATCGGATCGATGCCGCTGTCGCCGATCAGCTGGTCGTCGCCGGCCCCGCCATGCAGGACGTCGTTGACGTCTCCTCCGATCAGGGTGTCGTTGCCCCAACCGCCATAAAGGGTATCCGAACCGAATCCGCCGCCACTCAGGCTGTCATTGCCGGCGCCGCCGTACAGAAGGTCGCTGCCTCGCTCCCCGCGCAGGGTGTCATGGCCACCGAAGCCCCATAGGGTGTCGTTGCCGTTCCCACCGGAGATCGAATCGTCGCTCGCCGTGCCCGGCAGGGTGTCGTCGGAAGGGGTGCCCATGATCACGGCCATGATCTCGATCTCCTGTGCCCTGGATGGCGAAACGGTGAATGGAATGCCAGCCGTCGCGGCTTCGGCGGGAACAGCCTGCTCCGATGAAACACGACAGACGACGCTTCGGATTGGGGCATCAAGGATCTCTCGTTGCCTCGCATGGATTCACGCAAGAGCGGCGTCGAGCGACGGGTGCAACGAGTCTATGGGGCGCGTCGGCAAACGCCATTGCTCAAAAGAGTACCTCTCCGTGAGCATCGGATTCAGCGCAGGAGCGGAGCCCATCTCGAGGCTTGATGCTCAGGCCGCCTGCCCCGCGCACCAGCCCGACGACCAGGCCCATTGGAAATTGTAGCCGCCGAGCCAGCCGGTCACGTCCACCACCTCGCCGATCATGTAGAGCCCGGGCACGGACTTGACTTCCATCGTCCGGGAATCGAGCTCGCTTGTGTCGACGCCGCCCAGCGTCACCTCGGCAGTGCGGTAGCCTTCCGACCCCGCCGGCTTGAAGCGCCAGCGGTTCACGGAATCGTCGATCCGCCGCAGGACCTTGTCGGAACAATCGGCGAGGTTCGCGGGCCCTTTCTCCTGCTCGGTGACGAGCTGCGCGAGACGCTTGGGGAGAAAGGCCGAGACCGCGGTCTGCAGCGCCTGCCGGCCGTTCTGCGCGCGGGCGGCGCGCAGCTCCTCGAACAGGTTCACGCCCGGCAGCAGGGAGACCGCGATCTCCGCGCCCTCGCGCCAATAGGACGAGATCTGCAGGATCGACGGGCCGCTCAGGCCCCGATGCGTGAACAGCATCGCCTCGGCGAAGGCGGTCTTGCCGCAGCCCACCACCGCATCGACCGACACGCCCGCGAGCGGCGCCAGCCGCTCGAGCATCGTCGGTTCCAGGGTCAGTGGCACGAGCGCGGGACGGGTCTCCACCACCTTCAGGCCGAAACGCTGCGCGAGATCGTAGCCGAAGCCGGTGGCGCCCATCTTCGGGATCGACTTGCCGCCGGTCGCCACCACAAGGGAGCGGCACTGCACGGCGCCGTCCGACAGCGCGAGATGAAAACCGTCGCCGGTCTTCTCCACCTCCGCGACGGATGTCCGCAGGCGCAGCGTGACGCCCGCCTGCCTCATCTCGTCGAGGAGCAGATCCACGATCTGCCGCGAGGAGCCGTCGCAGAACAGCTGACCCAGCGTCTTCTCATGATAAGCGATGCCGTATCGCTCCACGAGCGCGATGAAATCGCGTTGCGTGTAGCGGCGCAGGGCCGAGATGCAGAAGCTCGGGTTCTGCGAGATGTAGTTGGCGGGCGCGGCGTTGAGGTTGGTGAAGTTGCACCGCCCTCCCCCGGAGATGCGGATCTTCTCGCCGGGCTTGGCGGCGTGATCGAGGATCAGCACCGAACGCCCGCGCTTTCCGGCCTCGGCGGCGCACATCATCCCGGCGGCGCCGGCGCCGATCACCACCACATCGAAAGATTTCAAGAGACCCGTTCCCGAGAGATTTTCACGACAAGCCAAGCGAGCGGCGTTGGTAGTGACTTCCGCCATGCGGTGCAAGCGGGAGCGGAGCATGCCCGCTCCGCCTGTCCTCCGCTCATCGTCGTCACCGGCCATGACGCAGAGGCCATGACGGGAGAAGCTGCCGTTTGGGAAGCGCAGCCAGGCGTGGTAAGGCCGGGGTCCCGCAACGGCTTTTCCATCCGCCCCATGCCTCACCTTGCCGAATACGGCGCTCTTTTCGCGGCTGCGTTCCTCTCGGCCACGATTTTTCCGTTCCAGTCGGAGGCCGTGCTCTTCGGCATGCTGGCGGCCGAGCATTATTCGGGGTGGCTGCTCATTCTCGTGGCCAGCCTGGGCAATATCCTCGGGTCCGTCGTCAACTGGGTGCTGGGGCGGTCCTTCAGCCATTTCGAGGAAAGGCGCTGGTTCCCGGTCAAGCGGAAGCAGATGGCCCGCGCGGAGGCGTGGTATCGCCGCTACGGGCGCTGGACCCTGCTGCTAAGCTGGGTGCCGGTCGTCGGCGACCCGCTCACCATCGTGGCCGGCGTGCTGCGCGAGCCCCTGCCCGTCTTCGTCGTGCTCGTGACCCTGGCCAAGACCGGCCGCTATCTCGCCGTCGGGGCGCTCAGCCTGGGCTGGACCTGAAGGGCCTCACGGCCCCTGGAGGCTGAGCCAGATCTCCTCCAGCATGGCCGGACCGAGCACCGCGCCCGAGGAGGTGCGGATCACGGCCTGCATGCCGGCCGGAGCCTCGTTGTTCATGGCCCAATGAACCGCCTCGCGCAGGTTCTCGAACTCGGTCACGTCGCTCGGATCGCGCGAAGCGCCGCCCTGAGGCGAGGCGATCGGCTCGTATTGCAGATGAGCGGGGGCATCCCAATCGGTCTTCGGCACCATGGCGTCGTCCTGCCCTTATGCTGATGGCGTTGACAGGGACAACGCGGTCCGGGCCGCAACGGTTCAGCTTGGAAACGGCGCGCTTCCCGCCCGCGCGAGGCGCTTCTCCGGGCAAAAACGCCGGTCGGTCATGCGCTCTGCGCCTAAAGGCGGCAGCGAAATTCCTTGCATGTCGCCCGTTTTCGGTCGAACAAGACGGGCTCAAGGATTTCGCAGATCGAGACAACCCATGCCAGCCTATCGCTCTCGCACCACCACCCACGGCCGCAACATGGCGGGCGCCCGCGGCCTCTGGCGGGCCACCGGCATGAAGGATTCCGACTTCGGCAAGCCGATCATTGCCGTGGTCAATTCCTTCACCCAGTTCGTGCCGGGCCATGTCCACCTGAAGGATCTGGGACAGCTCGTCGCGCGCGAAATCGAGAAGGCGGGCGGCGTCGCCAAGGAGTTCAACACCATCGCGGTGGACGACGGCATCGCCATGGGCCATGACGGCATGCTCTACTCCCTGCCCTCGCGGGAGCTGATCGCCGATTCCGTGGAATACATGGTCAACGCCCATTGCGCGGACGCCATGGTGTGCATCTCCAACTGCGACAAGATCACCCCCGGCATGCTGATGGCGGCGCTTCGCCTCAACATCCCGGTGGTCTTCGTCTCCGGCGGCCCGATGGAGGCCGGCAAGGTCGTGCTCAACGGCGTGACCAAGAAGCTCGACCTCGTGGACGCCATGGTGGCGGCCGCCGACGACAAGGTGGCGGACGAGGACATCCAGGCGATCGAGCGCTCCGCCTGCCCCACCTGCGGCTCGTGCTCGGGCATGTTCACGGCCAATTCCATGAACTGCCTCACCGAGGCGCTGGGCCTGTCTCTGCCGGGCAACGGCTCGACGCTGGCGACCCACGCCGATCGCCGCCGCCTCTTCGTGGAGGCCGGCCACCTGATCGTCGACCTCGCCCGCCGCTATTACGAGCAGGACGATTCCAGCGTCCTGCCGCGCTCGATCGCGAACTTCGCCGCCTTCGAGAATGCGATGACGCTCGATATCGCCATGGGCGGATCGAGCAACACGGTGCTGCACCTGCTCGCCGCCGCCTACGAGGCGGAGGTGCCCTTCACCATGGCGGACATCGACCGCCTGTCGCGCCGGGTGCCGGTGCTCTGCAAGGTCGCGCCGGCCATCGCCAACGTGCACATGGAGGACGTCCACCGCGCCGGCGGCATCATGGCGATCCTCGGCGAGCTCGACCGGGCGGGCCTCCTCGATACCGCGGTGCCGACTGTCCATGCGGAGAGCATGAAGGCGGCCCTCGACCGCTGGGATGTGCGCCGCACCAACAGCCATTCCGTGCACGACTTCTACCGCGCCGCCCCCGGCGGCGTGCCGACCCAGACCGCGTTCAGCCAGGAGAGCCGCTACGACAGCCTGGACACGGACCGGGCCGGCGGCGTGATCCGCGATGCGGAGCATGCCTTCTCGAAGGACGGCGGCCTCGCCGTGCTCTCCGGCAACCTCGCGCTCGACGGCTGCATCGTGAAGACGGCAGGCGTCGACGAGAGCATCCTGGTGTTCTCAGGTCCCGCCATCGTGTTCGAGAGCCAGGACGATGCGGTGAGCGGCATCCTCAACGGCAAGGTGAAGGCCGGCGACGTGGTGGTCATCCGCTACGAGGGTCCGCGCGGCGGCCCCGGCATGCAGGAGATGCTCTATCCCACGAGCTACCTGAAATCGAAAGGCCTGGGCAAAGCCTGCGCGCTCATCACCGACGGCCGCTTCTCGGGCGGCACCTCGGGCCTGTCCATCGGCCACGTCTCGCCGGAAGCGGCGGAGGGCGGCACGATCGGCCTCGTGCGGGACGGCGACCGGATCGAGATCGACATCCCGAACCGCCGCATCCACTTGGCCGTGGCCGAGCCCGAGCTGGAACGCCGCCGCGCCGAGCAGGACGCGAAGGGCTGGCACCCCGCCGCTCCCCGCAAGCGCAAGGTGTCCGCGGCCCTCAAGGCCTATGCCATGCTCGCCACCAGCGCCGCCAAGGGAGCGGTGCGGCAGGTTTGATCCGGCGGCGCTCCTCTCCCGCCGGTGCGGGAGACAAAGGATGCCCGTCGCTTCCAGCCCTATGCTCAGCAATCAAGAGCTGAAAGCCTCGGCCGTGCATTCGAACTCACGTCCGAGGCTTTCAGAGCGTTCACGCCCCTCTTCATCAAAGAAAGACAGGCCCGCCCGCTGCCAGACCGGCGGAGCACCTTGTCGGCTGGCGTCCGCGCCTCCCACGGACGGATGGCGCAAGGCATGGTCTATGAGGTCGCGGATCGAGTGCGACTGGTTTGTCGATGGCGCCAATGCAGCGGATCGCAAGTTGCGGCCATACAACCACTAAGAATACCTCACAACCTGTAGCTGAAATCGGCCCGCTTTGACTGCGTCATTCGGCCTAACCCGATTGGAATAACGACAACTGAAGTAAGATATATTATATCTTAACTGAATCAGTTCAAAGACAGCGCAACTGTCGGCACGACAATGGGGGCACCGCATGAGCCTAGGCCAGATTCTCGAATGGGAAAGCATCACCCAGCCGTCCTACTGGGCGGGCCAGGCGCTGTCTCCCGGCGGCCAGGCGGCCATGGCCCAGATCGCCGCGACGGGAGCCAACACCCTAACGCTCATCCCGAACTTCTTCCAGACGGACAAATTCAGCAACTCGGCGGCCTTAAAGCTCGGCGATCCGAACATTCCCTGGGACAGCGAGAGCGACAGCTTCGAGCAGGTCAAGCAGACCATTCTCAACGCGAAGGCTCTTGGCATGAACGTCGTGCTCAAGCCGCACCTCGAAACCGATAATCGCGTGTGGCGCGCGGAGCTCGCGCCCACCGACCCGAAGGCTTGGTTCGACAGCTACAAGGCCATCATGGTCGAATACGCGCGGGTGGCTCAGGAGGCCGGCGCGGCGATGATCTGCGTCGGCACCGAAATCGACAGCATGATCGACCCGACCAAGCTCTGCAGCGACGGCAAGACCTACACGGAGAAATGGGGGGAGATCATCGACGCCGTGCGGGAAGTGTACTCGGGCAAGGTCACCTACGCGGCCACGTACTGGACGGTGAATAAGGTCGGTTTCTGGGACAAGGTCGATTATATCGGCGTCGACGCCTATTACCCGCTCTCGACGGTGGACGACCCCACCGTGGACCAGATGGTGGATGCCTGGGTGAAGCCGCATTTCAACCCCTGGATCCGAGATGACCTGCTCGGCGGCAAGTCCATCGTCGATTACTACAAGGCGCTGTCCGCGCAATACGGCAAGCAGGTGATCTTCACCGAAGTCGGTTATCGCAGCGTGCAGGGTGGGAACAAGGATCCGGGCGTTTTCGGCAGCGGCGGCACGGTCGATCTGCAAGAGCAGATGGACGCCTACACCGCCCTCTTCCGCGTAATGGAGAACTACGGCGGGCAATGGCTCGCGGGATCCTTCATGTGGAGCTACTACTCCTTCGCGCATCCGATGGACCCGCCATCAGAGGGAGGAGCCGGCGTCTCGTGGACGGACTACACGACGCAGGACAAACCCGCCAACGTCACGATCCGCGACCACTACTCCAACCCGACCCCTACCACCGGACTCGTCTGGAACGGCACTGCGGGCGCCGACAATCTCGACGGCGGCTACCACAACGACACGCTCAACGGCGGAGCCGGCAACGACACCCTCTGGGGTGGCAAAGGAAACGACAAACTGAACGGCGGCACCAGCGCGGATAGCATGGAGGGTGGAGCAGGCAACGACATCTACTACGTGGATTCCACGGGCGACCGGGTGGTGGAAACCGCGTCGGGCGGCACGGCCGACCGGGTCTACACCAGCGTCAGCCATAATCTCGCGGCTTACGTCGAGCAGCTTTACGCCACCGGCAGCGCGTCCCTTAACCTGACCGGCAACACGCTCGCCAACACGCTCACCGGCAATGCCGGCCGCAACAAGCTCTCCGGCGGCTCCGGCAACGACAAGCTCTATGGCGGCACTGGCAACGATACGCTCTCCGGCGGCAGCGGCCACGACACCCTGGACGGCGGTACGGGCCGGGACGTGCTCACGGGTGGGACGGGCAACGACACCTTCGTGTTCAAGGACCGGCCGGGCTCGACCCGCTACGACACGATCACCGACTACAACAAGCGCTACGACAGCATCCACCTCGACAACAAGTCCATGCCGAAGCTCGGCGGCGCGGGAAAGTTAAGCAGCTCGAAGTTCGTGCTGGGCACGGCGGCCAAGGACGCGGGCGACCGGGTGATCTACGACCGCAGCACGGGCAAGCTGTACTACGATGTGGACGGCACCGGCGCCATCGCCAAGCAGCTCATCGTCATCCTCAAGAACAAGCCCGGCCTCGCGGCTTCCGAGTTCCTGATCGTCTGAGGACAGCAATCAGAGAGCAGCGGCGCAGGCCGCAAGACCTGCGCCGCCGATGTTCAAAACCGGACCGTCAGGCCGGCTCTGACCGTGTGTTCCTGGTCGCGCCGGCCGATGGCGCCCGAATAGCTCACGTTCACCGTCATGTTCCTGCGCATCTCCCAGTTCAGGCCCGCTTCCATCACAAGACTGTCCTTGTCGATGGACGCGCCGGTCACCAGGAACGGACGCCCGTCGCCCGCATAGGAGAAGGTCGCCTTCGGCACAATGTCGCCGAAGGCGTGACGCCATCCGAGCAATCCCTTGAAGGTCACCGTGCCGGCTTGCGTCGGCATCGTGGCGATCAGGCGTGCGCCCAGGGTCGAATAGGTGGTGTCGAAGGAGTGAACCTCCCCCGCGACGGCGAGATCGGAGCCTTCCTCCACGACGCCGCGCCCTGCCACATGAACATGCGCCAGGCCTACGAACGGTTCGAGCACGACCCTGTCGCTCAGCAGGATCTCATAGCCGAGTTCCCCGAAGGCCTGGATGGAATCCGTTGAGCTGCTGGAACGGTTGGTCCCGGAGAAGCCCGTGAACCGGATGTCGCGCGTCATGTCCACGTCATGGTGGGCGTAAGCGACGCCGCCGCGCAGGTTGAGCGTACCGAAGGCGGCGGAGCCATAGAGGCCGATGTGCAGGCTCTCCACGGTGCCGCCGGATGCCAGCGTGGCGACATCGAGATCCGTCGAGAAATAGCCTACCGCGAGGCCCAAGCGATACGGCGTGCCGAAACCGCTGTCGATGCCTGCCACCAGACCCGCCGTGCTGCGCTCGAGCGCATGGGACGTGGCGGTCGCGTCCGTCGAGCCCCAGGAGCCGACGGCCTTCGCCCATATGGCCCAGTCTTGTGCGGTCTGCGGAGCGGGCACGGGAATCCGCGTGGTGGTCACCGGCCTGCCGGGCAGGTCCGCGGCATAGGCTGCGGTAACCAGATTCAACGTGCTGAAGGTCGGCAGGCCTTCCGAGCAGCGCAGGCGACAGAGCACGGCGGCCCGGAAGAGATCGTCGTGCACGAGGATCGTTCCGTTGGCGCCGACGATCGGCGCACCGGAGGTCTGGTCGAGAACGTCGGAGAGCTCATCCTCCGTCACCGAGTCGAACGGAGCGGGCGTCGGCCTGTTGTCGGGAAGCGTGCGCTGGATGCGCAGGAGCCCGAGATAGATGTTGTTCCCGTCCTTGCTCAACACGGGCCTGAAGAAAGCCAGGGTGGTGGTTGCACGCAAGAACTGCCCGGTGACTCCGTCCCTGGCCGTGAGGATGGTCCAGCGGCTGCCCGGCCTGTAATCTCCCGGCAACGTATTCACCTGCACGGTGCCGCCCCGAACATCGGCGCTGCCCTCGGCCACGATCCTGTCGCTGCGGAGAGACGCATCGAGATCGATCTTGTAGACGGTGCCGTTGGCGATGAGCACATTGCCGGTGACGGCAAGGGAGGCGATGCCGTTCATGCCGGGCGTCAATGTGCTGCCTGCGCGGGCATTGATGCTCCCGACGGTGCCGCTGCCGCCGAGCGTCGCGCCGCCATACACATTCATGTCCGCACCGCCCATGACGCCCGTCACCAGGAGGCTGCCCTGGCGCACATGCCACGGCATGACGCCGTCGTTGCTGCCGGTCACGACCCAGGTGGACGGGCCCAGCTTCTCATAGGTTTCGAAATTTCGATATTGCGCGCCGGCGCCGATCAACGCGGCATCGAACGATGCGTTCGCCGAGCCCCCTAGGGCAAACGTGTCCGTGCCGTCGCTCGCATCGACGAAGCCCGTGATGCGGGAGCTCGCGCCGATCAGAAACGAGTCGCTGCCGGCGCCGAGATCGGCAGCGGCCCCGCCG
Organism: Microvirga pakistanensis; assembly: GCF_004458765.1. Taxonomy (GTDB): domain Bacteria; phylum Pseudomonadota; class Alphaproteobacteria; order Rhizobiales; family Beijerinckiaceae; genus Microvirga; species Microvirga pakistanensis. The sequence goes on along the minus strand of NZ_SPJX01000012.1, from coordinate 156,786 downwards.
CCCGGCGCGCTCAGGGTGCCGAAATTCCGGACGCTTTCATTGCCCGCATCGAACTTGAAGAACTTGTCGTTCCGGCTGCGGATGATGCCGCTGCTTTCATTGATGATCGTGGTCGTCTCGCCGGCCCTGCTCGCAACCCAAATGCCGTAGGCACGATTCCCCGACGTATCGATCGTCCCACGATTGACGACGACGTTGCCGGTCCCCGCATCGACCTTGATGCCCCGCCCCTCCACGCCTGACGTCGTGACATTCCCCGTGTTGAGGATGGAGTTGTTGTTGCCGTGGACGCGAATTCCGTTTCCGACCGGACCAAATGTGGCGATGGCGCCGGCATTGGTGAGCACATTGCGGTCCCCATAGGCCGATAGGCCCTCGGCGCCACCCCCACCCGTGACGATGGTGCCCTGGTTGGTCGCTCTGTTCCCGGCTCCTTCGGCGAAGATCCCGATGGCCGCGCCACCCGTGCCCGTATTGAGCGTTCCGGTATTCAAAAGGATGTTGCTGTTCCCGAGAGCATGGAGGGCGCTGGCGGAATGTCCGGATGTCCGGACGCTGCCGTTGTTGGTGATCGTATTCCGGTTGCCGAGCACCTCCAGGCCATCCAGCGACGGGCCTATCGCGCTCAAGGATCCCCTGTTGATCAAACGTGTTCCCTCGCCGCGGCCGAGGACCGCGAAACCCGTCGAGCCGCTCGCGGCCGCATTCCCTTCGATGATGATGGTGCCTCCGCTCGTTGTCCTCGCGATCGGCGCATCGGCGGCTGTTGTCGTTCCTGAACAGGTGATGGTCTTTCCTGCGCTGCTGCAACTCGCCAGCGCCGTTTGCGTCAAAGCGCCGGACGCCAGGAGAAGGATCGCCGATGTGACAGCTGCTGACCGTATAATAGCGGCTCGGGGCACCAATGTAGTTGCCGCTAGGTTAGCATTCGAACGGATCATGCTTCAGCCCATGGTTGTTGCTTCGTTATGGGCCATCTAGGCAGCCGTTCGCCTCCACCACCTCTCCGAATCGAGAGGTTCGAATCCTCAGCAACAGAATATATTTTTAGACGGGCATGGAACTTTTCGTCCGTGCCGGGCAGAGCCTGCTTCCTATCGTCCGATCCCACTTTTGGCTCTTGACGTAATGGAACCGCATGGCGTCCTGTCAGGAATATTCGAAGTGCTTGCGAGGAGCCCGATGCGCCATTTTCTTTTCGCTGTCCTGCTCATGGGGGTGCCGGGCATGGCCTTTGCTCAGGGAGCGCCAGACGAAAAAGGGTTGCAGCTGACGGTGCGTCCCTCCGGCTACGAATCCGAGCAGAACGAGGCTCTCAAGCGGCAGGAGAAACTGCTCAAGCGCCTGGAGCAGAGCAACCACATGATCCGCTCGATCTGCATCAATTGCGGGGACTCGTGGAAGCATCAGATCTACGAGCCCTTCAACCCCTATGCCTCCCTGGGCCCCTCCGTCCGCCCCTCGGACGAACCTGTGAACTGACCCCGCGCGGAGCGCCCGCCCCGGCCTCACCCGTGGGCATTTCTGCAATGGCAGCTACTATTGAGACGCATGCGGACGCCCTGTATATCTCAAGAAGCGCAAGGGGGGCCTCGCGTCAGAGCATCGTGCGGATCCAGAGGGCCGCGTCAGCGACCCGAACGACGCTCTCATTGAAGAAAGCAAGCATCGGATCGACCCTGATAGTGCAAGTCCACTTTTGGGTCCGGTGCTTTAGCATCTCGGAAAAGGGGTGTCACCGGATGGTGACGTGAGACCTGTATGGCGTGGGTTTATCTGTTTTTGGCGGGTCTTCTCGAGGTCGGGTGGGCGATCGGGCTCAAATATACCGACGGATTCACGCGGCTCGTGCCCTCGGTGCTGACCGCCATCAGCATGGTGGCCAGCGTCCTGCTCCTCGGAATCGCCCTCAAGAGCCTCCCCGTCGGAACCGGATATGCCGTCTGGACCGGCATCGGAACCGTCGGCACCGCCCTCCTCGGCATCGTTCTCCTGGGCGAGCCCGCCACGGCGCTCCGCCTCGGCTGCATCGGCCTGATCGTCGCCGGCATCCTCGGCCTCAAGTTCGCCGGCACGTGACGGGAGACCGGGACTGATGCTTTCCCCTCCTTCCAAGGCCTATTCATCGTCCCGATGGCTCAAGATCTTCGTCACGGTCGTATGCCTCGCCATCGTCGCCCTCGAGGGCTGGAGGGACTGGACCGAGCGCCAGCAGGAATTCGTCCGGATCGAGGGCGAGATGAGCAACCTCGCCAAGTCCCTGGCCCAGCATGCGGAAGACACCTTCAACCGGGCCGACGCCATCCTGGTCGACATGGTCGACCGCCTGGAGCGCCAGGCGGTCGACCATGTCGACATACGGCCCATGGAGGAATTTCTCTCCGAGCGCATTCAGACCCTTCAGGCCCTGAAGTCCCTCACGGTCTATGGCGAGGATGGCTTCGTCCTTGCCAGCTCGCTTCCGGGCCACAGCCGGGTGAACGTCAGGGATCTGGCGTTCTTCCGGCATCATGCCGCCTCGCCGGACGGTAAATGGTTCTTCGGGCCGCTCGTTCAGGATCCGCTCGGGGGCGACCGGGTGCTGACCCTGTCCCGTCGCCTCGACAGGCCCGACGGCAGTTTCGCCGGCGTCGTCCAGGTCAGCATTCCGCCTCGCTACTTCGCGAATTTCTTCGGTCGCATCGACCTCGGCTCCCAGGGAACGATCGTGATGGTCAGCACCTTAGAGAGGGGGAGGATCCTGTCGCGCTACCCTTATGACGCATCCGTGATCGGCACCACGCCACCTCCACCCCCATGGCTGCTGGACGGCAGCCCCTCCGGCTCCCAGCCTTATCTCTCTCCCGTGGACGGGATGCCGCGTCTCGCCGGCTACCAGCGCAACCACGTCTATCCGGTCGTGCTCCTGGCAGCCGTCGGGCAGGAAGAGGCCCTGAGGAACTGGACCATGGAGTTTCAGATCCGCTCGCTCGGCGTGGCCATTCTCATCGTCATCATCGGCCTGCTGGGCTGGAGGCTCGCCCGCGAATTGCGGCGCCGCGAGCAGGCTGAGGCCGAACTCGCCGTGCTCGCCGCAACGGACCCCCTGACGGGTCTCGCCAACCGTCGCACCTTCGACTTGCGGCTGGAAATCGAATGGCTGCGCGCCGCGCGGGACGGAACGCCGCTCTCGCTGCTTCTGATCGATGTCGATCAGTTCAAGTCCTACAACGATTTCTACGGGCACCAGCAGGGCGACGAATGCCTGCGCAAGGTGGCAAGGGTGATCGCGGACGGCGCGAGGCGCCCCGGCGATCTGGTGGCCCGCTACGGAGGCGAGGAGATCGTCGTGCTGCTGCCGGGCACGGATGCGAGCGGCGCCGCGACGATCGCCGAGAGGATCCGTGCGAGCGTCGAGGCGCTGGCCGTGCATCACGAGGCCAATTCACCATCGTACACCCTCACGATCAGCATCGGCAGCGTCACGCAATCGCCTGCCGCCGACCCTTCCAACACGAGCCCGGCCAGTCTCATCGAGATGGCCGACAAGGCGCTCTATCAGGCCAAGCAGGACGGCCGCAATCGCGTTGCCATCGCGACCGCCGCCTAGAGCATCGGTCCGTTCCCCGCCCCCGATGACGGGGCGCCGCCGGCGCCGGCACGGACCCGCTTCGGCTCTCTCAGAACACGCAGTCCCGGAAGGCCGGGAGCACCGATCCTCCCCATCGTTCATGGTAAAGCTCCAGGAGCCGCTCGGCCGCTGTCCGTCCCGAGAGGACGATCTCTTCGGCATAGGCGAGATGCTTCGTCTCGTCCTGCCCGGCCTCGTCGAGGCAGGCGCGGCGCTTGAGGCCTTCGCGCGAGAGCGCGAGCGCGTCGCGCGCGATGTCCTGGACATTGCGCCCGGCAATCTGCGCTTTCAGCGCGAGTTTCGGCACATCGGCGCGCAGCCGCTCGCGCTCATCCGCGCTCCAGCCTTTCACGAGCTCCCAGGCTCCGTCGAGCGCAGCCTCGTCGTAGAGCAGTCCCGTCCAGAAGGCGGAGAGCGCCACGATGTGCTCGAGGCCGCCCACATCCGCGCCACGCATTTCGAGATAGCGCTTCAGGCGCACTTCCGGGAACAGGGTCGAAACGTGGTTCGCCCAGTCGGACCGGGTCGCGCGCTCGCCCGGCAACGGCGCGAGCCTGCCGGCGAGAAGATCCCGGAACGAGGCGCCGGTCACGTCGTGATAGGTCGCGCCGCGCTTGACGAAATACATCGGCACGTCCAGCGCCCAGTCCACATAGCGCTCGTAGCCGAAGCCGTCCTCGAACGCGAAGGCCATCATGCCCGTGCGGTCCCGGTCCGTATCGAGCCAGATGTTCGAGCGCATGGAGAGATAGCCGTTGGGCTTGCCCTCGGTGAAGGGCGAGTTCGCGAAGATCGCCGTCGCGACCGGCTGCAACGCGAGCGAGACGCGCAGCTTCTTCACCATGTCGGCCTCGGACGCGTAGTCCATGTTCACCTGCACGGTGGACGTGCGGTACATCATGTCGAGGCCGAGCGAGCCGACCTTCGGCATGTAGTTCGTCATGATGCCATAGCGCTTCTTGGGCATGACGGGCGTTTCGGCGCGTGTCCACAAGGGGCTCATGCCGAGTGTGAGGAATCGGATGCCGAGGCTCTCGCCGATCGCCTTAACGTCGGCGAGGTGCCGCGCGGTTTCGCAGGCCGTCTCGTGCAGCGTCTTGAGCGGCGCGCCGGAGAGCTCGAACTGGCCGCCGGGCTCCAGCGAGATCGCGCCGCCGCCGGCTTCGTCGAACAACCCGATCGGATGCTCGTCCTCCATGATGGCGGACCAGCCGGTGCGCGCCTGCAAGCCTTCGAGGAGCGCGCGAATGCCGCGTCCGCCGTCGTAGGGAACGGGGGATTCGTCCGCCTCGTAGAAGGGAACCTTCTCGTGCTCGGTCCCCAACCGCCACCTGTCGCGTGGCTTCTCGCCTTCCGCGATCCACTCCACGAGCTCAGCCCGCGCGCCGATGGGGGTCGTATCGGATACGTCCCGCGCCATACATCACCTCATCCAAAAAGCGCGTTCAAGGCGCGCCGACTCAGGGATCGTGACTAGATAGGCGGGTTAAGGCCAAGCTGCAACGAGAGTTCGTCCCACAAAATGCGGGGCCGGTTTTGCGCCCTGGCATCGGACCCGGAAGCGGACGACACTTCCGGGACCCACCCGATGCGCCCATTGAGAATAGCGCACCCTCTGAGCGGGCCGAGGGCCCATGCCGCGGAAAATCAGGGTCCGCACAAATTCCCTAGTGCCGAACGACCGTGTCCCCGACGGTTTCGGCGGAGAGCCAGTCGACCACGCCGACTAGGGCATCCCGGCTCGACAGGCCGCGCCCGAGGGCCTCCGTGTAGAGGGTGAGCTGCCGGTCGGCGCTGGTGCCGCGCGCCACGATCCAGCGGGCGAGATCGACCTCGCGTTCGCAGCCGAGCTCCTTCGCGTCGCCCCGGATCATGTCCAGCACCTCGTCGAGGATCTCGCGCACGGGCTTCGCGCTGCGGGTCTTCTCGTCGACGAAGCTGCCATGGATGCCGTAGCGCATCGCGCGCCAGCTGTTCTCGTCGTTGATGGCGCGGGACGCGCCGGTCTGGCCGGCATTGAGCGTGGCATCGAGGCTCAGGCGGCGCACGAGGCAGCGATAGAGCGCCGCGATCGCGATGGTGTCGTCCACCCGCGTGCAGCTGTCGGCCACGCGCAGCTCGAGGGTCGGGTGCTTGAGCGAAGGCCGGATCACCCACCACACATAGCTCGAATTCTCGATGGCCCGGGCGGCCACCAGCGTGTCGATATAGCGCTGGTAATCCTCCGCGCCGTCGAACAGGTCCGGCAATCCGGTGCGCGGCAGCTCACGGTAGGCCGCGAGCCGGTAGCCCAGGAGGCCCGTGCGCTGCGCCTGCCAGAACGGCGAGGACGTGGAGAGCGCCAGCAGCAGCGGCAGATAGGGCTGGATGCGGTTCATGATGTCGACCCGCGCCGCGAGATCCGGCACCTCCACATGCACATGCATGCCGCACAGGACCGTGCGGCTGCCGAGCATCTGCAGGTCGTGCATCACCTTGCCGTAGCGCGGCTGCGCGTTGGCGCGCACGCGCGACCACACGGCGAGCGGATGCGTGCCGGAGGCCATGATGGAGAGATTGTACTCGCGGGCGATCGCGCCCACCGAGGAGCGCAGGCCCGTGAGTTGGGCGCGGGCCTCGGCGAAATCCACCATCGGCTTGGTGGCGATCTCGATCTGAGGCTCGAGCATCTCGGGCTGGATTCCGTCCGCGAGCTGCTCACGGCAGGACGCGAAGAATTCCCGGATTCGACCCTTGGCCACGTCCCGCTTGGCGGCATCGTTCACAAAGTACTCTTCCTCGATGCCGAACTTGAAATCCCAGCTCATTTCCCGGTTTCCTCGATGTGTTTCTCAGGAATGACCCTTGCACGCGCAGGATGGCCTGCCGCCCGCTCCAAACTCCGCCCGAATGGGGCGTGAGTGGGGCGAATCGACGCTAAACTGCTAGGCTTCTGAATCTAGAGGCGAAGCGACCTGGCTCGAAGGGGCTCGGCCCATCGTCGGATGGCCGCGTCAGCTCCAATCGCCAAGCACGGACTGAACGATCGCGAGGGCTGCCACTGCGGCGGTATCGGCTCGCAGGATGCGCGGTCCCAACGATACGCGAACACAACTTTCGTGGGCGGCGACAAGCGCTCTCTCCTGATCGGTGAAACCCCCTTCGGGGCCCACGATAACGGCAACGCCTGCCGGATTGTTCCCAAGCTTGGCCAGAGCCTGGACCGGGTTGGAAACCGGCGCGTCCTCGTCGCAGAACACGAGTACGCGATCCTTGTCCAAGGTCTTGAGGAAAAGCTCCAAACTCTCCTCTTCGCGCACCTCCGGAAGCGTCAGGATTCCGCATTGCTCCGCCGCCTCGACGGCGTTGCTGCGCATGCGCTCCAGGTTGACCCGCGTGCTCTGGGTCCGCCGGGTGATGACCGGCTGGAGGGTGCCGGCGCCCATTTCCACCGCCTTCTGGACCATGTAGTCCAGGCGCGCGTGCTTGAGGGGCGCGAAGGCGTAGATCAGGCTCGGCCTCGCCGTCTGCCCGCGAGTCCGGTGGGCGCAGACCAGATCGGCCGCCTTGCGCCCTTCCACGGCGATGTCGGCGCGCCATTCCCCATCCTGGCCATTGAAGACCAGCACGCCCTCGCCGGTCTTCAGGCGGAGCACATTGAGCAGATAATTGGCCTGCCCCCGGTCGAGGGCGATCCTCGCGCCTTCGTGAAGAGGCGCGTCGACGAACAGGCGGGGGGCGTTGAAGTCGTAATCGGCCATGGGACGTGCGAGGGGGCTTTCGAGCGGTTGAGCCCCGAGCCATACCAAGTTCCCCCTGGCCTGGGGAGGCCTTTGCGGGCCTTCGGTCATCTGAAATTAAGGTGCGCCATGGCACAGCTTGCTCCCGGGCGACCAATCGCCCCTGGAATCACCCCTTGGCCTGGAGCCCCGTAAGCTGTTAACAGAGCACAGGCTCGCGAGACGTCGCGGGCTTTTTGAAGGATTTTTGCCATGACGCACATCCGTCCGACCATATTGGCCGCGCTTGCCGCCGTTGGCATTCTTGCATCCGCTCCCGCCTTCGCGCAGTCGAGCGCCTGTCAGGACGGGCAGAAGATCCTGCTCGAGCGGCAGAGCATCATCAAGCAGATCAACGGCCTGACCGGCGGCGGCAAGAAGAAGCAGATCGACCCGCGCGCCGCCTGCGGCGTCTTCGGCAAGCTCGTGAGCAATGGCGATGCCGGCCTGAAATGGATGACCACCAACAAGGATTGGTGCCAGGTGCCCGACCAGGTGGTCACGAATTTCGAGCAGGATCACAAGCGCGCCCAGACCTTCAAGTCGCAGGCCTGCGGTGCCGCCGCCAAGATGGCCGAGATGGAAAAGCGCGCCAAGCAGCAGGCCCAGCAGCAGGGAACCCCCGGCCGCATCGGCGGCGGCCTGACCGGCACCCTCAACGTGCCGAAGGGCGCCCTCTAAGCGGGATTTCCGGCGATCATGGAGCAACCCGGGGCGTCATCCCTTCCCGATGCCGTGCGCGGCCATTGGGCCGAAAGATGGGCCCCGGCGGGCCTGCGCCCCTATCTCCGCCTGGCGCGGATCGAGCGGCCCATCGGCTGGTGGCTGCTGCTCCTCCCCTGCTGGTGGTCGGCGGCGTTAGCCGCCATCGCGAAGGGCCAGCCCTATCCCGACCCGCTCCATTGCGTTCTCTTCCTGATCGGCGCCGTGGCCATGCGCGGCGCGGGCTGCACCTATAACGACATCGTCGACCGGGACCTCGACATCCGGGTGGAGCGGACCCGCCAGCGGCCCCTGCCCTCCGGCCAGGTCAGCCTGAAGGGGGCGCTCGTTTTCCTGGGACTTCAGGCCCTTGTCGGGCTCCTCGTCCTTCTGCAGTTCAACGCCTTCGCCATCGCGACGGGTTTCGGCTCGCTTGCGGTCGTGGCGCTCTATCCCTTCATGAAGCGGTTCTTCTGGATGCCGCAGATCGTGCTGGGGCTCGCCTTCTCCTGGGGCGCGCTGATGGGCTGGGCCGCAATGTTCGGGTCCTTGAGCCCGGCGCCGGGGCTGCTCTATCTCGCCAGCATCGCCTGGGTGGTGGGATACGACACCATCTATGCCCTTCAGGACATCGAGGACGACGAGATCGCCGGCATCAAGTCCTCCGCCCGCTTCTTCGGCGAGCGCGTGCGGCAGGGCGTCGCCGCCTGCTACGGCCTGACCGTGATGCTCATGATCGCGGCCTTCCTCCAGGCCGGCGCGGGCGTCGCCGCCTTCGTGGGCCTTTTCCTCTTCGCCCTTCATCTCGGCTGGCAGGTGGCCCGCATCGACCGCTCCGACGGCGCGGGCGCCCTGCGGCTCTTCCGCTCGAACCGGGATGCCGGGCTGATCCTCTTCGCCGCCATGGTCATGGACGCCCTGTTCTAGACCGGACGCATCATCGGAGAGCCCTGGCTTCCTTCACGTCACCCCGTCATCACGGGCTGGTGCCGGCCATGACGAGGTGAGGTTTCTTTGCCGCTCTCCCTGGCATCCGCCGGCGATCCCTCCCATCTTGGACCCGATGCTTTCCTCAGCCTCCGATTCCCTTGCCCGTCTCGCCGAGGCCGTGCGCGACGCGGCGCGCCAGGCCGGCGCCATCGCCCTTCCCTATTTCCGGTCCGGGGAGCAGACGGCCGCGCGCCTCTGGTATAAGGGCCAGGGGGCTTCGGGGCACAGCTCCCCGGTCACGGAAGCCGACATCGCCCTCGACACCTTCCTGAAGGATCGCCTCACCGGGATTTTACCGGAAGCCGGATGGCTGTCGGAAGAAACGGCGGACGATCCCGCCCGCCTGGGGCGCAGCCATGTGTGGGTGGTCGACCCCATCGACGGCACCCGGGCCTTCGCCTCCGGGCACCCCGACTGGGCCGTGTCGATCGCGCTCGTGAAGGACGGCGCCCCGGTGCTCGGCATCCTCCATGCCCCCATTCACGACCGTCTCTACGAGGCCATCCTCGGCGGCGGAGCCTGGTGCAACGGAGACAGGCTCCGGCTCTCCGAAACGGCGCCTCCCGGCCCCGCCCGCGTGGCCGGCCCCAAGCCGCTGGCGGACCGGTTCGAACGGAACACCGGCCCCGTCGAGCGCCTGCCTAAGGTGCCCTCCCTGGCGCTGCGCCTCGCCCGCGTGGCGGACGGCTCGATCGATGTCGGGCTCGTTTCCCACAATTCACAGGACTGGGACATCGCCGCCGCCGATCTCATCCTCCGGGAAGCGGGAGGCGTTCTCACGGATTTCTCAGGTCTGCCACCGGCTTACAACAAACCTGAGCCACGGCATGGCGAGATGATTGCCGTTGCGTCACGGTTGCATCCTCGTGCTATTGGAGCCATGAGGACCTGAACAAGGTTTGCCTCCCAGCGACATACCATCCCAATATCCATTCACGAGAGTTCTAAAAACATGACCGATACGTCCGGCAAGCAGCTGCTTCATCTGGTCTTCGGCGGTGAGCTCACCAGCCTCGAATCCGTTGATTTCAAGGATCTTTCCAAGCTCGATATCGTCGGAATCTTCCCGAACTACGCCGCTGCCCACGCCGCCTGGAAGGCCAAGGCCCAGGCCACGGTCGACAACGCGCAGATGCGCTACTTCATCGTCCACCTGCATCGCCTGCTGGAGCCGCAGGCTTAAAGTCGTCCAGCCACGATGGGTCTGATCAAACGCATCACGCGCTCGCGCCCGGTTCAGGAAGCCTTGGGCTTCCTGGTCGCGGGCTATCTCAAGCTCGTGCAGCGCACGAACCGGTTCGTCATGGAACCGGCGGATGCCTATGACCGGATCGGACCCCGAATGCCCGTGATCGCCGCCATGTGGCACGGGCAGCATTTCATGATCCATTTCGCCAAGCGCCCTCAGGATCGCGCGGCCAGCCTCGTGTCCCGCTCGGGCGACGGCGAGTTCAACGCGATCGCCCTGCGCCATCTCGGGATCCGGGCCATCCGGGGCTCGGGCGCTCGCGGCCGCGACATCCGCAAGAAGGGCGGCGTTCAGGCCATGCGCGCCATGCTCAAGGCGCTGGCCGGCGGCGAGATGGTGGTGATGACCGCGGACATTCCGAAGATCTCGCGGGTCTGCGGACAGGGCATCGTGACCCTGGCGCAGATGTCCGGCCGTCCCATCGTTCCGGTCGCCGTCGTCACGAGCCGCCGCATCGACTTCAACAGCTGGGACAAGGCCAGCATCGGCCTCCCCTTCGGCCGCGGCGCGATCGTGCTGGGCGAACCGATCCATGTTCCGCGCGACGCGGATGCGGGCGCGCTCGAAGCCCTCCGCCAGCAGGTGGAGCGCGAGCTCGATGCCATCCACGAGCGGGCCTATGCGCTCGTGGGCTCCCACGATCCCGGCGCGAAAGCGGCCCCGGCCCTCGCGGAGGGATCGCGCGCATGAGCCCGCCGCTTCTCTTCAGGGCCTATCGCACGGCGACCGCTCTCCTCGAGCCCGCCGTTTTCGGGCTCCTCCTGTGGCGGCAGCGGAAGGGGCGCGAGGAGCGCTCGCGCCTGGGCGAGCGCCAGGGCCATCCCAGCCGGCAGAGGCCGAAGGGCCACCTGATCTGGCTGCACGGCGCCAGCATCGGCGAGACGCTCTCCCTGCTGCCCATCGTGGAGCGCCTCACCCAGCGCGGCCTCGCGGTTCTGGTGACATCGGGAACCCGCACCTCGGCCGCCCTGATCGCCCGCCGCCTGCCGCCCGGAGCGGTGCATCAGTTCGTGCCCCTCGACGTGCCGCGCTACATGCGGCGCTTCCTCGACCACTGGCGGCCGGACCTGGTGCTCATCGCGGAATCCGAGATCTGGCCGAACACGGTCATGGCCCTTGAGGAGCGGCAGATCCCGCTCGTCCTGGTCAACGGGCGCATGTCGGATCGTTCGTTCCAGCGCTGGCAGAAGTTTCCCTCCGTGGTCGGAGGCCTGCTGGAGCGCTTCGCCCTCTGCCTTGCCCAGAGCCAGGACGACGCGGCGCGGCTGGCCCGCCTCGGCGCGCCGCGGGTGACCGTCACGGGCAATCTCAAGTTCGACGCCTCTGCGCCCCCGGCCGATCCGCGGGTCGTGGCGCATCTGTCCGGCCTTATCGCGGGCCGCCCCGTATGGCTTGCCGCCAGCACCCATGCGGGCGAGGAGAATGTCATCGTGGCCGTGCATCGGGCGCTCGCCAAGCGGCACCCGCACCTCCTGACGATCATCGCGCCGCGCCATCCCCATCGCGGGCCGGAGGTCGCGGCCATCGCCACGCAGGCGGGCCTGCGCGCCGGCCGCCGCTCGGAAGGCATCCACCCCGATCGCGCCACCGACGTCTACGTGGCCGACACGGTGGGCGAGATGGGGCTGTTCTACCGATTGTCCCCGATCGTCGCGATGGGCGGCTCCCTGGTGGCTCACGGCGGGCAGAACCCGATCGAGCCGGCCAAGCTCGGCGCAGCCATCCTGCACGGGCCCCACGTCCACAACTTCGAGGATGTCTATGCGGCCATCGATGAGGCGCGCGGCGCCCTGATGGTGAAGGACAGCACGGCCCTGGCGCGGGCCGTCAGTGAACTTCTGGGCAATCCGGCGCTCACCCGCGACATGGCCCGGGCGGCCGGCGAGGCCGTTCAGGCCCTGGGCGGCGCGGTGGAGCGGACCATGCAGTCCATCGAACCCTTCATCGTCCAGGCCAAGCTCGGGGCGCGGCGCTGATGCGTGCGCCGGACTTCTGGTGGCGGTCCCGCCCCTCGTCCCTGGCCAGCCTCCTGCGCCCGGCCGGCGCCGCCTATGGCGCCCTGGCGGGCCGCCGGATGCGGCAGGCGGGGGAACGCGCCCCCCTGCCGGTGATCTGCATCGGCAATTTCACGGCCGGCGGCGCGGGCAAGACGCCCACCGCCCTTGCGGTCGCGGACATCCTCGATGCGGCCGGCGAAAGCCCCGCCTTCCTGTCGCGCGGCTACGGCGGGAGCCTGCGCGGCCCGGTGCAGGTGCAGCCCCACCACAGGCCCTTCGAGGTCGGCGACGAGCCGCTGCTTCTGGCCGCCATGGCGCCCGCCATCGTGTCCGCCGACCGGCCGGCCGGCGCGCGGCTCGCCCATGAGATCGGCGCCACCGTGCTGATCATGGACGACGGATTGCAGAACCCGTCGCTGCACAAGGACTGCGCCGTCGCGGTCGTCGACGGCGCCACCGGAATCGGCAACGGACTTCCCCTGCCGGCCGGCCCCCTGCGCGCGCCCATGGCGGCGCAATGGCCTGCGGTCGATGCGGTTCTCGTGATCGGAAGCGGCGCGCCCGGGGACGCCGTCGCCCGTCAGGCGGAGCTTTTGGGCAAACGCGTCTTCAAAGGCCATCTCGTCCCGGGTCGCCCCCCCGCCGAGAAGCTCCAGGGGGAAAGGGTGCTGGCCTTCGCAGGGATCGGGCGGCCGGAGAAATTCTTTCAGACCCTGCGCGCCTGCGGGGCCATCGTCGAGGAGGCTCGCGCCTTCCCCGACCACCACCCCTATACCGGCAGCGAGCTCGAAACGCTGCGCAGGGAAGCGGAGGCTCGCGGCCTTCGGGCTGTCACGACGGAAAAGGATCTCGTGCGCATCGAAGGCCTGAACTTTGCCGAAGTCTGGGCCGGCCTGATGGTTCTCCCCGTCCGGCTCCGGCTCGACGACGAGACGGGACTGCGCAACTTCATCCTGCGCAAGGTCAGCGACAGACGGCTCAGTCGCCCGTGATCGGAACCGTCAGCCCTTCGTGGACGGGCTCTGCCCCGTGATGCGCCTCATCACCGCCTCGGGCGAGGCGTAGGCCTCCTGCAGCTCCACGCTCCAATACTTCAGCTCGTCGAGAGGGATGGGTTCGCCCGTGACGGCGCAGCGCACGAAGGCCCCGGGCTTGATGACCCGGAGGTTGCTGTCGAGATATTGCACGACGGCCTCGCCGTCGCTGCGCTCAAACTTGTTCATGATCAAGGCCATCGCAGGTCCGAAGGAACCTTATAAGGGGACAAGGCAAGGTTTTTTCAATGCGGGCGCGTCGTGCGCGGCGATGCATCCTGCTCGAATCCATCGCCGTCATGGCCGGACTTGATCCGGCCATCCACGTCTTGGGAAACACCGAGCCAAAGACGTGGATCCCCGGGTCAAGCCCGGGGATGACGAGAAGAATGTGAGAGCCCATGCCTCGCCGTCATGGCTTCGACAACGGAACCCTCGGGTGTCCGCACGATGCTCTAGAACAAGGCGCCCTGTTCTTCCGCAATGACGAGCTTGGGCTTGACCGGCTTCGGACGGGAGCCGATGCGCCCGCCCGTGGCATCGACCTTGCCATCGGCGAATTCGAGCACGAGAGGCTGCCCGTCGAGCACCGCATCCGCCGAGCGCAGGGGCTGCCCCTCCGCATCGCGCACGAGCGCGAAGCCGCGCTCGAGCACGGACTTGTAGTTCAAGCTGTCGAAGAGCTTCGAGACCGCGTCGAGCTTCTCGGCCTTGCGCGCGATCTGCCCCTTCAGGGTGGGTCCGAGACGCTCGGCCGCGCGCCGGGCGAGTTCGGCCGATTGCGCGATGCGCGTGCGTTCCGCGCGCAGCAACGTCTCGCGCGAGACGACGAGACGACGCCCGACCTGCTTCAGGGTCTCCTCGCGCAGGGTCACGAGACGGCAGACCGCGTTGTAGGGGCGCGAGCCCACCGCATCGAGCTTGGCCCGCATGCGCGCCACGTTCGCCACCGGCGACACATGCGCGAGCTGGCGCGCGACCTTGAGCAGCCGCTCCTCGTGTCCGCGCGCATTGCGCGCGAGCGCCGGATAGAGCCTCGCCGCCGCCAAGTCGAGCCGCTGGCGCTTCGGCGAGAACAGGGCCTCCGGCGTCGGCAGCGCGCGCGCCGTGGCGCGCAGGTCCGAACGGCGGCGCTCGACGAGGCGCAGCATCGTCTCCGTGTGGCGGCGGGCGAGATCGTTGACTCCGGCCACCAGCTCGACGCGCACCGGCACGACCATTTCGGCCGCGCCCGTGGGCGTCGGCGCGCGAACGTCCGCCGCATAATCGATGAGCGTCGTGTCGGTTTCGTGCCCCACGGCCGACACCAGCGGAATCGCGCTCTCGGCCGCGGCCCTCACCACGACCTCTTCGTTGAAACCCCAGAGATCCTCGATCGAGCCGCCGCCGCGGGCGACGATGAGCACGTCGGGCCGCGGGATCCGGCCGCCCGGCTCGAGGGCGTTGAAGCCGCGGATGGCGGCCGCCACGTCGGCCGCGCAGGTCTCGCCCTGCACGCGGACCGGCCAGACCAGCACATGGCGGGGGAAGCGATCCTCCAGCCGGTGAAGGATGTCGCGGATCACCGCGCCGGTGGGCGAGGTCACGACGCCGATCACCTGCGGCAGGAACGGCAGGCGCCGCTTGCGCTCGGCCGCGAAGAGCCCCTCGGCAGTGAGCTTGCGGCGACGCTCCTCGAGCAGCGCCATGAGGGCGCCGATGCCGGCGGGCTCCAGGCTGTCGACGACGATCTGGTACTTGGACGAACCCGGAAAGGTCGTGATGCGCCCGGTAGCGATGACCTCCATCCCCTCCTCGGGGCGGATCTTGAGCTTGGCGAAGGACCCCTTCCAGATCACCGCATCGATGCGGGCGTTCTGGTCCTTCAGGCAGAAATAGGCGTGGCCCGAGGAATGCGGCCCGCGATAGCCGGACACTTCGCCCCGCAGACGCACGAACCCGAAGGCGTCCTCGAGGGTGCGCTTGAGAGCGCCCGCGAGATCCGAAACCGACCATTCCTGGGCATTGGAGGGAGCTTTTGCTGCGAACATGAGGAGAACCTAATCGCTCCGCCCCCGCCATGCCAAGGGCGCGGGATGGGCCCGGGCCGGGCGATCCTCATCGAAATGCCCGTTGTCCACTGTTCGAACGCCGCAGGCCGAGCTGGCCCATCGTCTTCCCACCGCCTAGGTGATCCCCCCCGCTTGTCTCTTATTCCCCTACGGCATGGCTGGTAGCGCGCAAGTAACCGGTAACCTAGACTATTCTGTCACGTTGTAACTTTTCACGAGCCGGGTTACGAGCAAAGATTACAAGCACCTGCTTGGGAGATCTGCATGCCGACGCCCATCGCCTCGATCGGCCCCGAAAACTGGGTCAACATCACCACGGCCTCGGATCAGAAGGTCCCGAGCGTCACCGGGCTCTCCGACGGCGGCTGGATCGTCACTTGGCAGTCGAACGACCAGGACGGGTCCGGCTGCGGCATCTATCAGCAGCGCTATGACCGGACAGGCGCCCCCGCCTCCCTCACGGATATCCGCGTCAACCGCACCACGAGCTCCGATCAGGGCGACCCGAGCGTCACGGCGCTTCCCGATGGCGGCTGGGTGGTCACCTGGGTGTCCGAGGGCCAGGATGTGGGCTGGAACGGCGGCATCTACCAGCAGCGTTATGACGCCAACGGCAATGCCCTGTTCGCGGCGGACAGGCTCGTCAACACGGCCGTGACTCCGGACCAGTCGCAGCCGAGCGTCACGGCGCTCGCCGATGGCGGCTGGGTCGTGACCTGGATGTCGGAGGGGCAGGACGGCTCCGGAGCGGGCGTCTATCAGCAGCGCTACGGGGCGAACGGCTCCTCCCTCGGCCAGGAGACCAAGGTCAACGCCCTGACGGACGGAGGCCAGATGCGCCCCGCCGTCACGGCCCTGAGGGATGGCGGCTGGGTGGTCACCTGGGAATCCCACAGCTCCGGCCCCACCGGCCATACGATCTACCAGCAACGCTACAACGCGAACGGGACAGCGTCCTCCGTGGCCGACCTTCCCGTCGAGACGACCCCCGGCGACTACAAGATCCTGTCGAGCGTCACCGCCCTGTCCGACGGTGGCTGGGTGGTCACCTGGACCACGTACAGCACCGGCGGCGACATCGTTCAGCAACGCTTCGATCCGTCCGGCACGGCGCTCGGCACCCCGCAGCGGGTCAATGTCACCACCGGCGGCCTTCAGGAGCCCGCCAGCGTGACAGCTCTCAACGGCGGCGGCTGGGTGGTCGTCTGGCAATCCGCCGATCAGGACGGATCGGGCAACGGCATCTATCTGCAGGCCTACGACCGGAACGGAGTCCCGGCCGGCCCTGCGGACATGCTCGTCAACACCACCACGGCCGGCAACCAGGAACTGCCGAGCGTCGCCGCCCTCGCGGACGGCTGGATCGTGACATGGCAATCCTCCGGCCAGGACGGCGACGGATACGGCATCTATCAGAAGCGCTACTTCACCAACGTGGCGCCGACCGATGTTCTCCTGTCGCGAACGAGCGTGCCCGAGGATGTCAGCGGCGTCGTTGCGACGCTCACGGGTGTCGACCCTAACGACGGCGATTCGTTCATGTTCACGCTGACGGGCGACCCCGGCGGCAAGTTCGAGATCGTCGGCAACGAATTGCGTTTGCGAGCCGGTGAGGCCCTCGACTACGAGGCCGCCAGGTCTCACAGCATCCAGATCACGGTGACGGATCAGCGCGGCGCATCGGTGACGAAGACGGTTCTGATCACCGTCAACGACATCGACGACACCAACGAGGCTCCGACGGGCATCCGCCTCAACGGCGGCCTCGGTGTCGCCCTCTCGGAAGATGCCACGCCCGACACCTTCGTCGGGGCCATGAGCGCGACGGATCCGGACGGCGATGCGGTGAGCTTCGCCTTCGCGCCCGGCGGCGATGCGGGCGGATTGTTCGTCATCGATCCCGTCACCCACCAGATCAGGCTGGCGCCCGGCGCGGCGCTGGATTACGAGGCTCTCCCAGCCGGCGCAAGGCACTACACGCTGTCCGTGATCGCCACCGACAGCCTTGGCGAGAGCAGCGCTCCGCAGACGATCACGATCGGCGTCACCGACGTGAACGAGCGGCCCGACGCCGTGATCACCGGCATGGGTCCCGGCGGCGCGATCATCGCCGAGGAAGGTGCCGCGACCGGCACCCTCGTGGCCTCCTTGAGCGGCTCCGATCCGGACGGAGACGCACTCACCTACGTGCTCGCCGACAGCGCGGGCGGGCGCTTCCATGTGGTGGGATCGGAGATCCGCGTCGCCAACGGCGCCCTCCTTGACTTCGAGGATCCCGACGGCGCCTCACATGCTCTCACCCTGCTCGTGATCGATTCCAGGGGCGCCGTGACGGCGAGGACGATCACCGTCGCCGTCGTCGAGCGGAACGATGCTCCGACCGACATCATCCTGTCGGGAACGGTCGTGGACGAAAACGCCGACGACGCGCAGGTCGGCACCTTGAGCGGGGTCGACGAGGATACGGGCGACACCCTCGCCTATACGCTTCTCGACGATGCGGGGGGACGCTTCAGGCTCGACGCGACCGGAACGAGGCTCCTGGCGGCGGACGGAAGCCTGATCGATTACGAGACGGCATCGTCCTACGCGATCACGGTTCAGGTCTCCGATGGCAGAGGCGGCACGTACACGAAGGCCATCGTCATCGCGGTCGACAACGGGAACGACGCTCCCACGGACATCCTGTTCTCAGGATCGACGGTTGATGAAGGCGCGGCGAACAACGTCTTCGTCGGCTCGCTCGGAATCGTCGATCAGGACTCAGGTGGAGCGTACACCTACGAGCTTCTCGATAACGCCGGAGGGCGTTTCAAGCTCGGCGCGGACGGACGCTCGATCCTGGTCGCGAACGGCGCGCTGCTCGACTACGAGGCGGCGACCTCTCACGACATCAGGGTGAAGGTCACGGATGGCAGTCATTCCATCGAGAAGGTGATCACCATTGCGCTCAACGACGTCGTCGAGGCGCCTGCCAACCGCGCCCCGACCGACATCGCCCTCTCGTCCGCGTCCATCACCGAGAACGCCGTCAACGGAACCGTCATCGGCACGCTCAGCGCCTCCGATCCGGATGCCGGCGATCTCTTGACGTATACGCTGCTCGACGATGCGGGCGGCCGCTTCGAGATCTTCAACGGCCAGCTCCGGGTCAAGGACGGCAGCCGCCTCGATTACGAGGCCACCACCGTTCACACCGTCAAGGTGCGGGTCACGGACCGGGGTGGGCTGTCGTTCGACAAGGAATTCGATGTCCGTCTCACCAACCTGGACGAACCCCCCGTCAATCATGCGCCGACGATCACGGTCGCGGACGGCAGGGCCGTGACGAACGCCACCGACAATGGAGCGGCCGTCAACCCGTTCGGGGGAGTCACCTTCGCGGATGCGGAGAACGACACGCTCACGGTGACGATCAGCTTCAACGCGGCGGACGGGAGCATGATCTTTCCGGCGGGCCTTGGTCCCGGCGGCGAGGACCTGTCGGAAGGCATCAGGACCTACACCCTCACCGGAAGAGCCGAGACCCTCGCGGTCATGCTGCGCATGATTCAGTTCGATCCGGCGGATCACCCCCAGGCTGCGGCAGGATCCGTGACCGCGACGGTCTTCACGATCGGGGTGAGCGATGCCGCCCATCCGGGCGCCGTCGCCACCAATGATGAGGTGGCGGTGCGGGCGGTGGTGGCGAACCGCGCGCCTGCGGACATCTCGCTCGACGCGGATGCCGTGACCGAGGCGACGGCCGGCTTCGTGGTCGGCGCGCTCACGGCGGCCGATCAGGCTGGATCCTCCTTCACCTATACGCTGACCGACACTGCGGGCGGCCGCTTCAAGCTCGTCGGCAACACGATCGTGGCTGACGACCACCTGCTCATCGATTACGAGCAGGCCGGAGCTCACACCATCAAGGTCATGGTCAGCGATGGCACGCTCACCTTCGAGAAGGCTCTCATCGTGAACGTCGCCGACTGGGTCGGCGAGAGGGTGACGGGAACGGCCGGCAACGACACGTTCAAGGGAGGCCTCGGCAACGACATCCTCACCGGCTCCGACGGAAGCGACATTCTCTATGGCGGGCTCGGCAAGGACATTCTCTCAGGCGGCACGGGCAAGGATACGTTCGTGTTCGACACGAAGCTGAACAAGAGCGCCAATGTGGACACGGTCTCGGGCTTCAGCGTGAAGGACGACGCGATCCGGCTGGAGAATGCCATCTTCAGGAAGCTCACGAAGACCGGCGTCCTCAAGAAGGACTTCTTCACCATCGGTGCCAAGGCGAAGGACAAGAACGACCACATCGTCTATGACAGCAAGACCGGCGCCCTCTCCTACGACGCGGATGGCTCCGGCAAGGGCGCGGCGATCAAGTTCGCCCAACTCTCCAAGAACCTGAAGATGTCAGCCGCCGACTTCTTCGTGATCTGAGGCGCGGCGGCCTCGGTCGTTCCTGACCGAGCCGTCGGCAGGACCAGCCCTGGCCCGCCTCCGCATTTTCGGGGTAGGCGAAACTGTTTCGAGCGGCTAAGAGCCCAACCGTCGTCACGGAGGGCTCACAGCCATGAACATCCTTCTCGTCGGTTCGGGCGGGCGCGAGCATGCCCTGGCGCGCTCCCTTTCGGCCAGCGCCCTCTGCCAGCGCCTCTTCATCGCCCCCGGCAACCCGGGCACGGCACACCACGGCACCAATGTCGCGCTGGACGTGGCCGATCACCGGGCGGTGATCGACTTCTGCCGGGTGATGGGGATCGGCTTCGTGGTGGTCGGCCCGGAAGCGCCCCTGGTGGCCGGTCTCGTGGACGACCTGACGGCCGCCGGCATCAAGGCCTTCGGCCCCAGCAAGGCGGCCGCGCAGCTCGAGGGCTCGAAGGCCTTCACCAAGGATCTGTGCGCCGAGTTCAACATTCCGACCGCCGCCTACCGGCGCTTCACGGATGCGCAAGCCGCCAAGGCCTATATCCGCAATTACGGCGTTCCCATCGTGGTGAAGGCCGACGGCCTCGCGGCCGGCAAGGGCGTGGTCGTGGCCACGTCCTTCGAGGAGGCGGAGGCCGCCATCGACATGATGATCGGCGGGGGCCTGGGCGCGGCCGGCGCGGAGGTGGTGATCGAGGCCTTCCTCGAAGGCGAGGAGGCGAGCTTCTTCGCGTTGTGCGACGGCGCAAACGCCATTCCCTTCGGCACGGCGCAGGACCACAAGCGCGTCTTCGACGGCGACCAGGGACCCAATACCGGCGGCATGGGGGCCTATTCGCCCGCGGCGGTTCTCACGCCGGAGCTGCAGGCGCGCGTGATGCGCGAGATCATCGCGCCGACGCTCAGGGGCATGGCGTCCCGGGGCGCGCCCTACAAGGGCATCCTCTATGCGGGCCTGATGCTCACGCAGGACGGGCCGCAGCTCATCGAGTACAATGCGCGCCTCGGCGATCCCGAGACCCAGGTGCTTCTGCCGCGCCTCACCTCCGACCTCGTGGAGGCGCTGCTCGCCGCCTGCGACGGCCGGCTCGATGCCGTCTCGCTGACCTGGTCCGACAAGGCTGCACTCACCGTCGTCATGGCGGCCAGGGGCTATCCGGGCACGGTCGAGAAAGGCTCCGAGATCCGCGGGCTCGACAAGGCCGGAGCGCTCGACGACGTGATCGTCTTCCACGCCGGCACGAAGCAGGACCAGGACAGGATCGTGGCCAATGGCGGGCGCGTGCTGAACGTCACCGCCCTGGGCCAGACGATCACGCAAGCCCAGGCGAGAGCCTACGAGGCGGTGTCCCGTATCGACTGGCCGCAAGGCTTCTGCCGCCGGGATATCGGCTGGCGCGCCGTGGAGCGCGAGCGGGGCTGACAAACGCGTCGGCTCCCCTAAGCTTAAGAAAAGCCCATTCCTTGCCATGCAGCGAGCGGACTTTTCATGAGCAGCGACCTCTTCCCCGGATTTGAGAGCCATTGGATCGACACGGAGATCGGGCGCATCTTCGCGCGCTCGAAGGGGAAGGGGCCGCCGGCGGTTCTGCTGCACGGCTTTCCGCAGACGCACGCCATGTGGCATCACTTGGCGCCGGCGCTTGCCGAGACGCACACCATCGTGTGCATGGACCTGCGCGGCTATGGCTGGTCCACGGCGCCGAAGGGCGACGGGAGGCACGAGACCTATTCCAAGCGCGCCATGGGGCAGGACGTGATCCGGGTCATGGAGGCCCTGGGGCATGTGCGTTTCGCGGTGATCGGCCATGATCGCGGCGCGCGCGTGGGCTACCGGCTGGCGCTCGATCAGCCCGGCCGCGTGGAGCGGCTCGCGCTGCTCGACATCCTGCCGACCTATCACGTCTGGGAGCAGATGCGCTCAAGGACAATCCCGGAATCCCATTGGGGCTATCTCTCGCAGCCCTACCCGAAGCCGGAAGACGAGATCATCCGTGATCCCATTCCCTATTTCGAGGGTCTGATGAAGGCATGGTCGGCAGCCGGCGACCTCGGCGCCTTCGATCCACGCGCCCTCGAATCCTACCGGCAGAGCTGCAACGAGCCCACCCGCATCCACGCCTTCTGCGAGGATTACAGGGCCGGCGCCACGCGCGACATCGAAGCCGACGAGGCGGACCTCGCCGCGGGCAAAAGGATCGCGTGCCCGACCTATCTGATCTGGAGCGACTACGAACTCGTCAGCGGCCCCGTCGGAAACCGGAAGCAGCCGCTGGAGATCTGGCGCGGCAGCTTCGCACCGCAGATGCACGGCATGGGCGTGACCTCGGGACATTTCGTGGCGGAGGAGAACCCGAGCGCGACCCTGGAGGCGCTGCAGGCTTTTCTGAAAGCCTAGCCGCAATCCGGCCGGATCTCGCGCCCGGCTCAAAGGAACCCGCCCTGACAGCGCACGTTCACCACGCTGCACACGGGGGTCCTTCGCCATGACGCAGCACGACTCAGATTCATCGGCCCAGCGCAGCGAAGACGCAGAAACGGAGATCGTCCCGCTCGCCGAAGAGACGCTGCATGTCGACAAGCGTGACGTCGCGACTGGCAGGGTCCGCATCAGCACGAAGACCGAGATCGTCGAAGAACTGGCACGAGCCGCGCTCGAGAGCGAAACCGTCGAGGTGACGCGCGTTCCGATCGACCGGATCGTGGATCAGGCGCCTGGAATCCGCACAGAGGGCGACGTCACCATCATTCCTATCCTGGAAGAAGTTCTCGTCGTTGAGAAGCGTCTCGTCCTCAAGGAAGAGCTGCACGTCCGCAAGACGATTGCGACGGACAATTTCGAGATCCCGGTCCAGCTCCGCAAGCAACGCGCCACCGTCGAACGTTTGTCCGGCGACGAGGACGATGCGGTCGAGCAGCGATAATTCTCCCATCCCCGAATGCCACAATGGGAACGAACGGGCCAAGCAGCCATTGAAAGATCAGTGCGCTGCCGTCTCGCCATCTCTTTCGGACGCGACAACAGCAAGTTTCCGATCCAACCGAAATGCATCTGATCTGTGCCGGCAACGGCGCAGGTTGTGGAGATTTGACCAATGGCCAAGACTGTCACCTGCCTCTTCAACAGCGACGCTCAGGCTTCGACGATTATCAGCAGGCTTGAGGATGCCGGCCTCTCACGGGGCAAGATCTGCATGTTCAGCAACTCGGGCACCAACCGGCTCTGGGACGAGTCGCCGGGCTTCGACGCAAGCGCAGGCGGATCGGATGACGATCGCGTCGAAAGTTATCTGAGGAGCAATGGCGTGCCGGGCGACGACGCGCGCGCCTATGCCGAAGGCGTTCGGCGCGGGCACACTCTCGTGGCCGCGAGATGTGATGACAGCGAAGTCGACTGGGTCGTGGACATTCTCGACGATGACGATGTCCTCGATCTCGACGAGCGGCAGGCGGCGTGGCGCTCGGAAGGCTGGAGCGATTTCGGCTCCGGCACGCAGGACATCGGCAGCGCTTCCAGCGCTTCGACGACTTCGGCAGGGCTCATGAGCGGCGCCGGGAGGAGCAGCGACGCTGGCCTGACCGGACAGAGCGGCATGCCTGACGTCGGCACGATGGCCGGGGACCGCACGATGTCGGAGGATCGCACGCAGATGCGCGGAAGCGACGAGGTCATTCCGGTGGCCGAGGAAGAGCTGCATGTGGGCAAGCGCGAGGTGAGCCGCGGCCGCGTGCGCATTCGCTCGCACGTGGTCGAGATGCCGGTGCAGGAGCAGGTCAGCCTGTCCGAGGAGCGGGTGCACGTCGAGCGACGTCCGGCGGAAGGATCCATGCATACCGGCACGATGGGCGACAACAACAATCTCTTCCAGGAGCGCACGATCGAAGTCGAGGAGCGCGGCGAAGAGGCCGTGGTCTCCAAGGAGGCGCGGATCGTGGAGGAAGTGGTCGTGCGCAAGGAAGCCGACCAGCGCACGCAGACGGTCTCCGATACGGTGCGCAAGACCGAAGTCGAGGTCGAGGACGATCGGAGCGACGCCGCCACGCGCACCGGCACGACCGACCAAACCCGATAAACCCTCACGGCTTATCGCCGTCCGGCCCGGGGCACTATGCCCCGGGCTTTCTCATGGCGCTTAGCGCCTCTCCTCAAAGAACGCCTTCAGCAACTCCGCCGCCTCGCTTTCGCGGATGCCGCCATACACCTCCGGCGCGTGATGGCAGGTGGGCTGGTCGAAGAAGCGGACGCCGTTATCCACCGCCCCGCCCTTCGGGTCGTGGGCGGCGTAATACACCCGCCGGATGCGGGCGAACGAGATCGCGCCCGCGCACATGGTGCAGGGCTCCAGCGTCACGTAAAGATCGCAGCCTGACAGCCGCTCGTCGTCCAGCGCCTCGCAAGCGCGACGGATGGCGAGCATCTCCGCATGGGCCGAAGGGTCGCGCAGCTCCCGGGGGCGGTTGCCGGCACGGGCCACGACGCGGCCGTCCCTGACGATCGCGGCCCCGACCGGCACTTCCCCGCGCGCGGCCGCCGCGCGCGCTTCCGCGAAGGCCACGCTCATGGGATCGGCCTTGGGATCGGCCGCGGAATCGTCCTTGTCGAGCCCGGGATCGGTCCTGCCGTGGTCGGCGTTGTTCATGTCGCTCGCTTCCGTTCCCTTCCTCTGCTATCAGGCTCCTATGACCGACAGCAACGACGATAATCGCAAGGGCCGTTCCTCGGGACGCTCCGACCGTGGCCGCACCTCCGGTGACCGGCCTTTCCGCAAATCCCGCGAGGGCGGCGAACGCCCCTTCCGCGCCCGGAGCGAGGACGACCGCCCGCGCAAGCCCCGCGCCGCGGGCGACAAGCCCTTCCGCAGTCGCGACAACGACGAGCGGCCGCGCCGCCCGAGGCCCGAGGGCGACAAGCCCTTCCGGGCCCGCCGCGAGGACGGAGACCGTCCCTTCCGGGGACGTGGCGGCGACGACCGCCCGCGCCGCTTCGACCGTTCGGCCGAGGAGCGCCCGCGCCGCCCGCGCGAGGAACGCCCCGAAACCCAGGCCGAGGCGTCCCAGGAGCCCGCCGAGGACCGCATCGCGAAGGTGATCGCCCGCGCGGGCATCGCCTCCCGCCGTGACGCGGAGGCCATGATCGCGGAGGGCCGCGTCACCCTCAACGGCAAGGTGCTGGAGAGCCCCGCCATCAACGTGACCGCCGCCGACACGATCACCATCGACGGCGAGCCCCTGCCCACCAAGGAGCGGACGCGCCTGTGGCTCTATCACAAGCCGCGCGGCCTCGTGACCACGGCCCGCGACCCGGAGGGCCGCCCCACCGTGTTCGACAACCTGCCGGAGGACCTGCCCCGCGTGGTGGCGGTGGGCCGGCTCGACATCAACACGGAAGGCCTGCTGCTGCTCACCAATGACGGCGGCCTCGCCCGCGTGATCGCCCATCCCGATACCGGCTGGCTGCGCCGCTACAAGGTGCGCGCCCATGGCGACATCACGCAGGCCGATCTCGACGGGCTTCGCGACGGCATCACCATCGACGGCATGGACTACGGTCCCATCGAGGCGCGCCTCGACCGGGTCCAGGGCGACAACGTGTGGATCACAATGGGCCTGCGCGAGGGCAAGAACCGCGAGATCAAGCGCATCCTCGAACATCTGGGCGTTCAGGTGAACCGCCTCATCCGCATGTCCTTCGGCCCGTTCCAGCTCGGCGACCTCGAGCAGGGCCTGGTCGAGGAAGTCAGAACGAAGGTGCTGAAAGACCAGCTTGGAGCGGCGCTCGCCGCCGAGGCGGGCGTCGATTTCGAGAGCCCGGTGCGCGAGCCCATCGCGCCCTTCGGCGCCTCGGCGAAGGAGCGCCAGGGGCGTGAGGACCGCGACGAGCGCCCTGCCCGCTTCGGCCGTGGCGGCGACGACCGTCCCCGCCGCCGCGGAGACGACGAGAAGCCGTTCCGCCCGCGCGGAGGGGACCGTTACGAGCGCGAGGAGGAAGAGCCCAAGAAGCGTCCGTCACGCCTCGACGTGAAGAAGAGCGTCTGGCGTGCGGGCGAGACCGACGAGGAAGCTCCTCGCAAGAAGGCGCCGCGCCGCGGCGCCGATCCGCGCGAGGCGCGCGCCGCTACGGCGGAGCGCCCGCGCGAGCGCGTCGGCGCCATCGCCTCGCCCGAGGGCCGGAAGGTGGTGGTGGAGCGACTCGTGCGCCAGCCGCAGGAGGAAGCGGAGGCACCCGCCCCACGCCGGGGTCGCGGCGCCGACCGTGGCGAGGAGCGCCCGCGCCGTCGCGACGATCGCGATGCCGCGCCGTCCCGCTCCAGGCGCGAGGGCGGTGCGGGCCGCCCCCGCCGCGATGAAGACGATCGCCCGCGCCGCCCGGCGGGAGAGCGTCCGTTCCGCTCCCGCGAGGGCGGCGAGGATCGTCCGCGCCGTTCCGCGGGAGAGCGTCCGTTCCGTGCGCGCGGCGAAGGAGACGAGCGTCCGCGCAAGGCACCGGGAGAGCGCCCCTTCCGCGCACGCAGCGAGGGTGGCGACGAGCGCCCGCGTCGCGGTCCGCCACGCGGCGAAGGACCTTCACGCGGTGGTCCGCGCGGCGGTGGCGGAGGCTTCAAGGGTGGTCCCCGCGGAGCGTCCAAGGGCGGCTTCAAAGGCGGTTCGAAGGGCGGCCCGCGCGGCCGTCGCTGATGGGAGCTGAACCATGAGAATCGTGGGCGGGCGCTGGCGCGGCCGCTCGCTCAAGGGGCCGAGCTCGGACGCCATCCGCCCGACCTCGGACCGCCTGCGCGAGACGATCTTCAACATCATCCAGCACGGCTATGACGACCCCATCGAGGGCTCGCGCGTGCTCGACCTGTTCGCCGGCACCGGCGCCATGGGCCTCGAGGCGCTCTCGCGCGGCGCGGCCTTCGCGCTCTTCGTCGACGACGGCGCGCAGGCGCGCGGCATCATCCGCGAGAACGTGGAGGCATTGGGCGCAGGCGGCGCGACCCGCCTGTTCCGCCGCGACGCCACGCGCATGGGCGAGGCCGCCCCCAACGGGCCCTTCTCGGTGGTGTTCTGCGATCCGCCCTACGGCCGGGACCTCGCCCCGAAGGCGCTGCGCTCCTGCGCGGACGGCGGATGGCTCACGCCCGATGCGCTGGTGATCGTGGAAGAGGCGCAGGGCGTCGAGATCACCCTGCCCGAGGGCTTCGAGGAGATCGAGCGGCGCGATTACGGGGAGACGAAGGTTGTGTTCGGGCGCTATCGGGCCTAGTCCCCTCTCCGCTGCGATAGATTTCGCCTGTCGGGATTTGCTCCGCCCTAACCCGCCCGCTATACCGCCTGTCCCTGCCCCTCGCGCATGAAAGGCCTCCCATGAAAGCCGTTCTCTTCGAGCAATTCGGCCAGCCGCCACGCGTGCAGAATGTGCCGGATCCGACACCGTCGGCCGAGGGCGTCGTGATCAAGGTTGAGGCGACGGGTTTGTGCCGGAGCGACTGGCACGGCTGGATGGGGCACGATCCCGACGTGGTGTTGCCCCATGTGCCGGGGCACGAGCTGGCCGGCACGGTTCTGGCCACCGGCAAGCAGGTCACGCGCTGGAAGAAGGGCGACCGCGTCACGGTGCCGTTCGTCGGCGGATGCGGTCGCTGCTTCGAGTGCAACTCGGGCAATCATCAGGTCTGCGAGCATCAGTTCCAGCCCGGCTTCACGGCCTGGGGATCCTTCGCGGAATACGTGGCGGTGGACTACGCCGACACGAACCTCGTCGCGCTTCCCGAGAGCCTCGATTTCGAAACCGCCGCGAGCCTCGGCTGCCGGTTTGTCACGTCGTTCCGCGCCATCGTCGACCAGGGCCGCGTGGGACCGGGCGACTGGGTCGCCGTGCATGGCTGCGGCGGCGTCGGACTGTCGGCGATCATGATCGCGGCCGCCATGGGGGCGAACGTGGTCGCAATCGATCTCACGCCGGAAAAGCTCGACTTCGCCCGGCAGATGGGCGCCGTCGCGACGATCAACGCGCGCGAGGTCGCCGACGTGGTCGAAGCGGTGCGCGAGATCACCAGGGGCGGCGCGCATGTTTCCATCGATGCATTGGGACACCCCACCACCTGCTTCAACTCGATCGCGAATCTGCGCCGCCGCGGGCGTCACGTGCAGGTCGGGCTCATGCTGGGCGAGCACTCAAGGCCGCCCGTTCCGATGGACCGCATCATCGGCTGGGAACTCGAAATCCTCGGCAGCCATGGCATGCAGGCCTTCCGCTATCAGGCCATGATGGCCATGATCGAGACGGGCAAACTCAGCCCTCGGAAGCTCGTCGGCAAGAGGATCGGCCTCGAGGAGGCGCCCGCAGCCCTCATGGCCATGGACCGGTTCGAAGGACTCGGCATCAGCGTGATCACGCGGTTCTGAAATCTCCGCCCGCGGGCGGCGGCGCTCTACGGCCGAGCCTTCCTGGAGGGCTTTCGTCCGCTCCTGGCCTGGATTTCGGGCTCTCTCGACACAGCTATGCTCCCTGTGCCAGCGTGCCACGCAACGCATTCACGGAGGAAGCCATGGCCTATCAGCCCGCAGACGGCCGCTATGACGAGATGATCTACAATCGCTGCGGCCGAAGCGGTTTGCAGCTGCCGGCGATTTCGCTGGGGCTCTGGCACAATTTCGGGGAAGACAAGTCGGCCGCCACTGCGCGGGAGATTTGCCGGACGGCTTTCGATCTCGGCATCACGCATTTCGACCTCGCCAATAATTACGGCCCGCCCCCCGGCTCGGCGGAAACCCTGTTCGGCGAGATCCTGCGCAACGACTTCCACGGGCTGCGCGACGAGCTCGTGATCTCGACCAAGGCGGGCTACCGCATGTGGCCCGGACCCTACGGCGAGTGGGGCAGCCGCAAGTACCTTCTGTCCAGCCTCGACCAGAGCCTCAAGCGCATGGGCCTCGACTATGTCGACATCTTCTACTCGCACCGCTTCGATCCGGAAACGCCGCTGGAAGAAACCATGATGGCGCTGGATTCCGCTGTGCGGCAGGGCAAGGCGCTCTATGTCGGCCTGTCCTCCTACAACAGCCAGCGCACGCGCGAGGCGCTTGCCATCCTGCGCGAACTCAAGACGCCCTGCATCATCCACCAGCCGAGCTATTCCATGCTCAACCGCTGGATCGAGGAGGATGGCCTTCTCGACACGCTCGACGATCTCGGCATGGGATCGATCGTGTTCTCGCCCCTAGCGCAGGGCATGCTGACCACGAAATATCTCGACGGCATCCCGGAGCAGAGCCGCGCGGCGGAAGGGAAGTCCCTCAGAACCAGTTTCCTGAGCGAGGATAATCTCTCCCGCATCCGCAACCTCAACGCCATCGCCGGGCGGCGCGGCCAGACGCTCGCCCAGATGGCGTTGGCCTGGGTGCTGCGCGGCGGACGCGTGACGTCGGCCCTCATCGGCGCGAGCCGCCCCGAGCAGGTGGTCGATTGCGTCGGAGCGCTCAAGAACCTGTCGTTCACGCCGGACGAGCTGGCGGACATCGACCGCCATGCGACGGAAGGCGGCCTCAACCTCTGGGCGGCCTCCGCGGAGCGTCCGGGCCCGTCTCGCTAAAGCATCGGACGTGAAAAGTGGACCTGCCCTTTTGGAATCAATCCGATGCATTCTTAAGATGAGAGCATCGTTTGGTGGAGCCCCTCCGGGTCCGCACGAGGCTCCAGGACCTTGCGCACCGGATCGACAGCCCGTCCAATCTTTGCTCAGCGGATGACCAGCAACGCGGCATACCGGACATCCAGATTCGTTGACGCCGAAGTCGGACGGAATACCATCGAGATGCTGCCGTGCAGGCCGCGACAGCCCACGCCCTGGCTGCGGGAGCAAGGTCTTCCCGGTCAGGGCGCCCAATCACCCGGTGTCATCGTCACGTCATCCGAGGTGCTTAGGGGGTTGGATGTGGGGGCAAACGGGATGGGCTTCACGGAGGTACTGACGCTCACCCCCGCCTCCACAACCGAGAGACGAAGGGGAGCGCGACAGCGGATGAATCTCGACGAGCCGACCTCCTGCCCCAAATGGTTTCCAATTCTGCTTCTGGGCATGGGCGTCGTGGGCGCCTTCGCGCGCCAGATCCTGCTTTAGCAGTAAGCGTCCACGCCGTGGAACCCGTCCGGCCGCTGCCCTGGCCAAAAGTCCTATGTGGGACAACCGAAAGAGCCATTGGAAATTAGTTAACGCAGCGTTAAGACCAGGCTTGGCATTAACCATTTCAGCGGGTCGGGTCCATGGGCTCTTGCAGCCAGATCGCCAATCGACGGCAAGCCAGGCGCTTTCGCACGCGGCACCTCGCCAAGATCGTGCTGGGCCCCGATTCCATGATCTCCTGCCGGGTCGAGGATATCTCGACGGGTGGTGCGAAGATCGCCCTCGATCGCCACTTGCCTCTGCCTGACGATTTCGAGATCTTCATCGCCGCCCACGACCTCCAGGTTCACCGGGCGCGCCTGTGCTGGCGCCATCAGGATTCCCTCGGCGTTTCCTTCATCCACGCGACGGAGCGGCCGCGCGCGCTTCGCCACGTCGCGGAAGATCGCAGCGCGTTCTGGGACGAGTTCGACAGGGTCCGGGTCGAGGTGGAGCGTGAGGAGACGACGCACGTTGCCGGCCTGCGAGCCTCCGCCTGAATCGGAGTACCTGCCAGGCAACGAACCTATCGCCGCCCGAACAGGCGCTCGATGTCGCTGAGTTTCAGTTCCACGTAAGTCGGCCGCCCGTGATTGCACTGGCCCGAGAGAGGCGTGGCCTCCATCTCCCGCAGCAATGCGTTCATCTCCTCCGGGCGCAGGCGGCGCCCGGCCCGGATGGAGCCGTGGCAGGACATGCGCGAGAGCACCGCGTCGAGGCGCTCCTCCAGCGGGTTGGCAGCCCCCTGCCCCCACTCGGCGAGCGCATCCGCCACGTCCTGCACCAGCGCCCTGATGGATCCGCCCGCGAGCGCCGACGGCACCTCGCGCACGAGCAGCGCGCCATGGCCGAAGGGCTCGACGACAAGGCCCAGGCCTTCCAGCAGGGAGGCTTCCGCAAGCACGCGGTCCGCGTCCACCGGATCGAGATCGACCACCTCTGGGATCAGGAGCAATTGGCGCGCGATGCCCGATGACGCCCGCTCGCGCTTCAGCCGCTCATAGACCAGGCGCTCGTGCGCGGCATGCTGATCGACGATCACGATGCCGTCCTGCGTCTGCGCGACGATGTAGGTGCCGTGCAGCTGCGCACGGGCGGCCCCGAGAGGAGCGGCCTCCATCTCCGGCTCGATCTCAACGAGCGTCGCGCGGCTGTCGGCGGAAGGTGCCGCGAGATCGGGCAGGCTCGCCTGCGCCTCCGCGAAACTGGAAGTGGAAGCATAGGCCTGCGGAGCGGGATCGAGGGGAGCCTGCCAATGGGCGAAGCCGCTCGACGGGCGGATGACCGACGGCCGATGATGCCCGTAAGCCGGACGCGACGACAGCACCCCTTGCGGACGCAGGCTCTCCAGCGTGCGCGTGCCGACCGTCGAGGATGCGCGCGTGGAAAAGCGCGTGATCGCTTCCTTGATCGCTGCCACCACGAATCCGCGCACGAAAGCGGGATCGCGGAAGCGCACCTCCGTCTTTGCCGGATGCACGTTCACGTCCACCGCGCGCGGATCGAGATCGATCATCATGGCGAGGACCGGATGTCGGTCGGAGGCCATCACGTCGGCATAAGCGCCGCGCACAGCGCCGAGCAGGAGCTTGTCGCGCACGGGCCGTCCGTTCACCACGAAATGGATCGATGCGGACGTGCCGCGATGATAGGTCGGCAGGCTGGCGAAGCCGGTGAGCCGCACACTGTCCCGCTCGACGCCGATCGCCATGGCGTTCTCGTGGAAGTCCTGGCCGAGAACGCGCGAGAGGCGCCGCAGGAAGCCGTGCTCGCCGGGCTCCTCCGGCGGGTAGGTGAAGGATGTGATGTGCTCGCCGGACAGGGTGAAGCGGATCGTCGGATGCGCGATGGCGAGGCGTTTGACGATCTCCGCCACCGCCTGCGCCTCGGAGCGGTCGCTCTTCAGGAACTTCAGGCGCGCGGGCGTCGCGGCGAACAGGTCCGTCACCTCGACGCGCGTTCCCTTGGGCGCGGAGACGGGCCGCACGCGGTTCTTCACGCCGGCCTCGACCACGATCATGGAGCCGGCTTCGGCATCCTTCGTGCGCGTCGTGATCGCGAGGCGCGCCACCGCTCCGATGGACGGCAGCGCCTCGCCGCGGAAGCCCAACGTGTTAATGGAAAACAGATCGCCGTCCGGCAGCTTGGAGGTGGCGTGGCGCTCGACAGCGAGTTCGAGATCCTGCGGCGTCATGCCCTGTCCGTCATCGACGATCCGGATCAGGCGGCGCCCGCCGGCCTCGACCGCGATCTCGATGGAGCCTGCGCCCGCGTCGAGGGCGTTCTCGACAAGCTCCTTCACGGCCGCCGCCGGGCGCTCGACGACCTCGCCCGCGGCGATGCGGTCGACGAGAATGGGATCGAGGCGGCGGACGAGCATGAGGCGCTTCACGTTGCAGGGATTCGGAACTGGGAAGATAGAGGCTGGGCCCCGCCCCTGCCAGCAGCCGCGACGTCATTCCCCTGCCGATTGAGCCGGAAAGCCGAACCCCTCCTCGTCATGACCGTCTCCGGACGTGATCCGGGGATCGGTCACGGCCATCCACGCCTTGGAAGCGCAACGTCGGAAGACGGGGATCCCCGGGACGAGCCCGGGGATGGCGTCGTGACTAGCCCTGCGCCAGGTACTGCTTGGCGAGGATCTTGCCCTCCTCCACGGCCGGCTGGTCGAACGGGTCGACGCCGAGCGCATAGCCGGTGAGGATGGTCTCCAGCATGAAATGCATCAGCAATTCGCCCACGGCGCGTTCGTCGAGTGTCTCGATGTGGATGCGCCGGGTCGGGCGGCTGTTCTTCGCGAGCGTATCGGCCGTGGCGCGCCCCTGAGCGGCGACGAGATCGCCGATGCGCTTGCCCCCGAAGCCCGCCTCGCCCGCGCGCTTGGCGAGCTTTTCGTCCATGAGGGGGCCCTGCCCCGCCACGCCCGTGGTCATCACCGTGAACAGCTTGTCGTTGGGCCCCGCGAGATAAAGCTGGAGCTGGCTGTGCTGATCGACCGGGCCGATGGCGGCCACGGGCTGCGTGCCCTTGCCGTCCTTGCCGATGCTCTCCGCCCAAAGCTGCACCCACCAGCGGGTGAATCGCTCCAGGCGGTCCGCATAGGCCATGGTGACGGCGATGCCCTTGCCCTCCCTGGCGGCGGCCACGTTGAGCGCCGCGCCGAGGGCCGCCGGTGCATCGGCGGCGGATCTGCCTTTGCGGAAGGGCTCGTAAGCCTCCGCCGCCCCCTGGCGGATGGCCCCGATGTCGAGGCCGAGCACGGCCGCGGGCAGCAGGCCCACATTGGTGAGCACCGAATAGCGCCCGCCGATGCCCGTGTGATGTTCCAGGAAGCGCACGCCCTCGGGCTCGAGAAGGTCGCGGAGGGCATTCCGGCCGCCATCCTTGCGCGGTTCGGACAGGCCGAGGAACATGTCCTTTGGCAGAGCCCTCAGGCCCGCCTTGTCGAGGGCGGAGAGCACCGCGATCGTTTGCATCAGGGTCTCGCCGGTGCCGCCGGACTTGGAGATCGACACGAAACGCGTCGACGACAGCGGCAGCTTGTGCAGCACGTGGTCGAAGGTCACGGGATCGAGATTGTCGAGGAAATGGATGCGCGGGCTCTCGGTGAAGCGGCCGGCCCCGGGCACGGCGTAATCCCTCAGCTGGGCCAGGGTCTGTCCACCCAGGCTGGAGCCGCCCGTGCCGAGAAACACCACGTCCGTCGCGTCCAGCCGCAGCCAGGCGGCCGCTTCCTTGACGGAGGCCAAGTCCTCCGTGGTGCGCGGCATGTGGAGCAGCGGAAGGCGACCGGACGCGTCGTCGTCCGAGAGCCGCTCCATGGCCTTGCCGACAGCCGCGAGGGCGGCCTCGAACACCCCTTGCGAAAGACCGCCCTCCCCGATGATGGACTCCAGGGCGAGATCGATCGATTGCTGCAGGGCCATGAGGGTACTCCGACTTGTTCCATGAGGATGGGGGAACTTTAGGGCAGAGAGCGGGTGGCGGCTAGAGCATTGGACCCAAAAGTGGACTTGCGCTTTCGGGATCGATCCGATGCCTTCTTATTAAGTTACCGGAACAGCGTCGCCCGACATGGAAAAGGAGCCCGCGGGCTCCTTTTCGGTCTGCTATTCGAAAGGGGGATCAAAGCCCCGTCGGCCGCCCTGCAATGACCGTCAGCATCCGGCCGTCGCCCAGGATGCGCTCCGCTGCCTTGCGGATATCGGCCTGCGTGACGGCGGCGACCAGGGCGTTGCGGCGGCCGATATAGTCGATCCCGAGGCCCTCGAAGGCGATCTGCGCCAGGGTATGGGCGATCTTGGTCGACGTATCGAAGCCGAGCGCATAGGAGCCGATGAGATAATCCTTCGCCTTCTGCAGCTCGTCGTCGGAGGGACCCTCCTCCTTGAGGCGCCTCATCTCGCCGGCGATCACATCGAGGCATTCCACCACGCGCTCGTTCTTGGTGGCGGTGTAGCCCCAGGTCATGGCGGCGGCGCGATAGCTCACGAGGGAGGTGCCGACGCTGTAGGCGAGGCCGCGCTTCTCGCGCACTTCCTGGAAAAGGCGCGACGTGAAGGAGCCGCCGCCGAAGATGTGATTGAGCACATAGGCCGGGATGAAACCAGGATCGCGCCACGCGATGCCCGGGGTGCCGAAGCGGATGACGGATTGCGGCACGTCGAGATCGACGACGATGCGCGAGCCGATCTTCTGCAGCGCCACCGTTTCGACGACGGACAGCGGCTTCGCCTCGGGCAGCGAACCGAAGACCTTGTCGAGAAGCACCGACAGATTGTCGGCCGAGATGGCGCCGACGACGGCGATCTTCACCCGGCCGCGCGCGATCATGGCGCGGTGCATGGCCACGAGATCGTCGCGCGTGATGGCCGCCACGCTCTCGGGCGTGCCCGATGTCGGGCTGCCATAGGGATGCCCGGCGAAGCCTTCCTCGAAGAAGCGTCGCGTGGCCATGACGCCGGGATCGTTCTGCTGATAGCGCAGGCCCGCGATGGTCTGAGCGCGCACGCGCTCGATGGCATCCTGATCGAAGCGCGGCTCGACCAATGCGAGGCGGAGCAGCTCGAAGGCTTCGTCCGCATGCTTCACGAGGGTCTTCAGCGAGCCCCCGATGGCGTCGTTGCCCGCATTGAAGGACAGCTCGATGGCGCGCGCGGCCAGGCGCTCCTGGAAGGCGTCGGAATCGTACTCGCCCGCACCTTCGTCGAGCAGGCGCGCCAGCATCTGCGCCACGCCGGGCTTGGTCTCGGGATCGTGGGCCGATCCCCCCTCGAAGATGAAGGACACCGCGATCAGCGGCACCACGTCGGATTCCACGTGCCAGGCCTCGACGCCGCGTGCGGAGGTCAGGGCTTTCACGGTCGTGGGGGACGAGGACAGGGTTTCAACGGAAGCGGTCATCTTTACCTCGGATCTCAAGCAGGCGGTCAAGAAGCCGGCTTCTGCAGATAGCCCGTCACCGAGCGGCGGGCGACGAGATAGCGCTCGGCCGCGGAGGCAAGGTCCTCCTTGAGCACGGTCTCGATCTCCACCGGCCAGCGGCGCACATCCTCGATCGACTCGCCGATGGCGAGGGCGGACCCGTAGATGCGCGCGAGCGAGGATTGGCTGTCGGTGGAATAGATCGTCTCGGCGACGAGGCGCGTCTTGGCGCGCTCGATGGAATCGGAATCCAGCGCTTCGGCCGCGATGGTCTTGAGCACCTCGTCAACCGCCTCCTCGAGGGCGGACAGCGAAACGCCCTCGGCCGGAACCGCATAGACGCAGAACCGCGTGTCCTCCATGGCGGAGGACATGTACCACGCGCCCGCATTCACGGCGATGCCGCGCTCCATCACGAGCTTGCGGTAGAGATAGGACGTGGGGCCGCCGCCGATCACCTCGGCGAGAAGCTCGAGCGCGTAGCAATCGCGCTGCGTGGCCGTGCGGCACGAGGGAACGAGGTAGAGCCGTTGCAGGGTGGGCTGCTCGACCTTCGGATCGGCCACCGTGATATGGCGTGCGGCCACGGGCTCGGGCTCGCGGGGACGCACGCGCACCGGGCGCTTTCCCTGCGGGGCGATGCGGCCATAGGTGGCGTCGGCGAGGCGGCGCACCTCGTCGGCCGTGACGTCGCCGGCCACCACCAGGATGCCGTTCTCGGGCGTATAGAAACGCTTGTAATAGTCGAGGGCATGCTCGCGGTCGAGCGTCTCGATCTCGTGCATCCAGCCGATGATCGGAATGCCGTAGGGATGGTGCACGAAGAGCGAAGCCGCCATGGCTTCCGACAGCTGGGCGGAAGGATCGGTTTCGACCCGCATGCGCCGCTCTTCCAGCACCACGTCGCGCTCAGGCGCGATCACGGATTCCTCGAGCAGCAGGTTGGTCATGCGGTCCGACTCGAACTCCATCATGACCTTCAGGTTCTCGCGCGCGACGCGCTGGAAATAGGCCGTGTAGTCGAACGACGTGAAAGCATTCTCCTGACCGCCGAGGCTGGAGACCACCTTCGAGAACTCGCCCGCCGGATGCTTCTCGGTTCCCTTGAACATCAGGTGTTCGAGGAAGTGGGCAATGCCCGATTGCCCGATCGGATCATCCGCGGAACCGTTGCGGTACCACACCATGTGCGTGACCACAGGAGCGCGATGATCGGGGATCACCACCACGTCGAGACCGTTGTCG
The DNA here is from genome assembly GCF_004458765.1 of Microvirga pakistanensis. Lineage (GTDB taxonomy): Bacteria > Pseudomonadota > Alphaproteobacteria > Rhizobiales > Beijerinckiaceae > Microvirga > Microvirga pakistanensis. The sequence continues at coordinate 120,165 of NZ_SPJX01000012.1, read as the reverse complement.
AGCGTAAAGGACGACAGATTCGGGCCGCTGCCTTCCGTGCGCCCGAAGGACGAGGCGTCGGCTCTGAGGATGGGCTTGGAGGCAGTCTTCATGACGGTTCAACCTTGGAAGCATCAAATCGTTTCGTAGGGTGATTCCTACGGGCATAGTCCAATTGGGCTGGTACGCAAGCGAGGCAGGGCACCTTTCGGTGCGACATGGTTCGCGCCCTCGGGCGCGAACAGGCTTGGCTTTGCGGGGCCCCAAGAACGCTTTCAGGCGAAGCGGGGGTGCCCGTTCGCCTGAAAGAAAAGAAGAGTGGCAATGTGTTATCGCCTGCGCTGCTGTTGCTGGATGAAGGCTTGCGCGCTGTCGGGATCACCCATCGGCTGCGGATCGGCGGAGGCCTTGAGAGCCGCGCCGGGAGCGGCCTTCAGCAGCGTCTGCGGCGGATCGCTCAGGTAGCGGCGCTCCAGCCCGTCTCCCTCGAGCTCGACCTTCTTGTTCGTCCCGAACGAACGCAGCTCGTCCGGGGTCATGCGGCTGTTTTCCTTCCCCCAGCCTCCGGAGGGTTGCGGAAGGGCGTCGCGGCTGTTCGGATTGCGGCCGGCGCGGACCTCGTCGATGGAGAGCCGCTTGCCTTCGCTGAGCTTGTAAAGCTCGGAATCGGTATAGGGTGTCTTGGCTTCCCTGGCGGCCTTGCGGCGGGCCGCCAGATCGGGGTCCTTCGGCCAGTTGGCGTTGTTCGCCTCGGCCCCGTGCGGGGCGGCCGGAGCGGGCAGATCCATCTTGGGCGGCAGCACGAGCGGCGCGCGCTCGTTGTAGATGATCGGCTCTTTCTCCTTGGGGATGATGCCGATGCTGCCGAGCAGGCTCTTCACGGCCTCGCCCTCCTGCGCCGAAGCGGACGATGCGGCGAGGAGGAGCGCCAGAGCGCCAGCAAGCCCAGTGATTTTGATTCCCGTCATGGCACACCCACCATTGTTTCTCTTTATGCCTGAACGCCTGATCGCTCTTTGGGGCGAACATAAGGCAGCTTGTCCGGCAGCTTGGGGGTTACCGGCTGCGCCGGCCCTCCAGGAAGAAGGAGTCATAAAGCAATCCAACCACACCCGCAACGATGGCCGCGTCCGCCACGTTGAACACGTACCACGACCAGGTTCCGACGTGGAACTGGATGAAGTCGAACACCGCCCCATAGGCCAGCCGGTCGATCACGTTGCCGATGGCGCCGCCCACGATCAGCCCGAGGGATGCGGCCAGGAGCCGGGCCTGCGTCCGGAGGATCCAGATGGACAGGCCGATGGAGGCCAGGATCGACACGACGATGAGGACCCAGCGGCCCAGGTCCCCGTCCTGCTGGAAAAGGCCGTAGGAGATGCCCCTGTTCCAGACCACGATCAGGTTGATGAAGGGCGCGAATTCCACAGGCTCCTTCAAGGGCAGATCGTAGACGAACAGGGTGTAGAGCTTGGTCGCCTGATCGAGGATCAACGTGATCAGGGCCGCGGAAAAACCGAGGATTGCAGCCGCCGAGAGCCCGGGCCGGGCCCGGGCCGATCGGGGTTTTGCCGCGGCGCGGGGGCGCTGCGGGGCCGATTTGGTAGCCTTCGGGCCGGGAGCCGGCACCTGGGAGCCTTCGCCCTTGATCATTCCGCAGCCGCCTTCAGCCGGTCCCACTCGCGAAGCGCGGCCGCATCGCGCGGCGTCACGTCCGGAAAATCCGGATCGCTGCCGACCTCGGGCGTGACCTTCCAGGAGCGGGCGCATTTGCGGCCCGGGGCGAGCTCAGGCACCACGGCGACGCCCTTCACGTCCTCCAGACGGAAGGCCTCCGCGGGCCCCTCGCCCTGGATCACCCGGATCCCGGAGGTGATGCAGATCTCGGCCATGTCGAGCCCCTGGACGGCCTGGAAGAGAGCCTCGTCGGCGATGTGCACGACGGGGGCCGCCTCCAGGCTCGCGCCGATGCGCTTTTGCGCGCGCTCGATCTCCAGCGCGCCGGTGACGACGCGGCGAACCCGGCGCACCTTGGCCCAGCGCTCGGCGAGCGCCTCGTCGCGCCACTCGACCGGAACCTGCGGGAAGGTTTCGAGATGCACGGACTCGGCATTCGGGAAGCGCGCGAGCCACGCCTCCTCGGCCGTGAAGGCGAGGATCGGCGCGATCCAGGTCACCACGCAGCGGAACGTCTGGTCGATCACGGTGAGCGCGCTCTTGCGCGCGACGCTCGAGATCGGATCGCAGTAGAGCGTGTCCTTGCGTACGTCGAAGTAGAACGCCGACAGATCCGTGGTCATGAACGAGTTGAGCAGCGCGACGACGCGCTTATAGTCGTAGCTCGCATAGGCCTCGCGCATCTCGCCGTCGAGCTCCACCAGGCGGTGCAGCACGAAGCGTTCGAGCTCCGGCATCGCGCCGACTTCGACCCCGTCGGCCTCCCTGAAGTGAGCGAGCGAGCCCAGCATCCAGCGGATCGTGTTGCGCAGCTTGCGATAGGTTTCGGCGGTCGTCTTGATGATCTCGGGGCCGATGCGCTGATCGTCCCAGTAATCCACCGAAGCCGTCCAGAGGCGCAGGATGTCGGCCCCGTATTCCTTGATGATGGATTGCGGCGCGACCGTGTTGCCCAGCGACTTCGACATCTTGCGGCCCTGCTCGTCGAGCGTGAAGCCGTGCGTGACGACGATGTCGTACGGCGCGCGTCCGCGCGTGCCGCAGCTTTCCAGGAGCGACGAGTGGAACCAGCCGCGATGCTGGTCCGATCCTTCGAGATACATGACCCGGTCCGGGCCGCCGTCGACCTGGCGGCGGACCTGCAGGTCCGGGCGCTTTTCGAGCGCGAAGGCGTGGGTGCAGCCTGAATCGAACCACACGTCGAGGATGTCGTCGATCTTCTCGTAATCGGCCAGATCGTAGCCGCCCGCCTTCAGGAAGCGCGACCCGTCATCGGCATACCAGGCATCCGCGCCCTCCTGCTCGAAAGCCTCCGCGATGGCGTCGTTGACGCGTTCGTCCTTCAGGATCTCGTTGGTGCCCTTCTTCACGAAGACGGCGATCGGCACGCCCCAGGCACGCTGGCGCGACACGACCCAGTCGGGGCGGTTGGCGATCATGCCGGTGATGCGGTTCTCGCCGGATTCCGGCACCCACTGCACGCTCTCGATGCCGCGCAACGCCCGCTGGCGGAGCGTGTCGCCCTTGTCGTCGAGCGGCTTGTCCATCGAGATGAACCATTGCGGCGTGTTGCGGAAGATGAGCGGGCCCTTCGAGCGCCACGAATGCGGGTATTGGTGCTTCAGGCGTCCGCGCGCGATCAGCGCTCCGGCCTCCACGAGCTTCTTGATGACCGCGTCGTTGGCGCCCGCGTCCTTGCCCTTGTCGTCGTAGATGCGCTCGCCCGCGAAGAGCGGGATGTTGGGGAAGTAGGACGAGTCCGGCGCCACCGTGTGCGGCACTTCCCGGGTGCCGCAGGCGGCGAACACGTCGCGATGCTTCACATAGGTGTTGTAGTCGTCCGCACCGTGACCGGGCGCGGTGTGCACGAAGCCCGTGCCGGCGTCGTCTGTCACATAGTCTGCGGTCAGCATCGGCACCGGGTAGTCCCAGAAGCCGTCCGCCCCCTCGAGGCCGCGGAACGGATGCGCGCAGCGCTCGATCATCACCGGCAGCACGTCCTTCACGCGCTCGTATCCGGCAACGCGCGCCGCCGCGAACACGTCGGGCGCGAGCTTGTCGGCCAGGACGAGGCGATCGCCCACCCTCGCCCAGTTGTCCTCGGCGGCTTCGGTGACGGTATAGAGGCCGTAGCCGATGGTTTCGCCATACGCGATGGCGCGGTTCGCCGGGATCGTCCAGGGGGTCGTCGTCCAGATGACCACGGACGCGCCTTCGAGATCGCCATCGAGCGTGTTGGTGATCTTGAACTTCACCCAGATCGTGGTGGAGGTCTTCTCGTGGTATTCCACCTCGGCTTCGGCGAGCGCGGTCCGCTCGACGGAGGACCACATGACCGGCTTCGAGCCGCGGTAGAGCTGGTCGCTCGTCGCGAACTTGATGATCTCGCGGGCGATCTGCGCCTCCGCGTCGTAGCTCATCGTGAGATAGGGATGCGCCCAGTCGCCGCCGATGCCGAGGCGCTTGAACTCCTCGCGCTGCACGTCGATCCACTTCTCGGCGAACGCCCGGCACTCGCGGCGGAACTCGACGATCGGCACCTCGTCCTTGTTCTTGCCCTTGGCGCGATACTCCTCCTCGATCTTCCACTCGATGGGAAGGCCGTGGCAATCCCAGCCCGGCACGTAGTTTGAATCGAAGCCCAGCATTCCCTGCGAGCGGACGATCAGGTCCTTCAGGATCTTGTTGAGGGCATGGCCGATATGGATGTTGCCGTTCGCATAGGGAGGGCCGTCGTGCAGGACGAAGCGCGTGCGGCCCTTCTGGACCTCGCGCAGGCGCTCATAGAGCTTCATCTCGTTCCAGCGCTGCAGAAACTGAGGCTCGCGCTGGGGAAGCCCCGCCCGCATGGGAAAATCGGTCTGGGGCAGGAACAGGGTTTCGGAATAGTCGCGAGCGGCGCTCTCAGGTCTATCGGTCATGACGGTCAATCGATCCAAGCGGCCCCGGGCCGGGGCTCCAGTCAGGCTGTGTGTGAGGCGAACGGCAAAGATCCCGGACCTTCGCGGATTACGCGAGGGCCGGGCCAGTAATTCGCGAAGGCCGGATGCGGGCCGTGCTGCGAGCCTGAAAATCCATGGGCATGGGAGCCTTTTAGCAGCGCCCGGCCGGATAATAAAGCGTGGTGATCCGGTCCTGTGCCCCCTATGTATGGGGCAAGCCCCCACTGCGGTTAGGAGTGACCCATGGCAGATATGACCACCACGGAAGGCAAGCGCTCTCGCGCGGGCTTCGACCTGACGCCCCCCTCCCCCGAGGAATTCCGCAGGCTCGTGGATGATCTCGACGACGAGGAGCGGCGCGTCCTCCTGGAGCACGGGACGGAACGCCCCTTCTGCGGCATCTTCAACGAAGCCAAGGAGAAGGGCACTTATTGCTGCCGCCTGTGCGGACTGCCCCTGTTCAAGTCCGGCAGCAAGTTCGAATCCGGCACCGGATGGCCGAGCTTCTTCGACCCGATCGACCGCGCCCACATCGCCTTCGTGCGCGACACGAGCTACGGCATGATCCGCACCGAGATCCGCTGCGCCCGCTGCGAGGGGCATCTCGGCCACGTGTTCCCCGACGGCCCGCCTCCCACCGGCGAGCGCTATTGCATGAACTCGGTCTCCATGCGGTTCGTGGCGGAAGGCGACCCGCTGCCGGACGATCTCGGCCGGGGCGCACCCGAGGGTGAGACCCTGGGCTAGCCATCATGGATCCGGGCGGACGGAGGAAACCCGACACGCCGAACGACGCGGGCTTCTACGCCCGTCTGCCCGTTTTCAAACAATTCGCCCACCTGACCGATCCCGTCATCTATACGCCCTTGCCGACCGGCTGGATCTTGGGACTCAGCGATATCGTCGACTCCACCTCCTGCATTGCAGCGGGACGGTACAAGGAGGTCAATGTGGCGGCTGCCTCGGTCATCGCCGCCATGGCCAACACGCTGGACGGTCAGGACTTTCCCTTCGTGTTCGGAGGTGACGGCGCAAGCTTCGCCGTTCCCGGCGAACAGGCCGATCTCGCCCGCGAGGTGCTGGCTGCCGTTTCCGCATGGGCGCGGGATGCCTTTGGTTTCGAACTGCGCGCTGCCCTCGTGCCAGTCTCGACTCTCAGAGCCGAGGGCCATGACGTGCGCATCGCGCGGTTTGCTGCCTCCCATGACGTGACCTACGCCATGTTCTCCGGAGGCGGGCTCAGCTTCGCCGAGCGCCGGATGAAGGAAGGCGCTTTCGCGGTGCCGCCCGCCCCCACCGGGACGATGCCTGACCTGACGGGCCTTTCCTGCCGCTTCAACGAGCTTCGCTCGGAACGGGGCGTCATTCTCTCATTGATCGTGATTCCTGCCTCGGGCAGCGATCCCGCCCCCTTCAGCAGGCTCGCCGCCGAGATCCTCGCCTTGGCGGACAATCCAAAGGAAGCCCGCAGGCCTGTTCCCGACAATGGCCCCGGGCTCGCCGGGCCGTTCACCGGATTTGCCGTTGAAGCCAAGACGATCAAGCGCGGAGCCCTCGCCGCAAAGGTCAGACTGGCGGCCGATCGCCTCGCTGCATACTTCATCTTCAAGACTGGACGCCCGGTCGGCGGGTTCGATCCGGCCCTCTACAGGGATCAACTTGTCGAGAACACCGATTTCCGCAAATTCGACGACGGCTTGCGCATGACGCTCGATTGCACGCCCGCCCTTGCCGATCGGCTGGAGAGGATCCTCGGGCAGGCGCGGGAAGAAGGCATCGCCCGTTACGGCCTGCACCGTCAGCAGGCCGCCCTCATGACCTGCTTCGTCCCATCACCGACGCACAGCGATCATGTTCATTTCGTCGACGGCGCGATGGGCGGGTACGCCATGGCCGCTCAGACCCTGAAGCTGACGGCCTGATGAGGATCAACCGACCATCGAAGGCGTCCGGTCGGCCTTGAGCATCCGCCTGGCCTCTTCCGAATCCCGGTCCATCTGCGCGATCAGCGCCTCGATCCCGTCGAAGCGCTCCTCGCCCCGGATCCAGCCGACGAACTCCACGTCGAGAGTCGTGCCATAGAGATCGCCGCTGAAATCGAACAGGTGCGTTTCGAGCAGCGGCGCGCCGTTGTCGAAGGTCGGGCGGCGGCCGAAGCTGGCGACCCCGTCGACCGGCTGTCCGTTCACCGATGCGCGCACCGCATAGATGCCGTGCCGCAGGCGGCAATCGTCGGGCAGCCGCATGTTGGCCGTGGGATAGCCGAGCTCCCGGCCCCGCTTGTCCCCGTGCCGGACCGGCGCGCGAACGAACCAGCGATATCCCAGCAGCGTGTTGGCGGCTGCGATGTCGCCCGCCTCCAGAGCCGCCCGGATGGCGCTGGAGGAAACGGGTTCCGAACCCTCCACGATGGCCGGCGCGATGAGGCAGTCGAGCCCCAGCCCGCGGCACAGGCCGCTCATCCGTTCCGGATTTCCCTCGCGCCCACGCCCGAAATGGAAGTCGTGTCCGACCACGACGCCGGAGAGCTCAAGTTCACCCTTGAGGAGGGTCACGAACTCTTCCGCCGTCAGGGAGGCGAGCCTGCCGTCGAAGCGGAGCACGAAGGCGCCCGCGAGACCCAGGCGCGCGAAGATGCCGAGCTTGACCGGCTCGGGCGTCAGGCGAAACAGCGGCCTGTCGGGCTGGAAGAAGCTGCGCGGATGCGGTTCGAACGTGAGAACCGCCGCGGGCCTGCCGGAGCGCAGGGCCATGTCGAGCAGGTGCCGGTGCCCGCGATGCACGCCGTCGAAATTCCCAATCGCCGCCACGGCTCCCTTCAGGCTTTCGGGCACGGGGTCGCCGTCGCGACGGACCACGAAGGAGGACGACACCGGGGCGTGAGGTTCGTTGGAGGGCATGGAGCGGGTCTCTACCTCAACCGGCGGCAGGGTCAAGCAGGCGCCTCACGCCTCCCAGGCGAGCACATCCATGATGGCGGTGGGGGTGACGGGCTGGCGATCCACCCAGTCCTGCACGTGATCGGAGACGAGATCGCCCTCGTGGAGCCCGAGCTCCTTCGCGTGGATGCCTCGCGCGATGAGCAGGGAATCGATGCCGAACCCGGCCGCCCCCGCGATGTCGGTGCGGATCGCGTCGCCGACCGCCAGCACCCGCTCCTTGGGGATGGCGCGTCCGCCGAGCTGCGACGCGACGGCGAGCGCCTTCTCATAGACCGGCGCATGCGGCTTGCCTGCGTAGAACACCTTGCCGCCCATCTCCTCGTAGGCGAGCGCGATCGTGCCTGCGCAGGGCAGGATCATGTGGCCGCGTTCCACGATGAGATCGGGATTGGCGCAGACCATGAGCAGGTTGCGGCGGAGCATGGCCTCGAGACGGGACCGGTAGTTCTCCACCGTCTCGGTCTCGTCGTCGTCGAAGCCGGAGCAGACCACGTAATCCGCCTCCTCGATGGAGCCGAAGCGCACGGCGAGGCCGTCGTACATCGGCATGTCGCGGGGCGGGCCGATGTGGGAGACGACCTTGTCGAGCCGCTCCGCGATGGCGAACCGCGTGAGGTCCCCCGAGGTGACGATGGCGTCATAGGCGGTGCGCGGAACCTTGAACCCGTCGAGCTGCGTCCCGACCGAGGCGCCGGGGCGCGGAGCATTCGAAACGAGAACGACGCGTCCCCCCTTCGAACGGAAGCGCGTGAGCGCGTCGCCCGCGGCCTCGTAGGCCTTCACGCCGTTGTGCAGCACACCCCACACGTCGCACAGGATGAGGTCGTAATTCTCGGCCAGAGGTTTCAGGCCCTCGACGAGAGCGGGACGGGAAGAGGCTGGCATGGGATCTCGCTGGTGGTGGAACCGGGCGGGTAGGCGCTTGCGCCCTCCAAGTCAACCTCAGTCGGCCGGCCGGGCTCAGCCAACGCGTCGCAGGAGCGGCTGCGCATCCTCCGGAGCCGCCGGCCGGGCGGCCGTGCCCAGCACCTCGGCCCTCACCGCGCGGGGCGCCGAGAACACGAAGCCTTGCGCCAGCGGCACGCCGATCTCGGCGAGGACCGGCACCATCTCCTCCTGCTCCACGTGCTCGGCCACGAGCCTGATGCCCTCGCGGCGCAGGGAGGCGGCCAGGTCGCGCACGCCCAGGTCCGGGCCCAGGTGTTGGCTCTCATCACGGCCGGCCGCCACCAGCAGGTCGGCCGGCAGCTTCACGAAGCGAACGCCGAGATCGGCGAGGCCAGGGGGATCGAGGTCGAGATCCGTTGCGGAATCGAGGCAGAGCGGCACGCCCTTGTCGCGCAGGACGCCCAGGGCCTCCCGGCTGTCCGGATCGAGCTCGCGCCAGCATTCCTGCGGGAACTCGAGCACGACCTTGCCCAGGGTCTCGGGTGCGGCGTCCATGACGCCCGTCAGCGACCACAGGAAGCCCGGCTCCCGAACGGAATGGGGCGTCAGATTCACTCCGACAATGGCCTCGCTGCCCTTGGTAATGAGGTGGTAGGCCACCGCCATGGCACGGTTCAGGACACGACGGTCGAATTCCGTGGCGCGGCCGAGGCGCTCGAGGGTCCCGACGAACTCGGAGGGGCCGAGGAGCGTCCCATCGGCCAGGCGCAGGCGCGCCAGGGCCTCGTAGAACCGGATCTTGCGCTGGGGCAACGCCACGATCGGCTGAAGATGCAGCTCGATGGCGTCCGCCTCGAAGGCCTGCATGATCAGCCGCATGCGACGGATCTCCTCCTCGGGCTTGCGGGGCATCGGCTCCGGGGCGGGCCGGCTCTCACTGAGCGACGGAACGGCGGTCTGGGGCAGCAGGACGGGAGCCACATGCTCCTGCCTGGCCTCCTCGGGATCCGGACCACCGTTCAGGCGGCCCTTCAGTTCGGCCACGGCACGGTTCTGGGTGGCGATGTTCTTGGCCAGCTCGCGCACCACGCCCCCGAGCAGTCCCACGGTCCCTTTCACCTCGGCCACGGTGGTGCGCAGAGCGGGCGTGCCCCCGGGCGCCGTCTGCAACAGCTCCTCGAGCTTGACGAGACGCTCGCTGACGAAGGCCAGGTCCTCCCTGGCGGAGTGGGCGACCCTCGCGGCCTCGTCGGCCCTCTTCCAGGCCAGAGCGAGGCCCGCGGAGGCCGCGATGCCGAGAAACGTCACCAGCGGCACCATGGTGGCGGGCGGCAGAAAGCCGACGGCCGCTCCCGTCATGGCAAGGCTTGCGAGCACGAGAGCGAACAATTTCGCCCTGAGCTCCTTATCGATCTGGACCTTCTCGGTCACCATGGGTGCCCCCGCTCCCCAGGTTTGGCGCATATTGGCGAATCACCAATGCAACGATGTTGTACAGACAGGGGCTCGGGCCACAAGCGTCGCATCGCCACGATAGACAACTTTACCGTCCTGCTGTTGCAGAACGCCCACGGTCTGGAAAGGAGACCCCGATGGAAGAACCCCGCAAGGACCTGCTGATGCAGGTGGACGGCATGACCTGCCAAGGCTGCGTCAACGCGGTCACCAAGGCGATCCAGCGCCTGGATCCGGGCGCCCGGGTCGATGTGGACCTGGACCATGGCCGTATTCATGTGGTCACCCATGCACAAAGCGTCGAGGTCGCCCGCGCTCTCGATGCGGCGGGCTATGAAGCTCATGCCATGACAGGCTGATGCGGGGCTTGCACCCCGCTCGCGGCTCTGACCAAAGTTCCTTTTGCGGCGACCGGAGGCGGCTGGTAGGCTTCGCGCGACCAGTCATGTTCGAGGACCATTATGACCGCCCAGACGTCGCGAGCCGCCAACGACATCTCATCACCGAACGACCTGGAGGCCTGGTGGCTTCCGTTCACGGCCAACCGCTCCTTCAAGCAGCGCCCCCGCATGATCGCCCGGGCGAAGGGCATGTACTACTACACGCCGGACGGCCGTGAGGTGATCGACGGCGCGGCCGGTCTCTGGTGCTGCAACGCGGGCCACAACCGGGACGAGATCACCGCCGCGATCCAGGCCCAGGCACAGGAGCTCGATTATTCCCCCGCCTTCCAGTTCGGCCACAAGGGCGGCTTCGCCATCGCGTCCCGCATTGCCCAGCTCGCCCCCGGGGACCTGAACCACGTGTTCTTCTGCAACTCGGGCTCCGAGGCGGTGGACACGGCGCTCAAAGTGGCCCTCGCCTATTGGAACGTGCGCGGACAGGGCAGCAAGACGCGCCTGATCGGGCGCGAGCGCGGCTACCACGGCGTGGGCTTCGGCGGGATCTCGGTCGGCGGCATCGTCAAGAACCGCCAGTTCTTCGGCACCCTGCTCGCGGGCGTCGACCACCTGCCTCACACCTACAACCGCGAGCAGCAGGCCTTCACGAAGGGCGAGCCCGAATGGGGCGCGCATCTCGCGGACGAGCTCGAGCGCATCGTGACCCTGCACGACGCCTCCACCATCGCGGCCGTGATCGTCGAGCCCATGGCGGGCTCCACGGGCGTCATCCCGGCGCCGAAGGGCTACCTGCAGCGCCTGCGCCAGATCTGCGACAAGCACGGCATCCTGCTCATCTTCGACGAAGTGATCACGGGCTTCGGCCGCCTCGGCACGGCCTTCGCGGCCGAACGCTACGGCGTCGTTCCCGACATGATCACCTTCGCCAAGGGCGTGAATTCCGGCACCGTGCCCATGGGCGGCGTGGTGGTGCGCGAAGGGCTCTACAACACCTTCATGAAGGGTCCGGAGCACATGATCGAGCTGTTCCACGGCTACACCTATTCCGGCCACCCGCTCGCCTGCGCGGCGGCGCTCGCCGCCCAGGACATCTACCGGGACGAGAAGCTGTTCGAGCGGGCGAAGACCCTGGAGCCGGTCTGGGCCGATGCGATCCATTCGCTGAAAGGCCAGCCGAACGTGCTCGACATCCGCACCGTCGGCCTCGTGGGCGCCATCGACCTGGCTTCGCGACCCGACGCCGTCGGCGCCCGCGCCTTCGAGGCCATGGACCGCGCCTTCAACGAATACGGCCTGATGATGCGCGTCACCGGCGACACCATCGCCCTCTCCCCGCCCCTCATCGTCACGGAGGAGGAGATCGGCGAGATCGTCGACAAGCTCGCCAAGGTGATCCGGGCGGTGGCTTGAGGCGCGAATAGCCTCCATCGTCGACACTCTTCGTCATGGCCGGGCTCGTCCCGGCCATCCACGTCTTGGGAACCGCGGCGGGACTAAAGACGTGGATCCCCGGGGCAAGCCCGGGGATGACGGTTGATATTGTGAATATGCCAACATCGCTTGCCCCTCCAGCCCGCACGGGTTAGGACGCAGCACGTTTTATCCCTGTAACGGCTGCTGTTTGAACCCATGTCCAAGGCCGACAAGATCAAGGCCCGCGCGCCGCGCGGCTTTGCCGACCGCACTCCCGCCGATTTGTCCGCCACCGAGCGCATGCTGGCGGCGATCCGCGAATCCTACGAGCTCTACGGCTTCGAGGGCGTCGAGACGCCCTTCGTCGAGTATACGGATGCGCTCGGCAAGTTCCTGCCCGACCAGGACCGCCCGAACGAGGGCGTGTTCTCGTTCCAGGACGACGACGAGCAATGGCTGTCGCTGCGCTACGACCTGACCGCGCCGCTCGCCCGGTACGTGGCCGAGAACTTCGACGCGCTCCCCAAGCCCTATCGCAGCTATCGCGCCGGCTGGGTTTTCCGGAACGAGAAGCCCGGCCCGGGCCGCTTCCGCCAGTTCATGCAGTTCGACGCCGACACCGTGGGGGCGGCCTCCGTCGCGGCGGATGCCGAGATCTGCATGATGGCCGCCGACACGCTGGAGAAGCTCGGCCTCAAGCGCGGCGAGTTCATCATCAAGATCAACAACCGCAAGGTTCTCGACGGCGTGCTCGAAGCCATTGGCCTCGGCGGAGAGGACAAGGCAGGCCAGCGCCTCACGGTGCTGCGCGCCATCGACAAGCTCGACCGTCTCGGACCCGAGGGCGTGAGCCAGCTCCTGGGCCCAGGCCGCAAGGACGAGAGCGGCGACTTCACGAAGGGCGCGGAGCTGTCGCCCGAGGCGATCGCGCGCGTGCTCGCCTTCACAGCCGCCAAGGGCGTGGACAATGCGGCGACAGTCGAAAATCTGCGCGGCGTCGTGGGCTCTTCGGCCCGCGGCCTCGAAGGCGCGGACGAGCTTGCGGAGATCGCCGCCCTCGTGGCCGCATCCGGCTACGAGGATCGCGTGATCATCGACCCTTCAGTCGTGCGCGGTCTCGAATACTACACCGGCCCGGTCTACGAGGCGGAGCTCACCTTCCAGGTGCAGGACGAGGACGGACGTCCCGTGCGCTTCGGCTCCGTCGGCGGCGGGGGGCGCTATGACGGCCTCGTGGGCCGCTTCCGGTCGGAGCCCGTTCCGGCCACCGGCTTCTCCATCGGCGTCTCGCGCCTGCTCTCGGCCCTGCAGATGATCAAGAGCCCCATCGTGTCGGGCTCCGAGAAGCCCGGCCCGGTGGTGGTGCTCGTCATGGACAGGGACCAGATCGCCGCCTACCAGCGCATGGTGTCGGCCCTGCGCCAGGCCGGCATCCGGGCCGAGCTCTATCTCGGCTCCTCCGGCATGAAGGCGCAGATGAAATACGCCGACCGCCGTCAGAGCCCCTGCGTGATCATCCAGGGCTCCAACGAGCGCGAGCGCGGCGAGGTGGAGATCAAGGACCTCATCGAAGGCGCCAAGGCGGCCGAGGCCATCGCCTCCAACGCCGAGTGGAAGGCTGCCCGCCCGGCTCAAGTCTCGGTGCCCGAGGACAAGCTGGTGGACACCGTCCGCGAGATCCTGGCGCGGCATTTTCGGTAGGGCCCGGCCGCGCGGGAACCCCTCCGCTTTGCTTGGGGTTGTCTTCTGAAGCTTGACTATCAGGAGACACCCATGGCGAAGGCCAAAGACAAAGAGAAGAAGAGCAGCAGCAAGAAGAAGAGCACCGGCACGAAGCTGGCGAAAAGCGCCAAGAAGTCTGGCCTGATGGATCTGATCAACACGGATCTGGGCCGCGAGATCCTGGCCGACGCCCTGATCGCCGCCGCCGGCGCGGCCGCCGCCGCCCTGACCAAGACCCGTGCCGCCAAGAAGGCCGGCAACGCCGTGGCCGATGCGGGGTCGCAGGGCATGGACCTCACGCAGACGGCCGCCGGAGCCGTGGCGGGTGTGGTGACCGAGGCCGCTCGCCATTTCCTGCCCGCCAGCCTCGCCGGCGGAGCCGACGACCGCGACATGCAGGGCAAGGACGAGAGCAACAAGGTCAAGTACGTCCACCGCTCCAGCGACCACAGCAAGCGCCGCGTCTCGAAAGCCAAGGGCGACACTGCCCAGAAGGAGTGACCGCCTTTCCCGCCTTCACCTCTCCCGTCATGCCCGGCGCTTTAAGCCGGGCATCCACGTCTTTGACCCGGTGCGATTCTCAAGACGTGGATAGCCGGGACTGATCCCCGGATCAGGTCCGGGGACGGCCATGACGACGAGGGGGCGCCCCGCATTCACCCTTCCGGCTGAAAACGGTCGCCTTCCCGGCCCGGCATTGCTAGAGAGCATGCCGGACAAAGGATTAGGCGACACCAGTGACGGAGACGGATGCCATTGTTGCGCTGGTCGCGCTCTTCGAGCGCGAAGGCTATGCGCGTGTCGAGCCGCCGGTTCTGCAGCCCGCGGACGTGTTCATCGACCTTTCGGGCGAGGACATCCGGCGACGCATGTTCGTGACGCAGGACGCGGCGGGCGCGGAGCTGTGCCTGAGGCCCGAATACACCATTCCGGTCTGCCTCCAGCATCTCTCCCGCCGGGCCGCCCGGCCCTCCGGCTACGCCTATGGCGGCCCCGTCTTCCGCATGCGCCCCAACGAGAGCGGCGAATTCCTTCAGGCGGGCCTGGAATCCATCGGCCGCCCGGACGCCGCCGCGGCCGATGCGGAGATCCTCGGCCTCGCCCTTGAGGGCCTGCGCCTGATCGGAGCCCCCGCCCCGGCCGTGCGGATCGGCGACATGGGCCTGCTCCATGCCCTCATCGATGGCCTCGGGATCGCGCCCGCCGCGAAGCGCCGCGTGATCCGATCGATCGTGTCCGGGCAGGGTCTGGCGAGCCTCTCCGAAACCGAAGGCCCAGGTGCCCAAGAACATGCGGGACTGCTCGCCGCCATCGAGGGGCAGGCGCCCCAGGCCGCCAAGGCCTTCGTGGAGGACATCCTGTCGATCGCCGGGATCGCAAGCGTCGGCGGCCGCAGCGCGGGCGAGATCGCCGAGCGGTTCCTGGCCCGCGCCGCGAACCGCACCGGTCTGTCGAACGAGGCGCGGGAGATCCTGGAGCGCTACCTCGCGATCCAGGGCGATCCCGATCAGGCGGCGGAAGCCGTGAGGGCCCTCGCCACGGAGACCAGGCTCGACCTCAACGGGGCCATCGTGCTTTTCGAGGAGCGGACCGGCTTCATGGCCGCGCGCGGGCTCGAGGTCGGCGCCTTCTCGTTCGCCGCCACCTTCGCGCGCAATCTCGATTACTACACGGGCTTCATCTTCGAGATGCAGGACCCGGGCCGCAGCGACGGCAAGCCCATCGTGGGCGGCGGGCGCTATGACCGGCTCCTGCAGCATCTCGGAGCGGAGAGCCCGATCCCGGCGGTGGGCTGCTCCTTCTGGCTCGACCGTATCGTGGGGAGGCCCCGATGACCGATTCCCCCCTCATTCTGGCGGTGCCGTCCAAGGGCCGCCTGCAGGAGAACGCGGCTGCGTTCTTCGCCCGCTCCGGCCTCGTCTTCTCCCAGTCGCGCGGCGCGCGCGACTATCGCGGCACGCTCAAGGGCGTGCCCGACGTGGAGGTGGCGTTCCTCTCGGCCTCCGAGATCGTAACGCAGCTCGCCACCGGGGCGGCGCATCTCGGCATCACGGGCGAGGACCTGATCCGCGAGCAGATCGCCGATGCCGACGAGGCGGTCGAACTGCTCACGCCGCTCGGCTTCGGCCACGCCAACGTGGTGGTGGCCGTGCCGCAGGCCTGGATCGACGTGCGCACCATGGCCGACCTCGACGAGGTCGCGGCGGATCTTCGGGCCCGCCACGGCCGCAAGATGCGGGTCGCCACCAAATACGTGAACCTCACCCGCCGCTTCTTCGCCGAGAAGGGAATCGCAGATTACCGCATCGTCGAGAGCCTGGGCGCGACCGAAGGCGCACCGGGCGCGGGCTCGGCGGAGCTGATCGTGGACATCACCACCACGGGCGCCACGCTGTCCGCCAACGCCTTGAAGATCCTCGACGACGGCGTGATCCTGCGCTCCGAGGCCAGTCTCGTCGCCTCGGCCCGCGCGCCCTGGTCCGGCCGGGCCCGCGCGGCCGCCACCGCCGTGCTCACGCGCATCGCGGCGGAGGAAGAGGCGCGCGAGAGCCGCGAGATCCGCGCCTCCCTCGATCCGGCCAGGGCTTCGTCGCTGGCCTCCCTCGTGCGGGACTTCGACGCCACCCTGCCCTATGGTCATGCGCTCGGCCGCGAGGTCGTTCTCCATTGCCGGACCTCCGCGATGTTCGACATCGTGGCGGCCCTGCAGGGGCTCGGAGCGCAGGACATCACGGTCCGGACCTTCGATTACCTGTTCCGTCCGACCAATGCCCTCACCGAGCGGCTTCTGGGGCGGATCGGCTGACGGTTCCGGCGAGAGGTTTCGCGTCGAGGCCTCTTCACCGGAGCTTCACCTTGCCTGTGGCATCAACGGCTGCGGGACAAAATCGCTCAGGGCGTTGCCTCCACGGTCAAGGCCTCTTA
The DNA here is from genome assembly GCF_004458765.1 of Microvirga pakistanensis. Lineage (GTDB taxonomy): Bacteria > Pseudomonadota > Alphaproteobacteria > Rhizobiales > Beijerinckiaceae > Microvirga > Microvirga pakistanensis. The sequence continues at coordinate 103,821 of NZ_SPJX01000012.1, read as the reverse complement.
TGGTTCCGGCGTTTTTACGATGAAGAGGTTCCGATGAACGCCCTTCGACTTGCAGCACTTCTGGCGGCCTTCGCCACCGCTTCCGCGGCCAGCCTGTCCGTGGCCTCCGCCCAGACGGCGGCAACGCTCGGCCGACCCGCCGGCCCGACCCGTCAGGTGGACACCAAGGTTCCGCAGCCGGGCGCCCAGGGCAAGATCTTCCCCCTCAACTCCTCCTGGGTGGCCGTGAGCCTGAACGGCAAGCCGTTCGGCGGCGAGCGTCCGAGCTTCCGGCTCGACGACCAGATGCGCGCCACCGGGTTTTCGGGCTGCAACACCTATTCCACCACGGCCTATCCCCTGCGCGAGCAGGGCCTCGCCGTGGCGCCCTTCGCCCTGACGAAGAAGTCCTGCGACAAGGCCGCCATGGCCCTCGAGCACGCCTTCCTCATGGCCCTGCGCACCTCCGGCAAATGGGATATCCAGGGCCGCACGCTGATCATCAAGAGCCAGACCGGCGACCTCGTTCTCGAGCGTTCGCTCTAAGAGCCCCCAACCTTTCCGAAAAAGGCCGGCAACATGCCGGCCTTTTTGGTTTCGCGAAGGCCTCGCTCTCCGTTCCAAGAACGTCCGAGAACGACGGAAAGCGCATGGTCTCTACTCGGCCGGCTGCGGCTGCATCATGTCCACGGGGGTCGAGAGACCGTTCTCCCCGCGCTTCAGGTCGATGCGCCGGTCGTGATAGCCCAGCAGCGTCGAGCGGTGGCCGATGGAGACCACCGTCGTGTGCGGCAGCTTCTCCTTGATCACCTGATAGATCTCCGCCTCCGTGGGTTCGTCGAGGGCCGCCGTCGCCTCGTCCAGGAAGAGCCAGTCGGGCTTGGCGAGAAGCGCGCGGGCGACCGCGAGGCGCTGCTGCTCTCCCAGCGACAGGGTCTGTCCCCAGGCGCGCTCGTCGTCGAGCTTGTCGGCGATCTGCGGGAGCTTCGCGGCGCGCAACGCCTCCATGATGGCGGCATCGCTGTAGGCATCCCCCTGGGCCGGGTATGTCACCGCCTCGCGCAGGGTTCCGATGGGGATATACGGGCGCTGCGGCAGCAGCATCATGCTCTGCCCCTCGGGGACCAGGACCTCGCCTTCGCCGAAGGGCCAGATGCCCGCGATGGCGCGGAACAGGGTCGACTTGCCGGAGCCGGAGGGACCCGTCATCAGGGTGCGCTCGCCCGGACGGAAGGCGAGGCCGTCCGCATGCATCAGAGCGCGACCGTCGGGAAGGCGGACATCCAGATTCCTGAGGCGCAGCTCGCGGCTGGCCGCAGGCGTGATCGCGAGCTTGCTCTCGCCGCCGACGCGCTGGGCCGACGCGATAGCGCCCTCGAAGGTGGTGAGGCGGTCGAGCACCGCCTTGTAGTCGGCCAGGGTGGTGTAGATCTGGATGAAGTAGGTGAGCGCCGATTCCACCCGCGAGAAGGCTCCCACCACCTGCTGCATCTGGCCGAGCGAAATCTTGCCGATGAAGTAGTACGGTGCGGTCAGGATGTAGGGAACCACCACGTTGGCCTGGAAATAGGCCGACGTGAAGGTGTTGAGCTTGATGAGGCGGATCACGATCTGCATGTAGTTGTCGACGATCTGACCGAAGCGCCTGGACAATCCCTCCCGCTCGGCGGGCTCGCCCGAGAGAAGCGCGACCTGCTCCGTATACTCGCGCAGGCGCGCGAGCGAGAAGCGGTAGTTAGCCTCCACACGCTCCTGCTGGAAGTTGAGGCCGATCAGGGGACGGCCGATGAGGTGGGTGACCCAGGTGCCGAGGATGGCATAGCCGGCGCAGACCCAGACCAGCAGGCCCGGAACCTCGACATTCGTTCCCGGGAACGTGAAGCCGGCCGAGATGGTCCAGAGGATCGCCACGAAGGACACGAGGGTCGCGGCCTGGTTCATGAGGCCCACGGACAGGGAATAGGTGCTCTCGACGAACTTGCGCAGATCCTCCGAGATGCGCTGGTCCGGGTTGTCCGCGCCGCGGCCGATGAGCTGCATCCGGTAATGCGCGCCGTCGCCCAGCCATTCTCTGACGTAGTAGGTGTTGAGGAAGGCGCGCCAGCGGATGGTGAGCACGTTCTGCAGCAGGACCTCGGTCAGGGCGATAGCGACGAAGACGGCCGCCAGAGGCGTGAAGATGACGAAGAGCTGATACCAGAAGGCCGCGGCGTCCTTGGCCTCGAGGGCGTTGAACATATCGCGCGAGAAGAAGCTGAGGCGGACATTGAGCGCGACCTGGGCGAGGTTGATGGCGATGAGGATGGCGATCATCCAGGTGCCGATGGTTCCCTCGCGCGCCCGCACGAGGCCGATGAACGGAATGCGGATGATGCTGTCGGCCTGGGAATCGAGATAGCGATCGGTGATGGTGCAGATCGTGCGGACTACCGGCACGAAGGACAGGCCGTAGATGAGCGCCCCAAAGGCCGTCGCGCCGAGCGCCGCCGACGGGGGCGGCACGTAGCCCGTGTAGTCGCCGGTGATGAGGCCCAGAACCGCGCCGAGGACCAGCAGAACCAGCACCACGTGGGTGGCAGAGAGCATGATAAGAAAAATGCGCAGGAACGTCGGAATGTCCCGGCCGATCATCAGGATCCCGGCCAGCACCAGGGTCGAGAGCGGCAGGTAGACGGGAACCGCGACCGCTCCCCCGAGGGAGCCCCCCAAGACAGCCAGACCGATGAGTGCCAGCGCCATGCTCGCCTTGATCATTCTTTTCTCCTGACGGGGAACCGTGCTTCGGCTCCATAGGAACATAGCGCAGCCCGATCAACTGCCCTCATGGCGAAAGAAAGGAGAAATGTCCGCCGGCCGGGGGCAATCCCCGATTCGTGATGTCGCGGACCTTGGCGGATGGCGCTCCATCAACAGCGAAGGATGTCTTTCAGAACGGCAGATCCTTTTTAAAGAACAATTCAGTTGACATGAAGAACGCCATCGCCCATCTGTCATGCAACCTGTGAGACGACCTGAAGGCGACCCCATGAACGCCCCCCTCGGATATTTCGGCGATCAGCCCACGCAGCGCCTGATCCCGGCAGAGCCCATCGTGCGCCTGGAGAAGATCTCGAAGACCTTCCCGGGCCGGGATGGCCAGCCCGTCACCGCCCTGCGGGAGATCGACCTTGCCGTGCCGCAGGGCTCGATCCTCGGAGTGATCGGCCGCTCGGGTGCCGGCAAATCCACCCTGATCCGCCTCGTGAACGGCCTGGAGAAACCCACCACCGGCAAGGTGATCGTGGACGGCGCCAACATCGCGGCGCTGCCGGAATCCGCCCTGCGGCACGCCCGCCGCTCCATCGGCATGATCTTTCAGCACTTCAACCTGCTCTCCTCCCGCACGGCGGCGGAGAACATCGCCCTGCCTCTCGAAGTGGCGGGCTACGACAAGGCCGAGATCAAGGCCCGGGTGGAGGAACTGCTGTCCCTGGTCGGATTGACCGACAAGCGCAACCGTTACCCGTCCGAATTATCGGGCGGGCAGAAGCAGCGCGTGGGCATCGCCCGTGCGCTCGCCACGAAGCCCAAGGTGCTGCTCTCCGACGAGGCGACCTCCGCGCTCGACCCGGAGACCACGCGCTCGATTCTCGACCTTCTCTCGCGCATCAACGAGGAGCTGGGTCTCACCATCCTGCTCATCACGCACGAGATGGCGGTGATCCGCAACATCGCCCGCGAGGTCGCGGTGATCGAGGGTGGGCGCATCGTCGAGCAGGGCGACGTGTTCGAGGTGTTCACCCGTCCGCAGCACGAGGTGACGCGCTCCTTCCTGGGCGACGAGGCCGGACGCGTGCTGCCGCCCTATGTCCAGAGCCGCCTGCGGAGGGAAGCCTCGCCGAACAGCCAGACGGTCATCCGCATCGGGTTCCGCGGCCCGCACGCCACCGACCCCGTTCTGGCGAGGCTGGCGCGAGAGGAAGGCATCGAAGCCAATATCCTCTCCGGCGCGGTGGATGAAATCGCCGGCCGCCCCTTCGGCACGCTCGTCGTGGGCGTTCCTGCGGCCGCCGCAAACAAGACGCTCGCATTCCTGAAACAACACGGTCTCGACACGGAGGTGCTCGGCCATGTCGCCTGAGATGATCCGCCTCATCGCCAACTCCACCGGCGAAACGCTCTACATGGTCGCCGTCTCGGCGCTGATCGCCACGCTGTTCGGGCTGCCGCTCGGCGTGTTTCTCGCCACCAGCGGCAAGGGCGAGCTGTTCGCGGCCCCCTGGATCAACCGCGTGCTCGGCGTCGTCGTCAACGCCACGCGCTCGACGCCTTTCATCATCCTGGTGGTGGCGATCATTCCCTTCACGCGCCTGATCGCCGGCACCTCCATCGGCACCAACGCGGCTATCGTGCCGCTCACCATCGCCGCGACGCCGTTCATCGCGCGCCTCATCGAAGGCGCCATCCGCGAAGTGGACCAGGGACTTGTCGAAGCCGCCCGCGCCTTCGGCGCGAGCCCGCTCCAGATCGTCGTGAAGGTTCTCATCCCGGAAGCCCTGCCCGGCATCGTGCTCGGGCTGACGCTCGCCATCGTGTCGCTCCTCGGCTTCTCGGCCATGGTGGGCGCGGTGGGCGGCGGAGGCCTGGGCGACCTCGGCATCCGCTACGGGTACCAGCGCTTCATGCCGGAAATGATGCTGGCAGTGGTCGTGGTGCTCATCGTGCTCGTGCAGGCCGTGCAGAGCATCGGCGACCGCCTGGCGCGTCACCTCAACAAGCGCATCCGCCACGGCTGATCCTTCGTCTCTGTCAGAACCTCGCACAAGGAGTACCCGCATGTCCCTGAAGACCTTTGGCCTCGTCGCCCTTCTCTCCCTCGCCGCCCTGCCGGCCGCCGCGCAGACGCAGACCATCCGCATCGGCGCCACGCCCGGCCCGCACGCGCAGATCCTCGAAGCCGTGAAGCCCATCGCGGCCAAGAAGGGCCTCGACATCAAGATCGTCGAGTTCTCCGACTACGTGGTGCCGAATACGGCGCTCGCCGCCGGCGACATCGAGGCGAATTCGTTTCAGAACCAGCCCTACCTCGACAACCAGGTGGCGGATCGCGGCTTCAAGATCGAAAGCGTCGGCCTCACCGTGAACTTCCCGATCGGCATCTACTCGAAGAAGCACAAGAGCCTCGATGCCCTGCCGAACGGCGCGACGATCTCGATCCCGAACGATCCCACGAATGGCGGCCGCGCGCTCCTGCTGCTCCAGGACAAGGGCCTGATCAAGCTCAAGGACAATGTCGGGTTCAAGCCCACTCCGATCGACATCACGGACAACCCGAAGAAGATCAAGTTCGTCGAAATCGAAGCCGCGCAGGGACCGCGTGTGCTCGACGACGTAGATGCGGGCATCATCAACACCAACTACGCCACCGCCGGCGGCCTCGATCCGGTGAAGGACCCCATCGCCCGCGAGAATCCGAAGGGCCCTTATGTGAACCTCATTGCCGTACGCTCCGCCGACAAGGACAAGCCGTGGGTGAAGGCGCTTCTCGAATCCTATCACTCGCCGGAAGTGAAGAAGTTCGTGGAAGAGAAGTTCAAGGGCTCGGTTCTCACGAGCTGGTAAGATACATCTCCTTTCTCTGAAAATGCCGGGCTTCGCGCCCGGCATTTTTGCTGCTCTCACAGGATGCTTCCCCCGATCCATCCACGTCGTTCAGAACCTCGTACCAGGAGTACCCGCATGTCCCTGAAGACCTTTGGCCTCGTCGCCCTCCTCTCCCTTGCCGCGCTGCCGGCCGCCGCGCAGACGCAGACCATCCGCATCGGCGCCACGCCCGGCCCGCACGCGCAGATCCTCGAAGCCGTGAAGCCCATCGCGGCCAAGAAGGGCCTCGACATCAAGATCGTCGAGTTCTCCGACTACGTGGTGCCCAACGAGGCCCTCGCCTCGGGCGAGCTGGAGGCCAATTCCTTTCAGCATCAGCCCTATCTCGACAACCAGAAGGAAAACCGCGGCTACAAGATCGAGACCGTCGCTCAGACGGTGAACTTCCCGATCGGGGTCTATTCCAAGAAGCACAAGGCGTTCGATGCGCTGCCGAACGGCGCGAGCATCGCCATTCCGAACGATCCGACCAATGGCGGGCGCGCGCTCCTGCTGCTGCAGGACAAGGGGCTCATCAAGCTCAAGGAGAATGTGGGCTTCAAGCCGACGATCCTCGACATCACGGCCAATGCCAAGAACCTGAAGTTCACGGAGATCGACGCGGCCCAGGCGCCGCGCGTGCTCGAGGACGTCGATGCCGCCGTCATCAACACCAACTATGCCACGCAGGCCGGTCTCGATCCGGTCAAGGACGCGCTGACCCGCGAGAATCCGAAGGGTCCCTATGTCAACATCATCGCCGTGCGAGCCGAAGACAAGGACAAGCCGTGGGTGAAGAATCTCGTTGAGGCCTACCGCTCTCCCGAGGTGAAGACATTCGTCGAGGAGAAGTTCAAGGGCGCCGTTCTCACGAGCTGGTAAGCGCCGCAGCCTGATCCGCACGAGGCCGGGCGACGCCCGGCCTTTTTCATGGCCCTTGCGCTTGCGTGCCGAGCCCGTCCGGGCCCCGCCTATTTCTGACGGGACTCCTGCAGGCGCTCCCCCGGCTGCGCCCAGCGTCCCGCCCGCTTCGCCGTGACGGCATCCAGCAGCGCCCAAGCGGCGTTGCGGATTTCGGCCTGCACGTCCAGGTCGCGGTCGAGTTCCTCGTGACTGGTGGCGTAGGGCTTCCAGTAACCGATATAGCGGTCGAGTTCGGCGAGGTTTCCCGCCGGCGTAAGGTCCATGGCCCGCAGCCAATCCGACAGGCTGCGGCGGACGCCCTCCGCCCCTTCGGCATCGCCGTGCACGACGACCGAGAACAGGCGGCCCGACAGGTGCTTGGGATAGTCCCACCCCTTCAGCTCCATTGCCTTGGCCTCCGGCACCGTCTTGCCGTGGGTCGCGGTCGGATCGGGATTCCCGCCATCGGCGCAGACGAGGCGGTCCATCATCAGCTTCAGCGGAGAGGACACCTGGTACCAGTTCACGGGCGTGACGATCATGACCCCGTGCGCCTCCACCCATTTCGGGTAGATGTCGCTCATCCAGTCCTGCGTCTGGCCGAGGGAGTAGTTGGGATAGCAGGAGCAGGGCCAGTGGCAGAGCGGGGCGGCCGTGGAGAAGCAGGTCTTGCAGGGATGGATGTGGCGGCCATACTCCGATGCGATCCTGCTGAGATCCAGAACCTCGACATCCACATTCTCCGCGCTGGCGATGACCTGCCGCGCGATCTCGACGAGTCGATAGGTCTTCGACATTTCACCCGGGCAGGTGTGCTCGCTGCGCGATGCGGATGAGATCAGGAGGAAGCGCGCCGGACCTTCGGGATCCTCATGCCGTTTCTGCGCAAGACCGATGGCGTCCTTCGCGGCGATCCAGTCGACGGCGAGATCGTAATCGGGATCGGCAAAACCCGGTCCGGCCTTGCGGGTCTTCGGGCTCTTGCGATGATGGCTGTAGGCGTCCCATGCCGCATCGGCGACCCGTTGCAGTTCCTCTCCCAGAGGCCCGAAGGCGGGATCCTGGAAGGGTTGCAGGAAGCGGCGGCGGAACTCCGTTTCATCAAGTGTCGGATCGGGGGTGCCGGTCCTCGCGTCAGGGATGGACAAAGAACACTCCCGTTCCTAGATCGCAGGAATGCCAAGCTGCGCAACGCCGGCCGAGTCGCTCTGGTTCCGCTAGGCAATGGTCTCATGGCGGTTTGCTTTCTGCAAAACGTGCCTTACGTCATCGTTCGCCGCGGACCCGAAGGGCCGCGCGTTGCTCTCGCTCTGCCCTCCACCTTTCTCTCCAGGAGCCGTCGATGCCGACCACCCCACCCCTTCGCCTGAACGATGGAAACACGATGCCCCAGCTTGGCTATGGAGTCTGGCGGGTCTCGAACGAGGAGGCCGTCGCCTGCGTGGGCGAGGCCATCAAGGCGGGCTACCGCTCCATCGACACGGCGGCGATCTACGAGAACGAGGAAGGCGTCGGCCAGGCGATCGCCGCCTCCGACGTGCCGCGCTCCGAGCTCTTCATCACGACGAAAGTGTGGAACGACAAGCGCAGCTACGATGGGGCGCTCACCGCCTTCGACGAGAGTCTGAGGCGTTTGAAGCTCGACTTCATTGACCTCTACCTGATCCACTGGCCCGGCGTCAGCGGAGACGGGTTCCTCGATGCCTGGCGCGCTCTGATTCGCCTGAAGGAGGAAGGGCGCGTGAAATCCATCGGCGTCTCGAACTTCCAGGGCCCGCATCTGCAACGGCTGATCGACGAGACGGGCGTCGCTCCCGTCCTCAACCAGGTCGAGCTGCATCCGCGCTTTCAGCAGAAGGAGCTGCGCGCCGTCCATGCGCGGCACGACATCGCCACGGAATGCTGGGGCCCTCTCGGGCAGGGCAGCCTCGTGGCCGACGCGACGCTCGCCGCCATCGGACGCAAATACGGCAAGACGCCGGCCCAGGTGATCCTGCGCTGGCATCTCGACAGCGGCTTCGTGGTGATCCCGAAATCGGTCACGCCGTCGCGCATCCGCGAGAACATCGACGTGTTCGACTTCACGCTCGATGCGGACGACATGCGCGCCATCGAGGCGATGGACGACCCACGCGGACGCGTGGGTCCCGACCCCGCAATCTTCGGCTGACCGGGCCGATCACAAGCGGTCCCGCGAGGGGCCGCTTGTCGCCTCGAACGGGTGGCATGGATTCCATCACCCGGAAAACTTTTCCGTCAGCGTCCCACGGGGTTGAAGCCGCCGCTCTCGTCGATGGGCTCGCGCAGCTCGATCCGGTGACGCCCGTTGTCGCGGATCTGCGCCGTGCGGTAACGCCCGTCGAGCTCATCCTGCGGGTCCTGCAGCACCTCGACTCCCGCCTTGCGCAGGCGCGCGATCTCCCTGTCGACGTCGGGCACGAGAAGGCTGATGACGGGCGTGCGCGTGACCTCGGCGGACCTGCCGGGCGGGCCGCTCGTCTCCTGAAGCACGTGATCGACTTCCGTGATCTCGAGCAGGAAGCCGCTTCGCTCCAGAACCGCATTCCGCCCTTGCACGAAATTCGTCGAGCCGATCAGCCGGAAGCCGAGCTTGTCCTGATACCAGCGGAGGCTCTCGTCGAAATCCGGCGTGCGGATGGACGTGGAGCTCGATTGGGAGCCCGATGGGGACTGCGCCAATGCCTGGGGAGGGCCCGCAGGAAGGACGGCGGCAGCGATCATGACGGCAAGGCTCGCCAGAATGCTGCGCCGTAGGCTGGAGGATGAAGGAGAGCATGTTGTCACGGGTCGTCCCTCGCCGGCTGCCGGAACTTAGCCGTCTTCCTTCATGAACGCCCGTCGGTGCAGTTCGTTCTTAGCTGCAATCGTTCTTCGTCCGATCGTCCTTGCCGTTCATAAGCTTCAGCAGCAGCGCGGCGAGCTGCCTGGCCTCCTGCTCCGTCAGCGTCTCGCCGATGAAGCGGTTGATGGCCGGGCCGTAGACCCCCCACATGCGCCGCTGAAGCGCCCGCCCCTCCTCGGTGATCTCGACGAGCTGACGCCGCTTGTCGCCCGGGAAGGGAATGCGGCGCACGAGACCCTCCACCTCCATGCGGTCCAGAAGACGGGAGATGTTGTACTGCTCGAAGAGCACCGCGTTCTCGATGTCCTTCGGAGAGGACCGACCATCGGGCGCGCGCTTGAGATGCAGAAGCACATCGTACCAGGACAGGTTTGGAAAACCGACCGTTTTCAGCTCCGCCTCGATCTCGCCGACGACCTTCCTCTCCGCCAGGACCAGACGGACCCAGGCATCGGTCACCGCATCCGAAGGGTCTCGCTTGTTTTGCACCACGGCAAAGCCTCCCCTGTTTCGATGCAATTGCATCATATTTGACATTTCCATGCAAGTGCATATGATATCTATGCATCTGCATGGAGTTATTCCGATGTCAACCAGCACCCCATCCACCAACGCCTATGGCGTTCTTCTCCTCCGCGTTTCGTTGGGCGTCATGTTCATCGCCCACAGCCTCCTTCTGAAGTTCGTCACCTTCACCCTCGCGGGCACCGCGCAATATTTCGAATCCCTGGGGCTCCCGGCCTTCCTCGCCTATGCCACGTTCTTTGCCGAGCTCATCGGCGGCGTCCTGCTGGTGCTGGGCGTTCAGAGCCGCTGGGTCGCCCTCGCCCTCCTGCCGATCCTCGTCGGTGCGGCCTGGGTGCATGCCGGCAACGGGTGGGTCTTCTCCGCCCCTGGCGGCGGATGGGAATACCCGCTCTACCTGATCGTGCTCTCGGTGGCACAGGCGCTCCTAGGCGATGGCGCCCATGCGCTGAGCCCCTCCACCCGCCTTCCCCTCCTGTCCGGCCCGGCTTCGCTGAAGACCGCTGCCTGATCCATCTCCAACACCAAGGACCCAATCATGAAACTCTACTATGCTCCAGGCGCCTGCTCGCTTGCTCCCCACATCGTGGCCCGCGAGGCCGGCCTGCCGGTGACCCTCGAGAAGGTGGATCTCTCCAAGCATCGCACGGAGACCGGCGAGGATTTCCGTGCCATCAACCCGAAAGGCTACGTGCCCACCATCACGATGAAGGACGGGTCCCTCCTCACGGAGGCGGCGGCGATCATCCAGTATCTCGCGGACCAGCAGCCGGGCGCAGGCCTCGCGCCGGCCGCCGGCACCACGGAGCGCTATCGCCTGATCGAGTGGCTGACCTTCATCAGCTCCGAGATCCACAAGGGCTTCGGCCCGCTCTGGAACCCGGCCACTCCGGACAGCGTGAAGGCTTCGACGAAGGACCGCCTCGCCAGCCGCTTCGCCTATCTCGACGGGATCCTGGCCAAGCAGCCGTTCCTGATGGGCGAAACCTTCACGATCGCCGACGCCTATCTCTTCACCGTCGTGAACTGGACGAACATCCACAAGGTCGACATCTCGTCCTTCGAGCACCTGAGCGCCTTCCAGGCCCGCGTCGCCGCGCGTCCCAAGGTCCGGGAAGCGCTCGCGGCCGAAGGTCTGCTCAAGCAGGCGGCCTGATCCCCGTCTTGCCCCAACGAAAAAGGCCCCGGATCGCTCCGGGGCCTTTCTTTTGTTCGCGGTGCGAGGACTTAGAAGTCCATGCCACCCATGCCGCCCATGCCGCCGCCCGGCATGGCCGGAGCGCCGCTGTCGCGCTTGGGAGCATCGGCCACCATGGCCTCGGTGGTGACGAGGAGGCCGGCCACGGAGGCGGCGTCCTGCAGAGCGGTGCGGACCACCTTCGCCGGATCGACGATACCGGCTTGGAGCATGTCCACGAACTCCTCCGTCTGAGCATTGAAGCCGAAGGTGTCGGCCTTGTTCTCGGTGATCTTGCCGACCACGATCGAGCCTTCCACGCCGGCGTTCTCGGCGATCTGGCGGATCGGAGCCTCAAGGGCGCGCAGCACGATGTTGATGCCCGCCTTCACGTCCGGATTGTCGTTGGAGAGCTTGGCCACCGCAGCTTTGGCGCGCAGCAGAGCGACGCCGCCGCCGGGAACGATGCCTTCTTCCACCGCAGCGCGGGTGGCGTTCAGGGCGTCGTCGACGCGGTCCTTCTTCTCCTTCACCTCGACCTCGGTCGCGCCGCCGACGCGGATCACCGCGACGCCGCCCGCGAGCTTGGCGAGGCGCTCCTGGAGCTTCTCGCGGTCGTAGTCCGAGGTGGTCTCCTCGATCTGCGCCTTGATCTGGCCGACACGAGCTTCGATGTCTTCCTTCTTGCCGGCGCCGTCGATGATCGTGGTGTTCTCCTTCTCGATGCGGACGCGCTTGGCGCGGCCGAGCATCGGAAGCGAGACGTTCTCGAGCTTGATGCCGAGGTCTTCGGAGATCGTCTGGCCGGCGGTGAGAACGGCGATGTCCTCCAGCATGGCCTTGCGGCGGTCGCCGAAGCCCGGCGCCTTCACGGCCGCGATCTTGAGACCGCCGCGCAGCTTGTTCACCACGAGGGTGGCCAGAGCCTCGCCTTCCACGTCCTCGGCGATGATCAGCAGCGGCTTGCCGGTCTGAACGACAGCCTCAAGGATCGGCAGCATGGACTGCAGGGAGGAGAGCTTCTTCTCGTGGATGAGGATGTAGGGGTCCTCGAGCTCGGCCACCATCTTCTCGGCGTTGGTGATGAAGTACGGCGAGAGGTAGCCGCGGTCGAACTGCATGCCTTCCACGACATCGAGCTCGGTCTCGGCGGTCTTGGCTTCCTCGACGGTGATCACGCCCTCGTTGCCGACCTTCTGCATGGCATGGGCGATCATCTCGCCGATGTCCTTGTCGCCGTTGGCGGAAATCGTGCCGACCTGGGCGACCTCGTCGGAGGACTTCACCTTCTTGGCGCGGGCCTGGATGTCCTTGATGGCCTCGCTGGTGGCGAGGTCGATGCCGCGCTTGAGGTCCATCGGGTTCATGCCGGCGGCCACCGCCTTGGCGCCCTCGCGGACGATCGACTGGGCGAGAACGGTCGCGGTCGTGGTGCCGTCACCGGCGATGTCGTTGGTCTTCGAGGCCACTTCGCGCACCATCTGGGCGCCCATGTTCTCGAACTTGTCGGCGAGCTCGATCTCCTTCGCGACCGACACGCCGTCCTTCGTGATGCGCGGAGCGCCGAAGGACTTCTCGATCACGACGTTGCGACCCTTCGGGCCGAGCGTCACCTTCACGGCATCCGCGAGGATGTCGACGCCGCGCAGCATCTTATCGCGGGCTTCGGTAGAAAACTTAACGTCTTTGGCAGCCATGGGCTTTGCCTCCAGTTAAATTGGAAATCGGGTAACGGGTCGTCCGGCCGATCAGCCGACGATGCCCATGATGTCGGATTCCTTCATGATCAGGAGGTCCTGACCGTCGATCCGCACCTCGGTGCCGGACCACTTGCCGAACAGAACGCGGTCGCCGGCCTTCACATCGAGAGCAGCGATCTTGCCGCTCTCATCACGGGCGCCCGGGCCGACGGCGATGACTTCGCCCTCTTGCGGCTTTTCCTTGGCGGTGTCCGGGATGATGATGCCGCCGGCCGTCTTCTCTTCGGCCTCGATGCGGCGGACGACGACGCGGTCGTGCAGCGGACGGAACTTCATGGAACTTCCCCTTTGACTGTTAGCGCAGCCCCGATGGCCGCGCCCTGGTCTCTGTCCTGTTAGCACTGTCGAAAGGTGAGTGCTAACGGTCCATGCGAGATAAGGGGACGCCGATGAGGAGTCAAGGCGCAGGATTCATGAAACCCTGTTGCGACTTGAAAAGGAAGGGTTTTCTCCTTCACGTTCGCCGGCTCTAGCGCCGGCTGGTGAGCAGCGCCGCGAGCACGATGAGGAGCCCTCCCGCCAGGGTCGCCCAGGTAGGGATCTCGGCGAACACCCCATAGCCGATCAGAACGGCCCAGATGAGGGCGGTGTATTCGAGAGGGGCCAGCCGGGCGGCCTCCGCCTTGGCATAGGCCGTCGCCATGAGAACATGGCCGATGACCCCGAGCACGCCCATCAGCATGAACCAGGCGAGATGCCCGAGATTCAGGGGCTGCCAGGCCCATAGGCCGAACGGCATGGAGAGGACGGCGGGACCGATATTCTGGAAGTAGACGATGTGCAGGTACTTGTCCCGCTGCGCCCGCTGGCGCAGCAGCACGAGGCTCAAGGCATAGGTGATCGCCGACAGAAGGGCCGCGCCGACGCCGGGCCAGGAGCGTGCCGCCGAGGCCTCCTCCGTCTGGCCCAGGACCACGACGAGGGTACCGCCGAAACCGATCACGATGGCAGCGATGATCTTCGGATCGACACGCTCCCTCAGCAGGAGCACCCCGAAGAGCGCGATGAACATGGGCGCCAGGAACGACAGGACCAGGGTCTCGGCCAGGGGCAGCTGGCCCAGCGCGTAGAAGAAGCTTACGGCCGTCACGACCGCGATGACCGAACGCAGCAGGTTCGCCTTCACCGTCTCGCGTCCCGGCCAGCCCGGGCGCAGGGCCGCGACCACGCCGGTGGCGATCACGGTCCCGCAGGCAAAGCGCAGGAAAGTCACCTGGAAGGTCGGGTAGTAGGCGGACATCCCCTTGATGACCGCATCCATGATGGAGAGCACCGCGATACCCGCGGCAGCCCGCAGGGCCGGACCGTATTGCATGAAATCACGACGATGTGAGGCTTCAGGCCTCCAGGATGGAGCCTTTTCAAGAAGAACGAAGTTCTTACAGCAATTTATCAGTCGCTTCATCTCCCGTTTCGCGCTGTCGACAGGAAAGCACGCCGTGAGCTGGCGCACAGGTTCAAACGGCCCCATGGAAACAAAAGCCGCGCTTGCCGTTTATTGAGCGTAACAATGAAAAACAGGATGCTTCAATGCGTGCTTGGATTCCTTGCTCCGCGATGCTTCTTTTCGCCCTCATGCCGTCTGCCGGATCGGCCCAGCCCATCTACGGCAACGGAAATTACTACGGCAATACGTACATTGCGCCGGAGTACAACTATCCCTATGCCCGCACCCAGGATGGCTACCGGGAGGATTACCCGTTCGTCACGCGCCCGGCGACGCGCGGCTCCTATCCCTATGCGACCGGCTCGGTCCGTTCCCGCACTCAGGTGGCGACGCTGCCGCAGGCCTATGAGGATTCCGGCTACGACAACAGCATCGACTACGCCATCGCGCCGCAGTTCCAGCGGCAGATCGTGTCCTATCGCGGCAGCGAAAAGCCCGGCACGATCGTGGTCGATACCAACAACAAGTTCCTCTATCTGGTGCAGCCGGGCGGACGCGCGATCCGCTATGGCATCGGCGTCGGCCGCCCCGGCTTCGAATGGGCCGGCCGCAAGACCGTCTCGATGAAGCGCGAATGGCCCGATTGGCGTCCGCCGGCCGAAATGCTCCGGCGCCGTCCCGACCTGCCGCGCTACATGGAAGGCGGCCCGGACAATCCGCTCGGCGCGCGTGCGCTCTATCTGGGCTCCTCGCTCTACCGCATCCATGGCACGAACGAGCCGCACACGATCGGCCAGGCGGTTTCCTCCGGCTGCATCCGCATGCTCAACGAGGACGTGGTCGACCTCTACAACCGCGTGAAGGTCGGCACGACCGTCATCGTGATTTGAGCCTCGTCATCCTCTTGAACAATCATCATGGCCGGGCATGTCCCGGCCATCTTGTTTTGGAGAGGGGCGGCGCTGCGACGGAGCGGGATCACCGGCACGAGACCGGTAATGACGAGGAGGTGTCAGAGACACTCGCGGATCAGGCCCAGTCGCCCTCGTCTCCGGCGTCGCCGCCGAAATCGGAGAAGTCGTCGCGGGTCTGGTTCGGATTGTCGTAGAGCGGATCCGTGATGCCGGCGAAATCCGTGTTTGCGCCCTGGTCGTTGCCGAGATCCGCCACCGCCGACGGGTCGGCGGCCGGGGTCTCGTCCCCGCCGAACGCATGCGACAGGGCGTTGGCGATCATCATGCCGCCCGCGACGCCCGCCGCCGTCGAGAGCGCCGTCTGCAGAAACCCGCCGCCACGGGAAGGCATCATGCCTCCGCCCCAGGGGCCCCGCGAGGGGGGCATGCCATAGGATTGTTGCATCGGCTGCGGCGCTCCCCAGGGCGAGGCGCGGCGCGTGGGCGGGGTGTTGTAGGCCGGTTCCGGTGGACGCGCGCCTCCGCCGAAGATGCTGGACAGCAATCCGCCCTGCTGCGGCTGGCGGCTCACGTGTTCGAGCTCGGCGCGCAGCTGCTCGTTCTCGGCCTGGAGCCTCGCCAGAGCCTGCTCCTGAACGAAGATGGCCTGCGCCATGGCATAGGGCGCGTAGGGCTGCTGGCGCAGCCTTTCGGCGATGAAGCGCTCAGCCTCCGGATCGCGCGGCTGGTTCGCCACCTGCTCGAGCCGCCGGAAAATATCGGCGATCACCTCACGTTCCTGATCGTTCATGGCAAACCTCCTTCGCGCATGGATCATGAAAGCTTCATGTAAGGGCAGCCCCCCGGTTTGTTAGAGGCGGACAAGGCCGAGCCGTTGCATATTCCGCAGGGCC
Organism: Microvirga pakistanensis; assembly: GCF_004458765.1. Lineage (GTDB taxonomy): Bacteria > Pseudomonadota > Alphaproteobacteria > Rhizobiales > Beijerinckiaceae > Microvirga > Microvirga pakistanensis. The sequence continues at coordinate 87,798 of NZ_SPJX01000012.1, read as the reverse complement.
TCGGGCGCAATGGCTTCGAGCTCCCTCACATCGTGCCACCGGGCCGCGAGCACCTCCGACGGATCGGGGCGCAGACCGCCCTCTACCGCCCGCACGACGTAGCGGATGTCGTGGTGCCAGTGCTCCGGCTCGCCCTTCTGAGGCCGGGCCGGGATGAGATGGCTGTCGATGTCGATCGGAAGGCCGCAAGCCCCGTGCCACGGGTCGAGGGCGAGATCCTGAACGCCGGTCTCCTCGAAGGCTTCGCGCAGGGCGGATTCCGCGAGGCTCTCGGGCGCCTCGTAGTGACCGCCCGGCTGCAGCCATCGCGAGAGGGAGAGATGATGGATCAGCAGGATCCGCCGGCCCGCCCCGTCGAGGATGAAGGCCGATGTGGTCACGTGACCGGGCAACGTGCTCCGGGAATGGATGTCGTCCCCGTTGTCGATCTGCCGCCGCAGAACGGCATGCCGCTGCGGCGCGACCGCGAACGCGCGGGCGTGGTCGTCGAGCAGGCGCGCGACCTGGGCGCGGAAGGCGGAGGGGTCGAACGGGTGGTTCATTTGCCCTCCATCACCTTCCCGAACGCCTCCTTGAAGTCGGGATGCCACCGGGACAGAGCGGGACGGTTCTCGATGATGTCCCCGGCGGCCCAGCGGATGCGCTCCTCGTCCATGGCGCGGGTCGTCTCGTTGTCCGGGCAGAGCACATAGAAATCGCCCCGCTCCAGGGCCGGCAGCAGGAAATCGATGACCTGTTCGGGAGTCCAAGCCCCAGCGGGCTTCTCGGTCACGCCCCTGGCCCGGGTGAAACCCGTGAACACGAAGCCGGGGATCAGAAGATGGGCGGTCACTTGGCAGCCCGGCCTGTTGCGCAATTCGTGCGACAGGGCTTCCGTCACCACTTTGACGCCAGCCTTCGACACATTATAGGCGGTGTCGCCAGGCGGGGTGGTGATGCCCTGTTTCGAGCCCGTATTGATGATGGCACAGGGCGTGCCCTGCTCGGCCATGGCGGGTGCAAAGACCTGCACGCCATTGATGACGCCCCAGAGATTGGTCTGCAGAATGGCCTGCCAGCGCTGCGGATCGCCGAAGAGCTGCCCGCCGCCCTCCGTGCCGGCATTGTTCATCAGCACGGCGACCTCGCCGAAGGCGGCCATGGCTTGGTCCCTCAGGTTCTCCACGTCCTGGCGGCGGCCGACATCGGCAGGAACGGCGAGCACGTTCTGAGAGCCGCCGAGACCGCCCACTTCGGCGGCCGCGCGCTCCAGCGCCTCTCCGGGCAGGTCGGCCAGGCAGACCTTCATGCCGAGCTCCGCGAACCGCTTGGCTGCGGCCAACCCGATGCCGCTCGCGGCACCCGTGATCACGGCGACGCGGTTCGGAGCGATTGCGGGATGATGTGCCATCGGTGGTGTCCTTTGCTCGGGGCTGCGGCCCATGTTCACGGATTGCTGCGATTGCGGCTTCTCTTCAACCTTCGCAAGGCGCGATTGCGCCTCTCAACAGAATCCTGCCTGCCGCAGAAGTGGCGCCGCTGGCCCGCTTTCCAAGGGTAGGTCCATCGCGGCTGCTATGTTCGCGCCATTGACGGAACAGGGGAACACCGGTAGACATGCATCCATGATCACAGGCCACACCATCTTCGTCAGCTATTATACGCCGTCCCCATAGGGCGGCTGCGTTTGGTTGCGACCTTACGATCCATGCCGCCGCATGCCGGCGGCGTTTTCATTTTGGGATCGGTCTCCGGTCTGCGGCTTTCCCCAAGCCCAGGAGACTCTGATGACCCAGCCCGGATCGACCTTTCTGAAGACGCTCACCGAACGCGGCTTCGTTCACCAATGCACCGATATCGCAGCCCTCGACGAGGCGCTCTGCGCGGGTCCCATTGCGGCCTATGTCGGCTTCGATGCCACGGCGGACAGCCTCCATGCCGGCAGCCTCGTCCAAATCATGGTGCTGCGATGGCTGCAGAAGACGGGACACAAGCCCATCATCCTGATGGGCGGCGGCACGACGCAGCTCGGCGATCCGAGCTTCCGCGACACCAGCCGCCCTCTGCTGAGCGATGAGCAGATCGCGCAGAACAGCGCCGGGATCAGGAAGGTGTTCTCGCAATACCTCACCTTCGGTGACGGGCCAACCGATGCGGTGATGGTGGACAATGCGGACTGGCTCGATCCCCTGCGTTACCTGCCGTTCCTGCGCGAGTTCGGCACGCATTTCACGATCAACCGCATGCTCAGTTTCGACAGCGTGCGCCAGCGGCTCGAGCGCGAACAGCCTCTGACGCTGCTGGAGTTCAACTACATGGTGCTGCAGGCCTTCGATTTCCTGGAGCTGTCGCGTCGTCATTCCTGCGTGCTGCAGATGGGCGGATCGGATCAGTGGGGCAACATCGTCAACGGCATCGAGCTGGCCCGCCGCATCGACCAGCGGCAGCTCTTCGGCCTGACCACGCCGCTTCTGACCACCTCGTCGGGAACCAAGATGGGCAAAACGGCGGGCGGCACCGTCTGGCTCAACGGCGATCGTCTCCCGCCTTACGAGTTCTGGCAGTTCTGGCGCAACACCGAGGACGACGACGTGGCGCGCTTCCTTCGCCTCTTCACCGAATTGCCGCTCGACGAGGTGCAGCGCCTGGCTCGGTTGCAGGGAGCCGAGATCAACGAAGCGAAGGAAATCCTTGCAACCGAAGTGACGCGCCTCGCCCATGGCGAGGATGCAGCCCGCGAAGCCGCGGAGACGGCGCACCGCGCTTTCTCGGATCATACGGTGGCGCAAGGATTGCCCAGCATCGAAATCCCGAGCGTGGATCTGGACGCTGGCACTCCTCTGGCGGCGCTCCTTCACCTGGCAGGGCTTGCCGCATCGCGCAGCGAGGCGCGTCGTTTGATCAAGGGGGGCGGAGCCAAGCTGAACGGAGCGCCCATCACGGACGAGAGCGCCCTCGCAAGGGGGACTGATCTGCGCGATGGCGTGCTCGTGCTGAGCGCCGGCCGTAAGCGTCATGCGCTGGTGAGAGCCATCTAGGGGAGCGGAGACCGCCTTCTTTTCTTCTGCGGTCTTATGAGAGCAAGGGCCCCGGATCTGCACCGGGCCCTTGCTCGATTGACTACTCCGCTTCCGCGGACTTCAGGGGATGGACGTTCGTTTCGACCGCAACCGCCTCCTCGCCGAGGAGGCCTGCATCGTCCTCCTGCGCGTCGAGGCGGGTCTTCTTGCGCAGCGCGATGTACTTCTTCTGGATTTTGATGCGGCTCTCGCGGGCGATCTCGAGGGCGCCCTGCACGAGGGAGCGCTCGGCCTTCTCGTTCTGCAGCTCCTCCGTGAGGCGGCGATTGGCGGCCTCCAGCGTGTTGCGCTCCTGCTCGAAGCGCTTGGTGAGCTGATCGATCCGCTCGGAAAGGCTCGCCAGCTTGTTGTCGGAGCTCTCGATCTGGAAGTCCTTGGCGGCGATGGCCTTGTTGAGCATCTCGACACGCTCCTGCAGCTCGATCCGGGAGCGCTGGAGCTCGTTGACCATGGCCACCTGACGCTCGACCTCCTGCTGAGTCGCCTCGAGGCGACGGTCGAGGGTGTTCTTCTCGATGGTCGTTTCCTTGAGGTTGCGCTCGACGCCGCGCAGCGCCTCGTTCTTGTCGCGCAGCTGGTCGCGCGTGTGGGCGAGGATCTTGTCGGTGGCCGCAAGCCGCGAGTTGAGACCCTCGATCTTCATATCCAACGCCGAAAGGTCGGTCTGGTGCGAGGAGCGCTCGGAATCGAGCTGCGTCTCGAGCCGCTGGCGCAGCACCTGCTCGGCCATGAGCTTTGTCTCGAGCTCGGAGGCGCGCTGACGGGTAGCCTCGAGCTGGGTCTCGATCTCGCCGTAGCGGTTGGTCAGGCTGGAGAGTCGATAGTTCTGCTCCTCGGCCACCTTCTGCAGGCGTTTCACCTCATGGTCGAGGAGGCCGTTGCGCTCGCGGGTCTCGATCAGCTCGCGCTCGGCGCGGGCGACCGTCTGGTCGGCCTCCTGCGCCTCCAGGCGCAGGGCCTGGTTCTCTTCCGTGATGTTGCGGGCGCGCTCGGTCTCGATGGCAAGCTGGTTCTCGAGATCGGCGACCATCGCCTCCTTGTCCTTCACATTGAGGCGCAGATCCTCGATGTGGGATTCCTGCTCGCGGGTCTTGGACTCGGCCTTGCGCAGCTGGGACACCGTGGCGGCCAGGTCGTCCATGGCGCGGGCGTGCAGCGTGTTGAGATCGTACAGCTCGCGGCGAAGCGAAGCCGTGGTCTCGGTCTCCTGCTTGAGGACGGCCTCCGTCTCGAGCAGGCGCGACTGGAGCTGGGGATAGGAGCGGATGAGATCGCTCACCGGCTCGCTCAGGAGGGCGAAATCCTCCTTGAGGCTGCGGATCTCCTCCAGCCGGTCGATCATGTTGGCGAAGCGGACGCGGATCAGCTCGTTCTTCTGCCCCACTGAGTCGAGGCTGCCGTTGGGGCGCGCGATGATGGGCTCGGACCTCTCCTGGGGCGCGAGCGCAACGGCGGCCACGGGTGCCCCAGCGTCAGCCTGATGGGACAAAACGCCGATCCCCTCGTCCTGCGACTTCTTGCTGCCAAATCGGTTTCTGAAAGACGTCCAACCCGAAGACATGGTGCCGCCCCTTCACGCCTGCTCGTCATACCTGGGGCACCTTTTACCGCAGAGTCACCCCCGATGGAAACGAAATTTCATTTCGCTGAGCTGCGGCGGATTCACTCGGCCGCCAGGGACGCGGGCTGCGACAGGCGTTTCTGGAAACCCGCCTTTTCGAGGCTTTCCGGCAGCGGGCCGCCGGTGGCCCAGTCCAGAAGCTCGACCGTGTGGACGATCGGAATCTCGGTCCCCTTTCCGATCTGGGTCATGCAGCCGATATTGCCGGTGGCGATCAGGTCGGGCTTCGTGCGCTCGATATTGGCGACCTTCCGGGCTCTCAGCTGCGCGGCGATCTCGGGCTGGAGCAGGTTGTAGGTGCCGGCCGAGCCGCAGCAGATATGGCCTTCCGGCACATCCTTGACCACGAAGCCCGCCTTCTTCAGCAGGGTCTTGGGTTCCGTGCGGATGGCTTGGCCGTGCTGCATGGAACAGGCGGAATGATAGGCGACCACCAGGTCGGTCTCCCGCACCGGATCCGAGAGGTCGAGGGTCATGGCGTATTCGGCGATGTCCTTGGCGATCGCCGAGACCCGGGCCGCCTTCTCGGCATAATCCGGGTCGTCCCGGAACATGAACCCGTAATCCTTGATCGTGGTGCCGCAGCCGGACGCGGTGATGACGATGGCGTCCAGGCCCTCACCGTCCATCTCGGCGATCCACGCGTCGATGTTGCGCTTGGCGAATGCGTGGCCCTGCCGGTCGCGTCCCATGTGGTGAACGAGCGCGCCGCAGCACCCCTCCCCCTTCGGCTGCACGACCTCGACGCCGTGCCGGTTGAGCAGGCGGATGGCGGCCTCGTTGAAGCCTGGCTTGAGCACCGGCTGGGCGCAGCCGGAAAGGATGGCCACGCGGGCGCGGCGCTCCCCTTCGGCCGCGAACGTGCGGGGATCGCCCAGGGGCGAACGGGGCGGCATCCGGGTGGGCGCGAGCTCGATCATGGCCTTCAGCCGGCTGCCCATGAAAGGCAGCGCGCCGATCAGTCCCTTGAGGGGTCTGGCGAGCAAGGCGGCCCCGATGGCGACGCGGAAGCGGTTCGGATAGGGCAGAACCCGCGCCAGCAGCCCGCGCAGGAAGCGATCATGCCCGGGCCGCGTATAGGTGGCTTCGATATAAGAGCGGGCATGGTCGACGAGGTGCATGTAATGCACGCCCGACGGACAGGTGGTCATGCAGGACAGGCAGGACAGGCAGCGGTCGATATGCTTCACCACCTCAGGCGAGGCGGGCTTGCCGCTCTCCAGCATGTCCTTGATGAGATAGATGCGCCCCCGTGGCGAGTCGAGCTCGTCGCCGAGAAGCAGATAGGTCGGGCATGTGGCCGTGCAGAACCCGCAATGGACGCAGGTGCGCAGGATCTTCTCCGACGAGGCCATCGCCGGGTTTTCGAGCTGCTCGGGCGTGAAATTGGTTTGCATCGTTTTATCTCAGACCGCCGATTGCCACTGGTTGATCGCCTCGATCGGATGGATCAGCATGATGATGTTCAAGGCCAGATTGTCGTGGATCCAGTACCCGACGAACAGCTCCATCAGCACGGCCACCGCGATGGTCAGCCAGATCGGGAGAGTTCGGGCGAGAGAGAACCCGAGGATCATGGCAAAAATATCCGAAACCGAGTTGATGACGCTGTCGCCGTAATAGTCGAGGGCGATATTCGTCGCACGATAGCGCTCGATCACCATGTCGGTGTTCTCGAGGATCTCCCACGCGGCCTCCACGCCGATGGCGAGGAGCAGCGCGGCGCCGAACGGCAGCGGCTTTCCGGGCAAGCGGCCGATGAGCCATGCGCCGCAATAGAACAGGAATCCGTGAATGACGTGCGAGGGGGTGTACCAGTCCGTCAGGTGCTGCGAGTTGCCGGAATCGCGCACCACGCCGTGCCAGAGCTCCACGGTGCCGCAGGTGCAGATCGGCGTGCGGCCCATGGCGTAGAGGATCACGGCGGTGGCCGCAACGAGCGCGAGAGCCACGAGGGCATAGGCGGCAGGCGGCAGGCCGCTCCTGCCGGCGGCGGATTCCATCGCGGCGGCGCCGGACATCTCAGACCCCCGCATACATCCGGCCCGGATTGAGGATCCCGGCGGGATCGAGGGAGGCCTTGATGCCTTTCGTGAGCGTCATCAGCGTCTCGCCCTGCGGCTCGAAGACATCCACGGCAGAGCGGGTTTCGGCCGGGGCGCGCACGAGCGTCGCATGGCCGCCGAGCGCTTGCGTCGCCTCGCGCAGGACGGAGGCTCCCGCGTCGCCGTCGACCGGCGTCGAGATCCAGACGAGGCCGCCGCCCCAGTCGTAGAACCATTGCGCATCGAGCGCCTCGGCGATGCGCTTGGTGAGGTCCGGCCCCTTCATGGGCGCCGTCGAGACGCGCCAGATCGCCCGGCCGGCGCCATCGGTCAGCACGGTCGCGTCGCGCAGCGACTGCCAGACGGCCTCCGCGCCCCGGCCCTCCAGGATGTCCGTGGAGCCGCCGAAGCGCTTGAGCAGGCGGCGCAGTTCGCCGAGGCGGTAATCGACCGACACGGAGAACCCTTCGAGCCGGATCAGCGTGCTCGCCCCCTGCCGGTTGCGCGCCGGGATATGGGCGGCGCCCGTGATGTCGAAGGGCGAGCCGAGCGCCTGCGAGAGCGCCTCGATGGCGCGATCGTCCTTGAGGCCGCGCAGCACCAGCGTCACCATGCGCTCCTGTTTGGGCAGCACCTTGAAGGTGACCTCGGTGAGGAAGCCGAGCGTGCCCCAGGAGCCCGCCATGAGCTTCACGAGATCGAGGCCGGTGACGTTCTTCATGACGCGGCCGCCGGATTTCACCACCTCGCCGCGACCGTTGACGAAGCGCACGCCGATGAGGCTGTCGCGCGCGGCCCCGGCCATGATGCGCCGCGGACCGGAGAGGTTCATGGCCGCCACCGCCCCGATGGTGGGCTCGCCCCCGGTACCGAGCAGCGGGCGGTAATCCATGGGCTCGAAGGGAAGTTCCTGTCCCTTCCCAGCGAGAGTGCGCACCACCTCGGAGACGGGCGTGCCGCTGCGGGCGGAGATCACCATCTCGGCGGGCTCGTAGAGCGTGACGCCGGTCAGCGCAGCCGACGAGATCGAAGCGTCCGTCTGGTTGGGACGGCCCATCTCGGCTTTCGTGTTACTGCCGGAGAGGCTGAGCAGAATGCCCTTCTCGGAAGCGTCGCGAATGATCGCGGAGGCGTCCTGCTCGTCGCGGGGGAGATGGGTTGTCACGCGGCGAGCCTTCCTTCGAGGGGGAACACCTTGGCGGGGTTGAGCAGCCAGAGCGGATCGAACACGCCGCGCACGCGCATCTGCTGCGCGAGATCGGCCTCGTTGAACTGGCAGGTCATGAGATCGCGCTTCTCGATGCCGACGCCGTGCTCGCCGGTCAGGCAGCCGCCGACCTCCACGCAGAGCCTGAGAATGTCCTCGCCGGCCTTCTCGGCCTTCTCCATCTCGCCGGGCACGTTGGTGTTGAACATGACGAGCGGATGCAGGTTGCCGTCGCCCGCATGGAACACGTTGGCGACGCCCAGCCCGTAGGATTTCGCGATCTCGTCGATCCGCTTGAGCACGTGCGGCAACTGGCCCGTGGGGATCGTGCCGTCCATGCAGATGTAGTCGGCCACGCGGCCCGTCGCGCCGAAGGCCGACTTGCGGCCCTTCCAGATCGCGGCGCTCTCGGCTTCCGACTGCGAAACCTTCATGGTCTTCGGCCTGAAGGGTTCCGCGATCGCCACGATGCGCCGGAGCATGTCGTCGATCTCCTGGCCGGAGCCCTCCACCTCCACGATGAGCATGGCCTCCACGTCGAGCGGGTAGCCCGCATGGGCGAAGGCCTCGCAGATCTGGATGGCGGGCTTGTCCATGTATTCGAGCGCCACCGGGATGATGCCCGCGCCGATGATCGCCGCGACGCAGGCCCCCGCATCCTCCACCGACGCGAAACCGAAGAGCGCGGGACGCGCGCCCTCCGCCGCGCGAAGAATGCGCACCACCGCTTCGGTGACGACGCCGAGCTGCCCCTCCGAGCCGCAGACGAGGCCGAGCAGGTCGTAGCCCGGGCTGTCGAGATGCTCGCCGCCGATCTCCACCACCGTGCCGTCGAGCATCACCATCGTGACGCCCAAAAGGTTGTTGGTGGTCACGCCGTATTTCAGGCAATGCGCCCCGCCTGAATTCATGGCGATGTTGCCTGCGATCGTGCAGGCGAGCTGGCTCGACGGGTCAGGGGCGTAGAAGAAGCCCTCGTGCGACACCGCCTGGCTGATTCCAAGATTGGTGATGCCGGCCTGGACTCGCGCCGTGCGATTCTCGAAGCTGACGTCCAGCACCCGGTTCATCTTGGCGACCCCGAGGACGATGGCGTCCGGCTGGGGGATCGCGCCTCCGCACAGGGAGGTTCCCGCGCCGCGCGGCACCACCTTGACCCCATGCTCGTGACAGAACCGCAGGACGGCCGAGACCTCGTCCGTGGAGGAGGGCAGCACCACGGCCAGCGGCATCTGCCGATAGGCGGTCAGGCCGTCGGTCTCGAAGGCCCGTCGCTCGTCCTCCGACACGATGAGGGCCTCCGGCGCGACAAGTCGCCCCAAACCCTCGATGATCTCCTTGCGGCGGGCCAGCACGGCCTCGTCCGGCTTGGGAAATGCGATGGTCATGGCACCCTCCCTGGGCGTTTTTTCCGATTGCTTGCGCAGCATGGCTGCCTTTTCGAGATACGGTAGCTGGCCTTGCGAGATATTTCCAATAATGTAGAGCCTCTCTAAGGTGGGGCCCCTATCCAGCAAAGGAGTTTTTGATGCGTTCCTTGGTTCTCTCTGCCGCCCTCCTGCTCGTGGGGCTCACCCAGGCCCAGGCCCAGGACGCCGCCGCCGGCGAGAAGGTGTTCGCGCAGTGCCGCGCCTGCCACCAGGTCGGCCCGAACGCCAAAAATGCGGTCGGGCCTCACCTGAACGGCCTCATCGGCCGCGCCGCCGGATCGGTCGAAGGTTATAACTATTCGCCCGCCAACAAGAATTCCGGACTCACCTGGGACGAAGCGACCTTCCGCGAATACATCCAGAACCCGAAGGCCAAGGTCCCGGGCACCAAAATGATCTATGCGGGCCTCAAGGACGAGCAGAGGATCAACGATCTTGTTGCCTACCTGAAGCAGTTCGACGCCCAGGGGCAAAAGGCCACTCAATGAGCGCTCTGCCTTCCAGCCGGCCCGGGACACCCCGTGTCGGCCTTTTCGTGACCTGCCTCGTCGACCTGATGCGTCCCTCCGTGGGTTTCGCGGCCGTCAAGCTCCTGGAGGATGCGGGCTGCATCGTCGAGGCGCCCGTTCAGACCTGCTGCGGCCAGCCCGCCTACAACTCGGGCGACCGGGGCACCACCCGCGACCTAGCCATGCGGATGATCGAAACCTTCCAGGGCTTCGACTACGTGGTGGCCCCCTCGGGCTCCTGCGCCGGGATGATTAGGAAACATTATCCGGAGCTGTTCGAAGAGGACCCGAACTGGCGCGCCAAGGCGAGCGCGCTCGCGGCCAAGACCTTCGAGTTGACGAGCTTCCTGGTGGACGTGCTCGGCGTCACGCATGTCGACGCGACCTTCCAAGGAGCCGTCACCTACCACGATTCCTGCTCGGGCCTCCGGGAGCTGGGGGTGAAGACCCAGCCGCGCCTGCTCCTGTCGGGCGTGAAGGGCCTCACCCTCGTCGAGATGAACGACAGCGACGTGTGCTGCGGCTTCGGCGGAACCTTCGCGGTGAAGTACAGCGACATCTCCAGCTCCATCGTCGACGCCAAGGCCAAGAACGTGGAAGCCGCGCATGCCCAGACCCTTCTGGCGGGCGATCTCGGCTGCCTCATGAACATGGCCGGCAAGCTCAGCCGCGACGGCAGGCCCGTCGAGGTGCGGCACGTGGCCGAGGTTCTCGCCAACATGACGGACGAGCCGGCCATCGGCCTCGCCAAGGACGCGGCGCACAAGTAAAAGAACCATGACCGTTCACACCACGTCTCCCCAATTCAAGCAGAACGCCACCCGCGCGCTGCACGATGTCCAGCTGCAGAAAGCGCTGAACAACGTGAAGCAGGGCTTCATCGACAAGCGGCAGGCCGCGGCCGACAAGCTGCCCGAATTCGAGGCCCTGCGGGATTCCGCGCGCGACATCAAGAACCACACGCTCGAACATCTCGACCTGTACCTCGAGGCGTACGAGGCGAAGGTGAAGGCCTCCGGCGGCCACGTGCATTTTGCCCGCAACGCGGACGAGGCGCGCGAGATCATCCTGAAGATCTGCCGCGAGGCCGGCGCCAAGACCGTGACCAAGGGCAAGTCGATGATCTCCGAGGAAATCGGGATCAACCACTACCTGGAAGCCAACGGGATCACGCCGGTCGAGACGGATCTGGGCGAATACATCATCCAGCTGCGCAACGAGCTGCCGAGCCACATCATCGCGCCCGCCGTGCACCTGAACGCAAGCCAGGTCGAGCAGGATTTCCGGCGCGTCCACACGCATCTCGACGCCAAGCGCGACCTCTCCGAGCCCGTGCAGCTACTCACCGAAGCGCGCGCCGTGCTGCGCGAGCGGTTCCTGGCGGCGGATGTGGGCATCACGGGGGCGAACTTCCTGGTGGCCGAGACCGGCACGTCGATCATCGTCACCAACGAAGGCAACGGCGACCTGACGCAGATCCTGCCGAAGACGCACGTAGTTCTCGCGTCCATCGAGAAGCTTGTGCCGACGCTCGAGGACGTGAGCCAGCTCCTGCGCGTTCTCGCGCGTTCGGCCACGGGCCAGGAGATGTCGGTCTACACGACCTTCTCGACCGGCCCGCGCCGCCCTGGCGATGCGGACGGCCCTGAGAACTACCACGTGGTGCTGATCGACAACGGGCGCTCCTCCATGCTCGGCACGAGCTTCGAGGAGATGCTGCGCTGCATCCGCTGCGGCGCGTGCATGAACCATTGCCCGGTCTATCACGCGGTGGGCGGACATGCCTATGGCTGGGTCTATCCCGGCCCCATGGGCGCGGTGCTCACGCCGTCGCTCATCGGCGTCGACAAGGCCGGGCACCTGCCCAACGCCTCCACCTTCTGCGGCCGCTGCGAGAGCGTGTGCCCCGTGCGCATTCCGCTGCCCAAGCTCATGCGCCACTGGCGCGAGCGGGAATTCGAGCGGCACCTCACCCCCGCCTCGGTCCGTTCCGGACTGAACCTCTGGGGCTTCTTCGCCAAGCGCCCTGCCCTCTACCGGTTCGCCACCCGCGCCGCCATGGCGACCCTCGGCTTCGCCGGGCGCCGGCGCGGCCGCTTCTCCTGGCTGCCGCTCGCCAAGGGATGGACGAAGCACCGGGACTTCCCTGCCCCGCAGGGCGAGACGTTCCAGGCGCGCTGGCAGCGCGAGCGCAGCAGGAGGACCGCATGAGCGCCCGCGACGACATCTTGGCCGGCATCCGCCGCTCGCTCGGCGTGAAGGGCAGTGAAGCCATCCGCCGGCAGATCGTGCAGGACCGGCTGGAGCGTGCGCCGAGGGGCGTGGTCCCCGCGCGCGGACAGGTCTCCGGCGAGGAGCGCGTCGGTCTGTTCAAGACCATGGCGGAGGCCTCGCTCGCCACCGTCACGGAAGTCGGCTCCCCCGGGGAGGTGCCGCAATCCATCGCGTTGTTCCTGCGCAACCACAATCTGCCTGCGACCCTGCGCATGGGGGACGACCCGCGCCTGCAGGCGATGCCCTGGAGCGACACGACGCTGGAGATCTCGCACGGCCCGAGCGGGGGCGGCGACCTCAATGCCGTCAGCCACGCCTTCGGCGGCGTGGCCGAGACCGGCACGCTCGCCATGATCTCGGGACCGGAGAACCCCTCCACCCTCAACTTCCTGCCCGACAACCACATCATCGTCGTGTCGGCGAAGGACATCACGAGCGACTACGAGTCCGTGTGGAACCGCGTGCGCTTCTCCTTCGGCAAGGGCGGCATGCCGCGCACGGTGAACTGGATCACGGGCCCCTCCCGATCCGGCGACATCGAGCAGACCCTGCTGCTCGGCGCTCACGGTCCCCGGAGGCTGCACGTGATCGTCGTGCGGGAGTAACAGCGGGCTCGAAAAAGCGGCGGGATGGCATATTCTCTCCCTTGCTCAGCTTGGAGGCCGCCATGCCCGCCCGCCCCCTGATCTTCCGCACGCTCCGCTGGTCGGCCTGGGACGGCTGCGCGGCCGGCATGGAACAGGCCGACGTGCGCCCTGCCGATGGGGGCCTCACGATCTCAGGGGTCGTCATCGGCCAGGAGGACGGAGCGAAGTTCGGCCTGCATTACCGCCTCAGAGTGGATTCCGCCTGGCGAACCAGGAGCGTCCATCTTCAGACCACGTCCGGACAGGTGCTGGACCTGGAGAGCAACGGGCAGGGAAGCTGGAGCGAGAACGGCAAGTCCCGGCCGGATCTGCAGGGCTGCCTCGACGTGGACATCCAGGCGACGCCGCTGACCAACACCCTGCCGATCCGCCGGCTCGAATGGAGGGCCGGAGCCGCCGCCGAGATCCGCCTCTGCTACATCGCCGTTCCGGACCTGGCCGTCTCCCCGCAGAGCCAGCGCTACACCGCCCTCGCACCGGGCTCCCGCTACCGTTTCGAGAGCCTCGACAGCGGCTTCGAGGCCGAGCTGCCCGTGGACGAGGACGGCTTCGTCCTGGATTATCCGAGCCTCTTCCGGCGCCTGGGCTGACGACAGCCTCTCTCCCGCTGTGGCATCTGGGCGCGCCAAACACTCTGGCGCCCGGTCGGGAATTCATGTAAGTGTTTGAAATCAAACATTGTTTTTAATAGTTCTAAACTAGAAATCCCATGATCGTCTGCTCCTGCAACATCCTCTCCGACGGCGATGTGAAGGCCTGTCTCAAGCCGGGGCCGGGCTGCCCGCGCACGCCCGCGCAGGTCTATCGCTGCCTGGGCTGCAGCCCCAATTGCGGACGCTGCGCCCGCACGATCCGGGACATCATGGACAAGGCGCTGGCCGATGCGGGAGCGGAGCCGGCGGCCTCCTGCCAGCGGGGCTGCTGCCCCGCTTCCCTCGAAAAAGTGGCCGCCGAGCCGCATCTTTGAACAATGGGGGTTCCACCCTAGTTCATAAATCCTCTAAAGAAGGTCCGACGTTTTTGTCGCCGTTTTGATGTGAGGATAGGATGAAGGGTGATCCGAAAGTTATCGAGTATCTCAATCGCGGCCTGCGCAGCGAGCTGACGGCGGTCAACCAGTACTGGCTGCATTACCGGCTCCTCGACGATTGGGGATACAAGGAACTCGCCAAGACGTGGCGCAAGGAATCCATCGAGGAGATGCACCACGCCGACCGCTTCATCGAACGCATCATCTTCCTCGAGGGCTTCGCCAACCTGCAGGTGCTCGATCCGCTCCGCATCGGCCAGAACATCCAGGAGATTCTCGAATCGGATCTCGCGGCCGAATACGACGCCCGCAATCTCTACGGCGAGGCCGCCGCTTATTGCGACAGCATCGGCGACCGCGTGTCGAAGAACCTCTTCGAAGAGCTGATGGCCGACGAGGAAGGCCACATCGACTTCCTGGAGACCCAGCTCAACCTCGTCGAGCAGATCGGCGTCGAGCTCTACGCCCAGAAGCATATCGGCGGACTCGACGACGATCATTAAGATTCGAGCCTGACGATCCGTCATGCCATGGCCCGCTTAAGAAGCGGGCCATTTACGTTTAGATGCCTCGGATTGATCCCAAAAGCGGGCCCACTTTTGGGTCCGATGCTTTAGACGGCATCGGCCAGCTTGCCGGGCTCTTCGATGGACGCGATGGGGAGTGTCACCAGGCGCAGCTCCGGATCGTCCGGATCGATGCGCACCGAGAAGCCGAGGCTGCGGCACATGTCGAGCATCGTGGTGTTTTCCCGCAGGACCTGCCCGTCGATCTCGTGCAAGCCCTCCACCTTGGCCCATTCGATCATCAGGCGCATGAGGATCCAGCCCAGGCCGAGCCCCTTGAGGTCGGAGCGCAGGAGAATGCCGTATTCGCCCGTCTCGTGGTTCGCGTCGGCGTGGAGGCGAACCGCTCCCATCATCTCGCCGGTCTGTTCGTCGAAGGCCACGAACGCGATGGCGCGGGCGTAGTCGAGCTGCGTGAGCCGCGCCAGGAAGGTGTGGCTGAAATCGCGGACCGGCGCGAAGAAGCGCAGGCGCAGATCCTCCGGCGTGATCTTCTCGAAGAAGCGCCTGAACTCCTCCTCGTCCTCCGGCCTGACGGGACGCACGAAGGCCCTGCGCCCGTTGCGCAGGGCGACGCTGCGCTCCCACTCCGCCGGATAGGGCCTGACGGCGAAGCGCGGGTGCCCGCTTCCCTTCTTCACCTCGGGCGCCACGAGCACGCGCGCGTCCACGGCGATCACGCCATCGTGGTCGGCGAGAAGCGGATTGATGTCGAGTTCGCGCACCTCGGGCACGTCCGCGGCAAGCTGCGCGAGCTTGACGAGGGTGAGCGCGATCGCGCGCTCGTCGGCGGCCGGAACGTCCCGGTAGGCCTTGAGCCGGCGCGACACCCGGGTGCGGGCGATGAGATCGTCCGCGAGCTTGAGATCGAGCGGCGGCAGGGCGAGCGCCCGGTCGTTGATGACCTCCACGGCGGTTCCGCCGCGCCCGAACAGCACGACCGGGCCGAAGGACGGATCGTCCGCGAGCCCCGCGATCAGCTCACGCGCTTTGGCTCGGCGCACCATGGGCTGAACCATGACGCCCGTGATCGAGGCGTCGGGCCGCAGGCGCGCGGCCCGCTCGAAGATGTCGGCGGCGGCTTTGCGCACCGATTCCTCCGTGGAGAGATCGAGCTGGACGCCGCCGATATCGGACTTGTGCACGATGTCGGGCGAGAGCACCTTCACGGCCACGCGCCCTCCTTGCGCAATGATGGGCCTTGCAGCGTCGACCGCCTCGTCCGGTGTTTTGGCCAGGGACACGGGTGCGGTCGGAATATCGTAGGCCCTGAGCAGCGCATCGACCTCGAGGGGATTGAGCCAGCGCCGGTCCTGGCGCAGAACCTCCGCGACGATCACGCGGGCGGCCTCCGGGTCCGGCGAGAAATCGTGGGGAAGGTTGTCGGGCGTCTCCATCAGCTCGGTCTGGGCCTCTCGGTACCGCACGAGCTGAAGGAAGCCGCGCACGGCGTCGGCTTCGGTCGCGTAATGCGGAACGCGCGCCGCTTCGAAGGCGCGGGCGGAATCCGGATCCTCGCCGATCCAGGCTGCGAAGACCGGCTTCTGCCGATACCCCTTGGCGCGGTGACGCTTGATCACGTCGGTGACCGCTCTCGCCACGTCGGCTGCGCCCGCGACCGCCGTCGGCACGTTCAGGATGAGGATCGCATCGTTCTCCGGATCGTCGAGCAGCGCTTCGAGGGCGCCTGCGTAACGGGCCGGATCGGCATCGCCGATGATGTCCACCGGATTGGCTTTCGACCATGTGGGCGGGAGAATGGCGTTCAGCTTGTCGAAGGTCGCCGGCGAAACGCCGGCCAGCGTTCCGCCCATGTCGACGAGGCGATCCGTGGCCAGGACGCCGACGCCGCCGCCATTGGTGAGCAGCGCAAGCCGGTTGCCGGGAAACGGCTTCTGCCGGCCGAGGGTCTCGGCCGCCGCGAAAAGCTGGTCGAGATCCAGAACGCGCAGCAGGCCCGCCCGGCGGAAAGCGGCGTCGTAGACGGCGTCGGAGCCCGCCAGGGCGCCGGTATGCGTGGCCGCCGCCTTCGCGCCCTGCGCATGGCGTCCGGCCTTGATCACCACCACGGGCTTGATGCGGGCAGCCGCACGGGCGGCCGACATGAACTTCTTCGCGTTCCCGATCGACTCGATGTAGAGCAGGATCGCGCGCGTGCCCGCATCGGCGGAAAAGAAGTCGAGGCAGTCGCTGAAATCCACGTCGACCTTGTCGCCCAGCGACACGATGGCGGAAAAGCCGACCTGCCGCTGCGCAGCCCATTCCACGAGCCCCACCGCAACCGCGCCCGATTGGGAGATGAGCGCCAGGTCCCCGGGCTTCGCGTCATGGGCCGCGAAGCTCGCGTTCATCCGCGCGCGGGGCGAAAGAACGCCGATGCAGTTCGGCCCGACGATGCGCAGGCCATGGCGCCGCGCCGCGAGCCTCACCTGATCGGACAGGGAATCTGATCCGTGGCCGAGACCGGCGGTGGCGATGATGGCGGCAGCCACGCTCCTCCGGCCCGCATCCTCGACCACGTCCAGCACGTTGGGGGGCGGCACGGCGATCACGACGAGATCCGGCGTTTCGGGAAGCCTCGCGATCGACGCGAAACAGGGCCGCCCCTCGATCTCCTCATGGTGCGGATTGACCGGATAGAGCGCCCCGGGAAAGCCGCCCTGAATCAGGTTTCTCAGGAAGGTCAGCCCCAGCGAGCCCGGACGCGGGCTGGCCCCCACGACCGCGATGGACCGGGGCGAGAGCAACGTGTCGAGGCGATAGGTGGACATGAACGATCCTTCGTCCCGCGCGTGCCTGGGGAGCGGTTCCCCAAAACTAATGTCTAAAGTCGGAGGGTCAAATGTCCCGGATCAAACACCCATCGGAGGCATGCACGGCCAGGGAGCAGCCAATCGTGCTCGGCACTTCATTCCGGCGAGCCACATCCGCAGGTCCTGTCCATCGAAGCACAAGACCGAACGCAAGGCGGGCCACCGGCAGCTCTAGTTTTTCGTGGGATAGAACCGGAAGCCGAACACGTTCTTGTCGATATAGGTGAAGTTGATCAGCCTTGCCCCCAGTCCCTTTCCGACTTCCACATCCCGCCCGGACGGCGTCGCGGCTCTCATCAACGATATCGGGTCGATATCGTTGATCTCGGGATAGTGAGAGAACCGAAGAGCATCCCTGATCAGCCCGGAGGCAATCTGGGCTTTGCTCGCATGAAAGGTGACGCTGAACATTCGGATGTTTTGCGTCCTGCCATCGACGGAAAAGATGACGGCCGCCATCGGCGTCTCGGACTGAAAGGCGCAGATCTCCCCTTTGCACCTGAGGAATTTGACAGGCGTCCGCGCGACCTTGGGAAAAGATGCGCTGATCTTCTCCGGACTGCCGGTTTGGGATTGTGCCGCAGCAGTGCCGGCCGCGGTCATCGTGCAGGATGCGAAAAGGGCAATGATGAAAAATTTAAACATGGCAGCCTCGTCAATGAGGCTTCATTATAGCAATCCGCAATCGATTTTTAAATGAAATAACGTTATTGCGCCGCCACTCGGGCCGGGGGGAATATCACTTCCACGAGCGTGCCCTCCCTGGGGCTGCTCGCGATCTTCAGGGCGCCGCGGTTGGCCTCGACCAGAGCCTTGGTGAGCGGAAGGCCCAGGCCGGTCCCGCCGGATCTGCGCGAGGTGGCGATCTGGCGAAACGGTTCGAGAGCGGCCTCCACCTCGTCCGGCGTCATGCCGATCCCGGTATCCCGCACTCGGAACGTCACCTCGCCCCGATCCGTCACGGCGGTCGAGACGATCACCTGCCCGCCCGCATCGGTGAATTTGATCGCGTTCGACACGAGATTGAGCACGATCTGGCGCACCGAGCGCTCGTCGACCACGACGGACGGCAGCAGGGATGCGAAGCTCGTGCGCACGACGATGCGGTCGCGCATGGCCTGCGGCTGGAGCAGGGTCACGCAGGACGAGACGAGATCGTTGAGGTTGACGCCCGTGAACGACAGTTCGAGCCGGCCCGCCTCGACCTTCGCCAAGTCGAGAAGATCGTTCACGAGGCTGATCACATGCGAGCCGGAGGCGTGGACGTCGCGCAGGTACTCCTTATATCGCTCGTTCTCGATCGGGCCGAACCGCTCCTCCAGCATCACCTCGGCAAAGCCGATGATGGCGTTGAGAGGCGTGCGGATCTCGTGACTGATCTTGGCGAGAAGATCGGATTTCTGAGCGCTCGCCTCTTCCGCCGCGCGCTTGGCGCCGACGAGCTCGCCTTCCGCTTTCTTGAAGGCCGTCATGTCGCGCAGAACGGCGCAGAACTTGCGGCTCGCGTCCCCGTCTGCGGAGCCTCCTCCATTCCCACTCACTTGCCCACTCACCTGCCCCATGGCCATGAAGAGCGGAATGGTGCCGCCCTGGCGCTCGCGACCCAGCACCTCTCGCCCGTCGTTGAGCAGGCAGGCAACGCCCGTCGAGCGCAGGCCCTCGAGATAGTCGAGCGCTTCCTTGTGGCTTTCGGGCGCGAGCAGAACCGTGATGGGGCAGCCCACCACATCGCGTGGACGATAACCGAACAGGGCCTCGGCCGAGCGGTTCAGGGAGAGGATGCGACCCGTCTCGTCGAACAGGATCACGCCGTCGGTCGCCGTGTCGAGGATCGATTCCAGTTCCTGCACGCGGCTGTCCTGCGCGGCCTGCGCATGGTGCTGACCGAAGGAGCGGCGGATCAGCATGAGCTGCGCGGCCTCGCCGTTCCACTCGACCCCGGAGGCGCGCACCGCGACGGCGACGGTCGAGCCGCCGCGGGTGGTGAGCGCGAGGCGCGTGTCGTCCTCCCCCGCCGGTTCCAGCGCAGGCGAGGCGCGGAACAGCTCGACGAGACCGCCTTCGCTCATGGCCTGTTCGGCTGTTCCATAGCCGGTCAGATCGAGAAGGGAGCGGTTGGCGAAAAGAAGCCGCTCGCCGGAATGAACCAGAATGCCGACCGGGAGACGGTCGAGGATCCGGTCGGCCTCGTCGGATGCCCGTGAAACGGCGGGCGCGGCGGACGCGGCCTGCTTCGGCTCGGCTGCCGAGGCTTCCTCGCGGGCCATATCCTGCTCCGGAATCGCCTGCCCGGCAGGCTCGGCCGTCTCGGAATTCTTTTCCTCCAACCTCGCGCCCAGGGCGCGGGCAATCTCGCGAAACGCGTTGCGCTCGGCGGAGGACAGGCTCGAGGCCGGCGCGGAGCGCATCGTCTCGGCGGGATCGTCCGCCTGGCGCGCCCGGGGAGCTTCCGAAGCTGGGCCGGCCGGTCTCTTCTGTCCGCCGAGCGCCTCCGCCACCCGTTCCCGCAGATGGGAGAACCAGCTCTCGTCGTCCGGCGAGGCGGCTTCGGGCGTGCCCTTTTCCTCCGGAGGAGAGAAAGGCAAGGCTTCATCCGTGAGGAATGGCTCCCCCGTCACGCTTCCCGCAGGAGTCGGGATGGTCTTCTCCCGCATCTCGCTCATGCGCAGCAGGCCGAAGCCCCGATACCCGCTGAGCTCCCCGTCGGCGCCGAAGACCGGCACGCCGCCCAAGGCGACCGGCACCTCCAGGGATGGATCGTCCATCGCCCAGGAGACATTCCTCGCAGTCCAGGTCTCACGGCGCGCGAAGCATCCCGCGATCTCCCCCTCGGGATCCGACACGACGGAGCGCGTCAGTTCGTCCCAGGTTCGGCCCACGATGTCCCCTGCCCGCCTGCCGACGGCTTCGGCAAGGGCCTGCGAGACTTGCGTGAACCGGGTCCTGGCATCGGCCTGCCAGACGAAGCGGACGGAGGCGCGCCGCCGTTCCTGCGCGGCCGAGCCCTGTCCCGAGGCGATCCGCGCGGCATCGAGGGCCACCTCCTGGGCGCTCCCGGAGAACGAGGCCGCGCCCGGCCGCTCGAAACCCGGAGGAACCGGCCCCAGCAGCGCCGTCACCAGAACCTCTTCCCCGTTCTCCAGCACCGCCAGACGGCAGGCGCAGGACACCGGCTGCCAGGGGCGGCTCGGATTGAGGCGCAGCCGCTCCAGGCGCGCGCCCTCGCGGGGAGCCTCCCCGGCCGCCAGGGCTCTCAGGCGCTCGCGGGCGCGAAGGTCGGCCGCAAGCTGGCCAGTCCCGTCGGCGAGCGCTTCGCCCAGGCCCCGCGCGGCGGGCGAGGTCCAGAGGAGCCGTTCGACGGCCCTGTCCCAGACGAGCACGGGCGCACCGGGCCGGGCCATGAGGCCCAGGTCCGCCTCGGCGGAAAGCCGCGCGATCAGCGCTTCGTATCGGTCGGGAGCCCCGTTCATGGCGGCCTTGATCCTATCCCCTGACAGGTTGAGCGTATTGAAGAGGTTTTAGACGAATGTCGGCAAGGTGGCAGCAGGCCTGAGCCCTTGAATCCTTTTACTTTTGGGTAACCTTAATACTCCACGTCCGGTAGCAGTTGATTTTGCACCGCACAATGTGATATTGCACTGCACAATGCCAGGCAAGAGGAGCGATTTATGGCGACGAACCCGAACCAGAACTACGAAATTCCGGCCGAGATGCGCGACTTCGCCGAGAAGAGCGTCGAGCAGGCCCGCAAGGCCATCGACGGATTCATGAGCGCGGCCCAGAAGACCGTCGATACCTTCGAGGGCTCGGCCAATACCGTCCAGGCCAGCGCCAAGGACGCCACCCGCAAGACCTTTACCTATGCCGAGCAGAACCTGGCCGCCGCTTTCGACCTCGCCCAGCGCATGGTTCGCGCCAAGGACATGCAGGAAGCCATGCAGATCCAGGCCGAATTCGTTCGCAACCAGTTCGAGGCGATGCAGACCCAGATGAAGGAATTCGGCTCGCTTGCCCAGTCGGCCATGAAGCAGCCCGGCTCGAAGAAGTAAGCGCCTTCTCACAAAAACCTCCGCGAGGACGCACGATGACGGAAACCAGGAAGACCAGGACCCGCAGCGCCAAGAGCGCCGCCCCCAAGGCCGATCTCATCGCACTGGCGGCAGAGCCTGTCGCAGAGGCGGCGGAGATCGCGCAGGCTGCAGAACTGGCGCCTGCGCCTACGCTCTCTGCCGCGTCCGACAGCGTGTCCAAGGCGAGCGAGTCCATCGTCTTCTCCCTGCGCGATCAGGGCGAAGCGCTCCGTCAGGCGGTGCGCGAAACGGTGGCGGTTTCCGCAAAAGGCGCCCTCGAGGTGAACGACAAGATCATCCAGGCTCTGCAGATCCAGGGCCACGCGGCCCTGGATCTGTGGCGCACGGCGATCGACAATTCCAGGCTTCCCGACGGGTTGAACGCCCAGACGGGAGCCGCGCGCCAAGCCTTCGAGACGGCCTCGTCCCAATGGAAGGACGTTGCGGAAACCACAGCCCGCTGGATGACCAGGAGCGTGGAGCCCCTGCAATCGGCCTTTCTGCGGCAGACCCGCTGATCGTCCGCTACCGGAAACCAGCCCGATGCGTTAAGGCTTGGCCATGATCGGCCAAGCCTTTTTTCATGCCCCCTCTCCCATCCCCGCGGTGATCGCCGTGGTCGTTCACGACGGGCAGGCGCTTCTCGTGCGCAGGGCCAACCCGCCCGATGCGGGCCTTTGGGGCTTCCCAGGCGGCAAGATCGACTTCGGGGAAACCGTCGCGAGGGCCGCACTGCGGGAACTCCTGGAGGAGACGGGCATCACGGGCGAAGCCCAGGAGGTCATCACGACCCTCGACATCCTGGTGCCCTCCGACGACGGCGGCATCCGCCAGCATTACGTCCTGATCGCCGTTCGCTGCCGTTGGCTGGCCGGCATCCCCCGGGCCGGGGACGACGCGCTCGAGGCGCGCTGGTTTCCCGTCGCCGATCTTGATCCCGCCAAGCTGCCCATGAGTGCCGACGTGGATGTGATCGCCCGGCGGGCGGCCGCCATGAACCCATAGGCGCATGGCCCGCGTCCAGAACCCGAGCCGGAACGAAAAAGCCCTGCCTCGGAGGCAGGGCGAAGTTTTCATTGTCTCGAAACTTTGGCTTGGAATGTTCGATCCCGTGATCCTTGTGCGGCGAACATTCGATTCCGGCAATTCCTGCGCAATGACATGGTTTATGGACAGTAAACGTTCATAAAGCGTCAAGCATGTCGCCACTCAATACAGGCAATCATATTGCAGAGGTACCTCCTCCGGGCCTATTGAACCCGGGACAGGCAATTAATGCCTAGCGTGTTTTCGACACCCAACCCGGACCGACAGTGATGCGTATCTCTTCCCTGAGCCTTCTTGCCGCCACCGCAGCCCTTGCCACCGTCGCCTCGGGCGCCCAGGCCGCCGACCTGCCGTCGCGCTACTCCCCCGGGCCAGCCTACAATGCCATGCCGGTCTTCACCTGGAGCGGTTTCTACGCCGGCGTGAATCTCGGCTATGGCCGCAGCTCCGGCGCCAGCCAGTATTACGATCCCGCGTTCAACGTCACCGGTGGCGGCCGCAAGAGCGGCTTCCTGGGCGGCGTCCAGGGCGGCTACAATTACCAGCTCGGCATGTTCGTGGTCGGCGCCGAGGCGGACCTTCAATACGCCGCCATCGGCGACAAGGGCGCGACCTATCGCGGCACCTACTACCGGGGTGAGGACGACGGCTATTTCGGCACGATCCGCGCGCGTGCAGGTCTCGCCGTCGACCGGGCGCTCGTCTTCGGCACGCTCGGCTTCGCGTTCGGCGATATCGGCGGGAACGAGGGCCTCGATGCGGCGATCGGGTATCGTCGCGACGACAGCATGAGTGGGGGCTGGACCCTGGGCGGCGGCCTCGAATACGCCGTCACCGACAACGTCACGGCGAAAGTCGAGGGTCTCTACGTGAACCTCGACACGAGCGACAGCTACGCCCTGGCTGATCGCGTCAACATCCGCCGGGACACGGAAGTCGGTGTGTTCCGCGCCGGTGTGAACTACAAGTTCAACTAAGCGGTCTCGCGTCGATCGAATAAAGGCCCGGTGCTTGCGCCGGGCTTTTTTCGTCCCAAGTCGACGCACCGGGCCGCAGGCGACACCTTGCTGCGTCCCGCATCGCTCCGGATCAGCTTCGGACGGATCTCCCGGCGGTTTTAAGGCTTGCCTCCCGTTCCAAGGCAAAGTCATAATCGGCCACTGAAATAATAGAATTCTTCATCCTGTGGCAGGATGGATTCTCACACCCATGGCCGCGGCCGATTTGGCAGTCAGCGAACATTTGAAGAGTGCAGCTATGCGATTTTGGGGCCAGTCATGGCTGCGCCGTCGTCTCGCCGGCCATCGCGGGCCGTCGGGATTGCAACACGAGCCGCATTCCGCCTCCAGCCTCTCGCGCTATGCCCTCGCCTTCGTAGAGAGCACGTCCGACTGCGTCTTCTTTCTGGATCACGACTGGCGCTTCACCTTCTACAATTCCTGTGCCGCAGCGGAATTGAAGATCAAGACCGACATCATCGGCTGCCGGATCTGGGAGAGATTCCCCAAAACGATCGGCACGATCTTCGAGGAGAACTACCGCCGCGCCATGGCCGAGCGTTCGACGCGGGTCTTCGAGGCATATTTCGAACCCCTGTCCTCCTGGTACGAGGTGCATGCCACGCCGGTGGGAGACGATCTCATGGTCATCTTCCGCAGCATCGATGAGCGGCGCAGCGCGGCGGAGGCCCTCCAGGCACGGGAGCAGCAGCTCGCCACCGTCTTCGGACAAACCATGGTGGGCATCCTGCACCGGGACCGGCAGTCACGGGTGCTGATGGTCAATCAGCGCTTCTGCGACATGGTCGGGCGCAGCCGGGACGAGCTGGACGGCCTCCCGATGAGCGCGTTCACCCACCCGGACGATATCGAACGAGGCATTGCGCTTGAGCAACAGCATCTCGCGAGCGCCCTGCCATTCCAGCTCGAGAAGCGCTACCTGCGCCCGGACGGCACGGCGATCTGGTGTGCCGTCAATGTGTCGTTCGTCTGCGACGAGACGGGGAGCCCCGTCTCGACGATTGCCGTCGCCGAAGACATCACCGCCCGCAAGATGGCGGAAGAACAGGCGCGCGAGAGCCAGCGCCAACTCTCCACCTTCATCAATCATCTGCCGGGGATCGTCTACCAATGCGGCACGGCCGCGCCATGGCCCTTCACCCTTGTCAGCGAGGGAGCGGAGGCTCTGACCGGATACACCGCCGGCGAATTCCTGGACGGCACCATCCGGTGGGGAGAGATCATCCATCCCGACGATCTCCCGATGGTCGATGGCGCCATCGCCAACAGCCTCCGGAGCAAAGAGGTCTTCGATGTGGCGTACCGCATCAGGACGCGGTCCGGCGAAACCCGCTGGATGGCGGATCGTGGACAGTGCATCTATGATGCATCCGGAGAGCCCCAGTTCCTGGAAGGGATCATCAGCGACGTCACCGCTCAGAAGGAAGCCGAGGAAAAGATCCTCTGGGCGGCGCACCACGATCACCTGACACGGCTCCCCAACCGGGCGCTCTTCCAGATCCGCCTGAGCACAGCCCTCGAGCAGTCCGCCAGCCGCAATCGCAAGCTCGGTCTGGTGATCCTGGACGTGGACCACCTGAAAGAGATCAACGACACGCTCGGCCACGACGCGGGGGACGCGGTTCTGCAGACGGTCGCCAACCGCCTGAGCGCCGCCGCGCGCCCGATCGATACGGTCGCCCGCAACGGTGGCGACGAATTCGCCATCATCTTTCCCGAGATCGACAACGAGCAGGACATCAAGACTCTCCTGGCGCCGATCCAGGAGCAGCTGCACAAGCCGCTTCCCTATGCGGGACGCCCGCTCGACTGCCGCGCCAGCATCGGCGCCAGCATCTGGCCGGATCATGCCACGGAAGCGGCCGACCTCGTGAAGCAAGCCGATATTGCCCTTTACACGGCCAAGGCTACCGGGCGAGATAAGATGATGGTGTTCGAACCGTCCATGCGCACGGAGGCCCAGCGGAAAGTGGAAATGCGCAACAATGCACGCGGGGCAATCGATGCTCGCAGCATCGAGCCCTTCTACCAGCCCAAGGTGCACCTGAGCTCCGGCGAAATCGCCGGCTTCGAAGCGCTGCTCAGGTGGCGCAATCCTCACGCGGGGATCGAACTCCCCGGGAGCATCCAGGCCGCCTTCGACGACCCGCATCTCGCCATGGCCCTGAGCAAGCAGATGCACGACATGGTCTTCGACGACATGCGGCGCTGGCTGCAATCGGGCATCCCGTTCGGCCATGTCGCCATCAACGCATCCGCCGCCGAGTTCAGGGGGATGGACTTCGCCGACCGGATTCTGGAGCGCCTGCGGAATGCGGACATCCCGCCGCATTGCCTCGAGATCGAGGTGACCGAGACCGTGTTCCTCGGCAGGGGGGCGGAATTCATCGAGAAGAACCTGAGGGCTCTGAGCGAGGAGGGCGTGAAGATCGCCCTCGACGATTTCGGGACCGGCTACGCCTCCCTCTCGCATCTCAAGCAATTCCCGGTCGACATCATCAAGATCGACCGCTCCTTCGTGCATGACCTCGCCAGCAATCCCGACGATCCGGCCATCCTCCAGGCCGTCGTCAGCCTCGGCAAAAGCCTCGGGATCACCACGGTCGCGGAAGGCGTCGAAACATCCGTGCAGGCGATCTTCCTGCGCAGTCAGGGATGTGACCTCGGCCAGGGCTTTCTCTTCGGCAAGGCGAGTCCGAGCAAACTCATTCCCGACCTGGTGGCATCCTGGAACCCCGGCCAGTTCAGCATCCCCGAACTGGACACCCTCTTCCTGAAGGAAAGGAAGCAGCGGCGCTAGCGCATCGTGCGGCGAAGCCGATCCGTCTCGCCGTCACGGAGTGCTGTGCGCCGAGGAAGGGAGCTGGTTCCACGCCTGCGGAAACAGCCCCTGCATCGCTCACGATTCCGGCTTGCGCCTGCGTGCGGCCTCCGCCTCGCTGAGCTTGAGCGCGAGCAGGCGCCGGGCGGCCTTCCCGCCCGATTCCGGAGCATAGAGCCGCTCGTGCAGAGCCTCGATCTGACAACGCTGAAGCTCGAGCAGAGCCTTCAGGCTTCTGACATGGGCTCTGAGTTCAAGGGCGTCCTGTAAGAGTTCTGGTCCGTGAGTTCTCATGGAACACCCCCTGACGGTTCCGGGATGAATCATAGGTGAATGCGCAATTTCAACGGGACGCTGCGGTCCCAAGGACAATGGAAAAACACGCCGAGAGATCGTTCCGCCGGCCGGAACGGTGCCGCGACCGGCAGGGAATACGCAACCAACAGAACACTGCTATCGATGGGAAAATGGCCCCATGACGAGCCCTGCATCCAGGTGCGGGCCTCTTGCTGTCGATGGAACTGTCTTACATTCGGGCCCGGCGCGCAAGGTCCAAGATGCCGCACGGTCAAGCCTGTCAGGAACCCTGAAACATTCCTGGCATTCTGCTCAAGAAGCGTGATGGTTTCGAGGAGTTGCGCATGCCAGAGAGACGCCACGAGGCGGAAGCGGAGAAGATTCTCGCGCAGATCGGCAGCCGGAACCGTGCCGCGGCCCGGCAAACGCGCCGCATTCTCGCCGAAGCCCTCGAGCGTGCGGAACGCCGCGGGCGGGAGATGTTAGCGAGCCTTAAAGAATCGAGCGGCTAGGCTTTCTCCACGGACAATCGCCACTTCTCCTGCGACATCTCTACCAGGAACGCCCCTGCATCGGACACGTTGCCACCGTGTGCGATAGGGCACAGCGGCAAGACCTCGGACGTGGTGATCTTCCGGTCGCTGGGAGGACAGATTGATGAAAGCCTTGGCAGTAACTTCCATTCTGGGCGCATTCGCGATCTTTTCGTCCACGGCGGCCGTGCTCGCGGAGGACGCCAACACGCGCGTCGCCGCCATGCCCTATTCCGAATGCCTGTCGATCATTGCCGAGGCTGCGCAGGAGATCGGCGAAGCGCCGGTTCAGACGGTCAACAACGATAACGAGACGAGCGTCCGGATCAACGCCGACGACGGTTTCGTGACGGTGTCCTGCAGCCGCGCCGGCAAGATGGTGCTGACGAAGAGTCCCGTGCCCGAAGCGGCCGGCATGACGGCGGCCCGCTGAAATCTCCCCGTCGGAAGATCGCTGAACCTGGATGCCGTGCGGCCGGTGCCTCGACCTTTAAGCAAGGGAGAGGCCGTGCATGGGCCCCTCCCCACATCGATGATTTAGATGACGACGAAATCGGCGTTGGTCAGCTTCAGGT
The DNA here is from genome assembly GCF_004458765.1 of Microvirga pakistanensis. GTDB lineage: Bacteria > Pseudomonadota > Alphaproteobacteria > Rhizobiales > Beijerinckiaceae > Microvirga > Microvirga pakistanensis. The sequence goes on along the minus strand of NZ_SPJX01000012.1, from coordinate 60,235 downwards.
TCGTGGCGAGCTGCGCGAACTTCACGGCAGCCCCATTGCCCGAACCATCCGCGTCGTAGGAGAGCACGCCGGTCTTGCTGTCGTAGACGATGTAGTCGTTGGTATCCTTCGCCTTCGGGCCGACGGTGAAGAAGGACGTGCTCAGCGTGCCCGTCTTCGTGAGCTTCTTGAAGACGGCATTCTCCAGGCGGATCGTATCGTCCTGCACGCTGAAGTCCACGAGCTTGTCGACGTTGGATGAGGACAGCGCCGTATCGAACACGAACGTGTCTTTGCCCGCCCTGCCATAAAGGGTGTCGTTGCCTGCCCCGCCATAGAGGGCGTCATCGCCCGATCCGCCATCGATCCTGTTGGCGCCGGCATTCCCCTTGATGGTGTTCGCCAGGGTGTTGCCGCTCAGGTTGATGGACAAGGAGCCCTGCGCGTAGAGGTGCTCCACGTACTGGGCGAGGGTATGGCTCACCGTCGTGTAGACCTTGTCGCTCGTTCCGCCGGTGGAGGTTTCCACCACCCGGTCGCTGGCATTATCGACATAATAGGTGTCGTTGCCTGCCCCGCCGGTCATGACATCCGCGCCCAGACCGCCGCTGAGCACATCGTTGCCCGCGTTGCCGGTGATCGTGTCGTTCCCGTCGAAACCGTCCAACCTGTCGGCAGAGCTCCCGCCCGTGATCGTATCGTTGCCGGCCAGCATCTTCCGATACAAGGCCATATCGTCGCTCGTCGACGTGGTCTTGGATGCCGCAACAACATCGGTAATGGCGAGCTTGAATCCTTCAAGCACACCCATCTTCTGACCGTCTTCGTAGCCGGTGATGCTGGTGAGGGTGCCGCCTGCCAACATGCCGTTCTTGTACGTGAAGCCGATCCCCCGGTACTCGTCCCTATCGGCCCCGTTCGTTGTGTACTTGGTGACGTACAGGGTTGAGGTGCGCGTATAACCTGCTTCGTTCAACGGCAGATAGAACCTCAGCTCCGCCAGGTTGAAACCGGAGGAGTGCAACCATGTGATTTTTGCCATTCTTGGCCCCCTACATGTTTAGAGGGTATTCAGGAGCATATTCATAACATGGAAGCAATGGCATCTTGCCGCCAAGGAAGCGGGATTCGCAGGTAAATCCTCACAGCCTTAACAGAGGCGAAAGGTAAAAGCTGGGAAGCCGTGATCTCTGCGAAAGAGACAAGGTTACGCAAAATCGCCCTGAGAGTATTCTTCAGTGAAGTCGATCCGGTTTGCCGTCTGGAATGCGGAAAGCCAAAGAAGAGAGGCGATCCCACGCCAGTGAAAACGGCTCCAAGGAAGCATGCCCTCCGGGAACTTGATCCCCACCCGAAATGGCACGCAGCGGGACCGATGACGGACCATAGCTTGGCTTTTCGTTCGGCCACAAATGTTGATCAGACTCCTTGAACTGAACCTCCTATCGGCAACCGAATACCTGCAATTTATCGTGAAACATAGTAATATACCTAACCACAAAGAGTTACCCTCAAATCCCCCGTTTGGGGAACAACTCCTAACCTTTGTTCTTCCTCTGAGAAGCAGCTCAGGGATCGCTGCCTCACGGGAGAAGTGCCGATGAAATGGAATAAACTACAGCAGAGCCGCAAAGAACTTGTTTGCAGCGCGGCAACAATAGCTGCGTTATGTTTGCTTCCGCAGCTTTCCGAAGCGCGCGAGGGTCGCGGTGGTGGCTCCCAGGGCTCGGAGAGTGAAAGCCGGGGCGGCATCGGCGCGGGCGTCGGCGCGAGCCTCGGCGGCTCCCGCGGGGCCGGAGTCGGTATCGGTGCGAGCATCGGCGGTTCGGGAGGCGTCAGCGTCGGCGTGGGTGCAAGCCTTGGCGGTTCCCGCGGAATCGGGGCGGGTGTCGGCGCCAGTCTTGGTGGATCGAATGGCGTCAATGCCGGTGCGGGAGCCAATGTCGGCGGATCCAGAGGCGTGAGTGCGGGTGCTGGAGCCAGCGTGGGCGGCTCCAATAGGGTCAATGCCGGGCTCGGCACCAGTGTCGGAGGCTCGCGTGGCGTGAATGCCGGCGTCGGAGCCTCAATCGGAGGATCCCAGGGTGTGAATGCCGGAGTGGGCGCCTCCATCGGCGGCGCGACCGGGGTGAATGCCGGAGCTGGAGCCTCGATCGGCGGAGCCAGCGGCGTCAATGCCGGCGTCGGAGCCAACGTGGGAGGCACCAGCGGGATCGGCGCAGGGGTCGGAATCGGCATCGGGGGGTCGGGCGGCACCGGCGGGCCCAGCACGCCTGGCCAGCCAGGCACCAACCCACCGGGCACGAATCCACCCGGCACGGGCGGCGTGATCGGTGGCCCAGTCACCCCGGGCGTTCCCGGAATGCCGGGCCAGAATCCCGGCGTCAACAATCGCATCGCGGCCGAGTGGGCGGCGATGAGCCCGGCAGACAGGCAACGCCTGCGCAAGACCTGCGCCGGCGTGCTCGCGTCCCCCGATGGCTATGAGGCAGACCTGGCGGCCCTCTGCCAGTTCATGAACCGTGTCTCCTCGCGATGAGCTGCGTTTCGTATGGGTGGTGGCGATCGCCCCACCCATACGGCCCGCCCGCATGGGCCGTGCTCTGAAGACAACAGGATGGTGCAGCGGTTCGCAGCAGAGGCCCATGGCCGCGAACCCTACCGGCGCCCGCGAAGGCCGATGCTCGCATGATGCTCTCGGATTGTGAGAATGATGCCGCGATGGTCCGCGCGTACCGCAGTGACCGTGACAGGAATTGGACTGGGTTCTTGCCCCATTCACGTCTCCGGGAGCCAGACTCAAACCTGCGAGATCCGAATGGCCTTTGAAGTGCTACAGCCGCCCCGGCTCGAATGCCCCTCAGATCCACGACCTGGCAGCCTGTCTGATCACAAGGGATCAGCAAGCATCATTATCTCTTCATCTTTTTGATTTTGCACATGGGCCACCAGATTATGTAATCGGGAATAATCCCTGGCGAGCAGTGAGCTGCTTACCAGAAGGTCCCATGCGCTTTTCACGGCAATCCATCTCCAGCCTTACCATTCCGGCAGGCAAGCCTTACCACATCTTGGGAACCTCCCCCATGTTATTGAGGCGATCGTCAACCACATCTCCGGGCACAAAGCTGGTGTCGCCGGAATTTATGATCGAGCGACCTACGCTAAAGAGAAAAGGGAAGCTCTCATCGGATGCGCAGACTACCTCCTTGGCCTGAAACATGAACCAGCGCGCGGTTCTCAAGCCAGCTAACGGCATGGGCGTGAGCGTGTTCAGTGTCGCTTATTGAGCATTCAGGCCCAGCCAGTCGCGTTTTACAGTTAAGCCTTGCCTTGTGAGTTAGGCTGGTTGACACAGGTATAGAACCTGCCGCTAAGCCATCTTGTGTGGGTTTGTAACTCGCTTGTACCGGGAGAACAGCAATGAAGCTCGTCAAACTGACTAGCCTTTCGCTCCTGTCTGCGATGCTCGCTTTCGGCGGGGCATCGGCCCAGGAGAAGACCGTCAAGATCGCAACCGAGGGCGCCTATGCGCCGTGGAACTTCACGGGAGCCGGCGGCAAGCTCGAGGGCTTCGAGATCGACCTCGCCAACGATCTGTGCGCGCGCATGAAGGTGAAGTGCGAGATCGTGGCCCAGGACTGGGACGGCATCATCCCGGCCCTCCAGGCCAAGAAGTACGACGCCATCATGGCCGGCATGACGATCACCGACAAACGCAAGGAGGCTATCGAGTTCTCGGTACCGTATGCGGACACTCCAAGCGTTTTCCTGGTCGCGAAGGACTCGCCGCTCGCCAAGATGCCAGGCACCGGCCAGACCCTCAACCTAGGCACGCAGCAGGCTGCGGCCGAGAAAGCCATCGAGGATCTCAAGCCACTCCTGAAGGGCAAGACCATCGGTGTGCAAGGATCGACGATTCAGGCCAACTTCGCTGACAAGTACCTGAAGGGTATGGCCGATGTCCGCGAGTACAAGACCACGGAGCAGCATGATCTCGATCTTGCCGCAGGCCGCATCGATGCGGTCTTTGCCGGTGCTGCCCAGATCATCGGCACCCTCGAGAAGCCCGAGTTCAAGGATTACGGTGTCGTCGGTCCTTCGCTCACCGGCGGTGTACTCGGTGCCGGCATTGCCGCTGGCCTGCGCAAGGAAGACAAAGAGCTGAAGAAAGCCCTCGACGAGGCCATCCAGGCAGCAATCAAGGACGGAACCGTCAAGACCTTGTCGATGAAGTGGTTTAAGACTGACATCGCTCCGCAAGGCTAGGAATGAGCCAGCCGCTCGGTATCTCGGCTCACACCTGCTCTGCCGATAGATCCGTCATTGCAGTGCGCGCCGATCACCAGCAAACGGCTACCTGCCTCGCATTCGCGAGGTTGAGCTAAATGACAGGCTCCAGCACTGAATGCTGGAGCCTGTGGCGCGGCTGCGAGCGTCAGGTAAGGACGCTGGGAGGTTCCGACGGACGCGCCCTGATGCGACGCCGCCGTGGAGAACCCGCCGAGCTCGACTGGTTGGGCCTTCGGCTCAGCCCTTGATGGCCGTGACGACAACCTCAATCAAGGCGCCGCCGCCCAAATCCGAAACGCCGACTGTGGCGCGGGTCGGCAGATTGTCACCGAAGAACTCGGTCCAGACCGCGTCCATCTCCTTCTTCTTCGACAGGTCGGTGACAAAGATCGACGCCGACACGACCTTTGTCGAATCTGTACCGGCTTCTTTCAGGTAACCGGCGATCTTTTCAAGGATGTTGCGGGTCTGCTCACCCATCGAGACACTTGTGTCATCGGCGATCGTGCCGCCGATATAGACGAAGCCGTTTGCCTCGACAGCACGATGCATGATCGGCGTACGGATGTTTCTCTGAATCGTCATATTGTCCTCTCCTGCGTTGAAAGAAAAATCAGGCGGCGAAACGCTCGATGCCCAAGCCGCTGATCGGGGTATTCGTGTTGCCGGTGGCAATGAGTTCGGCCATCACTGCGCCGGCTCCCGGCCCTAGCTGGAAGCCGTGAGCCGAGAAGCCAAACTGATGAAAGATGCCTTCATGGATGCGGCTCTTCCCGAATACTGGAAGATCGTCCGGCATGCGAGCTTCGATTCCCGCCCAAGCGCGGACGATGGTGGTGCCACGCATGATCGGGAAAAGATCCCAAACCGTTTTGGCGTTTTCGGCGAGCTTCGCCCAGTCGAGAACCGTGGTGTTCTGGTCTCGTAGCGCTCTCCCAAGATGACCGCCGCCGATCAGGACGGTGCCATTCGCGAACTGCTTGAACGACAACTTGCGGCCGCGCAAGATCACCACCGGTTTAATGAAATGCTCCACTCTTGCCGTGATCATGAGCATCGGCGCGATGACCTCGAGCGGCACGGGCTCACCCAGGTCGGCCGCAATACGATCGGCCCAGGCTCCGGCCGCATTGACGATTTTGGCGGCACGGACGGCTCCGACATTTGTGCTTACCGTCCAGGCCGAACCTTCAGCCTGGATACCCGTCACACGGACACCCTCGCAAAAGCGCACTCCTAACGCCTCAGCCTTCCGTCGGAACGCCTGCGTCGTTTTGAATGGAAGCGCCGCACCATCGCGACGGGACACGATTCCTCCAGGACAAGTTTCCGCAACAGCCGGGACCAAGCGGCGAAGCTCTCGGGCGTCGATCAGTTCCTCATGCGAGAAGCCAAAGCTGTTCAGTTCGGTCACGCGGGCCCGGAAACTGTCGTACTCGGCCTCGCTCTCGGCCACCAGAACCTGTCCGTCCGATGTAAAGCCACAATCGTCATCAACGAGTTGGGCGATGCGATGCCAAAGCTCCATGGAGTAAACCGAAAGCGGGATTTCGGCCACGTGTCTTGCCAGCTGGCGCACGCCCCCGGCATTCACCCCTGAGGAATGACGCCCGGCGTGGTCCTTTTCGATGACGAGGACTTTGAGCCCACGCATCGCGCAATGCAGGGCTGTCGAGCATCCGTGGATGCCCGCCCCGATAACAATGACATCAGGGGCCCCTCCCCCGAACACACCGCTCACCGTTCGACTGCCTTGATGGCGGCTGGTGTTTTCGGCAAGGCGGCCAGTTCGCCCAGGGTAATCGGCTTGATCGGCGGGCGAAGGCGATACCCCCCCACCTCGTTGGGCGAGACACCGCGCGTATCGGCGATCAACTCGGTCACCGTCAGCCCACAAAGCCGGCCTTGGCACGGCCCCATCCCGCAACGGAGAAACGACTTCATCTGATTGGGACCGGCGACGCCCAGAGCCACGGTTTCACGCAGCTTCCCGGCAGTCACCTCTTCGCACCGACAGACGATCGTGTCATCCGCCTTCGGCACACGGAATGCCTTGGCCGGCCGGTAGAGCACGTCAAGGAACCGCCGTCCTCGGCCGGCGCGCATCAGCTCGGTTCGGACCGGTGCCGCCATCTGATCGCGGTCTTTGGCCGAGAGTCGTCCAAGGCGATGCCCGGCGCCGAGCGCGGCAAGACGTCCACGGAGCGCTGCACTCTCGGCGCCACCAATCCCCGCTCCGTCGCCCGCGATCGTGAATCCCTTTACCGACGTCTCATACCATTCGTCCGTCTGTGGCACCCACGTGAGTTGATCATCGTCCCAGTCGAGAGCGCAACCGACCGCATTCGCAAGATTGATATTGGGGACCACGCCCTGATGGAGCAGCAGGACATCGCACGGAAGCTCTTCCTCCTTTGATCCATGGCGGAAGCGCACGCTCCTGACGCGGCTGTCGCCATCGGCCTCGATCGCCGTGATGCCGCGCACGATCCGCATGCCTCGATGCGCCCCTAGGAGAAGCTTGAGACCCTTGCCCAGGTACGGCGAACGCAGGAAGTCCGATGCGTATCTGATCGCACGTCCCCAGTTTTCGTGCGGAGTCGTGTCGAGCATCACGGAGATCTTCGCACCGGCCGCTCGCAACTGCGCTGTCAGAAGATACAGGAGCGGCCCGGATCCGGCCACGACGACCCTGCCGTCCGGCACAAGACCCGAGGTCTTCAAGGCAATCTGAGCCCCGCCGGCGGTCATCACCCCCGGCAAGGTCCAGCCCGGAATGGGGAATGGGCGTTCCAGGGCTCCTGTTGCGGCGATGACCTGTCGCGCCTGAATGAGACGGGCCGCTCCGCCGACGGAGACACCGACCTCCATACGACCCGGATCGCTCGGGCCCTCGGCTGCCGGACCGACGCTCCACACGGTTGTTTCAGGGGCATATGTGGCCTCACTGGCCGTGAGATCACGAACGAGATCGGTCCCGCGCCAGTAATCAGCGCCGAGCGTCTCCTTTGCCGCCACGGGCGTCGTCGTGATGCCACGATAGATCTGGCCACCCGGCGCAGGGTTCTCATCGATGAGCAGCGTCGAGAGGCCCTGCTCGGCGCCGGTCGCGGCTGCGGCCATTCCCGCAGGTCCGGCTCCGATGACGAGCAGATCATAGCACTCGGACAGAGCCGCAACGTCCTTGATCGTTTTCATGCGGCATCTCCCTTAGCCGAGTACTCCGATGCGATCGATCGAGCGCCCTTCTGGGTTTCGATTGCCATGCCTTCAGCCACGGGGATCAGGCAGCTTTGCCGGTTGCCGATCCCATTGATCGTGACCAGGCACTCAAAGCATACGCCCATCATGCAATAGGGTGCGCGCGGCGCTCCAGAGACGGGAGTGGTCCGGCAGGATTCCATGCCGGATGCGAGCAGAGCCGCCGCAACCGTATCGCCCAGCCGAGCAGTAGCAGGACGACCATCGATCGTGAAGTTGACGGTCTCACCGCCGAGGTCAGGCAGCCGACGAAACATGAAACCTCCGGGAGCTGAATGCTTCAAGGGAGGCAGGAAGCGTTCCCTCGAGAATATGGTGAGCGAGAGTGAGCGTATGATTGGCTGCCAACGTCACGCCTGAATGGCAGGTGACGACAAAAGCCCCAGGACAGCTCTGGGACTGGTCATAGATCGGAAAGCCGTCAGGACTCATGACACGCAGGGCCGACCATGTTCGCACGATATTAAGGCCAGCGAGGAGCGGAAACATGCGCACGGCGCGCTGCGCCATCAGGGAGATAACCGGCGGCGTGACAACCGTATCGAAGCCCAGATCCTCTTGGCTGTCTCCGATCATGACGCCGCCCTCGTCGGTCTGCCGCACCGTCACCATGGGATGGTGCAGGAAAGGCGCGGCCTTTTCGGTCACGATGACCTGTCCCTTGCTTGGCCGCACGGGGGCGTGAAGCCCGACCATGGGCGCGAGCCGCGCATTGCCGAGACCTGCCGCCAGCACCACCTTCTGGACGCGCGCCTGTCCCCAGGGTCCATTGATCAGGAAGCCATCATGATCCGGCTTGATGGACTCGATGGGCGAATTCGGACGGTAATCGACCTTCAATCGCGCTATTGCCGTGTGGAGAGCACGAAACAGGCGCAGGGAGTTGACGTGCCCGTCAAGGGGGCAGAACACCGAGCCGACGACATCCGGGCCGATGGCCGGCAGGCGCCGTTTGGTTTCGTCATGATCCAGAACCTCGTACGGGTACTGCACCATTTTGGGTTGGTTGTGCAGGCGGCGCATCGCATTGATGCGAGCCTCCATCTCGGCCTCGGAGAGACACAGTATGAATCCGCCGGGCTGATGATGAGCCACATCGATATCCGTGTCATCCCGCAGAGACTTCGCCAGCGTGCTCCACTGTTCGGCAGAGGCTTTGGTCCAAGTTGCATATTCCGGCATGCCAAGTCCTTTGGACTGGACCCACACCAGAGCGAAATTTCCACGGGAGGCGCGATAGGCGATATCACCCTCGTCGAACATGAGGACGCGGGCGCCCTGGCGGGCGAGGCCATAGGCCGTGGCTGACCCGACCAAGCCCCCGCCGATGACGGCGATCTCTGATTCCAAACGGATTGCGCTGTTCTGTGTCATAATTCTAGCTCTTGGCGCTCCCGAGGAAGAGACGATCGAGGCCGAACAGTCGATCAAGCACGATCATCACGACCGCTGTCATCAGGATCAGGGACGCAGAGATCGAGCTGACGAGCGGATCGATATTGTCCTGAATGTAAAGGAACAGCCGGACAGGAAGCGTTGTGGTTGAGGGTGAGGCGATGAACACGGTCATGGTCACCTCGTCGAACGAGTTGATAAAGGCCAGCACCCAACCCGACACCACGCCGGGCATGATGAGCGGTAGTGTCACACGGCGGAAGGTGACGAAAGAACTGGCCCCGAGGGAGATGGCGGCATGTTCGATGCGCTGGTCGATTCCATACGAGGATGCCAGCACCAGGCGCAAGGCAAAGGGCAGGACAACGATGATATGGCTCAGGACCAATCCCAGGAACGATCCGCTCAAGCCGATCTGTGAGAAGAACCGCAGGAATGCGATGCCGAGAACGACGTGAGGAATCATCAGCGGCGACAGGAACAATGCGGTGATGGCTTCTCGCCCGATGAAGCGGTAGCGGGCAATTGCCAGAGCCGCCGGCACTGCAAGGCCGATCGCGATCGTCGAGGAAAGCGCCGCAAGCCACAGGCTGTCTCTGAAGGCCCGGAGGAACTCTGGATAGTCGAGGATCGCCTTGAACCAGCGCAGGCTGAAGCCCTTCGTGGGCAGTGACAGGTACCCTTCAGGGGTAAAGGCCACGGCACAGACCACGACAATTGGCGCGAGGATGAACGCGACGAAGATTGCATGGAAGACAAGTGCCAGAGGACCATTGCGTCTCATTCGAACACCTGTGCGTAGCGCCGTTCGATCAGGCGGTTGGATCCGACAATGATGGCAACAAGCGCAACGAGAAGGATCATCGCGATCGCCGCGCCGAGCGGCCAGTTCAGCGTGTTGAGGAACTCGTCATATGCCAGTGTGGCCGCCACCTTCAGGCGCCGCCCTCCGATAATTGCAGGCGTGGCGAACGCGCTCGCGGCAAGTGCGAAAACGATCACTGAACCTGACAGGATTCCAGGCACGATCTGGGGCAGGACCACCCGCCGCCAGACGGTGAATGCGGATGCCCCAAGGGACATGGCGGCATTTTCGACGTCGGGGTTAAGGCGTTGCAGGGCGGCCATGACCGCCAGAACCATGAACGGGACCAGAACGTGCGTGAGTGCAATGACCACTCCGGTTTCAGTGAACATCAGATCGACAGGCTCGCGCGCGATCCCCAGCGCCAGCAATGCTTGGCTGATCAAGCCGGTCGAGCCGAACAAGAGCGCCCACCCCAAAGTCCGTGCGACCACGGATATGAGCAGCGGCCCGATGACGACAAGGAGAAACACACCTCGCCACCGCGGCGTCATCCGGTTCAGGATATAAGCCTCGGGAACGCCGATCAGAACTGTGATCAGGGTCACGAACAAGGCGATCCGCAACGTGCGCCCAAAGATCTCGTAGTAGTACCCGTCGGCGATGACTTCGTGCCAGTTCTTGATCGTGAACTCGGCAACGATCCCTTTGTACTGCCCCCAATCGTAGAACGAGAGGAGCGCCGTCATCACAAGCGGTGAGATCACAAGACCGATAAAAACGAGAAGGGCCGGACCACTGAGGAGCAGCGGAGTGAGCTTCGGGTTCACCGTCATCACACGCCTCTCGAGGCTTCGATCAAGAGATCGTTCTCACCCCATGCCAGACAAACATCCTGGCCCTCCAGCGGCACTGCTGCGCCATCGTTCTGTCGGAGGACGATGAGGGCACCCAACTCTGTTTCGATATGAAACAGCCAGTGCGTTCCTTGGAAAACCCGCGATTGAACGCGGCCCCGGACGCCAAGCGCCGAATCATCAACGAATGAAATCCGCTCTGGACGAACGGTTACGGTTACTGGACCCGCCGGGGAGCGGCCCGGGGCGGGGAGCCGAAAGCCGGCGATATCAACAACATGCCGGCCGCCCTCATTCACCACTTTTGCCGGAAGGGTATTTGTCTTTCCAAGGAAGTTTGCGACGAAGGCGCTCGCCGGCCGGGCATAGGCCTCGTCCGGCCGCGCGATCTGCTCGACCCGTCCCTTGTTCATGATCACGATCCGGTCCGACAACGCCATGGCTTCACCCTGATCATGCGTCACCAGGATCGTCGTGGTCCCAACGGACCGCTGAATTGCCCTGAGCTCGGTCTGCATCTCCTCCCGCAGCTTGGCGTCGAGATTGGAGAGGGGCTCATCCAGCAGGAGGATCGCCGGCTGGATCACCAACGCGCGGGCGAGGGCCACGCGCTGTTGCTGGCCGCCGGACATCCGGCGTGGATAACGGTCGGCCAGTCCCGACAGACCGACGAGGTCAAGCGTCTGCTTGACGCGCTGCTCGCGCTCGGCACGGGGAACGCCCCGCATCTCAAGGCCGAACGCCACGTTCTCCGCGACGGTGACATGCGGGAACAGAGCATAGCTTTGAAACACGACGCCGAGCCCACGCTTGTTAGGCTGGACACCAAAGAGATCGGTGCCGTTGAGCATGGCACGACCTGAGGTCGGTTCGACGAACCCGGCGATCATCTGCAGGGTGGTGGTCTTGCCGCAACCGGACGGCCCGAGGAGCGAGATGAACTCGCCCCTCGCAACCGTCAGATCGAGTGCCTCGACGGCCAACACACCGCCGTAGGCTTTGGTCAGCCGCTCGAGAGCCAGGTAGGACATAGGTCAGATCCTCTAAAGATCGGGTCCGAGAACGCGCTTACCGCTCGACCTCGCGGGTCCAGCGCTTGTTCCAGTCTTCGCGGTGCTGATTGACAACATCCCAATCAACGGCCCGCAGGCTCTTTGCCTGTTCGCCGTAAGGAATGCCCTTCTGCTCATCGGGTGAGAGCGTCACAGTCTGGTTGACGGGCCCGAATCCTGCGCTCTTGGCCAAGATGCGCTGCACATCCGGGGACACCAGATACTGCACGAAAGCCTGGGCTTCCTTGTTGTTCTTCGACCCCGCGATCGTGCAGGCCGCGGTGCCAAGCGCAATGCCACCCTCCTTCGGGTAGACGAACTCCGCCGGGAAGCCCGTATCGGCCAAGACCTTTGCGCGTCCCGATCCCCAGACCGCGATGACGGCCTGTCCGTTCTGGAACAATTCCGTCATTTTCGCGGGCGACGGCTCATAGGCAAGCACGTTCGGGCCGATCTCGTTCTTGAAGGCTTGGAAGCCGGGCTCGATGTTCGTCTCGCCGCCGCCGTTCAAGGCCGCCGCTGCGATGACAGCATGAACGCCGTAGGTATTGTTCAGGGGAGGAACAACGAGCTTCTTCTTGAACTTGGGATCCTTCAGGTCCGCCCATGACGTGGGGGCCGGCCACTTGTTTTCTTCGAAGGCCTTCTTGTTGTACATGAGCCCCGTTGCGACGAGGCCGACACCGATCGCTTTGTTCGACTTGAACTTCACGACCGGATAGACGTCCTTGTAGACATCGGCTTGTTCCAGATCCCCACAGAACCCAAGCGCCACGGCCTGATACGCCGGACCGTCGTCGACCACGATCACGTCGATCTGTTGATTGCCGCGCTGCGCTTGGAGCTTCGCCAATGTGTCTGTCGAGTTGCCGGCAACGTACTCGATCTTAACGCCATGCTTAGCCTCGAATGGCGGAATGATTTCCTTGCGGACCGCCTGCTCGAAGGAGCCGCCATATGAGGCAAAATACAGAACCTTCTGCTGGGCCTGGGCTTGGCTGATCGCAAGCATGCTGATCCCGGCTAGGCACACGGCGCGCGCTAAATTCTTCCTCGTCATTTTATTCTCCCCTCCGCTCGCGGAATGATTTTTTGCGGATGCTTGCCAGCCTTCCAGAGCACGTTCATAACGTCAAATCAGAAATGAAAATGCTTCCATTCCGTATCCTTATGGAGCGATGGTCTTGCCCAGCATCAATCTGCGCCAAGTAGAAGCCTTTCGAGCGGTCATGTTGACCGGCGGCATGACAGCTGCCGCCGAACTGCTCGGGGTCACACAGCCTGCGGTCAGCCGATTGGTGCGGGAATTTGAGGTCTCCTCCGGCCTGTCCCTTTTCGAGCGGCGGGGGAACCAGATCACCCCGACTCCTGCCGCGGCGACACTCCTGGCCGAGGTCGAACGCTCGTTTGCCGGCCTCTCGCGGATTGCCGATCTGGCGCAAGCGATCCGAACACAGGCTGCTGGCAGTCTACGTATCGCTGTTCTTCCTGCCCTTGCCTCTGGCACCCTCCCACGTTTTCTGGGGCAGTTCTTGAGGGATCGCCCGCAGGTGCATGCGTCAGTGCTTGGAATGCCATCGCACCTTGTTGTCGAGGCGGTTGCTGCAGGCCAAGCAGAATTCGGGTATGCAGCAGGCCCCCTTGAGCGGCCCGGCTTTTTGGTCGACCCAATCCCGTCGGCGGCCGTTGTTGCTCTCCCCAAAGGTCACAGGCTCGAAAGTCATCCGATCATCCAGCCCCAAGACCTCGCTAACGAGCGCCTTATCGGGATCGCATCAGGAACTTTGTTTCGTTCAAGGATCGATACTGCACTGGCTGGGATCAACTGCAGCACGCTCATCGAAACACCCTTGACGTATACTGCCTGTGTTCTTGTAGCCGAGGGTGCGGGAGTTAGCATCGTCGATCCGTTTTCCGCCGGTGAATTCACCGATCGGGGTGTTGTTGTGCGCCCTTTTGAGCCTTGGATTGAGAGTGGGATTGTCCAACTCAGGCTCCGCCAGCGCCTACCGACACCGTTAGCGCAATCCTTTATGGAGGCGTTTGCGACCTACCTTTCCGGGTCCGCGGTCAGGCACACCGGACCGCAATAATTTCGTCTCCATGATGTTGTATGTACCAGGAACGGCTTTCGAACCGCGCAGCTTCGAGGAGGTGGAGCGCCACCTGAGGAAACACTGGCTGCCTCTAAGGGAGTTGCCCCTCGAGAAGATCGGACGGGCTCTTGTTGCTACCCGGCTGGAGGAAATTGCCGAGCAGAGCGGGCCAATTGCGTCCAACCGTGCCCGCGCCGCTCTGTCCGCACTTTCGCCTGAGCGGTGGTAGTTGGGCCCGCTGAATCCAATCCCGTCAGAGGCACCATGCGGGTGGCCAGCAAAGTCTCCCGCGAGCACGTGATTACGGACGACGACTTGGTAGCAATCTGGCGGGCCTGCCGCGATCACGATTATGACCGTATCGCTCGGCTCGTAATCCTAACGGGCCAGCGACGCGATCAAGTCGGAGACATGAAGTGGCCGGAAGTAGATCTCGACCGGGGGCTTTGGGCGGTCCCGCGCGAGCGCACAAAGAATGACTTCTCTCTTTGTGAGCCGTAATCCCTTTGCGTTTCAGCTCGTAAGATCGAAGTCCTTGACGGACCACGGCATCCGGTAGCTTGCTGATGCCGCATACGGCGAGGTTGAATGGGACAGGAGGCTACAATGATCTCAATGGAGACAGTCTCCGCGAGATTGCTCGCACTCGGGATCATCCCGGCACTAACCTTGGCTTGCCTGATAATCCAGCCCGCTGCGGCCCAACAGCAGCCCGCGCCGGACGTCCTTGAATACAAGGGAACCGTGGCGGCCGCGCGCGAAGTGGAGGTGGCGCCCCGGCTCGATGGGCTTTTGAGCAAGATCCACTTCACCGCCGGTCAGTTCGTGAGGGAAGGCGACCTCCTGTTCGAGTTTAGATCGAAGGACAGGGAACTCGCGCTCGCACTGGCCCAGGCGAGCCTGAAGCAGGCCGAAGCGCAGCTGCGTCTTGCCGAGGTGAACCTGAAGAACGCCCAGACCCTCCGGACCCGGAACGTGACTTCCGAGGTGCAACTGCTCGAAGCGGAAGCCCAGCGGGACATCGCTGCAGCCAGGGCCGAGGAAGCCCGCACCAACGTGCAACTCGCCGAGCTGGCCTTGAGTGACATGAGCCTTCATGCCCCGATTTCCGGCCTCATAAGCCGGCCTTCGGTCAAGGAAGGCGTGTACATCACCCAAGAGGCCCGCGATGAGAGCCGTCTGGCGACCATCGTCCAGCTGGATCCGATCCGGGTGATCAGCCAGGCTCCGGCCGCCCTGTATTTCCAGCGCGGCGGGATCGTCAGGAATCCCGAGCAGTTTGAGTTCAGTCTTGTCCTGCCGACCGGCGAGACCTATCCGCACAAGGGGCGTCCCGTCGCGGCCAGCTACGAGTTCAATCCCGACACGCAGACCACTCAGCTGACCGTGGAATTTCCCAATCCAGACCATTTGCTGCGGCCGGGCCTCGCCGTTACCCTTCGATTATTGGTCCGCGTGGAGTGAGCGACTGGGCAACGCAGCTTCTGGTGTCGAGCTATCCGCTGTAGCTGCCCAACTCTTCGCAAGATGCTAGGAAGTCTCCCGCGATGAGGGGATCTGACCTGTCCGCCTAGATCGAGGGGAAGGCTTCATCGCCAGCACGGCAACGACGAGCACCAGCATGCCTCCTCCAAAGGGAGCTGCAGCGAAAGCGATGAGTGCTCCCAGAGGCCACAGCAGGGCAATCGTAAGAAAACTGCCCATGATGGCAGCCACCAGTAAAACGATGACCATGTACCCCCCCCTCTCCCGGATTAACTCCGAAGAAGTATAAACTCTTGGTCTTGCGAAGACGAGAGGCTGGACCGCATGGTGCCTATGGGGAGAGTTCGAGCCATAGGGATCCGAATGCCCATGCTTTGCGGGTCCCCTTGCGGCTCTGAAGGCTTGAGTGAGGTCCGGGCTGCTCAGTTTCGCGGCGAAGATTCGAGTTCAAAAAAGTTTTATGTCTAAATGAATTTGGCCTTGTGCCCTCTGGAGCACTTCCCATCTCAGGGGCTCGGATCTGGATGAGGTCAACGACGCTCAGAGTTGCGCTAGATAGCCCTCTCCGGTTTCCGATACTCAACAACAAAAGACTATGCCACTGCCCACGGTTCGCAGCGTTTCGACGCGCGATGCAGCTGGGCCGATTGAATCCGCATGGATGAAGGAAGCGCCCAATGGACCTTGGATCAACGATCAAGACGAGCTTGGTTGCGGCAACCGTCGCGGTAAGTGTATTAGCTACAGCGGCACCCGCAGAAGCGGGAAGCCTACGCAGAGGCTTTATGCCTGGGCTGTTCCAGGGCCTCGCGATTGCAGCATTGGCTGCATCAGCTCAGGCAGCACAGCAGCAGGGTAGCACCATCTACACTGTGGCTCCGCCCGACGTGGAGAGCTTTGGCTATGAGGATCAGGGCCCACCGGCGGTGATCTCACCAAGGCAACCGGCTCGACGCATTACGCGCACAGCACCCAGGGCCACGCCACGCAGCAAGGCACAGGCACTTCAAACACGATCCACCCTGGTCGACCGCTGTAGTGACGCACTTGCTGCAAGCTCACGCCGCCTCGGAGCCGTCGATGTGGACGTAAGAGCGACTGGAGCGGGGGCAAAAAACCATAGCGGCTCTGTCGATGTCCCGATCATCGCCCGCATAGAGTACGCCCGGAATGGTCGAAAGCAGACAAGGCAGGCTCGGGTGACCTGTACGCTCAATCCCAAGGGCCAAGTCGTGGCATTCCGGTAGCGGCCCGCCTCTGCGGCCTCGGTACAGGCAACAGAAAGCCCACTCGGCCTGGGAGGGTCGACAGCCCTGAGTTCCTAGCTTAGCAATAGAGAGCCTAAGCTCGCCATCCGCCTCGGTGTGCAGAACTCAGGCAAGGCCCGGGGGCTCAGTTCCCCGGCCTTTCTGCTGATAAGCCGGAATTGGTGGAGCAGGCCGATCTTGTCCCGCCATCGGCTTTCCAATCCGATACTCCCGGCCAAGCCTACGGATATCGAACTCGTCAACCTCTTGGCTTGGCGGGGGTCTTATTTCTTGCTGGCGGCTGTCTGGAGTTGCGCCTAATCGATGACAGCAACGGAAAGGCTGACGTTGCGATTCCGACGATCTCTCCCTGGTCGTTCGGATCTCCGTTGCCCTGGGTGGCGAGTACGGAGCCAAGTGCAGCGGGGTTGAGGTCTTTCACGACGTGGAAACCCTTGGCGACGAAGCTCACGTCCTCAACCTCGCGCAGCAGACTATTTCCGATCGCGAGCCCTTCGGCGACGCGTTCCGCCACGCGGGTCGCGATCGAGCTGAACGGTTGATCGCCCGCCACATAGACATCGTTGGCAAGATTGCGGACGAACTCCTCCGCCGAAGCGAGATCCTTGAGGGCGAGTTCGCTCGATTGTTCCCTCGGCTGCCGAGCGCGGCGAGCGCGTCCTGGGGCTCGTCCTCGCTTGCGTCGGTCTCGACAGTTCCTGGGCAACTCCCAGGCATCAGGCAGGCTGGCACTCCTGAATGCTGTCTTCATCAAACACGACCTCGAGGAGTGCGTAGGGTGGGCCGCTGAACCATCCTTCGAGTTCGGCTTCCTCCTGAGTGAGATACCGTCTGATTGGGTGCCCATCGACGATGGTCCTGGTCTCAACCAAGTCGATCCTGATGGCCACAATGGTACGAGTTCCGACATCCGTGCAGCGCCAGCGGCCAGCAGGGTTCGTGAACTCGCAGCCGATCTGAAAATCAATGTGCTTCATAGAGTGTTCTCCTGCTTGAGAAGCTCGCTCTGTCCTCGCCTCATTCGCCTCGGCTTTCCCGTCTGCCCTGTAGCAGCCGATCCAACGCGGCTTGAGATTTTGGGTTTGGCTCAGGGGCTTGTGGCGGAGTCCAGATGAGGCACTTGGCTGTTAAGGCATCATGAGCTTTCGCTGCGCTCCCTGAAGCGTAGTCCAGTACCTCCTCCGTTCTCGGGAATGAACTGAATGCCGGCCGCTTCGATCGCTCCCTGCATGGCAGCGAGATTGTTGGCGATCGGCGTTCGCTTGCCAGTCTCGAAATCTCGGATGGTTGAAAGGCTGACGCCGGCCCTTGTTGCAAGATCGGTTTGCGACCAGTCGAGCAGGCCACGAGCGGCGCGGGACAAGGCTGGAGTGAACATGCACTCAGTCTAACGCCCCGCACATTTTTTAGCCACATCACCAAATTTTGGTGACAGGCGTCCCATCCACTTTGGGGATGGAGCAACGCGCAATGGCCTTGGTCCGCGAACAGGATCCCCGAATGCCCACCCAGCCCTGCGTCGCCTGCAGCCTCGATCCAAGCAGCGGCCCTCACCACCCAGCGGCCATCGATCCGGCTCTCGTGGCCATCAGAGAGTGCCAGGACGCCTTGATGTCATACCGCCTTGCTCTGCATGAGCAGGACCGCAATTTCGGTGAGGACTTCCCGCTCGGGAGGATCGGGCTGATGAAACGATGGACGTCTCGCTCATCCCGTGGAGGGCCCTTTTCGGTGTCACTCTAACGATTCTCGCGGGGACGGCTGCGCTCGCCTCCTCCATGCTCACTTACGCCCGAGAGGAAGGCGGAGCAGACACGGCAGCTGAGGCATTGCCTGGCCTAGCGAGTTGCTTGGGCAGGTTTGCCGCAGGCGTCGGGCCGGACAGCTCCATGTCTAAGCCAATCACTTAGTGAACACGTCGCTGAAATTCGAGAAGGTTATGGAAGCTGGGCGATGTCAGAGCCGCGAGTCGAGCAGGCCCGTTACCCTGAAGCGTTTTCAGGGCTCAAACCAACGACATTCAAGGGAGCCAAGCCTTTAATTTTGAAGTGGTACAGCCGCCCCGGCTCGAACGGGGGACCCCCAGATCCACAATCTGGTGCTCTAACCAACTGAGCTACGGCTGCACGTGAGGCAGGGTGTAATCGCGCCCGCGATCAATTTCAAGGCTTCTTTGCGGTCGCAGGCTCAGAAATGATGACGGCGGACCGGATGGTCCGCCGCTTCGAAGACCTGAGGTCGGACGCCTTACTCCGCCGTAGCCCCGGCCGCCTTGAGGACCGGGGTCCAGCGGGCCACTTCGCTCTCGACGAGCTTCTGGAGGGCCTCCGGGGTCCGCTCGGTCGCGCTCGGGATGACGCCGCCGAGCTCGAGCAGACGCTTCTTGGTGGTCTCGTCGTCGAGGGACTTCGACAGCGCGTCGCTCAGCTTCTTGACGATCTCAGGAGGCGTGCCCTTGGGGGCGAACGCCGCGTTCCAGGCGCTGACCTCATAGCCTTCGAGGCCCGCTTCCTTGGTGGTGGGCACGTTCGGCAGAACCGGGGAGCGCTGGGGCGTGGCGATGGCGAAGGCCTTGATGTTGCCGCCCTGGATCTGGGGCGCCACGTTGACGATCTGGTCGGTCATGAAATCGACCGTGTTCGCCATGAGGTCGTTGAGGGCCGGACCCGTGCCGCGATAGGCCACCATGGTGGGCTTCGCCTTGATGACCGAGTTGAAGAAGATGCCGGTCGAGTGGGAGACGGAGCCCACGCCCGCATGGGCCATGTTCACTTTCTCGCCGTTGGTCTTCATATAGTCGAGGAAGCCCTTCAGGTCGTTGGCCGGGAAATCCTTCTTGGCCACGATCACGATGGGCGTGCCCGCCGCGAGGCCGATGGGCGCGAAGTCCTTGGCCGGGTCGTATTTCAGGTTCGGATACAGGGCCGGCGCAGCCCCATGGGTGCCCATGTGGCCCATCATGATGGTGTAGCCGTCCGGCTGCGCCTGGGCACCGCGGGTGATGCCCGTGGTGCCGCCGGCGCCGGCCACGTTTTCGATCACGATCTGTTGACCGAGCGTGCGGGACATGTGGTCGGTGACGATACGGGCGACCACGTCCGTCGGGCCGCCGGCCGCGAAGGGCACGATCATGGTGATCGGACGGGTCGGGTAGTTCTGAGCCTGGGCGCCCGTGGTGGCGAGGCCGGCAACGGCGGCCAGCGCCAGTACGATATTCTTCATCAAGTTCCTCCCTTGGGAAAGTTATGAGCTTACATTGTGGTCAGTCGGGCCCCGAAGGCAAGCTACTCCGTGAACACCTCGTCCCTCCCCTTTCGTATGGAGGGCAGGAGCGCGATGACGAGCAGGATGGCCGCCACGGCAAGCAGGCTCGCGCTGACCGGACGATCGATGAAGGTCGAGAGCTGCCCGCGCGAGATGATGAGCGCGCGCCGCAGGTTTTCCTCCATCAGCTTGCCCAGCACGAAGCCCAGCAGCATCGGGGCCGGCTCGAAGCCGAACTTGATCAGCGTGTAGCCCACGAAGCCGAACAGGGCGATGAACATCACGTCGGTGGGCAGGGAATTGATGGAATAGATGCCGATGCAGCAGAACATCAGGATGGCCGGGAACAGCATCCGGTAGGGCACCTTCAGGAGGCGCACCCACATGCCCACCAGCGGCAGGTTGATGATGAGCAGCATCAGGTTGCCGATCCACATGGAGGCGATCATGCCCCAGAACAGGGTCGGGTTCTTGGTCATCACCTGGGGCCCAGGAATGATGCCGTGGATCGTCATCGCGCCGACCATCAGGGCCATCACGGCATTGGGCGGAATGCCGAGCGTCAGCAGCGGAATGAAGGAGGTCTGCGCGCCGGCGTTGTTGGCGCTCTCCGGCCCCGCCACGCCCTCGATGGCGCCGCGGCCGAAGCGGCGCGGATCCTTGGCGAGCTTCTTCTCCAGCGTGTAGGACGCGAACGGCCCGAGCACCGCGCCGTTGCCCGGCAGGATGCCCAGCATGGCGCCGATGAAGGTGCCGCGCAGGACCGGCTTGTAGGCCTGCTTGAAATCTTGCCTGTTCGGCAGCAGGCGGCCGATGGCCTGGCGCACCACGTCCCGGTGCTCGGTATGGTCGAGGTTGCGCATGATCTCGGCGATGCCGAAGATGCCCATGGCCAGCACGGCGAAGTCGATGCCGTCCGACAGGAACGGCAGGCCGAAGGTCATGCGCTCCTCGCCCGTTTCCAGGTCGAGCCCCACCGTGGAGAGCAGGACGCCGACGAGGATCATGGCGATGGCCTTCAGAATGGAGCCGCGCGCCAGCACCACCGCGAAGACGAGGCCCATGACCATCAGGGAGAAGTACTCGGTCGGGCCGAAGATCAGCGCCAGGCCGGTCAGCGGCGCGCCCAGCGACGCGATGACGAGCGTCGCCACCGTTCCGGCGAAGAACGACCCGATGGCCGCGATGCCGAGCGCCACCCCGGCGCGACCCTGACGGGCCATCTGGTGACCATCGAGGGCCGTCACCACGGAGGTGGCCTCGCCGGGGATGTTGACGAGGATCGCCGTGGTCGAGCCGCCGTACTGGGCGCCGTAATAGATGCCCGCCAGCATGATCAGCGCCCCCGTCGGATCGAGCCCGAAGGTGATCGGCAGCAGCATGGCGATGGTGGCGATCGGCCCCACGCCCGGCAGAACGCCGATGAGCGTGCCGACGAGGCAGCCGAGGAAGGCCAAGCCGATGTTCTGCAGGCTGAGAGCGACGGAAAAGCCGAGGCTCAGGTTGGACAGAAGATCACCCATCAGATCCTCCCGCTATGGTCGGCGACGTCGATTGTTGTGGGGCGGGCTTTTCGGGTCGCGAAGAAGACCGCGATGGCGGCGGCCGCCATGACGATCGCCGTTGCCCGCAGGATCGCCTTCTGCGACCAGCCGGCCGGGAAGAGACCCGCCAGTTCCTGGGGAAAGACCGGAATCGGCAGGTTCAGCAGGTCCCCGAAGAGCACCATGCAGAACGGCGTCAGGCTCAGGCTGAGGATGAGAAGCTCCCTGAAGCGCGCCTCGGGCGTCGCGTAGCCGCCGATCAGGATCGCCAGGGGACCTGCCACCACGAGGCCGAGGCCGGGAAGGCTGAGAGCTCCGAACGAGAAGGGCCGGATCGTCACCGCGAAGGCCAGGATCGCCACGATGACAAAGAACGGGCCGCGCAGGCTCCAGCGCTCGAGCGGCTCCCCGTCGCGAATGAACGCGAAGGCGATCAAGGCGAGACCCGACAGGCCGACCCCGATGGCCAGCCAGCGCGGCAGCATGGCCGGCCCCATGGCGTTCAGGGTGCCCTGGTCGAGATCCCTCGTGAGCCAGAGCGCCAGGGCCGCAAGGGCAATCAACAGAATGCCGCCGGCAATTCCCTGCGGCGCGCGAACCGGGCCGCGGCGCCCGGACAAACCGACGCCCTCGCGAGGAGTAGACATGAACGACCTCCCGACGGACGCTTCACGCGCCCTCTCTCATTCCGCCTGATTTGTGCCCAAGGCCCGGGCCGGGATCAAGCTCCCGTGTCCGGATCAGGTTCCGGTCTTCGGGGAATCCGCGGATTCTCAACAGATTCCCTGGAGTTCCCTGGTCCGCCTCGGTCGGCACTGTGGAACGAAGCCGGATTAAGTTCCTTATATGACACAGGCGTGCCCTGGGACGCATGGCGCGACTTGATCGGCCGCGCCATGTTGTCTAGATGATCGCCCTTATAGCCAGGCCGGGCCCCTCTGGTCGCTCATACTTTGGGCGGCGATGTCGGACTGGATGAACCAGGGTGGCCTGGATTCGTTCAAGAAGACGGGAACGCCCGCATCTGAGCCAGGGCCGGTCGATCCGGCCGCGCCGGTGCGGGACGAGCGTCTCCTCGGGCGTATCGCATGCGCTGCTCTTCAACCGACAATGAGGCAACGCATGTTTGAACTCTCACAATATTTCCCACCCGAGATCGTCGCCTTCCTGATGGTGATCGGCATCGACCTGGCGCTCGCCGGCGACAATGCCATCGTCATCGGCCTCGCCGCGGCCGGCCTGCCCAAGGAGCAGCGCAACAAGGCGATCCTCCTCGGCGTCATCGCGGCCACCGTCCTGCGCATCGTCTTCGCGCTCATCACCACGCAGCTTCTGCAGATCGTGGGCCTGCTCCTGGCCGGCGGCGTCCTCCTCTTGTGGGTCTGCTGGAAGATGTGGCGCGAGCTGCGCACCACCCACGAGGAAGAAGAAGCCGCCGAGGAGGCGCTCGAGGGCGTCGACATCGACAAGGACGGCACCATCGCAGGCGGAGTGCCGCGCAAGACCTTCTCCCAGGCGGCCTGGCAGATCGTGATCGCCGACGTGTCGATGTCCCTCGACAACGTGCTCGCCGTGGCCGGAGCGGCGCGCGAGCACCCCTACATCCTGGCCTTCGGCCTGCTCCTCTCCATCGCCCTGATGGGCATCGCGGCCTCCTACATCGCCCGCCTGCTCCAGCGTTACCGCTGGATCGCCTATGTGGGCCTTGCGATCATTCTCTATGTGGCAATCAAGATGATCTACGAGGGCTTCCACGAGATCTATCCGTATGTGAACGGCGCAACCGGCTAAGAGCATTACCTGAACTTTGACGATTGACGGCGGGGATGCGGGAGGGCAGAGAGCGTAACGCTCATGTCCTCCTCGCCCCGCCCTTTCTTTTCCCTGGCCGGTCTTCGCCACGGCGCGCGCGCCTCGCTGCCGGCGTTTCCCGGCTTCATCATGTTCGCGCTCGCGTTCGGCACGGCGGCGGCCCAGAAGGGCCTGAGCCTTGCCGAGGCGATGGGGCTCAGCCTCTTCGTCTATGCCGGCGCGTCCCAGATGGTCGGGCTCGAAGTCTGGCAGAAGGTTTGGACCCCGACGACCATCCTCACCATCATGATGGTCACGGCCGTGGTGAACTCGCGCATGATCCTGCTCGGCGCGACCCTCCAGCCGTGGCTGCGTCACGAGCCCATCGCCCGCAATGCCCTCAATCTCTTCCTCATCACGGAAGCGGGCTGGCTCATCGGCACGCGCTATCACACCGAAGGCGGGCGCGACGTTGGGGTCCTGCTGGGCGCCGCGATCACCCTCTGGATCGTATGGCAGATCGCAACGATCCTCGGCTTCTTTGCCGGGGCCCTCGTGCCGGAACCCAGGGCCTTCGGACTCGACCTGGTCATGCCGATCTTCTTCAGCGCCATGCTGGTGCCGCTCTGGAAGGGCGTGCGTCCCGCTCTCCCCTGGCTGGTGGCGGGCGCCGTCTCGTTCGTCACGCACGCCCTCGTGCCGGGCTATGGCTACATCGTCGCCGGCGCGCTCGCAGGTGTCATCGCCGGGATGCTGATCGAATGAGCGATGTCGGCGCCTTCATCGCGAGCCCCTGGGGTTCCGCCGTCGCCATCGCGGCCATGACGCTGGTCACCTTCCTGTGCCGCATCGCCGGCGTCGTGCTCATGAGCCATGTGCGGATCACGCCTCGGGTCGAGCGCGGGCTCCGGGCGCTTCCTGGCTCCATCATCCTGGCGACGATCCTGCCGGCTGCGCTCGACAACGGATGGCCTGCGCTCGTCGCCCTCGGGGCCGCGATCGCCGTGATGGCCGCAACCCGGATCGACCTCCTCGGCCTTGCGGCGGGCCTAGGCACCCTCTCCGTCATTCGGGCTCTTCTGTGAGCCTCTGAGCCGCATGCGGATGCGGTACATCAAGCCGTCGCGAATGTTGCGATAGGCATCGAGCACGTGCTCGCGCGCGCCCTGCGTGATCGTGGGATCGGGGGTCGGCCAGTACTCGACCTCCGCCGCGATGGTGCGTGTCAGCTCGAGCGCCGCATGGTGCGCCTCCGGCGAGAGCGAGATGATGAGGTCGAAATTGAGCCCCTCCCACTCCTCCAGTTCCTCCAGGGTCCGCGGCTTGTGCTTGGACGCATCGATGCCGATCTCGGACAGGGTGGAGACCATGAAGCCATCGGTCTCGCCCTTGCGGACACCGGCGGATTGCACATAGACGGACTTGCCGAAATAGTGCCGTGCGATCGCCTCGGCCATGGGAGACCGGACGGCGTTCATCGCGCAGACGAACAAAACCGAATGGATGCGCTTCGAGGGCGTTTCCTCCACGCGTCAGCCTCTCCAGTGAAGCGCGAAGATCAGCGTGAACAGACGCCGTGCCGTGTCGAAATCGACCACGAGCTTTCCGTCGAGCCGCTGCCGCAAGAGTTCGGCCGCCTCGTTGTGCAGCCCCCTGCGCCCCATGTCGATGGCTTCGATCTGAGCGGGCGATGCCGAGCGGATGGCCTGATAATAGCTGTCGCAGATCATCTCGTAATCGCGGATGACCTTGCGGAATGGCGTCAGCGACAGATGATGCGATACCAGATGCGCGCCGTCCTGGGCCGACACCTCGAAACAGAGCTTCTTCTCGATCAGGGAGATGCGCAGGGAATAGGGGCCGCCGTCATAATTCGGCAACGCGAAGGTATTCTCTTCGAGAATGTCGTAGATGGCGATGGCCCGCTCATGCTCCTGATCGGGATTGCCGCGGCCGATGGATGCCTCGTCGAGGGTGACCGCCACGAGGCGGCACCGCTCCTTCGTTGTGCTCGACATCCCCCCTCCGCAAGCCTCACAGGTTCAGGCGGATCGCCACGGACCGTGCATGCCCTTCAAGCCCCTCGGAGCGCCCGAGAGCGATCGCTGCGGGGCCGAGCGCCCGCAAGGCCGCAGGATCGCACTTCAGGATCGAGGATCGCTTCATGAAGTCAAGCACTCCGAGACCGGAGGAGAACCGCGCCGAACGGGCCGTCGGGAGAACGTGGTTGGGGCCGCCCACGTAATCGCCGATGGCTTCGGGCGTATGGCTGCCGAGGAAGATGGAGCCCGCGTTGCGCACGCGCCCTGCCAGCTCCTCCGCATTGTCGGTTTCGATTTCGAGATGCTCGGGAGCGAGGCGGTCGACCAGCGGAATGGCGTTCTCGAGGGTGTCGATGAGGATGATGGCGCCGAAATCGCGCCAGCTCGCGCCCGCGATCTCCGCCTTCGGCAGGGTCTCGAGCTGGCGCGCGACGGCCTGCTCGACCGCATCCGCCAGGGACGCGCTGTCCGTTACGAGAATCGATTGCGCGGCCGGATCGTGCTCGGCCTGGGCCAGCAGGTCGGCGGCGATCCAATCGGGATTGGCATGGGAATCGGCGAGGATGAGCACCTCGGAGGGGCCTGCGATCATGTCGATGCCCACCTGACCGAACACCCGGCGCTTGGCGGCCGCCACATAGGCGTTGCCGGGACCGACGATCTTGGCGACGGGCCTCACGGTTTCGGTGCCGTAGGCCAGGGCCGCGACGGCCTGCGCTCCGCCGATGCGGAACACCTCGTCGACGCCGGCCAGACGCGCGGCCGCCAGCACAAGCGGATTGGTCTCGCCCCGCGGGGTCGGCACCACCATGGCGATGCGGGGAACGCCCGCGACCTTCGCCGGCACCGCGTTCATGAGAACGGAGGACGGATAGCTCGCCCGTCCGCCCGGAACGTAGAGGCCGACCGACTCGATCGCGGTCCACCGCCAGCCGAGGGTCACGCCGAGAGCATCGGTGGTCTGCGAGTCCTGCGGACGCTGGGCGCGGTGATAGACCTCGATGCGCTCCTTCGCGAGAGCGAGAGCCTCGAGCGTCTCCCGGGAGCACTGAGCTTCGGCCGCATCGATCTCCTCGTCGGAGATCCGCAGGGTTTCGGGCTGCAGCGCCAGACCGTCGAAGCGATACGTATAGTCGATCAGCGCCTCGTCGCCCCGGGCCACCACATCCTCGATGATGACCCGCACCGTCTGGTCCACGTCCTCGGACACCTCCCGCTTGGCCGAGAGCAAGGCGGCGAAAGCCTTCGGGAACGAGGCGTCCCGTGCGTCGAGCCGTTGAGCCATTACAGGCGCTCCACCTGCGGCTGATCGTTGTGCTCGGGACGGTTTTCGGCGGCCCAGACAGGACCGATATCTTTCATCTGCATTTCGATGCACTCCAGGTCCACCTGGATGGCCCCGCCATCGGCAAAGATCAAGGTAGCTGTGCCGGAAGGAGCGTCCCGCTCATCGAACGCAATGGCAAGAAGGTTAAGAACGGCATCCTTGTTGGCCTGGTCGATGCCGCGCACGCGCACCGCCTTCACATGCTCGAAATGCATGCAGGTCAGGCGGCGCTGGGGGGTTTGCGCCTCCCAATCGTACCGGCGCGTCTGGATCGCGAACCGGCGCTCCTTGGGAAGATAGACGATGTCGCCGACCCGCAGCAGCGAATCCTGCAGGTGAGCCGAGATGACGGCCAGATCTTCCGGGTCGAACGCAACGAGTCTCAGGAGGTCCATGGCTCTCAACCTATGTTGAACTTTGATCTTTAGGTAGAGAGCCCCCATCCCTCCCGCAACCTGTGCCCTGCGGCCATGCTGCGCTTTCATGGCCAATGGGGACGGGCCCGGTCGAGGCGTGGATCCCCTTCCCGGCGGCTGCGCTCCGGCCGGGCATGACACGCCGCCCGTCATGCCGGGCGCTTTAAGCCGGGCATCCACGTCTCTGACCCGCTGAGGTTCTCAAGACGTGGATGGCCGGGACTGATCCCCGGATCAAGTCCGGGGACGGCCATGACGAACCTGTCCACGCTGGTTCCACGTCACCACCGGCCTTGTGCCGGGGATGACGGGAGAGGAGCCGCGCGGGACCAAGGAGATGCCGGGTAGCCAGGAGAGGCTGGAGGCATGATGCCTCCGGTCTCGGCGTCAGCCCCGGAGACGCTCGATCTGAGCGCCGCAGCGGGCGAGCTTGGCTTCGAGGGCCTCGAAGCCGCGGTCGAGGTGATAGACGCGGTTGATGGTGGTGTCGCCCTCGGCCACGAGGCCGGCAATGACCAGGGAGACGGAGGCGCGAAGGTCCGTCGCCATGACGGGCGCGCCCTTCAGGCCCGGAACCCCATCCACATAGGCGCTGTCGCCGTCGAGCCGGATCTGGGCGCCGAGGCGGGCCAGCTCCTGCACGTGCATGAACCGGTTCTCGAAGATCGTCTCGCGGATGCGCGACGTGCCGTTGGCGCGGGTCATGAGGGCCATGAACTGCGCCTGCAGGTCCGTCGGGAAGCCGGGGAACGGATCGGTCGTCACGTCCACGGCCTGGATGCCGTTGCCGTTGCGGCGAACCCGGATGCCGCTGTGGGTGGGGGACACCTCGGCTCCGGCCTGGCCCAGCACGTCGAGGGCGGCCTGAAGATAGGCGGGACGGGTGTTCTCCAGCACCAGATCGCCCCCGGTCATGGCGACCGCCATGGCGTACGTGCCGGTCTCGATGCGGTCGGGCATGACGTCATGGGAGGCGCCGTGGAGGCTGGAGACGCCCTCGACCACGATCTCCGAGGTTCCGGCTCCGGTGATCCTGGCGCCCATCTTGACGAGGCAATCGGCCAGATCCACCACCTCGGGCTCGCGGGCCGCGTTGCGGATCACGGTGGTGCCGTTGGCGAGCGTCGCCGCCATGAGAGCCACATGGGTGCCGCCGACCGTCACCTTCGGAAAATCGATCTCGGCGCCCTGAAGTCCCTTCGGAGCGGTGGCGATCACATAGCCGCCCTCGATCTCGATGGCGGCCCCGAGCTTGGCGAGCGCCATGATGAGCAGGTCCACCGGACGGGTGCCGATGGCGCAGCCGCCCGGCATGGACACCTTGGCGTGACCGAAGCGGGCGACGAGCGGGGCGATCACCCAGAAGCTGGCCCGCATGGTGGAGACCAGCTCGTAGGGGGCGCAGGTGTCGATGACATTCTTGGCCGTCAGGCGGATCGTCTGGCCGGTTTCCGAGGATTGGCCGGGGCGCCGGCCGGCGATGGAATGGTCCACCCCGAAATTGCTCATGATCCGCAGGAGGGACGAGATGTCCGCGAGCCGCGGTACGTTGCCGAGCTCCAGCGTATCCTCCGTGAGCAGGCTCGCGATCATGAGAGGCAGGGCCGCATTCTTGGCGCCGGAGATCGGGATCAACCCGTTGAGAGGCGCGCCGCCCCGGATGCGAATGCGATCCATGAAACAATATTCCCCTTTGATTGGTGCAAGCTCACGCTATGCGCAACTTGCGTATGATAGGCTAGTCGGACGGCTTGTCGCGCTCAGCCGTAACGCTCAGGCTGACCGATTCGGTTCCAGCCGAGGGTGAGGCAGCCTTGGCGGCCTGCTGGCGTCCGCGAGCCTGGGCCTTCCGTTTCCTCAGGTTTTCCTTCAGGGCCGCCCTGAGCCGCTCGGCTTTGTCTTGCGATTTCACATCAGTCATGGTTCACGCGACCCATCGTCGCCTTTTCCAATAAAGGCTTCGCATGCGGTCCTCAACCGCAATATCCAGGATCCGGCTTTGACCAGGATCAAGGTCGTCTGGCATAATACGCATATGATCCCCGGGCATCGCGTTGCCCACCCGGTGAGATGATGAATTATCAAACCTACTTTACATCAGCCCTCGATCACCTCCAGGCGGAGCGCCGCTATCGCGTCTTCGCCGACATCGAACGGCAGGCAGGCCGCTTTCCCCAAGCTATCTGGCACAGCCCCGAGGGCCCCCGCCCCATCACGGTCTGGTGCTCCAACGACTATCTCGGCATGGGCCAAAACCGGGACGTGACCCGCGCCATGGTGGAGGCCGCCTGGCGGCTGGGCACCGGTGCCGGCGGCACCCGCAACATTTCCGGCAACAGCCATCCCGTCGTGGAGCTCGAGGCCGAGCTCGCGGACCTGCACGGCAAGGAAGCCGCTCTGGTCTTCACCTCCGGCTATGTCTCGAACCAAACCGGCATCTCCACCCTGGCCAAGCTCATTCCGGGCTGCCTGATCCTGTCAGATGCCCTCAACCACAATTCCATGATCGAGGGCGTGCGCCAGTCGGGCTGCGACAAGGTGATCTTCCGCCACAACGACCTCGAGCACCTGGAGGAGCTGCTTCGGGCTGCCGGCGACCGGCCCAAGCTCATCGTGTTCGAGAGCGTCTATTCCATGGACGGAGACATCTCCCCCATCCACGCCATCTGCGACCTGGCCGAACGCTACAGCGCCATGACCTATATCGACGAGGTTCATGCGGTGGGCATGTACGGTCCCCGCGGCGGCGGCATCGCCGAGCGTGAGCAGGCCATGCACCGGATCGACGTGATCGAGGGCACCCTCGGCAAGGCATTCGGGGTCATGGGTGGGTATCTCACCGGCACAAAGGCCGTGATGGACGCGATTCGCAGCTTCGCCCCGGGTTTCATCTTCACCACCGCCCTTCCCCCAGCCGTGGCCGCGGCCGCGACGGCCTCGATCCGCCACCTCAAGGCTTCGTCCGAGGAGCGCCAGAAGCAGCAGCGCCAGGTGGCCCGGACCAAGCAGGTTCTCAGCGGCCTCGGCCTGCCGATCATGGACACGGTCACCCACATCGTGCCGGTGATGGTGGGGAATGCGGAAGCCTGCAAGGCCGCCTCGGATCGCCTGCTGGAGAAGCACGGCATCTACATCCAGCCGATCAACTACCCGACCGTGCCGCGCGGCACGGAGCGCCTGCGAATTACCCCCGGCCCCTTCCACACCGACGCCCACGTCAACGCTCTGGGCGCCGCCCTCGTGGAGGTCTGGACCGCCTTGCGGCTCCCTCTGGAACCAAAAGTGCAGGCAGCCGAATAAAAGATCGATTTCAATCTTGCGCATGGGGCCGCGCTGTGGCAGTAAGCGGCCCTCTTCGTTGGCGCGCTGCCGTAGCTCAGTGGTAGAGCACTCCCTTGGTAAGGGAGAGGTCGAGAGTTCGATCCTCTCTGGCAGCACCATCGACCTCCTTGAGAGACCAAGGACTTGTTATTAAACAAGCACTTGAGACCGCCTCACCTGTACACAAGGGCGGTACACATGGTTCTCAAGATGGCTTCCCCCTGGAAAGATCCTAAGACTGGCGTCTTCTATATCCGCGTAAGGGTTCCTACCGACCTGACAACGATGGTAAAGGGTCAAACCTTCAACATTCCAGTGGGTGATGAGACGGTCCAGGCAAAAGCCGGTGAAGCCGTAAAAGCCTCCCTTAGAACCCGTGACCCTCGCGAAGCTAAGACGCGATTCGCCACTGCCCTGGCTGCCCTCCACGATTAATTCAGGGGTGTGCTTCTTTTTCGGCATAACGGCCTCTGCGGTCCAAACTCGCTTGAGCTTTGGAGCCCGTCAAAGGGGGCAAAACACGGCGATTTAACTGCTCCATCAGGAGCGGAGCATAGTGGGCAGTCAAGCGATGGATGGTCCTGTGGTCAACGGAGATGCCTCGCTTAGTCATCATTTCCTCGAGATATCGCAGGCTCAGGCTGTAAGCGAGATACCATCGGACGCACAGCAGGACCACAGAGCGATCAAAATGCCTGCCCTTGAACATCATGCACCTTCGCCGTTGGCCGGAGGCGTATGCCGAACTGAGTTACCGAAAACTTCGCAACAGATCCAGCTAGTGTCTCCTCGGGGTCAAAATTCACGTTCCCGCCGCTTAACAAATGGCGACACTTGAGTGTCGAAGCAGACCAAACCCTAACGTCTCAAGAGTGCAAGTTGCAGACCTTCTCTCTTCCACATGCTGAAAGGTGAGACCGAGCCCTGTTGCTCACGCACCCGCTTCATCGTGCAGGAATGTCTCGAACAAATCCTCGTGGCCCATCTGGCCACCTTTGAGCATCACAAGCATCTCATCACGGGACGGGTCATCGCTCCGCGCTAGGCTGACCGCAACTCCATTGCTGATTTGGCTATGATAGCCCAGACCCCAGTAGCCGAGATGGCCGACAATCCGGCTCGATGTATCACCGCCGGCAACAGCCAGCCGCCGAACAGGATGACGCTTGAGAACCTCGTCGACCAAGGAGGCACTCGCGGTTGCAAGATCGGCCGCTGCAGAATGCGGAGCATCGCCTGCGTCAGGAGCCGTCGAGAGCATGACGTGCTCGCCTTGAGCCAGCGCAGCCGCTGCTTTCTCAATCATTCGTTCTCGCGCATCTGCACTCGACAGGAGGCTTTCGGGATCAACTGTCAGACGTGTATAAGATTGCGCGGCCGCCATCTGCAATCTTGTCGTGGGAGAAAGACTTCCCACGAAAGCAAGCACAGGCCCATCCATAGATATCTGCGGAGGCCTTAGCAACACCTCCCTTTCTTCGAAGAAGGCTTGGGCGACGCTGCTCGGCCCTACGGCCAAGAGAGAATGGTGCCGGCTTTGCACTCGAAGCAAGCGACCGATGGCGTCTACATGCTGCTCGTCGAGCGCATCGAGCAGCACCGCAGATGCCATATTCGACACGCGCTGCCATTCGGCGTCGATGACCTCTGGGTTCAAAGCCAGCAGCGGCCAGTGAATTGCCTCTATATCCCGCATGCCAAGAGCAGCGAGATGTTGCCGTAGATCGGCTTCGGTCATGGGCGTAGATGGATGCCGGCTCATGGTCGGGTGGCGATCAAGCCGGAAAACACCTCCATCAACGCCGAACGATGCAAACAGATTGGAGAAGACGCAGTAGCGACCAAGCGATGGCTGACCTCCGATTATGGCAACGGTTTCGTGGGTCATATATCCACGCAGGATTGCGGATGCAGCTGCTATATTTCCGCGTGACGACGCACTGTCGAAGGTCGAGCAGCACTTGTAATGCAGGATGCGGACACTGAGATGGCGGAAGAAAGCCCCAACGTGCGCGAGTTCAGCCTGCATTTCATCGGGCGTCATCGTGCGGGCCGCACCCGCAATACCAACAGCATCGAGGTCTCCGACGCGCGCCAGTTGCTGCGGATCTGGAACCCGCAGGAAGAGGAAGGCTCGATGGCCGAGGCGTGCCACGGTCGCGAGCGTATCTGTCGCTCCGGTGAAGTCGTCTCCGTACCATCCATAGGACGGTGTCATGGCAGCCTCATCCCTCAATGCTTGGAGAAAAAGCTGAACGCGTCCGCAAGTGCGCGATGCTTGATGCGTGCGCTGTCAACGCTCTCCCCAGCCTCCACAGCCCGCCAAGCCTCGCGGATGCTCGCGACGCCTGCCGCAGGTCCGCCTGGATGGGCCATGATCCCACCACCTGCCATAAAGAGGAGGTCAGACGTGTTGACGGCCTGATAGGTCTGCTCGACCGTTCCAGCCCATTGTCCGGAAGAAAAAGCCGGCATGACTCGGTCATCCGCCTCACAGAGCGATGTCAAACAATCCTTTGCGCTCTCCGCCACCTCATCATCGGCTTGTGCGAACTTACCCCCGAGGCCGTGCACATGCATGTGGTCGACGCCGGCGAGGCGCCAGAGCGTCTGGTAAGGATGGAAGCCAATACCGAGAGCGGGGTGGCGCGAGAACGCGCCATAGCCATTACGGTGGCCATGAATCACCAGATCGCTGCTGCGCCGCAAGGTCTCGATACTGGAGAATCCGCACCAGTTCAGACTGGCCATGACGCATGTTCCACCCTCTTTCGCCACTAGGTCCGCATGCCGTCGCATAGCATCTGTCTCGTCCGTGATGTTGAACGCGACCATGACGTGCTTGCCGGTTCGATCCTGATGACGGCGCACTGCAGCCATCACGGCTGGAATGCGGGTAGACAGGGGGGAGTGGACTGGATTGGCGGCAATCTCATCATCCTTGATGAAGTCGAGACCAGCGTCGCATAGGCGCTCCACCAGCGTTGCGATTTCCTCAGAACGGAGTCCGACATTCGGTTTGATGATCGATCCAATGAGTGCACCATAAGCGACGCCGGTCAGGCGTCGGGTTCCTGCAATGCCATGCTGCGGCAGAAGATATTGTTTTCGATAGGTGCCGGGCAGCTTGAGGGCTTCAAGCCGCAGGCCGGTCACCTCGCCGAGATCAAAGAGGTTGCCGGCCACAGTCGCGGCAAGCGTCGACAGATTTACCCCGACATTTGCGACCGGAAAACGCACGACGACCTCGCCACGACGCGAGGGTGCCGAGAGGCCCTTGCGGTCAAGCCAGGAACTGCGGACGGAGGGCTGTGCGACCTCACCGAGATCCCGGATCGCGACGACATGAGCACGGGCCCGCTCGCGCAGTTCGTCGGTCTCGCCCTCGACTCGGGTGAAGGTTCCGCAGGACTGCTCGCCCGCCATAACCTCGGCCACTGTCTCAAGCGGCAGGGGCGTTTCGACGAGGTAGGTCGCCTCGTAATGTGCATCAACCATGAGGGACCTCAGAGCTGGGAAAGATCAGGGAACGGCCGGACCGGATCGCGTCCGTCCCACCCTTCGGACGCCTCCCTGATCAGCTGAAACATCTTGCCCTTCGGCCCGGCGACTTCCGACAGCTCGATGACGGTACCGGGATGGTACTCGGTGTCGAAATAGACGAAGCGTCCACGCTCGCCGACTTCACCGCTCATCGCCGGAACGAAACCATGCTTCATCAGCCGTTCCAAATCGGCATCGTAACTCTCGGTCCAGTAGGCTACATGCTGCAGCCCTCTATGACCAGCTTGCTTGAAGTCGCGGTACATAGAGGGAGCATCGTTGCGGGTCTGAATAAGCTCGATCTGGAGCGGACCGGAATTGGCGAGCGCCACGGAATTGTGCGGTCGATAACACTCGCCACGGTACATGTAGTTCTCGATCGGAACCTGTTCCTTATAGAAGAAGGGTCCCACGCCGAGAACGCGCGACCAATAATCCATGGCGGCTTCAATGTCATCGACGACATAGCCAGCCTGCCTGATCTCTCCGAGAAATCGGCTCATACCTTACCTGCATATCTGATGAGGGCGCGGCTTTCTCATCCGCGCCCGAAGAAGATGAAGATCCGACGATTTCCGTTGGATCGCACAGCACACGTCAGGCGAGTGTTCCGACGACGCTCTCAAGATGACCCCAGGCTTCTGGGCCGAACTTCTGCTTCCATTCCTTGTAGAAGCCGGCTTCGCGCAGTTTCGCACGGAAGCTTTCCGTATCGCACTGGTTGAAAGACAGCCCCTTGCTCTGGAGATCAGCCTGCACTGACTCGTTGAGAGTCTTGATGTCTTGCCGCTGCTTCAGGCCCGCCTCGTTGATGGCACGTGAGACGATCTCCTGCACGTCTCCCGGCATTCCCGCCCACTGGCGCCCGTTGGCGATGAACCAGTAGCCGTCCCAGATATGGTTGGTGAGCGCGCAAGAGGATTGCACCTCGTAGAGCTTCGCCACCTGGATAATCGGCAGCGGGTTCTCCTGTGCGTCGACCACTTTGGTCTGGAGCGCCGTGTAGACCTCACTGAACTGCAGGCTGGCCGGCGCAGCTCCGAGACCGGAGAACATCGAGATGCTGATTGGGCTCACCGGAACCCGAATCTTCAGGCCCTTCATCGAGCCGGCGCTCTGGATCGGCGCACCGCTCGTGGTCATTTGGCGGAAGCCGTTGTCCCACATGGTTTCCAGTGCGTGCAACCGGGAATCGGCAATCGCCTTGCGTACGAAGGCTCCAACGGGGCCGTCCATGGCAGCCCAGACCTGGTTGTAGTCTTTGAACGCAAAGCCCACTGCGTTGATCGCTGCGACTGGAACAAGGGTGGCGATCACCAGCGCCGAAGGGGTGAAGAAAGTCAGAGCGCCATTGCGCACCTGGGAGAGCATATCCGTATCGCCGCCAAGCTGGTTGGCAGGGAATATCAGCATCTCAACGCGCCCGTTCGTCTCCTTGGCGATCCTGTCGGCAGCTTCCTTGGCCCGGATGTTTAGAGGATGGCTGAGGGGCAGGTTGTTGCCATAGCGCAGCGTAATCTCGGCCGCATGAGCGTAGCGTGGAATTGAGAAGAGGCTAACGGCGGCCGGAGCAGCTCCGATGCCTTTGAGAAGCGTCCTTCGGCTGATGGTCATGGCGTCATTTCTCCCGAAAAGATGTTTTACTCTTTCCGAATGAAAAAATCCGTCATACAAATGATGCGGTCAAATCATAATTTTGATTTAATTTGATGTAACAACATGGGTGTTCTGGCTGATCTTCCATCCTACAACCGGCGCGTCACCATCGTGGACATCGCGCGCCTCGCTGATGTCTCCACCGCCACCGTCGACCGGGTTCTGAACGGCCGACAGGGTGTAAAGGCGGCGACTGTCAAGCGGGTTATGAAGGCCGCAGCTGAGCTCGGCTACGTGGACGAGAGCGACGAGCGGATCCGGGAGGTGCGGCCGCTCGCGCAGATCTCGTTCATTCTTCCCCAAGGCACGAACCGTTACATCACCATGCTCGGCCGCATGATCAGCGAGATGGCGCCACAGCTGGAACGCTTCTCGATCAAGCCGACTATCGAGTATATCGATAGCTTCAATCCCGACCTGCTCGCGAAGACGCTGCACCGACATGCCAAACATGCGGACGGTATAGCCTTCATGGCGATTGAGCATCCCGTGGTGCGTGAAGCCGTCAATCGCATCACCGCTGCGGGAAAGCCCGTGGTGACGCTGATCTCCGATGTCGCCAGTCCAACGCGGACAGCCTATTTCGGCCTCGACAATCGGGCTGCAGGGCGTATGGCAGGCTATCTTCTTGCACGCTTCATCGCCAAACGGCCGGCCAAGGTTGCCATGATCGCCGGCAGTCTCAGCTACCGCGCTCATGGAGAGCGCGAGATGGGCTTCCTCGACATCCTGCAGGAACTCTATCCTGACATTGAAGTGGTTGGCCTGCGCGAGGGACATGACGACGAGGCGCTCAACTACCGGCAGATGCGGGCGCTTCTCTCCCATCATCCTGATCTGGACGGGATCTACAATATCGGTGGCGGCGCTTCCGGCATCGGCCGTGCGCTCAAGGATGCACGGCGCGAGAAGGACGTGGTCTTCGTCGGCCACGGGCTGACCAGCGATACCCGCGAGTTCCTGCTCGATGGAACAATGGATGCTGTGATCACCCAAAGCGCCGAAGACACCATCGCCAAATGCGCTGCCCTGTTCCGCGACCTGCGGGAGGGGCACAAGCCCAGCAAGCAGCCCAACCCGATGCGTGTCGAAGTCGTCTTCAAGGAAAATCTGCCCTGACGACGAGCGCCCACAACACCGAACAACAATAACCAAATTGAGCCAAGAGCGACGGAGGAGACAATGACGATGGCAGAAAGCATCGGCGTCGGTGAAATCGAGGACATGCCGACCGGTCTGAAAAGCGGGTCAGCGCTCCTCAAGCCCGTCGAGGTGATTGCTTCCGTCACCCTGGTGGTGATCATCGGGCTCCTCTTGATGGGCGTCACCTCGCGCTATATCCTCGCTCTTCCCATCGTCTGGGTCGACGAGGCAGCCGCTTTCTGCTTTCTCTGGCTTGCCATGCTTGGTGCTGTCATCGCTATCGACCGCAATGAGCACCTCCGACTTACCCTCTTCCTTCATATGCTTCCGGAAAGGCTGCGTGGCTTCTTCGGCGCGCTTGGGCCGCTTCTCGTCGCGGTCTTTCTGGTCGGCATGCTGTGGCCTGCCATCGAGTACGTCATCGAGGAATCCTACATCACCTCGGCGGCACTCAATATTCCCATGAGTTGGCGCGTGGCCGCTCTTCCGGTCGGCATCGGCCTGATGGCGCTCCTGGCACTCAGGGAGACGGTGCGTGCTGCCAAGGCATTTGAAATCTCGCTGGCAGCGGCGGTCATCGCAGTTGCAGGTGCGCTGCTGTGGCTTGCCTCCCCGTCCCTACCCTCGCTCGGCCATATCAACATCCTCATCTTCCTTGTGGGTTTTGTTGCCTTCTTCCTTGCCATTGGTGTGCCGATTGCTTTCTGCTTCGGGCTTGGTGCACTCACCTTTCTGACCTTTACCAGTTCGGTCCCGACCATGGTGATGATCGGTCGAATTGACGAGGGCATGTCGAGCCTGATCCTGCTGTCGGTGCCGATCTTCGTGCTCCTTGGCTGCATCCTGGACGCCACCGGCATGGGCCGGGCCATCGTCGAGTTCCTGGCCTCGCTGCTCGGGCACGTGAAGGCAGGCATGTCCTATGTGCTACTCGGTTCGCTGTTTCTGGTCTCCGGCATCTCTGGCTCGAAGGTGTCGGACATGGCAACCGTGGCCCCGGCGCTGTTTCCGGAGATGAAGCGGCGCGGGCACAAGCCCAGGGAAATGATTGCCCTCTTGGCGACCGGTGCGGCCATGGCCGACACGGTGCCGCCTTCGATCGTGCTGATCGTGCTCGGCTCGGTCGCCGGCGTGTCGATCGCCGGGTTGTTCACGAGCGGCTTCGTCATCGCCATGGTGCTGCTCGTGGTGCTCGCCATCCTCGCACGCTGGAAGGCACGTAGCGAAGTCATGGAAGGAATCCGTAGGGCTCCCCTTCGGGTGATTGGCAAGGCGCTGGCGGTGGCCACTCCAGCCCTGGTGCTGCCCTTCCTGATCCGCAGCGCGGTCGGTGGCGGCGTGGCGACGGCCACAGAGGTCTCCACCATCGCGGTCCTCTATGCCCTGATCATCGGCATGGTGCTGTATGGCGGCATCCGTCCCGGCAAGATTTATGACATGCTCGTCGAGACGGCGGCTCTCTCGGGCGCTATCCTGATTATCCTGGGCACGGCCTCTGCCATGGCCTGGGCACTGACCCAGACCGGCTTCGCCTTCAAGATGGCCGCACTGGTCACCGACCTGCCGGGCGGCTGGGTTACCTACATGCTCGTGACGATTGCGGTCTTCATGGTGCTCGGATGCGTGCTCGAAGGGCTGCCGGCCATTGTCTTGATGGCTCCAATCATGTTCCCGATCGCGAAGACTCTCGGGATCAACGATATCCACTACTCGATGGTGGTAGTGACGGCCATGAATGTCGGCCTGATGGCACCGCCCATCGGCATCGGGTTCTACATCGCCTGCAAGATTGGCAACGTCTCGCCGGATGAAGCCATGGGTGCCATCTGGCCCTACATCGGCGCGCTCTTCGTTGGGCTCCTCGTCATCGCTATGATTCCGGCGCTGTCGACAGCTTATCTCTAAGGCTCGATGAAGGCTGCATGCTGCTGCCATGTGGCAGCAGCATGTTGGCGCGCATATCTATGAGATGCTCGCTTCAGATCGAACTCCGAAAATTTCCCAATACTCAGCAATTCTCGCTGTTCACACTGCAAGCGGGAGAAGTCGTTACTCTCGAGAATTCTCAGAATCGAGGAGTCGAAGCACCAACAGCTGCTTCACCGCCCGATTTCCTCAATCACAAGCTCGAAAGTGATGCATACAGGATTATCACCGTGAACAATTTCTCCAGAGGTGATCATTCCGTCCATGTCGACGACATCAAGGTTAAGCCGTGCCTGCCCGTGCCCGTCCTCACTCTTGAAGTGGCCGTCGCGGATTTGGACCTCTGTGGCATGTGATTCCACCCGCGTTCCGTCGACGAAGCGCACGCCATTCAAACTGCCAATCCCATAGACATTGGCTCTTGCAACTCCCTGCCGTATGCAGATCTCCTCGATGGCAAGGCTGACGTCCTGATTGGGACGCACTTTCGCAAGCAGTACTTGCCTGCCTGTCGTTGAGGAGCCCTTTCCAGCATACTGAACCGGTTCGAAGAGGGTGAAGTTCGTCTCCCTGTCGGGCGTGGCCTCGAAGGTCGCATCCCTGAACCCGATGCCTGCCACCTCGATGGGCTCCGCGACTCTAGACAAGGGAGCGAGCATGTGGCCCATCCGCCGCCCTTCGCCCATGTCCCAGACGCCGTGGCAATGGAGAAAGGTCTTTCCGTCCCGCACGCCGACGATCGCGCAGGCGCGGGTCACATTCACCGGCCCGGCCGGTTCGAAGGTCTCGCTATACCAGGCCACATAGCGCGGATCGGACGATGCGGCAGGCATCACATATCGGAATGGTTCGCAGCGGCCGCCCCGGAATTCGACGAAGCCGCCGATGCAGCCACTCCCCCTCATGCCTGCCGCAACTGCCTCGTCGACCGTCAGACCGGGCTCCAGCACGAACCGGATCGGCATCGCCTCTCCCGCCACGGCGGCAAAACGCTCCGCAGCAGCCGGACCCGGATGATCGATGTGTCTCATGATCGGCCCTCCTCCCGCAGCCCTAGATCGGTCCGCATGATCTGCCGCGGGTCGGCCCGCGAGTCCCGGGCTCCCCAGCGCCCCGCCTCCACCCGCGTGAGAAATTCCGTTAGGAGTTGGTTGAACAGCGCCGGCTCCTCAAGGTTCAGGGTGTGACCGGATTTCGGAAGCATGGCCAGACCGGAGCTCGGTATCGTCCGCTTCAGGAAGATACCCGGTTGGATCGAGTGATCGTCCTCGTCGCCGACGACGATGAGTAGCGGCACCGCAAGAGCCGCCAACTCGGCCTCCAGGTCATAAAGCGATGGCCGTCGCATCTGCACGCCGCGCATGGTATTGGCAGCACCCTTGTCGGAATGCTGCGCCATCCGCTCTACGAAGAGTTGCCAACCCCGTGGGTCCTTCTCCTGAAACTGCACCCGCGAGGCGCTCTCCCCGTAGACCGGGGCAAACGCCCGCGCGCCACGCTCTTCGAAGCCTCGCGCCACCTGCTCGGAATTGCGGCGGAAGAACTCCTGATGTTCCCGCTCCGAGCCGTAACCCGCTCCTGCGATGACGGCGGACCGAATGCGATCCGGATAGCGCAGAGCGGCATGCAGACAGGCAAAAGCCCCCATCGAGAGGCCGACGACATGGGCCCTGTCAATGCCGGCTGCGTTCATGATGTCGATGATGTCATCGGCCGCGCAGGCCTGGGAGTACTTCTCCACATCCTCGGGAATGTCCGACGGCGGATAGCCGCGGGCCGAGAAGGTGACGCAAAGGTGCCTGCGCGAGAAGTAGCTGACCTGAGGCTCCCAGCTCCAATGATTCCCGCCGAACTCGTGGACAAACACGATGGGCGTGCCCGTTCCGGTGGATTCGTA
The DNA here is from genome assembly GCF_004458765.1 of Microvirga pakistanensis. GTDB lineage: Bacteria > Pseudomonadota > Alphaproteobacteria > Rhizobiales > Beijerinckiaceae > Microvirga > Microvirga pakistanensis. Next base: position 19,874 of record NZ_SPJX01000012.1, on the reverse strand, counting down.
GAAGAGCCGTACGCCGTCGCTCGTGGTTGCAAATGCCATCGGGATCCTCCCTCAACGGAACTCTGAGACGGCACAACTCTGCCCACCGTCCACAGGCAGGCAGACACCCGTGATGAACTGCGCCTCATCGGAAGCTAGGAACACGGCGGCATTAGCGATGTCCCAGGCGGTTCCCATCCTGCCGACCGGAACGGCCGCGTTGCGTGCCGCCGCCATCTCCTCCACGGAACCGTATTGCCCGGCGATTTGCCGGTAGATCAGCGGGGTGTCGATCAGGCCGGGCATGATGCAGTTGGCGCGGATGCCCTGGCGGGCATATTGCATGGCGAGCGCCACGGTGGCCTGGTTCACCGCCGCTTTGGTGGCGTAGTAGGCGAAATAGGGATAGCCCGTCCATCGGATCGCCGCGAGGGAGGAGATGTTGACGATGGCGCCGCCGCCCTGACGCAGCATGTGCGGTATGACGACCTTCGCCGTGCGGTAGATAGGGCCGATGTTCAATTTAAGCGCGGCCTCGAACTGCTCCTCGCTGAGCTCGACCGGCCCGCCCATATGGGTGACGCCGACGTTGTTGTGCAGGATGCTGATGCCCCCGAGACGCTCGACGACCTGCGTTACCGCGCTCGCAACCGAGCCCGTGTCGGTGACGTCCGCCGCAACAGCTATGGCCTCGCCACCTTCACCCGCGATAATGGATGCGGTTTCCTCCGCGGCTTCCTGTACCAGGTCGACGCAGGCCACGCGTGCCCCTTCCCGTGCATAGGCGGTGGCAGTGGCCTTGCCGTTTCCCCATCCCGGCCCTGAGGACCCTGCCCCGAACACGATGGCACTCCTGCCCTTCAGACGATCAGCCATTGATCTCCGCTCCATTTCCCAAGACTAATGCCGTAGGCGCTACCGCTGCGGCGCTAACCGTTCACTTCGCAGGAAGCCACTCCTCAAGGGTGACCTCGAACGTCATGCAGATCGGGTTCAAGCCGGCGACGAAAGGTCCGCCGTAGACATTCCCCTCCGGGTCCGCCACGACACCCGTGAGTGCTGCTCTGAGTGAGCCGTCCTCGCCCAGGCGTACCTCGCCCGCTAGGCTGACGATTTCCACGGCGGGACCCTGGATCTGGAGGTACTTGCCATCGATCGTGCCCATGCAGGCATCAACGAGGCTGCCCAGCGCGCCACGCACGAATGCGTTTCTGAAACCTTCGGCGAGACACAGCTTCTCCACGCCCTGGACGAGATCTTCGTTGGGAGCGATCCTCGCGTAGGCCACGCGACCCATTGAGCCGTTCTCGACGGCGATCATCTCACCCATTGATCGATTCCTTGTACGGTTGAAGAAGCGGAATGTTCGTCTCGGGATCGTAGGCCTGCCGGAGTTCGAATTCATCGAGCGAAGTGACGAGAACCGGGATCGGATCGCGGCTGACGATGCAGGTCTCCGTCAGGATGTGACCACCCTTGACCTCACCGCTTTCGGTGCGGATCGCGGCATGGCAATGCACGAGCGGCGAGCCATTGATGCTCTTTCCCAGCGTCGCATTGCCGAAGATCATGTACGTGCGGCCGGCGGGGATTGGTTTGGAATAGGCGATCACGGCCCGCCCCTGCTGATCGCGAGGCGCCACGCAATACTGAACGCCCTCGAAATAGCCGCCGAGTATTGTCGTCGAGGCAGACGTAATCCCGATATCCGCCAGTGGCTTCCCGAGGCCGTCGAAAAGGCTCACGCCGGGCAACAGCGCCAGTCGGACATGCCGCCCCTTGGAAGAGCGAAGGCTTTGGATGCGGACCGGGTTGAACCGGCCGGGGTGGATCAGGGTACGCGGCCGGGGCAGCTGCGTCGTGGCTCCCCGCTTCATCAGAAATCTCCCGAGGCAGGTGCCAGCTCACGCACGTACCGGCGCCAGCGCCTGACGTAAAGAGCCGCACCCTCGGTCAGGTTCTGCACGCCGGCGTCATCGACCTCCCGGACAACACGACCCGGGACACCCATGACCAAGGAATTGTCCGGGATGACCTTGTTTTCGGTGATTAGCGTGTTCGCGCCGATCAGGCAGTTCCTGCCGATCCTCGCTCCGTTGAGGATGGTCGAGCTCATGCCGATCAAGGTGTTCGATCCGATGGTGCAGCCATGCAGCATCACCTTGTGGCCAATCGTGCAGTCCTCACCGATCGTCAGCGGAAACCCGGCATCGACATGGAGTACGCAGTTGTCCTGGACGTTGCTGCGTTCGCCGATCTCGATGATGTCGTCGTCGGCTCGCAACACTGTGCCGAACCAGATGCTGGCCTCGCGCTTGAGGTGAACGTTGCCGATCAGAACGGCACCTGGGGCAATCCAGTACTCGCCCTCCGGGGGAAGGACAGGTGCCGTTTTAGCAAGCGAGAACAAATGAGTCATGTTTGAGCCCTCTAGGCCTGGACAGGCGAATCGAAAGCGGCGGACGGCTTGCCAATGATGCCCGCGGCAGTAAACCCGCCATCAACGCAAATCGTCTGGCCAGTGACGTAGCTGGACTTGCAATCGTCGAGGAGGAAAATGGCTGCCCCCGCGATCTCGGCCGACGATCCATAGCGCCGTTGCGGCACGGTCGCCATCCAGGCGGCGCGTACCTCCGGTGTATGGATCTCCTGCACGAGCGGCGTCTCGATCGGACCGGGAGCGATCGCATTCACCCGAATGCCGAGTGCCGCCAGCTCGACCGCCATGACCTTGGTCATGGTGATCACGCCGCCCTTCGAGGCGCCGTATGCGACGCGTCCCTTATTGCCCATGACTCCCGAAACGGACGCGATGTTGACGATTGAGCCTGCGCCGCGCTCGCGCATGTGCCTGGCCGCCTCCCGCGAGACCACGAAGCTGCCGATCAGGTTGACCTCCAGCATCTTCCGGAAGAGATCGACGCTCGTGTCGAGTGCCGGAACGTCGCGCCCGATGCCAGCCGAATTGACGACTCCGGTCAGGGGACCGAACTCCGCCTCGCAGGCCGCGATCGCGGACACAACAGCGTCCTCATCCGCGACGTTCATCTGCTCGTACCGCACGCGGTCGTCAGGTGCCTCGAGCGAATCGCGGCATCGACCGAGGCTTTCCTGATCCAGGTCCGCGACGACAACGCGCCAACCCTCCGCGAGCATCGCCTCGACGATCGCAAGGCCGATGCCCGACGCTCCTCCGGTCACCAGTACCGTCTGTTCGTAATTCATGTCGGCCTCTCCTGCGGTGCGTCCAGTCGTCCTTCGGGAAAATATGCCGTCTCGGCTCAGGCCGAAGCCTGAGCGGGTCGGTCGAGGGGCAGACAGCCGCGCGCCTCAAGTTCAGCCCGGACATCCTTCTTAGTGATCTTGCCGTAGGCAGACTTTGGCAGGGCATCCCAGAAGAACACCCGCTTTGGAATCTTGTAGCGGGCGACCTTGCCCTCCAGCCATGCCTGGAGTTCCGGCTCGTTGAGCGTAGCGTCCGGCCGCAGCACGCAGACCGCCACGCCAACCTCACCCCAGGTCTTGTCCGGCACGCCGAGGATTGCGACCTCCGCGATGGCCGAGTGCGTCAGGATCTTCTCCTCCGTTTCGCGCGGGTAGACGTTCGAGCCGCCGGAGATGTACATGTCGGAGGCTCGCCCGGTGATGTAGAGGAATCCTTCCTCGTCGAGATGGCCGAGATCGCCGGTCCGGAACCAGCCGTCCCGGAAGGCTTTCGCGTTGGCTTCCGGATTGTCGTAGTAGCCCGCGAACACGGCCGGACCGCAGACGCAGATCTCGCCAGTCTCGCCTGCTTCGAGCTCGCGGCCTTGGTCGTCCTGGATCGAGACCTGCATCCCCGTGCGCTCGTAGCCGCAGGTGCCCACCTTCACGCCGGGAGCATCCTCGGCTTCGTGGAGCGCGGGCGGAAGCACGGTGATATTCCCGGTGACCTCGCCAAGCCCAAAGTATTGGACCAGGACCTTTCCGAGCTTTTTCAGCGCGTGCTTCTGGTCCTCCCGGTACATGGGCGCACCTGCGTAGATTACGTAACGCAGCGACGAGTGGTCGTGCGCGTCGACCGAAGGGTGCTCCGTCAGCATCTTCACGATGGTGGGGACAGTGAACATGTTGGTGATGCGCCAATGCGCCACTAGCCCCCAGGCCTCGTCAGCGTCGAATCGATCGCTCTTGAGCAGAACGGTCTTGACACCCCGCGCCACTTGCACGAGCTGATGAATGCCTGCCCCGTGCGAGAGCGGCGCCAAGACCAGCGAGGCGTCTCGATGCGTGGTGCCCGGCATCAGGTCGCAGAGATGGTTCGTGATCACGAAGGCCATCTGGCCATGGGTGAGAACGGCGGCCTTGGGACGTCCTGTCGTGCCCGACGTGAAGAAGAACCAGCACGGATCATCGTGCTCGACGGGCGCCATCGGCACGCTCTGTCCAGAGTGCTGTGCGACGAGGCCATCGTAATCCTCGCCGAATTCTGATGCCCCGATGGAGATGACGAAGCGAATATCCGGAGCGGCCTCTCGCGAGGCCGCGACATGGTCCGGGAAATCGCAATGGCAGATCATCGCGGAGGCACCGCTCGACCGGGCGAGATAGGCGACCTCGCCCGGGGTTTGACGGTAGTTCGTCGGCACCCAGACCGCACCGAGCCGGAAGCTGGCGAACATCGACTCAAACATCTGGTTGCCATTCTTGGACTGCACCAGGATGCGGTCGCCTTTTCTCACGCCCCGGGCGGCCAGCGCCGCCGCCATGGCGTCCACACGGCGATCGAGCTCGTCCCAGGTCCAGGTATCCTCCCCCCGGACGAAGCCGATCTCGCCGCCGTACCGCCGCGCCACCTGACGCAGGAAGTGGGAGAGGTTCATCACGCGCTTGGAGACGGGTGCAACGCCGCCGATTGGAGCTTGACCGAGATTCGTCATTTGCGCCGTTCCAGGATGGATACGTAGTTGGTGACGGCCGCGCCGCCCATGTTGAAGACGCCCGCGAGCTTGGCGTCCGGGATCTGCATGTCGCCGGCCTGGTTCATGAGCTGGAGGCAGGCCATGATGTGCAACGACACGCCGGTGGCGCCGATTGGGTGGCCCTTCGACTTGAGGCCGCCGGATGGATTGATCGGCAGGCGGCCGTCTTTCTCGGCAATGCCCTCCCGCACGATGCGGTAGCCCTCGCCCGGCGCGGCCAATCCCATCGCTTCGTATTCAATGAGCTCGGCGATGGTGAAGCAATCGTGGGTCTCGACGAGATCGAGGTCGTCCAGTGTTACGCCTGCATGAGCCCGTGCCTTGTCCCAGGCTATACGTGCACCAGCAAAGGCCGTCGGGTCGCGTCGCGAGAGGGGCAGAATGTCATTGACATGCTGGCGGGTGCGGAAAGCGATTGCCTGCTGGAGCCGTTCGGCCGTTTCCTCGTCGGCCACGACGAGCGCAGCTGCCCCATCCGAGATCAATGAGCAGTCCGTCCGCCGCAGCGGGGCCGCCACATAGGGGTTCTTGTCGGAGACCGCATTACAGAACTCGAAGCCAAAGTCGCGTCGCATCTGCGCATAGGGGTTCGCGACGCCGTTCCTGTGGTTTTTGGCGGAGATGCGGGCGAGTTCCTCGCTGCGATCGCCGTAACGCTGGAAGTAGTTCTGAGCGATCCGGCCAAACACCCCGGCGAAGCCGCCATCGATGTCGGCCTCTTCCTTCCTATAGGAGGCGCTCAGCAGGATATCGCTGGTTTCGACCACGGGCTTGGCGGTCATCTTCTCGGCCCCGACGACGAGAGCGATGCGCCCGCGTCCGCTCTCGATGAAGTCGAGGGCCGTGTAGATTGCGGCCGACCCGGTCGCGCAGGCATTCTCCAGACGGGTCGACGGGACATGGGCGAGAGCCGGCTGATCGAGCGCGACCTGGGCGGCCTCGAATCCCTGTTTCGAGAAGCCGTTGTTCATGACGCCGACATAGATCCCATCGATATCCTCAGGTCCAACCCCGGCATGAGCGAGGGCCTCGCCCGAAACCCTGGCCATCAGGCTTTCGACATCGGGATCTTCCAATTTGCCGAAGGGCGTATGGGCCCAGCCGACGATGCAAGCACGTGCCATATCTGCAATTCCTTCAATGTGTGATCGTGTGAAAGCGTTGTCGTAAGTATCCTGGCCGGGCAGTCCTTGCGGACCGTCCGACGGTGATCGTCAGAGGAGCCCGACCGAGATCCAGGGCACCGTAGCGATGATGATGAGGCCCACGAGCAGCGCGACGAGGTACGGCCAGATCGCGCCGATGGCCTCATCCGGCGGGACGTTGCCGATCTTGCAGGCGAGATAGAAACCTACCCCAATCGGCGGCGCCATGAGGCCAATGTTCATCGCAGTCACGATGACCATCGCGTAGTGGATGTCGTTGATTCCGAGGTTCTTCGCGATGGGGAACATGAGCGGAGCCATGAGCACGATGGCCGGCAGGCCCTCGAGCACGCTGCCCAGGATCAGGAAGACCACGATGGTCACGGCCATGAACGAGAGCCAGCCGCCGGGCAGCCCCGTCATAAATGTCGCGAGGCTCTGGGCAACGCCGGCCTGCGTGATCGCCCACGCCATTGCAAGAGCAGTGCCGAGGATCAGCAGGATCGATCCGGTGAGGGCCGCCGTCTCCACGAGCATGGCGTAAAACGTGCGCCAACCGATGCCCCCGTAGAGGACGATGCCGACGAATAATGCATAGATCACCGCAATGGTCGACACCTCGGTTGCCGTCGCCACCCCGCCAGCCACCGTGCTGCGGATGAGGAACGGCAGAACGAGGGCAGGCGCTGCAACGAGGAGAGTGCGCCCCATCAAAGAGACGGGCGCCCGGCGCACCTTGGACATGTCTTCGTGCCGACTCTTCCAACGAGCCAGGATCGCCAAGACCGCGAGCAGGACCATGGCGACAACGATGCCGCTGGTGAACAGGCCTGCGATGGAAACGCCCGCGACGGATCCCAGCACGATCAGCACGATGCTGGGCGGCACGGTGTCAGCCATGGCCGCACCGGTCGCGAGCAGTGCGATCATCTCCCGCGGGCTGTGGCCGCGCCGCTTCATCTCCGGGAACAGCGCCGGAGCGACCGTGGCCATGTCGGAGACCTTCGAGCCGGAGATGCCGGAGACCACGAAGAGCGAGCCGAGCAGCACGTAGGACATGCCAGCGCGGACATGACCGAGCAGCGAGGCCAGGAAATCGATGATGGCCTTGCCCATGCCGGTAGCATCGAGGATGCAGCCCAGGAAGACGAAGATCGGAACCGACAGCAGGATGAGGCCCGACATGCCCTCATCCATACGGCCGATCATGACGAAGGTCGGGACCTGCGTCGCGAAGGCAAGATAGCTCAGCGTGCCGATGCCGAAGCAGAACGCGATGGGAACACCGGCGACGAGACATGCGGCGACGAATACGACGAGGAAGAGAATGATCTTGGCATTGCCGAGTCTGACGAGGGAGGGCGAGAAGTACCACAGTAAACCGGCGATCACGGCAATTGCGAGGGCCGAGATGATCAGGTCGCGCCACGTTGAAGTCCGGAGGGCATACGCGAGAACGATACCCAGCATGGCTATCATGCCGAAGGGAATGGCCGCCGCGCGGAAGGTATTCGGAATTTCCAGTGCGGCAGTGGTGATGTACCACTCCTCCATCGCATAGTCGAATGCCGGGGCGACCAGCGACAGAAGAAAGGAGACGATCACCAGAAGCCCAAAGGTCTCCACAAACCGCTGTGCTCGCTCCGGCATCATGTTGAGGAACAGCGTGAGCCTGAGGTGCTCGTTGCGGTCGAGTGCGATCGCGGACCCGAGCATCGCCAGCCACAGAAAGCACAGCGATGCGACCTCATCGATCCACACCACCGGAAGCGAGAACACATAGCGGGAGGTCACGCCCGCCAGCAGCAGGACAATGATGGCCACGAGCAGCGCCGACGAAACAATTTCGAAGGGCCTAAGAAGGCGGGAGCCCTGCCGGACGTCGCTTTCGACGACGGGCAAGGATTCCGGCGCGGCGAGTACGTGTGCAGAGGAAGCCATATCCAATGTTCCTATGGATTTGTGAGGATCACGTCCGATGGAGGGAGGGTCATCCGCGGACGGGACGACCCTGCGACCTCTAAAGCAGCGGCGTGATCGCTGACACTGACGCCTTACGCCAGGGTGCCAACGGACTTCTCGAGGATCGCCCAGGCCTCGTCACCGTACTTGCCCTTCCATTCGGCATAGAACCCGGCTTTGCGCAGCTTGTCGCGGAACGGCGCCGGATCGGGCTGGTTGACAACCATGCCCTTCGCGGCGAGCTCCTGCTGGAGGCTGGCATTGAGCTTGGCCACGTCCTCGCGCTCCTTCTCCGCCGCGGCGTTGATGTGCTTGGCCACGATGGTGCGGACATCCTGGGGCAGCCGCTCCCAGGCGCGCCGGTTGCCCAGGAACCAGAATCCGTCCCACATGTGGTTGGTCATGGAGAGGTGTTTCTGCACCTCGTACAGCTTCGCGGTCGAGATGATCGCCAGCGGGTTCTCCTGACCGTCGACGACCTTGGTCTGAAGCGCGGTATAGGTTTCGTTGAAGTTGATCGAGGTGGGCGCAGATTCAAACGCCTTGTACATGGACGTCCAGAGCGGCGAGACCGGCACCCGGATCTTAAAGCCCTTCAGGTCGTCGGGCGTGTTGATCGGCTTCGTCGCCGACGTGGTCTGGCGGAAGCCGTTGTCCCAGATCTTGTCCATGACAACGAGGTTCACCTTGGCGATCTGCTGACGGACATATGCGCCCAGGTCCCCGTCCATGGCCTTCCAGACTGATGCGTAGTCCGGGAAGGCGAAGCCCACTCCGTTGATGGAGGCGGCCGGCACGAGCGTCGACAGGATCAGGCCCGACAGAGTGAAGAACTCAACGCCGCCCGAGCGTACCTGGCTGAGCGTGTCAGTATCGGAGCCGAGCTGGCTGCTGGGGAAGATTTGCAGTTCAAAACGGCCATTGGTCTCGGCCTTGATCGCCGCGGCCATTTCCTGAGCCCGCACGTTCATCGGATGGGTTATGGGTAGGTTATTGGCGTATTTGTAGGTGAACTCGGCCTGCTGTGCGCGTGCGATGAACGGCGCCCCTACAACCCCGCCTGCGAATGCGGTTGAGCCGGCAATAAGCAGACGGCGACGAGAGATGATCATGTAAACCTCCTGGCAGGTCTCACGGGACCTTTGCGTTTCCTTGGATCTTTCGGGGTCCATGACATGGACCTTCTTGTTTTCTCAGGTTAACAGGAACGGTAGATTGTGGTTTGTCAAACAGTTATTGTTTTCCCTGCGAACAACGCGTCAGGCAGGCCTGAAAGGTCCACATTATGGAACATCCAAGGAGAACGTCAGCTAGAAGGGCCGTGCAGGTGATCGGCGAGGCCGCTGCCGGAGGCGCTCAAAGCATCGACCGTGCCGCCACCCTACTCCTCCTTGTGGGTCGGGCGGGGCCATTCGGCGCCCGCCTCTCGGAGATTGTCGAGCAATGCGATCTTCCCAAGCCGACTGTCCGGCGGATGCTGCTCGCCCTCGTAAGAGCAGGCCTTCTCGACCAAGATCCGGAAACACGACGCTATTACATCGGGCCTGAGATCTACGTTCTGGGCACTCTCGCAAGCACTCGTTTCGGCATACATCCAATCTCTCTCCGTTCTCTCGTGCGGCTGAGCCAGGAGACTGGCGACACAGCCTTCCTTTCGGTCCCTCGAGGCGTCTACTCCATCTGCGTCCATCGCGAGGAAGGACCGTACCCAATCCGTGTCCATGCGCTTCACGCCGGCGACCGCCACCCTTTGGGGGTCGGAGCCGGAAGTCTTGCGCTATTGTCTGCCTTCACGGACCACGAGATTGAGGAAGTCCTGGCCGCGAACGCGGAGGTCTTAGCTGAGAAGTATCCTAACCATTCGACATCCGTACTCCGCACGCTCGTCCAGGAGACCCGGGCGAAGGGTTACGCGCTCAATCCAGGCCTTATACTCCCGAGCTCCTGGGGCGTCGGCGTTCCCATCCGTGGGGTGGATGGCAGACCTATCGGGGCGCTCTCCATTGCTGCGATCGAAAGTCGGTTGAGCGAAGCCCGCCAGCGAGAGATCGCCTCGCTCCTCAAGAAGGAAGCATCTTGGATAGAGATGCGCCTGAGCGAGGTCGGCACCGCCGACAGACCGTCGAGGAAGAAGGCCAGATAGGCTTGGGCACGCTGGTGCCCGCTGCACGGCTCCCCTTACTCGCAAGACCTCGTGGCACCAGTGCCTGCCGGTGACTGTGAGGATCTTGCCGGTGTCTGCCTGAGCATTCACACATTGCACGGCAGGGTGGCGGAGCCAGACTGGTGGCGACGAGCTGCGCGTCGACCGAGGGTATGGGACACGGAGGGTGATTATGGCCGAGGCTACGTTATCCGCCTTAGCTCTCTCACATGGAGTGAGGCAGCAGCTACGACCAGTGGATACCGGTACCTTAGACTGTGCTCGACGAGGCAGAAGCCACCCTGCACTTCGCTGACATCCTCTATGCGCTGCCGCTGCGGCGTGTAAGCTGGTCCGCCCATCTCCCAGCTCAAGCTGTATGGCGCCGCGCCTGATCAGGAGCTTCTGATGATGAGCGTGGTACAAGGCTCCTTCGCAGAGTGAACAAACCAAACGACAGCCTGCCACTTTCTATCTGAGCTCTAGGATGGATAGTCGGCTTTGGGTCGATCTGAGCCACTGAGCTCTTGCTTTTAAGGGTCAGCCCACGCCGCCGATGCGGAAGTTCGGCCGACGTTTGCGAAGTGCGATCAAGAGACATCCGCCTCAGCGTATCCCCATTCAGGTCATCCGGCACAGATGGTTCAAACGATAGTCCAGCGCGCCTCTGAAGGAACATGGGCGAAGGTTGAGAGGGGCGGAGCCGCCGTGACACAAAAGCTGCCAAGCGCCTGTTGTGCAAGTTGCTCAAGAAGCAGAGCATCGTTCCATGGGTGATGATTACCGATAAGCTCGCCAGCTAGGGCGCCGCCAAGCGAGAAGTCATGCCGGGGGTGGAGCATCGGCAGCATGAGGGTTTGAGCAACGGTGCAGAGAACAGCCATCAGCCTACACGACGACGCGAGCGCATCATGAAGCGCTTCAAGTCAGCCGGACAGGCCCAGCGCTTTCTCTCAGTCTACGATCAGGTTGCCAACCTCGTCCGCCTTCCCGCAAATTCTATTGCCGCTGATCGTCGCCAGTCCCGTGCCCGAGCCTTCGCAGCTTGGGCCGAGGTGACGGGCGTTGCAGTAGGCTTCTGATCTGTCCACCTAATGAGGCGTTGTGCCTTCAGTTCGTTAAATTGACGGTGCTTGTTTGGAAGCAGTTCTTGTTCCCACCCCATATACCATTCAGGTTGACGCGATCCCGCCATCCGACCGAGCACATCATTCAATGACATCTCTGTCGGTCGTACCGACCACGGCCGTGTGATTTGTGGCACCGTATCGTTAACGTTAATAGTTGTTTGACATCAATACAACTAGCGAGGTGTTGACGGTAGGTAACTACTTAGTAATTCTGCAGGCGCAAAGTATTTATAGCCATGGCAGAATGGGAAATGCACCTGTGACGGTGCCGGCCCACAGGCATGATGCCGCCCTGCCGTACCGGTGCAAGCCCGGTATTCATCACAACAATCCGCACCCGATTCTTTCCGCAGCCGAAGGGCTCGATGATTTGTCATGGATAGATCCGTTGCCGCTTCCGGGACATCGATGGGAACAGCCGACGTTTGGCTGACGCGTCCCTTCGCCGGGATGATCAGCCGCTTCGGTGTCGCATTCTTCATCCCGGTCCTGGAAGCGACGCTCCTGATCACGCTCTTGGCGCTGGCCCTGCCGCTCGCATTGCTGCAGGTCTATGACCGGATTCTGCCCAACAAGGCAGTTGGCACGCTGGTCGTCCTCGCGACCACGGTCACATCGGCCATCCTGCTGGAAGCATTGCTGCGGTATGTGCGTAGCCGGATTCTGGCGCGAATGGCGGCGACAGCCGAGGCGCAGGCTCATCGCCAGGCCATGCAGCGGCTCCTGAGTGCCCCACTGGCGGCCCTGGAAGCCCATGGTAACGGCTACTATGCGGAGCGTCTCTCGGCGATCGGCACCCTCCGGGAGGCGTGGTCCGGTCCTGCCCTGCAGGCGATGATCGACCTGCCCTTCGCGCTGTTTTACCTCGTGGCGATCTGGTACCTCGCGGGAATTCTGGTTCTCGTTCCGCTTACGCTGCTCGCTGGCGTGGGGCTTCTGGCCGCGCTGACAGGACGCCGGGTTCGACGCGCGGCGCACAACCTCGCCGTCGCCGAGGAGCGCCGGTTCAACTTTCTGTTCGACACGCTCAACTGCATTCATTCCATGAAGGTGCTCGGTGCCGAGCCTTTGCTCGAGCGCCGCTACGAGCGCCTGCAGGGAAGCTCCGCTCAGCTGCGCCGCACGCTCGCTCATACCACCGCGACGGGTCAGGAGGGTGGGCTGTTGCTCGCTCAGGCGACCACAGTCGCCGTCGCGGCCTTTGGCTGCCATATGGTGCTCTCCGGTCAACTGACCGTCGGCGGCCTGAGCGCCTGCACCATGTTGGTCGGACGCACCATGCAGCCGCTGCTCGGCGGTGTCGCGCTCTGGTCACGCCTGCAGTCGATCGCCGAAAGCCGACGGCGGGTCGCGGAAATCGCGGTGCTTCCGCAGGAGCGGCATATCGGTCGGCCGGCGCTGAAAGTCCCAACCGGCCACATTCTTCTTCGGAATGTCCGGTTTCGCAGCCCGCATCATTCGGACCCGCTGTTCGACGGCGTTCAGCTGACTGTCACGCCAGGTGAGATCATCGGCATCACCGGAGCCAACGGCTCCGGCCGCTCTGCCTTGCTGCGGCTCATCGCCGGGGACCTTCAGGCCACCGAAGGCCACGTGAGCATTGACGGACAGGATCTGACGCAGGTCGATCCGGGACCGGCCCGCCGGATGATCGCTCTCGTGCCGCCCGACCCCGTACTGGTGCGGGGCACGCTGTTGCAGAACCTGACCATGCACCAGCCGGAACTGGAGACGGCGGCCCTTCGGCTGGCAATCGAACTCGGCCTGGACCAGGTCGCAAGCGCTCTGCCCGGCGGCTGGCATACGCAGATCGGCGTTGCCGCGACGCCGTTGCCGCGTGGCGCGGCTCAGCGCATCGGCATCGTGCGCGCGCTGATCGAGCAACCGAAAATCCTGATGCTCGATGACATCACCGCTCAGCTCGACGGCGACAGCGACGCCCGCGTCGCCCGATTGCTGGCTGAACTGCGGGGCAGGATAACCGTCTTGATTGTCACGCACCGGCCCTCCACCCTGGGGATCGCCGATCGGGTATTTGCCATTCGCAATGGCCGACTGGAGCGCGTGTGATGAGCTTGGTCGCCAACGAGCAGTCAAGCACGCCCTTGCATGTGCCGGGAGATCTTCTGACACCGACGGACCTGACCCGCTGTCTGTCGGCCATGTTGTCGCTGATGGGCTGGTCGGGCAGCGCAGACGACCTGCTCGCGGCGCTCCCCCACGCGAAGCCTGAGATTGACATCACCGATGTCCGCAATACGTTGGCCATCCTGGGCTATCCAACGCAGGTCATGCGGCTTCGCCGCAACCGGCTGGATGCGAGGCGTCTCCCGGCCATTCTGCTGCCTCCCGGCGAATCGAGCGCAGTCGTTTACCAGTCGGAGGCGGGGGACCTTCTCCTGTTCGATGGAGCGTCGGGGGAGGTACGGTCCTGCAAGCCTGAAGGTCTCAAGGGAACCTTGCTACTGCTGTCGGAAGCTCACCCCGGATCCGCCCGTCAGGGTTGGTTCAGCGGCGTCGCACGACGCTTTCGGCGCAATGTCCCGGCCCTGTTGTGCATCAGCGGGCTGATCGCGGTGCTCGGCCTGGCGGTGCCTGCATTCACGATGGCCGTCTTCGATACTGTCATTGCCGGGCATAGTCCGGACACGCTGCCGATGTTGATCCTGGGAGTCGCGGGCGCCATCCTGATAGAGGTACTGTTCCGGACCGTCCGCCAGCGCGCGCTTCTGCGCATCGCGGAGCGGTTGGATCGCCTGGTTCCCAGCGCCGTTTTCACGCAGCTGATGTCCTTGCCGACCGCTCTGGTGGAGCGTGCCGGCACCGCGGCTCAGGTGTCGCGCCTGCGCGACTTCGCGGCGATCCGGGAGTTTCTGACAGGCAGCTTCGCCGTCGCCTTGCTGGATATGCCCTTCACGTTGCTGGTCGTCGTTCTCATGGTGCTGTTGGGAGGCTGGATTGCCCTGGTGCCGGTAGGAACAGGACTGGGCTTCGTCCTGCTGTTCCTGGCGACCCGCGCGCCAATGCGCCTGGCCATCGAGCAGGCCGCCCGCGCCAACCAAGCACGCGAGACATTGGCGGTCGAGGCACTGGAGAGTGTCCGCACGCTGAAGCTCGTCGGCGCCGAGGAGCGCTGGAGCGAACGCTACAGCGCCGCTGCGGCCGCAGCCGCCACAGCCTCGGCGCGGGCCGCCACCCTGTCCAGCTCCGCTCTCACTCTCAGCCAGGCGCTGGTCACGCTGTCTGGATTGGCGGCCGCGGCTCTGGGAGTGCTCTCCGTCATGGAGGGCGCCATGACGGCAGGATCGCTGATCGCCGGGATGATGCTGATCTGGCGGATCCTGGGCCCGATGCAGACTTTCTTCCTCATGATCTCGCGCTGGGAGCAGACACAGGCTTCCATTCGCCAGGTCGACGGCCTCATGGCCCTGGAGACGGAGCGGCCTCCTCCGCTGGAGGCCCGCATGGCTCCGCCAGAACAAGGCGGCATCGCGTTCCACCGCGTTACGTTGCGCTATCTCCCCCAGTCCGAGCCTGTCTTGGCCGGCGCCAGCTTCGCCATCCAGCCAGGGCAGGTCGTGGCGGTCACGGGCGCGGAGGGAACCGGCAAGTCCACCCTGCTGCTGCTGGTTGCCGGCTTGTACCGACCGCAGGGCGGTTTGATCCGGATCGACGGACACGACGTACGCTCCTTCAACCCTGCCGTTCTTCGACGCAGCATCGGATGGGTGCCGCAATCTCCAAGCCTCCTCTATGGCACGGTAGCGCAGAATCTGAGGCTCGCCTGCGCCAGCGCTTCCGACGAGCAGTTGCGCGCGGCGGCTGCCGAGGCGGGCGTTCTGGACGCCATCGAGGCACTGCCGCAGGGCTTCGATACCCGTGTGGGCGACAATCACAGCAGCCGCCTGCCCCGCAGCATCCTGCAGCGCATTGCACTGGCCGGAGCCCTGCTGCGCGACGCGCCGATCCTGCTCCTGGACGAGCCGGTCTCCGGCCTCGACGACGCCTGTGCCAAGGCCTTCACGGACGTGATCACCGCGCGGCGCGGCCGCTCCACCATCCTCATGGCGACGCACCGGCCCAGTCATATTCGCTTGGCTGATCGCATCCTGCGCCTGCGTGAGGGACTGGTCGAAGAAGTGGAGCCGCAGATTGCTCCCGTTGGGCCCCGCCCGACGCGAACCCCGATCGGCAAGCCGGTGGCAAGTGCCGCCTTCAACAACACCAGAGTCGGCTGATGAGTAACACCGCACCCGCCCCCAATGTCGAGATCCTGCCGTCGTCACAACAGCGGGCTCTGGTGCCGGTCCTGCCTCGCGCCAGCCGCCGCGCGCGCCCCGACAGCCATGTGCTGGCGCTGGAAGAAGTTCGCGTCTACGGCCTCGAGCGTGCCGTGGTGTTGGGAACAGGCCTCCTCGTGGCCGCCACCTTAGGTTGGGCGATGATGACCACGGTGCCGGAAGTGGCGGTCGGGACAGGCGAGATAGCACCTGCCCGGGCGCCGGCGCCGGTGCAGCACCTGGAAGGCGGCATTGTCGCCGAAGTTCTGGCGAATGAGGGCGACGACATCGAGGCAGGGCAGCCTCTGCTGCGTCTGAACGACGCGGCCACTCAGTCCGAACTGTCCCAAGCCAAGGTGCGACTTGAGATCTTGATACTGCAATCCGAGCGTTTGGCTGCGGTGGCAGAGGGCAACATCAATGCCACTCAGCCCGTTCTCGCGGGGGTCTTCGCCGCACCCCAGCGTGACGCGCTCGAGTCGCGCATGCGGGCGCTGGCCGACAGGGCTGCCGTGCTGCGTGAGCAAGCGGCGCAGCGGCGCAGCGATCTGGCGACACTTTCCGTACAGATCTCCGCTCTCAAGGAACAACTGGCGCTCTATCGCAACGAGCTCAAGATCCGGGAGGATCTGGCGAACAACGGCCTGTCGACCCGTCTTGCCGTGCTGGAGGCCCAGCGTCTGTTCATGAGTGCACAGGCTGAGCATGAGCGCCTGACCGGCCAGCAGACATCTGCTCAACGCAGTCTCGCGGAAGCCGAAGCACGGATCACCGAGATGCAGTCTTCGGCCGTGGACGAAGCACGCCAGGAGGAAGCCCGCATCTCGCTGGAAATTGCCGAGACCACCGAGATCATCCGCAAGCTCGAAGATCGCGAGGAGCGGACCGTGGTGCGTGCCCCGATCGGTGGAGTCCTTCGCGGGCTCGCTGTCCATCGCCCAGGCACGGTGCTGCCGCCCGGCGGATTGATCGCCGAGATCATGCCTCGTGACGTGCCGCTGGTGGCTGATGTGCGGCTCACACCGCGCGATATCGGATTCATCAAGGTTGGCCAGCCGGTGCAGCTGAAGGTGGAGGCCTTCGACTTCTCCCGTTTCGGGTCGGTCGAAGGAAAGGTGGAGCAGGTCTCGGCCGGAACTTTCCTCGACGCGCAGCGGCTGCCCTATTACCGCGCGCGTGTATCCCTCAGTCAACAATTTGTCGGCCGCAATCCGCACCACGCCAAACTTGCTCCCGGCATGACGGTGCATGCGGATATCACCACGGGAACGAAGACCATTCTGCAATATCTGCTGAAGCCGATCTACTCGGCCATGTCAGCATCCTTCCACGAGCGCTGAAAGCTTTGATCGATGACGCAGGAACTTGACCCGACGATCCCGTTCGATGCCAGCGTCGTTGATGAGGAGGCATTGCGCGCACTGCGTGCCGTCCAGCGTATGCTCCCTCAAGGGGACAGCTCCAGCAACACGATGGTGGGTGGAACAGAAGCCGCCGCCGGGCTTGGCATGTCCCATAGGGCGGCGGCCAGCGTCGACAGTGGCATCCCGCCACGGAGCGACATGCTGCTTGCGGCTCAATTCATGCCGGCCGGAAAGCCGGTTGTCGCAGATCCGTTGCCCGACCTGGAGTCCCGCGCCGGCAAGGGCGCCAGCTATCCATTATCCGAACCGCTGCAGGCGACGCTCCCTGAGACACAGCCGATCAACGGCGCGCGCCCGCCGAGGACAGCGCCCCATACGTCCCATGAGGCTGCGCAGGCCTCCCACGGGATTGCACATGATGAAACAGCAAATCTGCTCATCGCGGAAACCCGAACGGGCGTCGCCGGTCCCGGCGCAGTGCCCGCCGTTGCAACTCCTCCCGTCACTGAGGAGCCCCGGCCTGAGAACCATCAAGACGAGCTGGCGTCTACGCCTGAAGTGGTCACGCATGACGCGGAAGGGGACGAGGACACGGCAATCAGGCTGAACCTCGCAGCAGCCGTCACCGACGCGGATGGTTCCGAAACGCTGACCGTCAGCATCCTGGGCATGCCGGAAGGCGCCTCTCTCTCGCACGGATCGCGTCAGCCCGACGGCAGCTGGCGCGTCGATCCCTCGAGTCTGGCCGAACTCACTCTGATCCCCCCGCATGACTTTTCGGGCACCATTCATCTGACCTTGCGCGCCGAGTCACGCGAGCAGAGCGGACATACCGCCACCCGCGAACGGGCCTTTTCGGTGACGATCAATGCGGTCGCCGATGCACCCTACGTCACCGTGGCCGATGCCCGTGGGGAGGAGGACACACCCGTCGGCCTGACGGGCTTGGGCGGGGCACTTTCCGATCTCGACGGCTCGGAGCACCTCTCCTTTGTGCTTGGCGGCCTCCCAGAGGGCGCGGACCTGAGCGCAGGCACCCGCCAAGCGGACGGAACTTGGCTGCTCACGCCCGCTCAGCTCGCGGGCCTGAGTTTGGTTCCGCCAGCTCAGTTCTCCGGCTCGTTTACCCTCACCCTCACAGCGGTGGCAACCGAGAGCCAACCAGACACTCCGAGCGCCCGCACCTCGGCGAGCTTCACCGTCAGTATCGATCCAGTCGCGGAGGACGGCTCAATCGGGGGCGCGGCCGCCGGTGCGGAGGACACGGCCATTCCGCTGCAGCCGACCTTCGCCATGCTCGGCGACGACGCCTCGGAGACATGGTCCCGCTTCACACAGGTATCGGGGATGCCGGCCGGCGCTCGCCTGAGCCATGGCATGGAGGTAAGCGCCGGCGTTTGGCAGGTCGCTACGGCAGACCTGCAGGCCGGCAGGGTGACAGTTCGGCCGCCGGTCGACAGCGATGCGGATTTTACCCTTACCCTGACCGCCACGATCGTGGATACGGGCAACGGTACGACCCACACGCGGGACGTAACCGGGACGTATGCGGTGATCGTGAGCGCAGTCGCGGACGCGCCACAGGTCAGTGCATACGATGTGTCGGACCGTGAGGACCAGCCGATTGCTCTCGACCTGTCGGCGGCATTAACCGATGTGGACGGTTCGGAAACCCTGTCGGTTCGGATCCTCGGCGTCCCGGCGGGTGCCGTGCTCTCGCATGGCATCCGCCAATCCGATGGCAGCTGGAGCATCAACCCGTCGGATCTGGCGGATGTGACCATCACACCGCCGCGCGACTTCTCCGGAACGATCGATCTTACGCTCAAGGCTACGTCTTGGGAAACGTCCGGCGGAGCGTCCGCGGTCAGGCATGCCACTTTCCGGGTGCACGTCAACGGCAGCGCCGATGCGCCGATCGTCCATGCGGCTAATGTCGCGGGCGACGAAGACACCGCCATCCCGCTGAACCTGTCGTCCGCCGTGGCGGATACGGATGGATCGGAGCACCTCTCGTCCGTGCTCATCTCCGGCATTCCGGAAAATTTCGCGCTCTTGCATGGCAGCCGGAATCCCGACGGCACATGGGCGGTCGATCCGGCGGACCTGCACAAGGTCGCGATCATTCCGCCCCACGACTTTTCCGGAACGCTCGATCTGTCCGTACGGATGACGTCACGGGAAAACTCGAATGGATCGGAGACTTCGAGCGACGCCACGTTCCAGATCCATGTGAATGCCGTGGCCGACGCGCCCCGGGTGAGAACGCACGATGCGGCCGGTCACGAGGACCAGTCGATTGCCCTGAACCTCTCGGCTGCCTTAGTCGATACGGACGGCTCGGAATTGCTCTCGGTCGTGCTTCAAGGCCTGCCGGAGGGAACGCGCCTGTCGGCGGGCATCGACAACGGCAATGGCACATGGACTCTCACGCCTGCCCAGCTCTCCGGCCTGATGCTCACCCCACCGGAGAACTGGAGCGGCGACATTCCCGTGACCATGGCGGCTCATGCGCGCGAGACCTCCAATGGCTCGATCGCGACCACCACCACGATGTTCCATGTTCATGTGGAAGCCGTGATAGATGCGCCGGAGGTGCATGCGCATGACGTGTCGGGCGATGAGGATCGGCCCGTTGCCCTGAACCTCTCGGCGGTCTTGGGGGATACGGACGGCTCGGAGGTGCTCGGCGTGAGCATCATTGGAATACCGGACGGTGCGATACTCTCCCATGGCACGAAGCAACTGGACGGCAGCTGGAGCGTGAACGCGGCGGATTTGGAGCATCTGCGGCTGACGCCCCCGCATGATTTTTCCGGGACGGTTGATCTGACCGTGCGGGCGATGTCGCGGGAGACGTCGAACGGATCGGAGGCGGAAACCCGCACCTCGTTCCAGGTTCACGTGAAG
>NZ_SPJX01000185.1 GCF_004458765.1 Microvirga pakistanensis | reverse complement strand
GCTCCGTGCCTGCAGCCGCTTGGCTTGATCCGCCGGCTCCCACCTCCCGCCCGTCATGGCCGGCCTTAGCGGGGCATCCACGTCTTTGCCCAGGTGCGGTTCTCAAGACGGGGATGGCCGCACTTGTTGCGGCCATGACCGGAGAAGGCCATGACGGGAGAGGCGCGGCGACGGCGGGGCGAGGCTAGCTCCGCTTGTCCTTGTCGTAGGGGTTCTGGCCCATGCGCAGCGACACGCGAATCGGGACGCCCGGGAGGTCGAAGGCCTCGCGGATGTTGTTGACCAGGTAGCGGGTGTAGCTCTTCGGCAGCGCGTCGAGCTGGTTGCCGAAGACCGCGAAATGCGGCGGGCGCGCCTTCACCTGGGTCATGTAGCGGATCTTGATCCGCCGGCCCGAGACGGCGGGCGGCGGGTTGGCGTCGACGGCCTCCTGGAGCCATTGGTTGAGCTTCGCGGTGGAGATGCGCCGGTTCCAGGTCTCGTAGACCTGGAACACCGCCTTCATGAGCGGATCGATGCCGCTGCCGGCCAGTCCTGAGAGCGGCACCACGGGCGCGCCCTTCACCTGCGGCAGCAGGCGGGCGGCCTTCTCCTTCAGGTCCTTCAGCAGGCCCTGCTGGTCGGCCACGAGGTCCCACTTGTTGAGACCGATCACGAGGGCGCGGCCCTCCTGCTCCACCAGATCGACGATGGAGAGATCCTGCTTCTCGAACGGGATCGTGGCGTCGAGCAGCACCACCACCACTTCCGCGAAGCGCACGGCCCGCAGGGCGTCGGCCACGGAGAGCTTCTCGAGCTTGTCCTCGACGCGGGCGCGCTTGCGCAGGCCCGCCGTGTCGAAGAGCTTCACGGCCTTGCCGCGCCATTCCCAGTCGAGGGAGATGGAATCGCGGGTGATGCCCGCCTCGGGCCCGGTGAGCAGCCGGTCCTCGCCGACCATGCGGTTGATGAGCGTCGACTTGCCCGCGTTGGGGCGGCCGACGATGGCCACCTGGAGGGGCTTGTTGGGGTCCTCCTCGTCCTCCCCATCCTCGTCCGGCACGGGGAAGTGGGGCATCAGGGCCTCGAAGAGATCGGCCATGCCCTCGCCGTGCTCGGCGGAGAGCGGCACCGGCTCGCCGAGACCCAGCGAGAACGCGTCGTAGGCGCCGGCCATCCCGGCCCCGCCCTCGGCCTTGTTGGCCACGAGGATCACGGGCTTGCCGGACCGGCGCACCATCTCGGCGAAGGGCCTGTCGGCGGGAAGGATACCCGCGCGGGCATCGACCACGAACAGGATCACGTCCGCGTCCTCGATGGCGGCCTCGGTCTGGGCGCGCATGCGGCCGAGAAGGGACTCCTCCGTCGCCTCCTCCAGGCCCGCGGTGTCGATGATCCGAAACTCGAGGTCGCCGAGGCGCGCCTCGCCCTCGCGCCGGTCGCGGGTCACCCCCGGACGATCGTCGACGAGCGCCAGCTTCTTGCCGACGAGGCGGTTGAAGAGAGTCGATTTGCCGACATTCGGCCGCCCGACAATGGCGACGGTGGGCGTCATGTCCCTGGTGCTCCGCCTTTACTGGGTCACTTGAACGGGGCCGCCCGCCACGAGAGCGGTGTAGACGGCAAGCCGCTGCCGCAGGGCGGGAGGCGTCTCACGGTCGGCCGCGACCTGGTCGAACCAGCGTCCGGCGTAATCCATGTCGCCTGCCTTAAGGCCGGAAAGACCCAAGAGTTCCCTGGCCGAATGCCGCCACGGATTGGCGGGCGCGGCCATGGGCTCGACGATCTGACGGATCTGGGCCGGATCGGCGGTGTCGAGACGCAGCCACGCGGCGCGCAGGCGGGCGAGATCCTTCCAGGGCTGCGCCACGCCGGCATCGTTCGCCAGGGCGTCGTAGGCGGCGGCGCCGGCTTCCGCGTTCTGCTGTCCGCGCTCGGCCGCCAGGCGGAAGCGGGCGAGCAGGCCGTAGCCGCTGGCGCCGTCCTTCGCGAGCGCCTCCAGCGCGGCCTCGGCCTCCTGCGACTTGTTCTCGCCGGAAAGCTTCAGGGCGTCCTCGAAGCGGCTTGCTGCGGCCTGCGCGCGGGTTTCCTGCACGTGCTCCCAGTAGCGCCAGCCCCCGATGCCGCCCACGACGAGAACGACGACGGCGATGATGAGGCCGCTGTAGCGCTCCCAGATCTTCGCCAGCTGGTCGCGGCGGTATTCCTCGTCGACTTCGCGAATGAACTCGTCGTTGCGGTTCGTGGCCATCGTCCTCACGCGGCCGCAAGGGCCGCCTCCTTCCATCGAAGTGGGTCGCCTAGCATACACCCCTGCCGATGGCGAGGGATTTCAGGCGCCCATCGGCAGGACCGGCACGCCGATCACGCGTGGATGGAGCCAGAGCACGAACGCCACATAGGCGATTCCTCCGATGGCGACCGCCAGCATGTCGTTGCGCCAGCCCGCGGGCGCCGCCGTGCCGCCATGCTGCGCCGCCACGTCCCGGCGCTTCACGCTGATGCGCGCCGCCACGGCCCAGGCGAGGAACGATCCGAAGAGCAGGATCGACCCGAGATCCCCGTTCGCCAGAAGATGCGCGAAGGCCCAGATCTTCACGCCCGCCAGCATGGGATGCTTGAGGCGGTGCTTGATGTGCCCCGGAAGGTAGGCGGCCGCGAAACAGACGAAGGCGACGAGGACGAGCAGGAGCGCCAGATGCCGGCTCCAGACCGGCGGATCCCAGACCGGAACGTAGCTGCTCTCCCGGTACTGCCCGTACCCGATCGCGATCAGGACGATTCCGGCAAGCGACAGGAGCGAATAGAGCCCCTTGAAGGCGCCGAGGCCCGTGCGGCCGATGAGCGCTGCGCGGGCCCCGCGCGCCATGCTGAAGGAATGGGTGCCGAGGAACAGGACAAGGCCTAAGACAAGCAGCGTCACGTTTGCTCTCCTGAAGGAATAGGAAAGTATACGCGCGGGCATCTTTCCTGACCACTTGCCGTGACCGTCCGCCCCTCACGAACGGGGCGGGGCCGGCCTCACGCGGCAAAGGACCTGTTCCCATGCGGCAAGTTTCCGATTGCCGATAAGACTCTGGGCTGCCTAAACTTTTAACATCAGGCATCTTGCAGCACGAAAATTTCCCGGGTACTGACCCAGCAAACGTCGCTATAGACTAAGGCGGCATGGTGAACCGGCGGGAAATCCGCTAGCGACACCGCCGAATCCAACCATAACCGATTATCGAAAAGGGGGAGACAGAAGGTGACGGCGCTCATCAAGCTTTCTCGTCTCATCGACGCGATCAACGAACGCGTCGGCAAAGTCGCGGCCTGGGCCATCGTGGTGGCCATCCTGGTTTCCGCCATCAATGCCATCATCCGCCGCATCTTCGGCGTCTCGTCCAATGCCTGGCTCGAACTGCAATGGTACCTGTTCGGTGCCGTTTTCATGCTCTGCGCCGCCTGGACGCTGAAGGCCAACGAGCATATCCGCATCGACATCGTGTCCAGCCGCCTGACGAAGCGCGGCCGCGACTACATCGACCTGACGGGCCACCTGCTGTTCCTCTTCCCCTTCGTGGCCCTGATGCTGTGGCTCTCGTTCCCCTATTTCGAGAAGTCCTATGCGTCAGGCGAAGTCTCCTCCAACGCGGGCGGCCTGCTGATCTGGCCCGCGAAGGGCATGATCCTGCTCGGGTTCATCTCCCTCGCCTTCCAGTGGCTGAGCGAGCTGATCAAGCGCGTGGCCATCATGCAGGGCCAGCTCGCCGACGAGCACGATCATGTCGGCGCGCATGGCGCGGCCGAGGCCGAGGCCGAGCGTCTGATCGCGGAGCTGGTGGATACCAACGCCACCACGGGCGGCGAACCTCCGGGCGACGGCATCCGCTGATCCCCGCGTCCTGATCTGAATTCCGGAGTTCTCGTCCATGGCTGCATTGATTGCCCAGAACCTCGCGCCGATCATGTTCGCGGCGCTGGTGGTTTTCCTCCTCCTCGGCTACCCGGTCGCCTTCTCGCTCGCGGCGAACGGCCTGCTGTTCTTCTTCATCGCGGTGGAGCTCGCTCCCCTCGCGCCCGAGACCATCAACCTCTCCTGGCCCCTGCTTCAGGCGCTGCCGGATCGCATCTACGGCACCATGTCGAACGAGGTGCTGCTCGCGATCCCGTTCTTCACCTTCATGGGCTACATCCTCGAGCGATCCGGAATGGCGGAAGACCTGCTCGACACCATCGGCCAGCTCTTCGGCCCGCTGCGCGGCGGCCTCGCCTATGCGGTGATCTTCGTGGGCGCATTGCTCGCCGCCACCACCGGCGTCGTGGCCGCCTCCGTGATCTCCATGGGCCTGATCTCCCTGCCGATCATGCTGCGCTACGGCTATGACCGCCGCCTCGCGTCGGGCGTGATCGCCGCTTCCGGCACCCTGGCCCAGATCATCCCGCCCTCCCTCGTCCTCATCGTCATGGCCGACCAGCTCGGCCGCTCGGTGGGCGACATGTACGAGGGCGCGTTCCTGCCCGGCCTGATCCTCGCCGGTCTCTACGCCGGCTGGGTGCTTCTGGCGTCGCTCATCGATCCGAAGGCCGCTCCCGGTCTGCCGCTGGAGGCGATCGGCTACCGCGAGCCCAACGGCTCGCGCGGCGTGTGGCAGCTCGGCATCCTCGTGGTGTTCTCGGGATTCGTGGGCTATTACGTCCTGTCGCAGACCAACACCAAGGCCGGCGCAGACTTCGTCATCCTGACGATCTGCGTGTCGACGGTCGTGGCGCTCATCTGCGCCGTCGTGAACAAGATGCTCGGCGCCAAGCGCATCGCGATCTCGGCGGTTCTCGTCGCCGTTCTTCTCGGCGCCTACGTCGTGCTGCACAGCCAGGGCAACGAAGGCCTCGCGCTCACCATGGAGATGGTGCTGGCGGGCGCGGTCTATGCGCTCGTGGTCGGCATCGTGGAGCGCTTCACGGGCCTTCGCCTCATGTCGAACATGGCGCAGCAGGTCACCTTTGTGATGGTGCCGCCGCTGCTGCTCATCTTCCTCGTGCTCGGCACCATCTTCATCGGCCTTGCCACGCCGACGGAAGGCGGCGCCATGGGCGCGCTCGGCTCTGTGATCCTGGCCGCGATCAAGCGCAAGCTCGACAACAACCCGAACCGCTTCAACTTCACCATCGTCCGGCAGGCCACGGAAGCGACGGCGAAACTGTCCGCCTTCGTGCTCTTCATCCTGATCGGTGCGCGCGTGTTCTCGCTTACCTTCTACGGCGTGAACGGCCACATCTGGGTGGAACACCTGCTGACCTCGCTGCCCGGCGGTCAGGTGGGCTTCCTGATCGTGGTCAACGTCATGGTCTTCCTCCTGGCGTTCTTCCTCGACTTCTTCGAGCTCGCCTTCATCGTAGTGCCGCTGCTCGGCCCCGCAGCCGAGAAGCTGGGAATCGACCTGATCTGGTTCGGCGTGATCCTGGGCGTGAACATGCAGACCTCGTTCATGCACCCCCCGTTCGGCTTCGCCCTGTTCTTCCTGCGCTCGGTGGCGCCCAAGCAGGCCTATACCGACCGCGTGACGGGCAAGCGCATGGAGCCGGTGACCACGGGCCAGATCTATTGGGGCGCCATTCCCTTCGTGATCATCCAGCTGATCATGGTGGCCCTCGTGGTGCTCTTCCCGAGCATGGTCATGCACTACAAGGCCGCCGGCCCGGCCGTCGATCCGGCCGCGGTGCAGAAGAAGCTCGACGAGCTTCTGGTGCCGGGCCTCGGCGCTCCCGGCGATCCGGGCGGCCTCCCTGGCCTGAACTTCGACGAGCCGCCGAAAATCCAGTAAGGCGGCCTCCATCAGACACAATAAAGGCGGGCTTTGCGGCCCGCCTTTTCTCATTGCGCTACCCCCGGGCTCGTCTCGAGGTATCCAAGTCGTTTCTCGTCACCCGTCATGCCCGGCCGTGAGCCGGATATCCACGTCTTTGACTAGGCGCTGTTCCCGAGACGGGGATGGCCGGGACAAGCCCGGCCATGACGAGGAGGTTTCAGGAGTGATCTTCATAGGTCATCGCCCCCTATCGTCATCGGCCCTGTGCCGGTGATCTCCATGCGGTGAGGCGCCTGTCCACAAGAAATGGCCGGGATAAGCCCGGCCACGATGAAGAGATCGGACCGGCGGGCGGCGTTGCGCCCTACCGAACCGCCGCCTCATACATCTCCGGCTTGAACCCGACGAGAATGCGCCCGCCGAGATCGAGCACGGGGCGCTTGATCATCGAGGGCTGGTCGAGCATGAGCGCCAGCGCCCTGCTCTCATCGAGGCCTGCTTTGTCGGCGTCGGGAAGCTTGCGAAAAGTCGTGCCGGCGCGGTTTAGGAGAGTCTCCCAGCCGACGCTCTTGGCCCAGCCCTCGAGCCGCGCGCGATCGACGCCCGCGACCTTGTAGTCATGGAACGTGTAGGCGACGCCTTTGGCATCGAGCCAGGCGCGCGCCTTCTTCATCGTGTCGCAGTTCTTGATGCCGTAGAGCGTGATCGCCTGCGTCGACGCCATCGCCTATTCCCACTCGATGGTGCCGGGCGGCTTCGAGGTGATGTCGTAGGTCACGCGGTTGATGCCCTTCACCTCGTTGATGATACGGGTGGCGACGCGGCCCAGGAACCTCATGTCGAAGGGGTAGAAATCCGCCGTCATGCCGTCGATGGAGGTCACGGCGCGCAGCGCGCAGACGTGATCGTAGGTGCGGGCGTCGCCCATCACGCCGACGGTCTTGACCGGGAGCAGCACGGCGAAGGCCTGCCAGATCTCGTCGTAGAGGCCCGCGTTGCGGATCTCCTCCAGATAGATCGCATCGGCCTTGCGCAGGATGTCGAGCTTCTCGCGGGTGATCTCGCCCGGAACCCGGATGGCGAGGCCCGGACCCGGGAACGGGTGGCGTCCCACGAAGGCGTCGGGCAGGCCAAGCTCGCGGCCGAGCACGCGCACCTCGTCCTTGAACAGCTCGCGGAGCGGCTCGACGAGCTTCATCTTCATGCGCTCGGGCAGACCGCCCACATTGTGGTGGCTCTTGATGGTGACGGAGGGGCCACCGGTGAAGGACACGCTCTCGATCACGTCGGGATAGAGCGTCCCTTGCGCCAGGAAGTCCGCGCCGCCGATCTTCTTGGCCTCCTCGTCGAACACGTCGATGAAGAGCCTGCCGATGGTCTTGCGCTTCACCTCCGGGTCCGACACGCCCTCGAGCGCGCCGATGAAGAGATCCTGCGCCTGAACATGGACGAGCGGGATGTTGTAGTGATCCCGGAAGAGGCTCACCACCTGCTCGGCCTCGGAGGCTCGCAGCAGGCCGTGATCGACGAAGACGCAGGTGAGCTGGTCGCCGATGGCCTCGTGGATCAGCACCGCCGCCACGGCCGAGTCGACGCCGCCGGAGAGGCCGCAGATCACGCGGCCCGAGCCGACCTGGGCGCGGATCCGCTCGATGGCTTCCTCGCGGAAGGCCTTCATGGTCCAGTCGCCCTTGCAGCCCGCGATGTCGCGCACGAAGTTGCGGATGAGCTGAGCGCCCTGGGGGGTGTGCACGACCTCCGGGTGGAACTGCACGCCGTAGAACTTTTGCCCCTCGTCGGCCACGACCGCGAAGGGGGCGTTCTCTGACGCCGCCAGCACCTCGAAGCCCTCGGGGAGCTTGGTGACGCGGTCGCCGTGGCTCATCCAGACCGGATATTTCTTGCCGACCTGCCACACGCCCTGGAAGAGCGGGCTCTCCGTCAGGACCTCGATCTCGGCGCGGCCGAATTCCGAATGGTGCCCGCCCTCGACCTCGCCGCCGAGCTGCGCCGCCATCGTCTGCTGGCCGTAGCAGATGCCGAAGACCGGGAGGCCCGTCTCGAACAGCTCCTTGGGCGCCCGGGGTGAGGCATCGGTCGTCACCGATTCAGGGCCTCCGGACAGGATCACGCCCTTGGGCTTCATCGTGCGGATGGCCTCGGCCGCCTTCTGGAACGGCACGACCTCGGAATAGACGCCATCCTCGCGCACGCGACGGGCGATGAGCTGGGTGACCTGGGAGCCGAAATCGACGATGAGAATCTTGTCGTGTGCTTGTGTCATAATGTATCGTGCGAGCCCTGAGCGGAAGAACGGGAGCCCCCGTGCTTTACCCTCATATTTGTCGGCCTGCCATGCCTTTTGAGTCCCCGGAAATGCGGCGCTCCGCGATTTTAACGTCTTTATGCCTCATTCCGCTCCTCGGCCCTTTCCATGCATGGGCCCAGGAGGAGCCGGATCCCGACCGGATCGAGGCCGTGGATGCGGCACGCGGGCTTTAGGCCTAGTCCCTCGCGAGCACGGCCGCATAAAACCCGTCCGTGCCCGTCTTGCGCGGCGTCATCTGAAGTCCATGGAGCGTCGGCCTGATCACCGTCTCCAGTCTCTCGAGCCCTGCGGAACCCAGGACCTCCGAGACCTTCACGGGCCTCAGGCCCGCATGCCGTTCCATGAAGGCGGCGAGAGCGTCGTCGTTCTCCTCCGGCAGGATCGAGCAGGTGATATAGACGATCCGTCCCCCCGGCTTCACGAGCGAAGCGGCGCGGTCGAGAACGGCCGCCTGCTCTTTCTGCCTCACGTCCAGGCTGCCGGGACGCAGGCGCCACTTGGCGTCCGGGTTGCGCCGCCAGGTGCCGACGCCTGTGCAGGGCGCATCCACCAGCACGCAGTCGATCTTGCCATTGAGGTCGGTGACCGCATCCGCCTTGGCCCTCGGGGTCCGAACCTGGACGTTGCGCACGCCCGCGCGGGTCAGACGGTCATGGATGGGAGCCAGGCGGCGGGCGTCGCCGTCCGTGGCGTAGATCTGGCCGTGGTTCTCCATCATGGCCGCCAACGCCAGCGTCTTGCCGCCCCCGCCCGCGCAGAGATCGACCACCTGCTCGCCGGGCTTCGCGGCCGACAGCAGGGCCGCGAGCTGCGAGCCCTCGTCCTGGATCTCGATCCAGCCCTTGAGGAACTCGGGCTCCGACTGCACGGCGGGCCCGCGCCCATCCTCCGACGGCGCGATCCGCAGGCCCAGCGGCGACAGGGGCGTCTCGATAGCGCCGAGATGCGGCAGGGCGTCATGCGCCTCCTCCCGGGAGGACACCTTGAGCGTGTTCACGCGCAGGTCCAGCGGCGCGCGGGCGGTGAGCGCCTGCATTTCCGGCACCACTTCGTCGCCGAACAGGCGGCGGAGCGAGGGCTCGATCCAGTCGGGGAAATCCCCCGCCACCGGGGCGGGAGCCCCGTCGAGGCTCGCCGTCGCCAGCCGGTCCCGTTCCGCGGCCGACAAAGGCTCGGGGGCGAAGCGTTCGCCCGAACAAAGGGCGGCGATGGCGTCGGGATCCATGCCGCGCTGGAGGCGCAGCATGCCGAGCGCCAGGGCCCGCGGCGCGCCCTCCCCCATGATCCAGGCGGCGGAGGCTTTGCGGCGCAGGGCGTCGTAGACGAGGCTCGCGATCGCGGCGCGGTCCTTCGACCCGGCGAACCGATGCGAGAGCCCCCAATCCTTGAGGGCGTCCGCGGCCGGACGGCGGCGGGCTTCGAGATCGCCGAGAACCTCGATGGCGGCGGACAGGCGGGCTGCAGGTGTCATCGAATAACCACACTCAAGCTTGGCCGCAATAGCGACACATTGTTTCCTATTTTCCGACGCGTTCGGACGTGGATTCAAGAACCGCGTGCATTCCGCACGATTCTCTTTTGGAGCTTCAAGAACAATGTCGATTCTCTCCCGCCTCGTCGCCCTCGGCCTCGCCCTGGCGATCGCCGCCTGCGCCACCGCGCCGGCCGCCGACCTGACCCCGCCCCCGCGCAAGATGACCGACGCCAAGACCCAGCTCGAAAGCGGCAAGAGGTACTGACAGCACTCGCGGCCTCGTCCTGAGGAGCCGCTGCGAGCGGCGTCCCGAAGGATGATCCAGTCCCTTCCGGAGAAGCCCTCCTCCTTCGAGACGGATCTTTGGTCCTCCTCAGGATGAGGGCTTCTCGAAGGCGTTTTAGAGCTTCCCCGCCTATACCCCGGCCTCCGCGAAGAGGACGCGCAGGGCGAAGACGATCCACATGATCATGAGGATTATCACGCCGACCACGAACGCCTGGAAACGCCGGATCATCTTGTTGGACGTCGTATGGATGAAGGCATGGACCAGGCGGCTTACCACGAACATCCACGCCATCACCACGAAAAGCATGTCGGCCTTGCGGGTGATCAGCGCCAGGGCCGTCAGCACATAGAACAGCACCGGCAGCTCGAACTGGCTGTGATACGAGTTCTGGATCTGCAGGATCCGCTTGGGCCAGTTGCGCTCGCCCAGGGCCACATCGGCCATCCTCACATCTCCCGCGCGCAGGGCCAGGACGCGCGAGCGCCCCAGCCAGAAAAGCAGCAGGAAGGTCAGCCCGACTTGCACGTAAGCGGGCAGGAGAACGGCGGAGATGCTCATGGGCCTGGAACGCGTGTGAACTTCAGCTGCGGGTCGGGTAGTTGGGGCTCTCCCGGGTGATCGTCACGTCATGGACGTGGCTTTCGCGCAGGCCCGCGCTGGTGATGCGGATGAACTGCGCCTTCTCGCGGAACTCCGGCAGGGTCGCGGCGCCCACATAGCCCATGGAGGCGCGCAGGCCCCCGGTGAGCTGGTGGAGAACGCCCGAGACCGGGCCCTTGTAGGCCACCTGGCCCTCGATGCCCTCCGGCACGAGCTTGAGGGTGTCGCGCACCTCCGCCTGGAAGTAACGGTCCGCCGAGCCCCGCGCCATCGCCCCCACGGACCCCATGCCGCGATAGGCTTTGTAGGAGCGGCCCTGGTAGAGGAACACCTCGCCGGGGGTCTCGTCGGTGCCCGCGAGCAGCGAGCCCACCATGGCGCAGGAGGCGCCGGCGGCCAGCGCCTTGGCGAGGTCGCCCGAGAACTTGATGCCGCCATCGGCGATCACCGGCACGTCCGCCGCGTGAGCGGCCTCGACGGCCTCCATGATGGCCGTGAGCTGGGGCACGCCGACGCCCGCCACGATGCGGGTGGTGCAGATGGAGCCCGGCCCGATGCCGACCTTGATCGCATCCGCGCCCGCGTCGATGAGCGCCTGGGCGCCCTCGCGGGTCGCCACGTTGCCGGCCACGACCTGGACGGCGTTCGAGAGCTTCTTCACCCGGGTGACGCTCTCCAGAACCTTCACGGAATGGCCGTGAGCGGTGTCGACCACCACCACGTCGCAGCCCGCGTCGATGAGGCGCTCGGCGCGTTCGAAGCCCTGCTCGCCGGTCGTCGTGGCGGCGGCGACGAGAAGGCGCCCCTGAGCGTCCTTGGCGGCGCTCGGGTAAGCCACCTGCTTCTCGATGTCCTTCACGGTGATGAGGCCGATGCAGCGGTAATGGTCGTCCACGACCAGGAGCTTCTCGATGCGGAACTGGTGCAGGAGGCGGCGCGCCTCGTCCTGGCTCACGCCTTCACGCACGGTGATGAGCCGGTCCTTGGTCATGAGCTCGGAGACCGGCTGGCCGGGATTGTTGGCGAAGCGCACGTCGCGGTTGGTGAGGATGCCGACGAGCTTGCCCTTGGTGCCGTTGGGGCCACGCTCCACCACGGGAATGCCTGAAATGCCGTGGTGCTTCATCATGGCGAGCGCATCGGCGAGCGTCTCGTCCGGGTGGATCGTGATGGGGTTCATCACCATGCCGGATTCGTAGCGCTTCACGAGGCGCACCTGCTCGGCTTGGGCCTCGGGCTCGAGATTCCGGTGGATCACGCCGAGCCCGCCGTTCTGGGCCATGGCGATGGCCATGCGGGCTTCCGTCACCGTGTCCATGGCGGAGGCGATGATCGGCATGTTGAGATGGATGCTGCGGGTCAGCCGGGTCGCGACGTTCACGTCGCCGGGAAGCACCTCGGAGCGGCCGGGCCGAAGCAGCACGTCGTCGAAGGTCAGTCCTTCGATGATCCTATCCGTGACGATTGAGGCCATGGTCAACTCCTTGAATGGTGCGCGGCAGGTGAAGCGATAACGCTTTGGCGAGTTGACGCGGGTCCGTAGCACGGTGTTTCGCATTCGCAAAGGGGCGAGTGCCGCATCCACCGAAGATCAGACGTGCGTGAGCCGGCTTTGCAACCTCCCCTGAGGACGCTAAGTCCCATCGGTCATGCGCCAGGTCCGCCTTCTCCCGTTCATCATCGCCACCGCCCTGTTCATGGAAAACATGGACTCGACGGTCATTTCCACGTCGCTGCCGATGATCGCGCTGGATCTGGGCACGGATCCCATCGCGCTCAAGCTGGCGCTGACCTCCTATCTGGTGAGCCTGGCGATCTTCATCCCGATCTCGGGCTGGATGGCCGACAAGTACGGGGCCCGGACCATCTTCACCGCCGCCATTGGCGTGTTCATGGCGGGCTCCCTCGCCAGCGCGGGCGCGAATTCCCTGGAGGGTTTCGTCATCGCCCGCTTCGTGCAGGGCATGGGCGGCGCCATGATGGTGCCGGTCGGGCGCCTCGTCATCCTGCGCAGCGTGCCCCGCAACGAGGTGGTGCAGGCCATGGCCATGCTGACCATTCCCGCCCTCGTGGGCCCGGTGGTCGGCCCGCCGCTGGGCGGCTTCATCACCACCTATTTCCACTGGCGCTGGATCTTCTTCATCAACATCCCGATCGGCATTCTCGGCATCGTCCTCGCCACGAAGTACGTTCCCAACGTCCGCGAGGAGGACACCCCGCCCCTCGATCTCGCGGGCTTCCTGCTCTCGGGCATCGGCCTCGCCCTCCTGATGCTGGGGCTCGCCTCCGGCGGGCGCCATCTGATCCCGGAATCGGTTTCGCTGGGCTGCGTGATCGTCGGCGCGATCAGCGTGGCGGCCTATGTCTGGCACGCCAAACGCACGCCGCATCCGGTGCTCAAGCTCGACCTTCTCAAGATGCCGACCTTTCGCATCAGCGTGGTCGGCGGCTCCCTGTTCCGGGTCGGCATCGGGGCGATCCCGTTCCTGCTGCCGCTCATGCTCCAGATCGGCTTCGGCCTGAGTCCGCTCGCCTCGGGATCGCTCACCTTCATCGCGGCGGTGGGGGCCCTGTTCATGAAGACCATGGCAAAGCGCATCCTGGAGCGGTTCGGCTTCCGCAGGGTTCTGGTGATCAACGCCTTCATCGGCGCCGCCTTCGTGGCCTTCAACGGGCTCTTCACCTCCTCCACGCCCCACTGGCTGATCATGATCATCCTCCTGATCGGCGGCTGCTTCCGATCGCTCCAGTTCACGAGCCTCAACGCCATCGCGTTCGCGGAGGTGTCGAAGCGCGACATGAGCTACGCGACGAGTCTGTCGAGCGCCGCCCAGCAGGTGGCGCTCAGCATGGGGGTCGCCTTCGGGGCCTTCGTGGTCGAGGCGGTCGCCCACATGCACGGCAGAACCGCCATCGCGGCAGAGGATTTCGGCCCCGCCTTCTGGGCCGTCGCAGTGGTGTCGGCTCTCGCCGGACTGGTCTTCGCGCGCCTCGAACCGACGGCGGGCGCGGAGATGTCCGGCCACCGGGCCATGGAGCGCAAGCCCCCGGCGACCGGCCTCGGCGACGGAACTACAAATCTCGGTGAGGAGGTGGAACGCCGTTAGGGTTGCGTTACCATCCCGGTGGGAGACCAGGAGGCCTTCATGGATCAACGCATCATCGACCTCTACGACGACTTCACCCATGGCGGCATGAGCCGCCGCTCCTTCCTCGACAAGCTCGCGGCGCTGGCCGGCAGCACGGCGGCGGCCTCGGCCCTCCTGCCGATTCTGCAGAACAATTACGCCATGGCCCAGATTGTGCAGGAGAACGACCCGCGCATCACGGCGGAAACCGTCGACATTCCCGGCGCGCAGGGCCTGAAAGGCTATCTGGTGAAGCCGAAGGATGCGGCCGGCAAGCTGCCGACGGTCATCGTCATCCATGAGAACCGGGGCCTCAATCCGCATATCAAGGACGTGACCCGCCGCATGGCGACGGAGGGCTTCGTCGCGCTGGGCCTCGACTATCTCTCGCCCATGGGCGGCACGCCCGCCGACGAGGACAGGGGCCGGGAGATGATCGGCCAGCTGAGGCAGGCCGACGTGATCGCCTACGGCAAGGCGGCGGTGGCCTATCTGAAGGGACGCCCCGACGGCAACGGCAAGGTCGGGGCCATCGGCTTCTGCTGGGGCGGCGGCGCGGTCAACAACCTCGCCGTGAACGAGCCGGACCTCGGCGCGGGGGTGGCCTATTACGGCGGCCAGCCGAAGGCCGAGGACGTGCCGAAGATCCAGGCCGCCCTCATGCTGCATTACGGCGGCCTCGACGAGCGCATCAACGCGGGGATCGCGGCCTACGAGGCGGCCCTGAAACAGGCGGGCAAGACCTACGAGATCCATGTCTACGAGGGCGCGAACCACGCCTTCAACAACGACACCAACGCCGCCCGCTACGACAAGGACGCCGCCGCCCTGGCCTGGAGCCGCACGGTGGGGTTCCTGAAGAAGAATTTGAGTTGACAAAAACCATCGTCCCGAGGCCGCGCCGCGGAACCCGGGGTCGTTTGCAGAACAAAGCGCCTGAAGCTCCACCGTCATTCCCGCGAAGGCGGGAATCCATATTCGCTCACAAGGCAGGATAGGCTGCACGATAGCCGAGGAGCTTTTCGTATTCTGTTATGGTTATGGATCCCCGCCTGCGCGGGGATGACACAGAGCTTTATCCTGAATGCGATCCCGGATAGGCCCGCCGTCCGGCATGACACGAGTTTATGGCTCAATCCTCGAACGCATCCACCTGGACCCGCTTGCCGATCATGAAGGCATCCGCCACGAGGCGGAACGGAGCGTCGTCGACCTCCGAGCGCCCGATGGTGAGGAGGGCATCGAAGCGGCGGTAGATGCCCTGGTACTCGGCGGGCTCCTCCTGGACCACGAGGCGCCCGTCGATTTCGAGGCAGCTGCCGCCGTGCCTGAGCTTGAGGGCGAAGCCCGCTTCCGTCTCCACCTCGATGTCCCAGGTCTGCGGACCGGTCTGGCGCCAGTCGAACACCGCCTGGAGATTGCCGTCCGTGTGGCCGGTCTGGAACTGCAGGGCGGCGGCGATCGGGGCGTCCCGGTTGGCCGGGAATTCCAGGTCGGCCGTCTTGATGAAGACCGGCTCCGGCATGATGCGGGTGACGATGGAGAGCGCATTGATCCCGGGGTCGAACACGCCGAAGCCCCCGGCCTGCCAGATCCATTGCTGGCCCGGATGCCAGTGCCGCACGTCCTCCTTCCAGGTCACCTGGAGGCGCTTGATCGACCAGCCGGCGAGCGCCTTCTTGGCCTCGTCGACGGCCTTGTTGTACTGGGCATGCCAGGTGGTGAAGACAGTCTTGCCCAGCTTCTCGCCCAGAAGCCGCAGGTCCTCCAGCTCGCTCAAGGTGGCGGCGGGAGGCTTCTCCAGCAGCACGCTCTTTCCGGCGAGCAGCGCCTCGCGGGCGATGGCGTGGCGCACCTGCGGCGGCGTGCAAATGGCCACCGCCTCGACATCCTTGAGCTTCAGCAGGTCCCGGTAGTCCTGAAAGGTGTATTGCGCGTCCTCGTGCGTCAGTCCGCGCGTGCTCGAAACCGCCAGGAGCTGGAAGTTCGGGTTGGCCTTGATCACCGGCAGGTGCTGGTCCTGCGCGATCTTGCCGAGGCCGATGATGCCGATCCTATGAGGTGTCATGTGCGTGGTCCTTCCTTCCGTGGCGACCACGCAGGGGCCCCGTTGGGGCTTAAGGCGTCCGGTCTGCCGCACCCCGAAAACCGGTCGCCAGCACGTAGAGTTCCGCCGAATCGGCCCGGCTCGCCGCAGGCTTCACGTGGCGCACCACGGCGAAGTCGCGCTTGAGGTCGTTGAGAAGCTGGTTCTCGGTTCCGCCCTGGAACACCTTCGCCAGAAAGGCGCCGCCCGGCGCCAGGATCTCGCGGGCGAAGTAGATCGCCGCCTCCGCCAGCCCGATGATGCGCAAATGGTCGGTCTTCTTGTGGCCGGTGGTGTTGGCGGCCATGTCGGACATCACCACGTCCGCGGGCCCGCCCAACATCTCGATGAGCTTGCCCGGGGCGCTCTCGTCCAAGAAGTCGAGCTGGATGAACTCCACGCCCGCCATGGGATCGATGGGGAGCAGGTCGATGCCGACGACCTTGCCCTTCTCCCCCACCTTCTTGGCGGCGATCTGCGACCACCCGCCGGGTGCGGCGCCCAGGTCGACGATGCGCTGCCCGGGCTTGAGGATGTGATACTTCTCGTCGATCTCGAGCAGCTTGAAGGCCGCGCGCGACCGGTAGCCCTCCCGCTTGGCGCGGGCGACGTAAGGATCGTTGAGCTGGCGCTCGAGCCATTTCTGCGAGGATAGGGACCGCTTGTTCGCAGTCTTCACGCGCTGCTTGAGGTTGCGGACGCCGGAGCCGGTCTTGGTGGTCACCGTTGGCTTCCCCCCCGCCACACGCTGTCCTCTCTCATCATATTCATCAGAATTCCTTCACGTAAGCCCCGGTCGGCGATGCGCAGGCGATCCGCTGGAAAAGCCCGGCGGATCGCTTCGAGAATGGCGCAGCCCGCCAGGACGAGGTCGGCCCGTTCCCGGCCGATGCATGGGTTCTCGGCCCGCTGCTGGAAATTGGAATGCAGCAGACGGTCCATCACTGTCGAGATCTCTCCGTTGCGCATCCACATGCCATCGACCCGGCGCCGGTCGTACCGGGCGAGCCCCAGGTGGATGCCGCCCACGGTGGTGACGGTTCCCGAGGTGCCGAGGAGATGGAAGTTCCTGGCCCTCCCGGCCTGCGCCGCCACGAGGGCGAAATCGATGAGGAGCTCGGAGACCTCCTCGACCATGCCCTCGAAACTCTCCGGAGTCACGTCCACCCCGCCGTGCCGCTCCGCCAGGGTCACGACTCCGACGGGCAGCGAATCCCAGGCGCGGATGCGCTTGCACGGGTCCGCGAAGGCATGCGGCGCCGGGCCGTCGAGCCACGCGATCTCCGTCGACCCGCCGCCGATGTCGAAGATGATCACCGATTGGGCCTTCGGATCGGCCAGGGCCGCGCAGCCCGTCACCGCCAGATAGGCCTCCGTCTTGCGGTCCACGATCTCGAGGTCGAGGTCGAGATCGCTGCGCACGCGCTCGATGAAGGAAGCGCCGTTCTCCGCGAGGCGGCACGCCTCCGTCGCCACGAGGCGGGCGCGGATCACTTCCTTCGCGATCATCTTGTCACGGCAGACCCGAAGCGCGTCGATGGTGCGCTCGATCGCGTCCTCGCTCAGGGAATTGCCGAGCCCGAGCCCCTCGCCCAGGCGCACGATCCGGGAGAACGCGTCCGTGACACGGAACCCGAAATGCGCAGGCTCCGCGATGAGGAGCCGGCAGTTGTTGGTTCCGAGATCGAGGGCGGCATAGCTTCGGGTCGAACGCCGCCGCGCCTCTCGCCTGCCGGACGGGGCCGATTGTGCGGGGGATTGCCCGGACGACCACGACGCGTCGTTTTCGGCCCCAGGAGATGGGTCCGCGCGTCGATCTTTTACATCGGTCGTCGCATCGACTTTCACGGTCAAACTTGAATCCCTGGGCATTCCAGCGGAATGCCGGTGTTCCGTTTAGAGTAACCATCGCCGCCCGCATCTGCCAAGGGTTGCAACGCAGATTGTGGCCGCCTCCTCCAGAAGCGTCAGAGCGTCAGCCCCTTGAGCCGGTCCGTGAGCGTGGCCAGGACATCGGCCCCGACATTGGCCACCGCGACGCGCAGATGCCCTTCCTGACCCGGGCCGAAATAGCTTCCGGGAAGGCACAGAACGCCCCGTTCGGTCGCCAGCTTCTCCGCAACCGCCTGCGCCTTCGCCCCCGCGAAAGGATGCCGCAGATAGGCGAAATAGGCGCCGACCGACTCGATCCGCCATTCCGGAAGCGGCGCGAGCGCGTCTCGAAATACCTGTGCACGGCGATTGATCTCGGCCCGATTCTCCTCCCGCCACCCGCGCAGGGCTTCGATGGCCCAGGGCAGAACCGCCTGAGCCGCGCGCGGCGGGCAGATCTGAACGCAGTCGAGGATCTTGGCGATCTGCTCGATGAGCGGAGCATCCGCCGTGACGGCTCCCATGCGGTGACCCGGAATCGCATAGGATTTCGAGAAGGAATAGAGCTGGATCACGTTGTCCCGCCACGTATCTGCGGCGAAGAGCCCGTGAGCCCGGTTCATCCCCTGCGGCAGGAAATCGCGGTAAGTCTCGTCGATCACGAGATAAAGGCCGCGCCTGCGGCACAGCTCCGCGAAGGCTTCGATGACGTGGGCCGGGTAGACGGCGCCGGTCGGGTTGTTCGGCGTCACGAGCACGATCGCGCGGACCGTCTCGTCGATCAGCGCCTCGGCATCCTCCACGCGCGGCACGAAGCCGTTGTCCGGCCGGCACGGCAGCGGACGGGGTTCGATGCCGAGCATGTCCAGGCTCATCTGGTGATTGAAGTACCAGGGCGTCGGCAGCAGCACCGCCTGGCCGCGATGGGCCAGCAGCATCATGGCGACGAAGAAGGCCATGTTGCAGCCGGCCGTGATCGCCGTGTCGGCGGATTCGATCCGGCCCTCGTAGAGGCGAGACATCTCGGCCGCATAGGCCTGCCTCAGGCCCGCATCGCCGTTGATGGGCCCGTACTGGGAGGTTCCGGCCTCGCCGGCGGCGGTCGCGAGGCGCTCCAGGAAACCCCCATCGGGGGCGTTGCCGGGGACGGCCTGCGAGAGGTTGATCAGCGGCCCGTAGGACCCGTCATAGCGCCGGGTCCAGCTCTGCGCCTCCGGGATCGGAGGGCTGCCGACATCGGCGACCAGGGGGTTGATGGATGCAAGGGGACCGCTGGCCATGAGGGATCGAGCTCCGGACAAGGAAAAGGCAGGAAACCCGGCGAACCTCCACCGAAATTCCCTGCCCTTCAAGGGTGGTTCGTGGCGCTTTGCTGTCACGGCCGGCACGAGGTCGGCAATGACGTGCGGAAAAGGACCTTAGTCCTTCGCGCGCTCCACGTAGGAGCCGTCTTCCGTCATGATCACGACGCGGGTGCCGGCCTGAATGTGCGGCGGCACCATGGTGCGCACCCCGTTGGACAGCATGGCGGGCTTGTACGAGGAGGACGCCGTCTGGCCCTTCACGACCGGCTCGGTCTCGACGATCTCGAGGGTGACGCGGGCGGGCAGCTCGAGGGCGATCGGCACGCCGTTATGGGTCGAGAGCATCACGGCCATGCCTTCCTGGAGGTAGGGCTTCAGGTCCCCGACGATGTCCTGGGGAACCGCGACCTGCTCGTAGGTCTCCGGGTTCATGAAGTGGAAGCCCTCGCCGTCCTCGTAGAGATAGGTGTGCTCGCGGTCCTCCACGAAAGCGCGCTCGACCTGCTCGGTGGTGCGGTAGCGCTCGGAGACCTTCACGCCGTCGGAGATGCGGCGCATGTCGAGCTGGGTGACCGGCGTGCCCTTGCCGGGGTGGATGTTCTGTGCGGTGAGCACGACATAGAGCTTGCCGTCGATGTCGACGACATTGCCTTTGCGGAGCGTAGAGGCGATGACCTTCACGGGAAGCGTTCCTTGTGACAGATAGAGGCGCGCCGCAGGGCCGGGCAGCCCAGCCCCGGCGGCGCCGAAATTCGGTTTCGCTGCCGCAACTAGCCTATCTCGGCGCAAATCGCCAGCCTGACGTGTTAGGAAGTTCTCCACGATGGAAAACGCCACGCCCGCCCCTTCCCCCTGGTGGACCCCGCATGTCCATGCGGATCGCCGCCCTTTCCTCCTGGGACGGAACCGGATCCAGGCGGCGTTCCGGGGCTTCTTCACGGATCGTGATTTCGTGGAGGTCGACACGGCGACGCTCCAGATCTCGCCCGGCAACGAGGCGCATCTGCACGCCTTCGCAACCGAGGCCATCGGCCCCGGCGGGTCGAAGACGCCGCTTTACCTCCACACCTCGCCCGAATTCGCCTGCAAGAAGCTGCTCGCGGCGGGCGAGACCCGGATCTCATGCTTCGCCCATGTCTACCGCAACCGGGAGCGCGGCCCCCTGCACCACCCGGAATTCACCATGCTCGAATGGTACCGGGCCGGCGAAGGCTACGAGACCCTGATGCGGGATTGCGCCGCCCTCCTAGCCCTGGCGGCGGAGACGGCGGGCACCCGCACCTTCAGCTATCGGGGCCGGCGGGTCGATCCGTTCCAGGAGCCCGAGCGCCTGAGC
Source organism: Microvirga pakistanensis (assembly GCF_004458765.1). Taxonomy (GTDB): domain Bacteria; phylum Pseudomonadota; class Alphaproteobacteria; order Rhizobiales; family Beijerinckiaceae; genus Microvirga; species Microvirga pakistanensis. The sequence goes on along the minus strand of NZ_SPJX01000185.1, from coordinate 155,400 downwards.
GTGGCGGAAGCCTTCCGGCGCCATGCCGGGATCGACCTGCTGGCCTCCATCGACGAAAGCGGCGCGACGGACCGCGACCATCTGGCGGCAAGCCTCCGAAGCGCCGGGATGCGGGTCGCGGATGACGACACCTGGTCCGACCTGTTCAGCCGCGTCATCGTGGAGCGGGTCGAGCCGCGGCTCGGCCTCGGCCGCGCCACGATTCTCGACGAATACCCGGTGGCGGAGGCGGCCCTCGCCCGGCGCTCCGTCCGGGACCCGCGCGTGGCCGAACGGTTCGAGCTCTATGCCTGCGGCGTGGAGCTGGCGAACGCCTTCGGCGAGCTCACCGATCCCGACGAGCAGCGTCGGCGGTTCGAGGCGGAGATGCGCGAGAAGATGCGGGTTTACGGAGAAAGCTATCCTGTGGACGAGGATTTCCTGGCCGCCCTGGGCCATATGCCCGAAGCGAGCGGCATCGCGCTCGGCTTCGACCGGCTCGCGATGCTGGCCACCGGGGCGTCGCGCGTCGATCAGGTGATCTGGGCCCCGGTGCCGGAGACAGGCCATTGAGCACCCTTCGCACCCCGGCCGAGCTGGCCGAAGCCGGGCTGATCGCGCCCGAGCGGCTGGCCGAGATCGAACGCGTGGCCGGGCGCTACGCCGTCGCGATCAGCCCCGCCATGGCCGACCTCATCGACCGGGCCGACCCGAGCGATCCGATCGCCCGCCAGTTCGTGCCCGACGCCGCAGAACTCGCGACCACGCCCGAGGAGCGCCAGGACCCCATCGGCGATCTCGCCCATTCCCCAGTCGAGGGCATCGTGCACCGCTATCCCGACAGGGTGCTGCTGAAGGCCGTGCATGTGTGCCCGGTCTATTGCCGGTTCTGCTTCCGCCGCGAGATGGTGGGGCCTCAGGGTCTCGGCACCCTCACGCCCGAGGCGCTCGAGAAGGCTTTCGCCTATATCGCCGACCATCCTGAAATCTGGGAGGTGATCCTCACCGGAGGCGACCCGCTGGTACTCTCGGCCCGGCGCCTGTCCGAGCTGATGCGGCGGCTCTCCGTCATCGATCACGTGAAGGTCGTCCGTTTCCACACCCGCGTCCCGGCGGTCGAGCCGCACCGGATCGACGAGAGCCTCATCGCGGCCCTCAAGGCGAGCGGCAAAATTGTCTACGTGGCGCTGCACGCCAACCATCCGCGCGAGCTCACGCCCGAGGCCCGCGCCGCCTGCGCCCGGCTCGTGGATTCCGGCATCGTCATGCTCAGCCAGTCGGTGCTGCTCAGGGGCATCAACGACGATCCGGACACCCTGGCCGCCCTCATGCGCGCCTTCGTGGAAACGCGCATCAGGCCCTATTACCTGCACCACCCGGACCTCGCTCCCGGCACGGGCCATTTCCGCCTGTCCCTGGAGGAAGGCCGCGCCCTGGTGGCGGGTTTGCGCGGGCGCATCTCGGGGCTCTGCCAGCCGACCTACGTGCTCGACATCCCGGGCGGCTATGGCAAGGCCGTGATCGCTCCCGATACGGTCAAACAGCAGGACGGCTGCTGGACGGTGTCGGATTTCCGGGGCGGTGAACACGCCTATCCGCCCGAGCATTAGCAGCGATTGCAGGTTTTGGTTGTAGATCCTGTCGATTTCTCGCAGTCGGATATGAAACGGCGGAACAAGCCGGGCGGCGTGTCTCTTTTCCTTTTGCATGGCGAACGATGCAACACCCGGAAGGAGTAGTCTCATGCGTTTCGTCTCCACCCGCATCCACGGCGTCATGGATTACCTGGTCGGCCTGTTGCTGACCGTGGTCCCGTATCTGCTGGGCTTTGCCGACGGCAGCGCCGCGCAATGGATCCCGATCATCCTCGGCGTCGCCATTCTGGGCATGGCGCTCATGACGGATTTCGAACTCTCGGTGGTCCGGCTGATTCCCATGCCGGTGCATCTGGGCATCGACGTCGCGGGCGGCCTTCTGCTCCTGGCCTCGCCCTGGCTCTTCGGCTTCGCCGACCGGGTCATGTGGCCCCACGTCATCGTCGGCATCCTGGAGGTCGGCCTTGCCCTCACAACGCGCACCGTACCGGATAGGGCGGAGGTCAGTCTGGGCCGGTACAGCTGACCCGATGCCCTCGTAAAGCATCGGATCGACACCGAAAGTGCCAATCCACTGTTCTCGTCCGACGCGCTAGTCGAAGGCCGGCTTGGACGTCCTGCCCTTCTTGATCTCCGAACGGCGCCCCTTCGCCTCCAGCCTGCGCTTCTTGGAAGCGAGGGTCGGTCTCGTCGGACGCCGCGGCTTCGGGCGCTCGGTCGCCTGACGGATCAGCTCCACGAGGCGGGCCACCGCGTCCTCCCGGTTGCGCTCCTGCGTGCGGAACCGCTGGGCCGTGATCACCAGCACGCCGTCATTCGTCAGCCTCTTTCCGGCGATCCGCTCCAGGCGCGTCCTGACATCGTCCGGCAAGGACGGAGAGTTGCGCACGTCGAAGCGCAGCTGGACGGCGGATTCCACCTTGTTGACGTTCTGCCCGCCGGGCCCCGAGGCGCGGATGAAGCTCTCCTGAAGCTCGGCCTCATCGAGCGCGATGGTGTTCGTCACCTGGATCATACGGACCTCGAGCGGGACAGGACGAAAAGGAAGTGGAGCGCGAGCGCGTCCTGTCCAATGAGCGCTCGACCGGCGCTTGTCGACCTCGGGTTTAGGCTTTAAGCGGCTTTTGCTCCTCCTTTTGCCGGGCATCGCCCGGTCACACAAGCGCTCCCATGTCCGCCGTTCTCGCCAGCCTCATTCCGACGTTCCTGATCATTGCGACGGGCTGGCTGTGCCGCACCACGAATTTCGTGAACGACCAGCAATGGGCCGGGCTCGAACGGGCCACCTACGTGATCTTCTTCCCGGCGCTAATCATCGACACGCTCGCCCGGGCGGATCTCGGATCCGTTCCCGTCCTCGGCGTCGGCGGAGCGCTCGTCGGGTCCATCCTGCTCATGGCGGGCCTCATGCTCCTGCTGCGCCCCGTCCTGGCGCGCTACGCCGCTGTCGACGGCCCGAGCTTCACCTCGATCTTTCAGGGCGCCACGCGCTGGAACACCTTCGTGGCCCTGGCCGTCGCCGGAAGCCTATTCGGCCAGCGCGGCATCGCGCTCATCGCGGTGGCCATCGCCGCCATGGTGCCGCTCCTGAACCTTCTGGCCGTCTATGTGTTCATCCGCTTCGCGGGCAGGCCCCGGCAAAGTCCCTGGGAGATCCTGCGCTCCTTCGCGACGAATCCGTTCATCTGGTCCTGCGCCGTGGGCCTTGCGCTCAACCTGCTCGTGCCGCCGCTGCCGAAGCCCGTCGCCTCCTACATCGACCTGATGGGGCGCGCCTCGCTGGCGGCAGGACTTCTGATCGTAGGAGCGGGCCTCGACATTCGGCGGCTCGCCAGGCCCGGGCTGCCTCATGCCCTCTCGACGGCCTGCAAACTGGCCCTCATGCCGGTTCTCGCCGCGACCTTCGCCCATCAGGCGGGCGTGGGCGGCGACGATCTGGCCGTCACGATCATCGCCGCCTCCGTCCCGTCCGCGGCCGCAGGCTACGTGCTGGCGCGGCAGATGGGCGGGAACGCTCCCTTGATGGCGGAGATCCTGACCCTGCAAACCCTGCTGGCGCTGGCGTCGATGCCGCTCATGATCTCCCTTCTTGGTTGATCCTTTGGCTGGGCAGTACAACTGTAAGTTAAAACTTATACTCTTGTAACATTTTCAGTTGTAAGGATAATGGGGGATCGACTGAACCAGAGACACAGCCTCATCTCCATGTCCAAACCCCCGCGCCGAGTCCATGCCGCTCCCTCGCCCCATGACCAGGAGGCCGACGCCCCGGCTGGTGGCGTTCGCGAGGACGGCATGAGCGCGCTCGAGACGGCGCAGTACATCGCCGAGTTCACGGCGGAGCTGTCCTATCTTGCACGGCAGACGAGGCTGGATCTGTTGGCCTATATCCTGGACATGGCCAGGCTCGAGGCCGCGCGGGTCGTCCAGGCCGGCAAGCGGAAGCAATAAGCATCGGACGAGAAAAGTGGACCTGCACCTTTTGGGATCGATCCGATGCATTCATCTTGAATTGAGAGCATCGTTCGGGCGAACCCAGAGGGCCGCATGACGCTCTCGAATTAGCGGCTTGCGATCAGCGATACGGCGTTGCCCCCATGGCGTTCCAGACGACCTGCGATCTCGAGTTCGAGCAATGCGGTCTGAACGGTACGGATCGGCAATCCGGACTGGCGGACGAGATCGTCGACGGCAACCGGCGAAGGTCCGAGAAGGGCGATGAGCCCCGCGGCCGAATCCGCGCGCTCCTCGTCGATTCCCGCGGCGGGCGAAACGGAGCCGGTGGGAGCCCGGGGGATTTCCGGCAGATCCAGCTCGTCCCACAATTCCTCGACATCCAGGAGATGGCGAGGCTCCTCGGCCCCCGTCTCGTTCTGCGGACCCGATGCGATCAGCGGCTCGAGAACGCTCGTGACGTGCTCGACGCCCGCGCACAGGGTGGCTCCCTGGCGGATGAGGTCGTTCGTGCCCTCGGCGCGCGGGTCGAGGGGCGATCCCGGAACCGCGAAGACCTCCCGCCCCTGTTCCAGGGCGAAGCGGGCGGTGATGAGAGAACCGGATTGGCGTGCCGCCTCGACGATCACGACACCATAGGACAGGCCGGAGATGATGCGGTTGCGGCGCGGGAAATCGCGCCCGCGCGGTTCCCAGCCCATCGGCATCTCCGATACCACGGCCCCGCCGCGCTCCACGATGGCCCGCAGGAGCGGTTCGTTCTCCGACGGATAGACCTTGTCCAGGCCGCCTGCGAGCACCGCGACGGTGCCGGTGTCCAGGGTGGCCCTGTGCGCCCGGGTGTCGATGCCCCGCGCCAGCCCCGACACGACCACGTAACCCGCGTCGCCCAGCTGCCGCGACAGGCGTTCGGCGAAGGCGAGCCCCGAGGCCGAAGCATTGCGGGAGCCCACCATGCCCACACAGGGCCGTGCGAGCACATCCGTGGAGCCGCGCACGCCGATCAGCGGCGGAGCGGTATCCACGGCCTGGAGCGTCTTGGGATAGTCCGGCTCGCCCATGGCGATGAAGCGCACCCCGAGACGAATCGCGGCGGCCATCTCCTTTTCGGCCTCCGCGCGGCTCATGACCTTCAGCGCGGGGCGTCCGCCGCGCCGTGCGAGATCCGGCAGGGCCTCGAGGGCCGCGGACGCGCCGCCGAACCGGTTGATGAGGGTGCGGAACGTGCGCGGCCCGACGCTGTCCGACCGGATCAGGCGGAGCCAGTCGAGGCGCTGCTCATCCGTCAGGTTCACGGCTTCAACCCTTCTGACCGATCTTGCCTTCGGTTCCGTCAAGCAGGCGGCTGATGTTGTCGCTGTGCTTCCACCAGAGCAGGGCCACGAGAATCACCGTCATGGCCGCCACGGCGGGCGCGTCGAGAAGCCACAGGACCACCGGCGTCGCGGCGGTGGCGACGAGCGCCGAGAGGGACGAATAGCGCGATGCGAAGGCGACACCCAGCCAGATCGCCGCGAAGATCAGCGCGGCGATCCAGTTCAGGCCGATCAGCACGCCGATGAAGGTGGCCACGCCCTTGCCGCCCTTGAACTTCAGCCACACGGGATAAAGATGGCCCAGGAAAGCTCCGAGGGCGGCGAGCGTCGCGAATTGCTCGCCCCAGCGGGCCATGACCAGCACGGCGACCGTGCCCTTGAGGGCGTCGCCCACCAGGGTCGCGGCCGCCAGTCCCTTGCGGCCGGTGCGCAGAACGTTGGTCGCGCCGATATTCCCGGAACCGACCTTACGGATGTCCCCCACGCCCGCCATGCGGGTGAAGATCACGCCGAACGGGATCGAGCCCAGCAGGTAGCCGAAGGCCAGGGCCGCGAGCAGGTACAGCATGTTCACTTCTTCAGGCATTCGCTTCCGGCCCCATCGCGCGTCGGTCGAACACGATCCTGCCCGCAACCATCGTGATCGTCACCTGCCCTTCCAGGCGGGCTTCGTCGAAAGGTGAGTTCTTGGACAGGGACTTCAGGTCCCGCTTGTCGAGCACGTAAGGCGCATCGGGATCGAACAGGATGAGGTCGGCGGGGGCGCCGATCTTCAGCCTGCCGGACGGCAACCCTAGGATTTCCGCGGGTTTGGTGGACATCGCCCGCAGGAGCTTCGGGAGGGATAAGCGGTCCGAATGCACGAGCCGGAGCGCCGCCGAAAGCAGCGTCTCGAGCCCCACCGCCCCGTCCGCGGCCTCGGCGAAGGGCAGGCGCTTGTTCTCCACATCCTGTGGATTGTGGTCCGAGACGATCACGTCGACGGTGCCGCTGGCGAGGGCCTCGATCACCGCCTGGCGGTCGTCCTCGTGCCTCAGGGGCGGCGAGAGCTTCAGGAAGGTGCGGTAATCGCCGATGTCGTTCTCGTTGAGCGACAGGTGGTTGATGGAGACACCGCAGGTCACCGGCAAGCCCCTCGCCTTCGCGGCCTCGACGATTTCGGCCGAATCGGCGGTGGAGATCATGGCCGCGTGGTAGCGCGCGCCGGTGAGGCGCACGAGGCGCATGTCGCGCTCCAGCATGATCGTCTCGGCCTCGCGCGGAATGCCCGGAAGCCCGAGGCGCGCGGAGAACTCGCCCTCGTTCATCACGCCCTGCCCCACGAGATTCGGATCTTCCACATGGTGGACGATGAGCGCATCGAAATCGCGGGCATAGGTGAGCGCCCGGCGCATCACCTGCGCGTTTGTGACGGAACGCGCGCCATCCGTGAACGCGATCGCGCCGGCCTCCTTCAGGCGCCCGATCTCCGCCATCTCCTCGCCCTTGAGGCCCTTGGTGAGAGCCGCGGCAGGCAGGATATTCACCACGGAGGTGTCGCGCGCCCGGCGCACGATGAAGTCGATCACCGCCGGATCGTCCAGAACCGGGCTCGTGTCCGGCATGGATACCACGGTGGTCACGCCGCCGGCGGCCGCCGCCTCCCCGGCGCTTTTGAGCGTCTCGCGGTAGGGCCCGCCCGGCTCGCCGATGAAGGCGCGCATATCGATGAGACCGGGGCTCAGCACCTGGCCGCCGCACTCGATCACGTCGGCATCGGATACGTCGGTCAACTGCGGCCCGAGATCCTGGATCACGCCGTCGCGGACGAGAAGCCCGCCCTTGCTCTCCCGACCCGTATCGGGATCGACGAGGCGAGCGTTCTTGAAGAGAAGAGGTTTCATGCCCATCGCGCGTCTCACCCGTTCGGCAGATGGCTCGCGAGAGCCTCGATCACCGCCATCCGGACGGCCACGCCCATCTCGACCTGCTCGCGGATCAGCGATTGCGCGCCGTCGGCCACGTCGGAGGAAATCTCCACGCCCCGGTTCATCGGTCCGGGATGCATCACCAGCGCGTCGGGCTTGGCGTAGGAGAGCTTCTCCTGATCGAGACCGTAGAACCGGAAATACTCCTTCACGGAGGGCACGAAGGAGCCGTTCATGCGCTCGCGCTGGAGGCGCAGCATCATGACGATGTCGGCCCCTTCCAGCCCCTTGCGCATGTCGGTGAAGGTCGGAAAGCCGAGCCGCGCGATGCCGGGGGGCAGCAGGTTCGTGGGCGCGACGAGGCGCACCTGCGCGCCCATGGCGGCGAGCAGGATCATGTTGGAGCGCGCCACGCGCGAATGCAGGATGTCGCCGCAGATCGCCACGATGAGACCGTCGATCCGCCCCTTGTTGCGGCGGATCGTGAGCGCATCGAGAAGCGCCTGGGTCGGATGCTCATGGGCGCCGTCGCCCGCATTCACCACCGCGCAATCGACCTTCTGCGCGAGCAGGTGCACCGCGCCCGCAGCATAGTGGCGCACCACGATGATGTCGGGCCGCATGGCGTTGAGCGTCGCGGCCGTGTCGATGAGCGTCTCGCCCTTTTTCACGGAGGAGGACGCCACCGCCATGTTCATCACGTCGGCGCCCAGGCGCTTGCCGGCGATCTCGAAGGAGGATTGCGTGCGGGTCGAGGGCTCGAAGAAGAGGTTGATCTGCGTGCGCCCCCGGAGGGTCGTCTTGCGCTTCTCGACCTGGCGGCTCACCTCGACCTGGCTGTCGGCGAGGTCGAGCAGGGCCTGAATATCCAAAGGGGACAGCCCCTCGATTCCGAGGAGATGCCGGTGGGGAAATACGGATCGGGGGGTGTCTGTCATCTTAAAGCCATCGCTATAGGCGCAGCGAAGGGAAGCAGCAAGCGCCGATCTGTCCACGGCCGGCGCAGCTCCCAGGAATCGAACCGGACCAGCTCAGCCAGGGCGTGGGACGGCGGTGACAGGAACAAAGCACAAGGTGAGCGTGTCAATCCCGCTCGAGCTTCTGATCCATATGGAGGTAGTCGGGACTGTACTGCCCCTCTTCGCGGAGGCGGGCCAGATCGTTGATGATCAGGAGCTTCCCACGGGAGGTGATCAGCCCATCCCCCCGGAGGTCCTGCAGAACCCTGTTGACGTGAACGGTACTCATGCCGAACGCATCACCGAGCTCCTCCTGCGTCGCTGGCAGTTCGTAGCTGTCGTCGTTCGCCAGACCCACTGCGCCGAGGCGGTCGTTCAGCTCGCAGAAAAAGTGTGCCAGGCGCGCGCGGGCATCCATCCGTCCGAGCGTGGTCAGCCAGGTCCGATGGACGGCTCCATCCACCAGCGTGGTATGCCAGAGCACACGCGTAAGGTGCGGAAAGTGCTTCGTGATCTCCTTCAGGTCCCTATGAGCGACCTCGGCGACCCTGCACGTCGCGACCGCCGCAACTCCATCGTCCATCTTCTTGAGCACGAAGCTGTGCAGATCCGCGAAGTCGCCAGGCACGTGAAAGGCCGTGATCTGCCGCCGTCCATCGAGCGAATGGTTGTGGCGGCTCGCGAAGCCATCGAGGATGAGACTGCTGTGCGAAGGGGTGCTGCCCTCGGGCACGATGGTCTCATGCGGACCGAAGATCGTCGTCCGGGAGGTGATCCGTTGGAGAACCTCCTTTTCCTCGTCCGTGAGAGGACCATGCCGTTCAAGTCTACCGATCAGGGGATTCGACATGGCCTGCCCTTCTCGGGATGGGGAGCCTTCCAATGCTAGACCATCGGTCGAATCCTAGCAATGCAACGCTTGGTAGAGACGCGGGGGCAGCGCTTCGATGAAGGGAACCCTCATCAATTCCCGTCCCGTCGCATCCGTGATGACGAGGGCGTCGTCGAGCCAGTCATCTCTGCCGTACCTGATCGCTTCCCCGACGAGGTCCCGGATGCCGTGAAGGGCCCACGCCCGTGCGGCACCGAGATCGGGAAGTTCAACACCTTCCGTATCCTCAATAAGCTGGCCGCCTTGCCTGATATGCATGAAGTACCGAGGCATGCAGCCCAACCGGAAAGCCTTTTGATTGTTCCTTTGCGGCCACGCCCATTCCTGGAGCGACGCCGCCCCTGTTTCGGCGCTAATATCGAGCCGAGCAGCTCTATCGGGAGCGGCAGCCATGCCATCGTCGGGAACACATGACGTTTTCAACCAGACCCCGCCCTTCGGCGATGCGAACCTGATCGCCGGGGACAAGCCGCTCCTCGACGCTCTCAGGAGCAGCGGCCTGGATCCCGAGGCCGAGGGGCTGATCGCCTTCGGGGCGGCCTGGGGCAGCGCGGAACGGCTCGATCTCGGGCGGCTCGCCAACGAGAACCCGCCGAAGCTGCGCACGCACGACGCGAGGGGCTACCGGATCGACGCGGTGGAATTCCACCCGGCCTATCACGCGCTCATGCGGGCCAGCATGGCGGACGGGCTCCATTGCTCGACCTGGGACGAACCCGGGAGCGGACACGAGCACGTGGCCCGCGCCGCCCGGATCCACGCCGTGGCGGGCGTCGAATGCGGCCATGTCTGTCCCGTCACCATGACCCACGCCTCGGCGGCGGCGCTCGCGGCCGCGCCGAATCGGCTGGGGGAGTGGCTGCCGAGGATCCGCTCGCGGAACTACGATTCGCGCTTCATCCCATTCTGGGAGAAGAATGCGGTCACCCTCGGCATGGGCATGACGGAGAAGCAGGGTGGAACGGACGTGCGCGCCAACAGCACCCGGGCCGTCCCGGCGGCCGGAGACGAATATGCGCTCACGGGCCACAAATGGTTCATGTCCGCTCCCATGTGCGACGCCTTCCTGGTTCTCGCCCAGGCTCCCGGCGGCCTCACCTGCTTCCTCGTGCCACGCTTCCGTCCGGACGGCTCTCTCAACGGCCTGCGCCTGCAGCGCCTGAAGGACAAGCTGGGGAACCGCTCCAACGCCTCCTCCGAGGTCGAGTTCGCTGACGCTTTCGGCTGGCGTATCGGCGAGGAAGGCGCGGGCGTGCGCACCATCATCCCCATGGTCCAGCTCACGCGCCTCGACTGCGCGGTCGCCTCGGCCGGGCTCGTGCGCATGGGCCTGACGCTCGCCCTGCACCACGCACACCACCGAAGCGTCTTCCAGAAGAAGCTCATCGATCAGCCGGCCATGCGGGCGGTGCTGGCGGACCTTGCCCTGGAGAGCGAGGCCATGACGGCGCTCGCGCTCCGCACCGCCCGCAGCTTCGATCTCGCGCCGCAGGATCCGCAGGAGGCGGCCTTTGCCCGCCTCATCACGCCTGCGGCCAAGTTCGGCATCTGCAAGGCGGCGCCCCGGCTCCTCTACGAGGCCATGGAGAGCCTTGGCGGCAACGGCTATGTGGAGGAGAGCCCCCTGCCCCGCCTCTATCGGGAGGCTCCGGTGAACGCGATCTGGGAAGGGTCCGGGAATGTGATCGCCCTCGACCTGCTGCGGGCGGAGAGCCGGGAGCCGGAGCTCGCGGCCTCCGTCCTCGACCGCCTCATGGCGGATGCCGGAGCCCTGCCGGGAGCGTCGGACGCGGCCCGGGACGTCGTCCTCGCCCTTCAGTCGCCGGACGCCGAGGCCAGGGCCCGGTTCATCGCTGAGCGGCTCTTCACCCTGGCGGCGGCGGCGGCCCTGGCCCGTTCGGCCCCCGCCCCGATCACCGAGAGCTATGCCCTGACGCGACTCACGCAGCCCGCCCGCATCACGGGAGCCAACGACCTCGCGGAGGCCGTGAACCCCTTGCTGGAGCGGGCCTTCGCCACCATGTAACAGGTAAGGCGCGACGGCCGATTTGACTTGTCTTCAAGGATCAACCACTTATCGCGCCTCTGACGGCCGGATCCGACCGTCGCCTCCGATCATCCAAACTTTGAGCATCCGCTCGCGGCCATCTACGGGAAGTCGTCCATGAAAGTCGTCGTCGTCGAGTCGCCTGCAAAGGCCAAGACGATCAACAAATACCTCGGCAAGGACTACGAGGTCCTGGCCTCCTTCGGGCATATCCGCGATCTGCCCGCCAAGGACGGCTCGGTCGACCCGGATGCCGATTTCCGCATGATCTGGACGCTCGAGGACAAGGGCTCGAAGCGGGTCTCCGAGATCGCCAAGGCGATCAAGGGAGCCGAAAAGCTCATCCTGGCCACCGACCCGGATCGCGAGGGCGAGGCGATTTCCTGGCACGTGGTCGAGGCGCTGCGCGAAAAGCGCGCCCTCAAGGACCTGCCGATCGAGCGCGTGACCTTCAACGCCATCACCAAGGACGCGGTGCAGACGGCGCTCCGTCAACCGCGCGAGATCGATCAGGCGCTCGTCGACGCCTACATGGCCCGCCGCGCCCTCGATTATCTGGTGGGCTTCACCCTCTCGCCCGTTCTCTGGCGCAAGCTGCCCGGAGCCCGCTCGGCCGGCCGCGTGCAATCGGTGGCGCTTCGCCTCGTCTGCGACCGCGAGCTGGAGATCGAGACCTTCAAGCCGCGCGAATACTGGTCGCTGATCGCCACGCTCGCCACCAAGGACGGCGGCGTGTTCGACGCGCGCCTCGTGGGCGCCGACGGCAAGAAGATCCAGCGCCTCGACATCGGCAACGGCAAGGACGCGGAGGCCTTCAAGAAAGACCTGGAGCTGGCGACCTTCTCGGTGGCGAACATCGAGGCCAAGCCCGCCAAGCGCCACCCCTACCCGCCCTTCACCACCTCGACCCTGCAGCAGGAGGCCTCGCGCAAGCTGGGCCTTGCGCCGGCGCAGACCATGCGGATCGCGCAGCGCCTCTACGAGGGCGTCGACATCGGCGGCGAGACGGTAGGCCTCATCACCTATATGCGAACCGACGGCGTCGACATGGCGCCGGAAGCCGTGCAGGCCGCCCGCCGGGTGATCGGCAAGGAATACGGCGACCGCTACGTGCCCGCAGCGCCGCGCAAGTACTCGACCAAGGCCAAGAACGCCCAGGAAGCGCACGAAGCCATCCGCCCGACGGACATGGGCCGGCTGCCCAAGATGGTCGCGAAGTACCTGGAGCCGGAGCAGGCCCGCCTCTACGACCTCATCTGGACCCGCACCCTGGCGAGCCAGATGGAATCGGCGGAGCTCGAGCGCACCACCGCCGACATCCTGGCCCAGGTGGGGCCCCGCAAGCTCGACCTTCGCGCCACCGGTCAGGTAGTCAAGTTCGACGGGTTCCTCACGCTCTACAACGAGAGCAAGGACGACGAGGCGGACGAGGACGAAGGCCGCCTGCCCCCCATGAAGGCGGGCGATCCCCTGGAGAGGCGCCGCATCAACGCGAGCCAGCACTTCACGGAGCCGCCGCCGCGTTATTCGGAGGCCTCCCTCGTGAAGCGCATGGAGGAGCTCGGCATCGGCCGTCCCTCGACTTATGCCGCCGTGCTGCAGACCCTGCGCGACCGCGAATACGTGAAGATCGAGAAGAAGCGCCTCGTTCCCGAGGACAAGGGCCGGATCGTCACGGCCTTCCTGGAGAGCTTCTTCCGGCGCTACGTGGAGTACGACTTCACGGCGGACCTGGAGGAACAGCTCGACCGGGTCTCGAACAACGAGATCGACTGGAAGCAGGTGATGCGCGAGTTCTGGCGCGACTTCTCGGCCGCCATCGGCGAGACCAAGGAGCTGCGCACCACGGAGGTGCTCGACGCGCTCAACGAGCTGCTCGGACCGCACATCTTCCCGGACAAGGGTGACGGCTCGAACCCGCGCACCTGCCCGAATTGCGGCACGGGCCAGCTCTCGCTCAAGCTCGGCAAGTTCGGCTCGTTCATCGGCTGCTCGAACTACCCCGAGTGCAAATACACCCGCCAGCTCGCCGCGTCCGGCGTCGAGGGCGATGGCGAAGGCTCGTCCGAGAACGGCGGCACGCCCGGCGTGAGGGTTCTGGGCGACGATCCAGAGACGGGCCAGCAGGTCACCCTGCGCGACGGCCGCTTCGGCCCCTTCGTGCAGCTCGGCGAGGGCGAGAAGCCCAAGCGCTCCTCCCTGCCCAAGGGCCTGGCCCCGTCGCAGGTGGATCTGGACAAGGCGCTCAAGCTCCTGTCGCTGCCGCGCCAGGTCGCGACGCACCCGGAAACCGGCGAGCCGATCCTGGCGAGCATCGGGCGCTACGGGCCGTACGTGCAGCACGGCAAGACCTACGCCAATCTTGGACCGGGCGACGACGTGCTGGAGATCGGCGCGAACCGCGCCATCGATCTGATCGTCACGAAGGAAAGCGGCGGCGGCAACGCCCGCCGGGCCGCCGATCCGGGCCGGCCTCTGGGCGACGACCCGGAATCGGGCAAGCCCATCGTGGTGAAGGCGGGACGCTTCGGCCCCTACGTCACCGACGGTGAGACCAACGCCACCCTGCCACGGGCCATGGCTGCGGAGGCGGTCACTCTCGACGAGGCGATCGAGCTTCTGAAGGCCCGCCGGGCCGCCGGACCGGCGAAGAAGCCCGGGCGTGGCCGCAAGGCGCCGGCCAAGAAAACGGCGGCCAAGAAAGCTCCGGCCAAGAAGGCTCCGGCCAAGAAGGCTCCAGCAAAGAAGACCGTGGCTAAAAAGGCCGCGAAAGCGGCTGAATAAGATGGGAGAGTGGCTGTCCTGGGTCCTGGTGGACCGCGCCGACGAGATCGAGATTCTGCTCCGCCTCTGCGTGGCGGCGATTGCCGGCATGGCGGTCGGGCTGAACCGGGATATCCACAACAAGCCCATCGGCATGCGAACCCTGGGCCTCGTGGCGTTGGGCTCCGCCACGGTGATCCTGTCGGGATCGGTCTATGAGGGGCTGCATTTCGGGCAGGATGCGGTCAGCCGCGTGGTTCAGGGCATCCTGACGGGCCTCGGCTTCCTCGGAGCGGGCGCGATCATCAAGGCACGGGACGGCACGGAGGTCCAAGGCCTGACCACCGCGTCGACGGTGTGGATCGCGGCGGCTCTGGGTGTGACGGCGGGCCTCGGGGCTTGGTTCATCACGATTGCCGGAACCGTGATGACGCTGTTTGTCTTGACCTTCGGCAAGCCATTGGAAAACTGGCTCACCACGCTCTTTACCGGCCGTACCAAGACCGTCCAGGACGAGGACTAGTTGAACGGAAACGCGAAGCCGAGGCCGAGCGCGGCAACCGCGGCGATGGAGAGCCACAGCAGGCTCGAGCCGAGGGTCCCGCTCCTGGCGGACGGAGCCGCGTCGGGCTCGTCGAAGGCGAACGCCTCTCCGGCGGTGCGCGCCGCACGGTCCAGGTGAAGCTTCTGAGCCGGTCCTATCGTCGTACGCATCGTCGCCTCGTTCTCAATCAAGCCGTTAAGCTATGCTTAAACAGCCAACGTGAATGGTAACTAAACAGTTCCTTGTGACAGGTGAAAGACATCCTTTAGAGGCAGGCGGGATACTGACCGAACGGGGGTTCCCAAGGCGCAGTTTTTGTGGCTTGTGACCCCAAGCCGCCTTCCTGTTTCCGTTTTGTTCTCGTATAAAAACGGAATGAGAAATAGTGTAAACAAACGCGAATCATCGAAACGGACCAAGGTCCCAATGGATAACGACGATCTCTTCGGGGGCGCCGCCGCCAAGCGCGCCGCGCCTGCAGCGGCCAGAACCGCTGCCGTGAAAGCCTCCCGCGCCGCGCCCGCGCCCCAGCAGGGCACGCCGGGCGAGGCAGGCTATGACGCGTCCGCCATCGAGGTGCTGGAGGGGCTGGAGCCCGTCCGCCGCCGCCCGGGCATGTATATCGGCGGCACAGACGAGAAGGCCCTGCACCACCTCTTCGCCGAGGTGATCGACAACTCCATGGACGAGGCGGTGGCGGGCCACGCCACCTTCATCGAGGTGGAGCTGGAGGAAGGCGGCTGGCTGTCCGTTACGGACAACGGGCGCGGCATCCCGGTCGACCCGCATCCGAAATTCCCGAAGAAATCGGCGCTCGAGGTCATCATGACCACGCTGCACGCGGGCGGCAAGTTCGACTCGAAGGTCTACGAGACCTCCGGCGGCCTGCACGGCGTCGGCGTGTCGGTGGTCAACGCGCTCTCGGAAACCCTCGAGGTCGAGGTCGCGCGTGGCCAGCAGCTTTACCGGCAGGTCTTCGCCCGCGGCCTTCCCCAGGGCAAGCTCGAGACCGTGGGCCGTGTGCTCAACCGGCGCGGCACCAAGGTGCGGTTCAAGCCCGACTGGCAGATCTTCGGCAAGGACGCCCATTTCCAGCCCCGCCGCCTGTTCAAGATGGCGCGCTCGAAGGCCTATCTCTTCGGCGGCGTCGAGATCCGCTGGAAATGCGCCCGGTCCCTGATCGAGGGCATCGAGAACGTTCCGGCGGAGGCGGTCTTCCGGTTCCCGAACGGCCTCAGGGACTACCTGCTCCACGACATCGACGGGAAGGACCTGGTCACGGACCAGATCTTCGCCGGCAAGATCACCAAGCCCGGCAGCCACGGCTCCCTGGAATGGGCGGTCGCCTGGATGTCGAACGAGGACGGGTTCTCCACCTCTTACTGCAACACCGTGCCCACCCCCGAAGGCGGCACGCACGAGAACGGCCTGCGCATCGCGCTCCTGCGCGGCCTGCGCGATCACGCGGAGCGCGTCGGTCAGCAGAAGCGCATGGCGGCGGTCACCACCGACGACGTGATGGCGACCTGCGCGTCCATGCTGTCCGTGTTCATCCGTGAGCCGGAATTCCAGGGTCAGACCAAGGACAAGCTCGCCACCGTGGAGGCGGGCCGCATCGTCGAGAACGGCATCCGCGACACTTTCGACCATTGGCTCGCCGCCTCGCCGCAGCAGGCCAACAAGCTCCTGGACTGGGTGATCGACCGAGCCGAGGAGCGTCTGCGCCGCCGCCAGGAGAAGGAGGTCGCCCGCAAGACCGCCACCCGCAAGCTGCGCCTGCCCGGCAAGCTGGCGGATTGCTCCAACGCGGGCGCCAAGGGCTCCGAGCTCTTCCTCGTCGAGGGCGACTCGGCCGGCGGCTCCGCCAAGCAGGCGCGCGACCGCGCCACCCAGGCCGTGCTTCCGCTGCGCGGAAAGATCCTGAACGTGGCCTCGGCCGGCCGCGACAAGCTGCACCAGAACCAGCAGATCTCGGATCTCGTCCAGGCGCTCGGTTGCGGGACGGGCTCGCAGTACCGCGAAACCGACCTTCGCTACGAGAAGGTCATCATCATGACCGACGCGGACGTGGACGGGGCGCATATCGCGACGCTGCTCATCACGTTCTTCTACCGGCAGATGCCCAAGCTCATCGACGGCGGTCACCTTTATCTCGCGGTGCCGCCGCTCTACCGCCTCAGCCAAGGCGCGAAGTCGGCCTATGCCCGCGACGAGGCCGATCGCGACCGGCTCCTGAAGACGGTGTTCAAGGGCTCCGGCAAGGTCGAGATCAGCCGCTTCAAAGGCCTGGGCGAAATGCTGCCGGGCCAGCTGAAGGAGACCACCATGGACCCGAAGAAGCGCCTGCTTCTGAAGGTGGTGGTGGAAGCCGACGACCGGCCGGATGCCAACGACGCCGTCGAGCGCCTGATGGGCAACAAGCCGGAAGCCCGCTTCGCCTTCATCCAGGAACGCGCCGCCTTCACGGACGAGGCGGACCTGGATATCTGAGCATCGAAGCACCCGTGTCCGAGCGCGAAAGACGATGAAGGTCGTCTGTCGCGAGCGGATCCTGGAAAGAAGTCCGCGTGCCGGTCCACCTTATCGACTTACAGAAGCGCCCCGATCTGGCCGGACCGGCCGACGCGCTGGTCGCTTCCGTCTGGCCGATCTTCGTCCTCAAGGATCAGGTGGCAGGACGCTATTGGCACCAGCTTTACTCGATGCCTGTTGCCGCTTTCCAGACGGTGGCTGTCGAGACGATCGACACGGTCGAGCACGTGGTCGGCTTTGCGAATGCGATACCCTTCGCATGGGACGGCCTAGAGACGTCCCTGCCCGATGAAGGTTGGGATGCCGTTCTTCGCAATGGCATGGAATGCCTGCTCAAGGGAGGACGGGCCAACACCCTGTCGGCCCTTTCCATCACGGTTCGTCCGGACAAGCGGGGATCAGGTCTGGCCGAGCGTCAGATCGAGGCGATGAAGGCCTCTGCCGCTGCGGCCGGCCTGAACGCCATGGTGGCTCCGGTACGACCGACGCGGAAGGCGCATTATCCGTTGCAGCCCTTCGAGGAATACTGCTCCTGGAGGCGCCCGGACGGCCTTCCCTTCGACCCCTGGATCCGGACCCACCAGCGCCTGGGCGCGCATATCGTCAAGATCGCACCGCGCTCCATGGTGATCGAGGCTCCGGTCGAGGCTTGGGAAAGCTGGACAGGCATGACCTTTCCGGCAACAGGCCGTTACTGGGTTTCGGGCGCCCTCGCGCCTATCGAGATCGACCTGGACACGGGCAGGGGCCTCTATGTGGAGCCCAACCTGTGGATGCGCTATTTCCTGTAGCGCATGCGCCGGTTCATCGGGGTGGAACGCTTCATGGGCCACATCCAGATGCCCGGAACAAGCGCAGCCTTTAGAACCATCCCGCGAGCATGATACGCGACGGAGGACTTCGCCGCGCATGTTGGAGGACCACGTCGAATGTTCCGCAGGATCGCCGATGCGCGTCGCCGGCGTTGTGCCGGTAACCTCGATATGATGAGCCGACGGCACATCTCTTGCACGGGGTAGCTCGGATCAGCCCCGTCATAGACCCTGAGGACTCACTCCATCCGGGACCCGCGGATGGCGCTCCACAGGCCCGTTGCACCATGGATGCCCCAAACCTCGATCTTCAGGCTGCCGCCAATCGTAAACGGCCTTCCCGTATGGATGGTTCTTCAGAACGATCCATAGGTTTATCAATCACTTACATCCGTCATGAAACTTTTTTGAACATTTCTTCAAAAAAGTTGGAACCAACCTCGAACCCAGCCGTTGATAGGCATCACCGGCCCAATCTGCCCCCACGGGCCGGTCCCTCACAAGGCTCCGCGAGGAGCCTTTTTTTTTGCCGCGAACGGCCGCTATTGCCGTGATGGATCCATGCGGCGTCTCGCGCGTCATTCCACAGGCGGGCCTCCCGGACTAGCCGCGGCCGAGCTTGCATGCGACAAGACCTGACGAACGCAACGAGTTTTCCCTTGCCCAAACGTTCCAAAGCTCATTCATCCTCCGCTCTCCCCACTCGGGAGGATCTCGTCGCCTTCATTGCGGAAACCCCCGGCAAGGTCGGCAAGCGCGAGATCGCGCAGGCCTTCAACATCAAGGGCGGCGACCGGATCTGGCTCAAGCAGATGCTCAAAGAGCTGGAGGACGAAGGCGCGGTCAGCCGCCGCGGCAAGCGTGTCCACAAGGCGGGCCAGCTGCCACCGATGGTCCTGGCCGACATCGTCAAACGGGACCGTGACGGCGAGCTGATCGCCGTTCCGACCGAGTGGGACGAGGAGGAGCACGGCTCCGTCCCCACCATCATCATCCTGCCCGCGCGCAAGCCGAAGCCCGGCGCGCCGGTGGCCGGTGTGGGCGACCGGGCGCTGCTGCGGGTCGATCCGCTGAAGGCGGGCGACATCCACCGCTACGCGGGCCGCGTCACCAAGATCATCGCCAAGAAGCAGGCGCAGGTGCTCGGCATCTTCCGCGCCCTGCCGGAGGGCGGCGGGCGCCTCGTTCCCGTCGACAAGAAGTCCCGCGGCGACGAGCTCCAGATCAACCCCGGCGACGAGAACGGCGCGCAGGACGGCGATCTCATCGCCGCATCCATCGTCAAGCACGGCCGCTTCGGGCTCCCCCACGCGAAGGTCAAGGAGCGGCTCGGCTCCGTGAAATCCGAGAAGGCCGTGAGCCTCATCGCGATCTTCGCCCACAACATCCCGAACGAGTTCCCGAAGGCCGTCATCGACGAGGCGGAGGCCGCCAGGCCCGCCGCCCTCGAAGGACGCGAGGATTGGCGCGAGCTGCCGCTCATCACCATCGACCCGGCGGATGCCAAGGACCACGACGACGCGGTTCACGCGGCTCCGGATCCCGATCCGAACAACGCGGGCGGCTACATCCTCACCGTCGCCATCGCCGATGTTGCGGCCTATGTCAGGCCCGGCTCCGCCATGGACCGGGAGGCGCAGGAGCGCGGCAACTCGGTCTATTTCCCCGACCGGGTCGTGCCCATGCTGCCGGAGCGGATCTCCAACAACCTCTGCTCGCTGCGCCCGCGCGAGGATCGCCCTGCCCTCGCGGTCCGCATGGTGATCGGCCCCGACGGCCGAAAACTTCGCCATTCGTTCCACCGCATCATGATGCGCTCGGCGGAAAAGCTCTCCTACAGCCAAGCGCAGGCCGCCATCGACGGCAGGCCGGACGAGGTGGCGAAGCCCATCCTCGACACGATCCTCAAGCCCCTGTGGGCAGGCTACGCGCTGGTGAAGAAGGCGCGCGACATCCGCGAGCCGCTCTATCTCGACCTGCCCGAACGCAAGATCGTGCTGAAGGACGACGGTACGGTGGACCGCGTGTTCGTGCCCGAGCGGCTCGAAGCCCACAAGCTCATCGAGGAATTCATGATCCTCGCCAACGTGGCGGCCGCGGAGTCCCTTGAGAAGGTGCCGTCCGACTTGATCTACCGGGTTCACGACGAGCCGTCGCTCGAGAAGATGCGCTCCTTGAGCGAAGTGCTCGCCTCCATCGGCCTGAAGCTGCCCACGCAAGGAGCGCTCAAGCCGGAGCTGTTCAACCGGATCCTTCGCAGCGTCGACGGCACCGAGCACCAGCTCTTCATCAACGAGGTGGTGCTGCGCTCGCAGTCCCAGGCCGAGTATTCGGCGGAGAATTACGGGCATTTCGGCCTCAACCTGAAGCGCTATGCGCATTTCACCTCCCCCATCCGCCGCTACGCCGATCTCATCGTGCACCGGGCCCTGATCACCGGGCTGAAGCTCGGCAAGGACGGGCTGCCGCCGGACACCACCCGCGCGGAGCTGATCGAGATCAGCGCCAAGATCTCGGCGGCGGAGCGGCGCGCCATGGCGGCGGAACGTGAGACAATCGACCGCCTGATCGCGCACTTCCTTGCCGACCGGATCGGGGCCACATTCGATGGACAGATCTCGGGAGTCACGAAGGCGGGCCTCTTCATCAAGCTCTCCGAAACCGGCGCGGACGGCTTCGTACCGGCGGCGACCATCGGGGACGACTATTATCGCTTCGACGAGAAGACCCATTCGATGCGCGGCGAGCACACGGGCGAGACCTACCGCCTCGGCGACAAGGTGGAGGTGAAGCTGGTGGAAGCAGCACCCGTTGCCGGCGCGCTGCGGTTCGAACTGCTCACGAAGGGCCGCTTCACGGGCAAGACGGGCAGCCGGAAGGGTGCGAAACGTCCCTCGCGCGGAGCCAAGAAGGCCACGAAGGCGCCTGCGGGCCGCGCTCCCACCCGTGTGAAGGTGAAACGGCGCGGCCGCGCCTGACAGGAAACGACCATGCCCCTGACCATGCGAACGAGCCCTCCTGCGGCGGAGGACGTGGCCACCCTGCCCGCCATGAAGCGCGGCTTTCGCGGCCGTTGCCCCGCCTGCGACCGGGGCCGCCTCTTCGGCCGGTTCCTGAAGGTGGCGGATCGCTGCGAGGCCTGCGGCACGGAATTCCACCATCACCGAGCCGACGACCTGCCGCCTTATCTGGTGATCTTCGTCGTCGGCCACCTCGTCGGCTACGGGATCTTCATGACGGAGACCAAGCTGGAGATGCCCCTGTGGGCGCATCTGGCGATCTGGCCGCTCCTGACCGTCGTCCTGTCGCTGCTGCTGCTCCAGCCCGTCAAAGGGGCTGTCGTGGGGCTTCAATACGCGCTAGGAATGCACGGCTTCGGCGTGGCCCGCCAGATGAAGAATGAACAGACGGAGAATGCGGGTGACGGACGCGCGGACATTGACCGGGATGGACACGCTGGTCGCTCGCGAGCGTAACGCGAGCCTTCCCACGCTTCGTCCCGTCGACGCCTCGACCCTCATCATTATGGACCGGAGGGCCAAGCCCCTCAAGATCCTCATGGGCCGTCGCCACGACGGCCACAGGTTCATGCCCGGCAAATTCGTGTTTCCGGGCGGCCGCATCGAGGCCGGCGACCGTTCCATGACGGTGGCCGGGGCCCTGCATCCGCGCGCGGAGCAGGCCCTCATGGCACGGGTCACGCGCCCGTCCGTCCAGCGCAGCCGGGCGCTGGCGCTCGCCGCCATCCGCGAGACCTTCGAGGAAACCGGCCTGCTGCTCGGCACCCGGGATTACGGCAGCCCCGAATCCGTGCCCGCCGGCACGCCTTGGGAAGCCTTCCGCGAGCATGGGGTGTTCCCGGACCTGGAAGCGCTGCATTTCATCGGCCGGGCCATCACGCCGCCGAAGCGGGTCAAGCGCTTCGACACCCGTTTCTTCGCCGTCGACCGGACCGCCATCGCCCGGGAGGTGGAAGGCGCCGTGGGGCCCGATTCCGAACTCGTCGAGCTGGCCTGGGTGACCATGGCCGAGGCGAGAAGGCTCGATCTTCCCCCGATCACGGGCGTGCTGCTCGGTGAGCTGGAAGCCCGAATCGCGGCCGGCTTCAGCCCCCAGCTCCCGGTGCCGTTCTTCTACCAGAAGCGCGGCCATTTCGTGCGGGAGCTGCTGTAGGTTCCCTGTCGGTCTCCCCAGGGCCCGGGCAGGCCCGGCCATGGTGGAAAGATGTCATCCTTCCCGCCCAACCCTTGACGGAAGCGCCATAATCGGGCATGGGAACCTCACGATTTTCCGGCCGGGTTCGCCCGGCCTTTGCGTTTCGGCCACGCCGCGGGGCCAACCGAGCGCGTTGAAACCGAACAAGAGGTCCAACCCATGGCCAAAGCCGCAACGATCAAAGTGAAGCTCGTCTCCACCGCCGACACGGGCTATTTCTACGTCACCAAGAAGAACTCCCGTACGATGACCGACAAGCTGTCGCTCAAGAAGTACGATCCCGTCGCGAAGAAGCACGTGGAGTTCAAGGAAGCCAAGATTAAGTAAGCTTCCTGCAAAACAAGCGCAGAAACGAAAAGCCGTCCCTCGTCGGGGCGGCTTTTCGTTTCTAGGGGGTCTCCGGCTCACAAAAGCGGAGCTGCGGAATTGCGGAGGAACGGAGGGTTTCTCGAACCGCGAGCGATGTCAGCGAGGCCGGCGCGGTTGGCGGGGGCGGTGCTGAAAGACAGAGCTCCGCCTCCGCTCGATCCGGCGCAATTCTTGTCTTTGACGGTTGGCGCGGTCCCGGAGCATGCTCACGGCAATCCGTATTGGCCCTCAGCAGCGAGCACGACGACGTTCGGTCACGCGGAGCTCACGAGGGGGAAGACGAGCGTCGTCGCTCGCTATGGTCGAGCGACAGCGGTGCGGCTTGTGGTGACGCCGCACCGCCGTGCAGATCTCAGATCGATTCCTTCAGGTCCTTGGCGGCGCGGAAGGCGATCTTCTTCGAAGCCTTGATCTTCACGGGCTCGCCGGTCTGCGGGTTGCGGCCCATGCGGGCGGCGCGTTTGCGCACCTGCAGGATGCCGAGGCCGGTCAGGCGGATCTTCTCGCCCTTCTTCAGGCTCTTCGCGATGAAGTCGACGACCTGGGTCATCATCTCGTTCGCCTGGCGCTTCGGCAACTCGTGCATCTCCGAGAGCGCCTCGGCGATGTGACGAAGCGTCAGAATCCCGTTCGACGCGGTCGGGCCCTTCACCGACTTCTTCACGGCCTTTGCAGGGGCCTTCGAAGCGGCGGCCTTGGCGGGCGTCTTGGCGGCGGACTTCGCAGCCGTCTTGGTCGTCTTCGCGGCGACCGTCTTGGCGGCTGCCGTCTTGGCGGCCGCCTTCTTGGCCGGAGCCTTGGTTGCCTTGCTCGCTGCGGCCTTGCGGGCCGGGGCTTTCTTGGTTGCAGTCTTTGCCACTGGAAACTCCTTTCACGAGGCCATACGCGTATTTAGCACTATCTGCATAGTGATTGGGAACAAAGTTCCAAGTTGTCAGGGTGCCGTTTCCACAAGGCAAATTCCATAAGAAGACGCAAATCGCGTTGAAATCCGCCGGTCAGAGCATTTTGCCGTGAAGTGGATCCGCTCCGGCGCCCCAAAGGAGCGAGCTGATTCCGCGCAAGTGGAAACGGCGCTCGTCGCCGACCACGCTCCACCGACACGAAAGAAAAGAGCGTCGGGGCGCGGCGACCATGGCGATCAACCCGCGATCTTGCCTCCGAGTTCATCCTCGACGTGCAGGCGGATGATCTCGTCGAAGCTCTTTTCCGCTTTGAAGCCGAGGCTCTCGGCGCGACTGGCGTCGAACCGGCGCGGCCATCCGGCCACCATGCGCATGATGGCGGGATCGGGCTCGCGGCGGATCCGGGAAGCGACCTTGTCTCCGGCGATGCGCCGCAGGGCATCGATCTGCTCCGCAACGGTGACGGAAACGCTCGGCATGGTGAGATTGCGGCGTGGTCCGATCGCCGCGGTGTCCATGGTCGCCGCATGCATGAGGAAACCCACGGCGGAGCGAGGCGAAGCATGGGCATGACGCACATCCTCCGGCACCGGCAGCACCGCCTCCTGCCCGCTCAATGGCTCGCGAATGATGCTCGAGAAGAAGCCGGACGCCGCCTTGTTGGGCTTGCCAGGACGCACGCAGATCGTCGGGAGGCGGATGCCGATGCCGTCGAAGAAGCCGCGTCGCGTGTAATCGGCGAGCAGCAGCTCGCCGATGGCCTTCTGCGTGCCGTAGCTGGTGAGCGGCGTGAGAAAGAACTCGTCGCCGATGGCCTCCGGGAACGGCGCGCCGAACACCGCGATGGAAGACGTGAAGACCACCCGCGGGCAATAGCCGTCGCCCACTTGGCGGATGGCGTCGAACAGGGAGCGGGTTCCGTCGAGATTGATCCGGTAGCCCTTCTCCAGATCGGCTTCGGCCTCGCCGGACACGATGGCCGCGAGATGGAAGATGATGTCCGGGCGGCTCGCCACGAGCCTCTCGGCCTGGCCGGCCTGCGAGAAGTCGGACGTGAGAGCCGTTGTTTCGAACGGGGCCTGCGGAACGGCGGGCTCGACCACGTCGTGCAGGATCATGCGGGTGATCGCCCGTCCGTTCAGGTGCCCCTCTTCGACGAGCCGTTCGGTGAGCTTCCGGCCGACCATTCCGGCGGCCCCGAGAATGAGAATCTGCATCGATGAATATCTTTTGAAAATGGGGCGTCCAACGACGGCTCACGCCGCGCGGAGCGCTGAGGCTCCGGGCGGCGTGATTCCAACAGGGCCGGGATGCGTTACTTCTTGCGCATCTTGTCGAGTTCGTCCTGCATCATCTTCACCGTCTCCGGGCCGATGGTGGAGGCGTGCTTTTCCCACACGGCCTTCGCCTGCTCGCGCATGCGGTTGGCCTCCTGCTCGTTCAGCTCGTTCACGATGACGCCCGCTCCCCTGATCTTCTGGAGGGAGGCCTGGCCCAGCTCGCGGGACACCTTGCGCTGCTCGTCGCGGCCGACGGCGGCGCATTCGCGCAAGGCCGCCTGCTCGTCCTTCGACAACCCGTCCCACAGCCTCTTGGAGTAGAGCACCAGGAACGGCGTGTAGGCGTGGCGGGTGACCGACAGGTACTTCTGCACCTCGTAGAACTTGGAGGTGTCAATGGTCACGAACGGGTTTTCCTGTCCGTCGATCGCCTTGGTCTCGAGCGCCGTGAACACTTCGCCGAAGGCCATCGGGACCGCGTTCGCGCCCATGTTCTTGAACGTGTCGAGGAACACGTTGTTCTGCATGACGCGGACCTTCAGGCCCTTGAAGTCTTCCCACTTCTCCACCGGGCGGCGGGAATTCGTGAGGTTGCGGAAGCCGTTCTCCCAATAGGCCAGGTTGACGAGGCCCACGCTTTCGAGCTTCGCGTCGATGTGCTTGCCGAAGGCGCCGTCGAGGATGGTGTCGGCTTCCTTTTCGTTGGCGAAGAGGAACGGCAGGTCGAAGACGCCGAGATCCGGCAGAATGCCTATGAGCGGCGAACTCGACGTGACGACCATCTCCTGCGTGCCCGAGCGCAGGGCCTGGGTTGCCTGAAGGTCGCCGCCCAGGGCGCCGCCCCAGAAGCCCTGAACCTTCAGCTTGCCGCCCGACTTGTCGGCCAGGCAGGCCTTGAATTTGTCGACGCCCTTCCCGTTCGGATGATCCTCGTTCACGCCGTTGGACAGGCGGATGTTCCGCTCCGTGAACTGGGCGGCGGCCGGAAGCGTCGACAGGAGCGTGACCGCGACGCCCGCGGCGAGCGCATATTTCAATGTCTTCATGGTAGTTTCCTCTCTTTACGGTTCTTCTTTCCGTCTGGTCACCGTCCCCGCAGCCATGACAGAGGCACCATCACGAGGTCGGGGAAAACGATGAGCAGGACGAGCACGATGAGCTGCGCGATCAGGAAGGGATTGACGCCCTTGATCACGGCTCCCATCGGGACGCGAGCGACGCCGCTCACCACGTTGAGCACGATGCCCACCGGCGGCGTGATCAGCCCGATTGCATTGTTGATGATGAACAGGACGCCGAAATAGACGGGGTCGATCCCCGCCTGCTTCACGATGGGCATGAGGACCGGCGTCAGGATCAGCACCGTCGGTGAAAAGTCCAGGGCCGTGCCCACGATCACCACCAGGAACATCAGGGCGAACATGAGCAGGGTCTTGTTGCCCATGAGCGGCTCGATGAATGTGCTGATCTCCGCAGGGATGTTCGCCTGGGTGATGAGCCAGGCGGAGACCAGCGCGGCGGCCACGAGGAACATCACCACGGCAGTTGTCTTCGCCGCCGTCAGGAAGACGCCGTAGAGCATGGAGGGCTTCAGCTCGCGATAGACGAACATGCCGATCACGAGCGCATAGACCGCCGCCAGCACGGCCGCTTCCGTCGGCGTGACGATGCCCCATTTGATGCCCCCCAGGATCATCACCGGCATCAGCAGGGCGAAGAAGCCGTCGACGAAGGCTTTCCCGCGCTCCCGCATAGTCGTCCGCGGAGTTGTCTGCAGCTTGTCCTTCCGGCTGACGAACCACCAGGCGACGACGAGCGACAGCCCCATCATCAGACCCGGGGCGACGCCCGCGAGGAACAGCTGCGAGATCGACACGTTGGCCGCCACGCCGAAGATGATGAAGCCGATGGACGGCGGGATCACGGGCGCAATGATGCCGCCCGCCGCGATGAGGCCGGCCGACCGAGGGATATTGTAGCCCGCGTCCCGCATCATCGGGATCAGGATGGCCGCAAGCGCCGCCGTGTCGGCCGCCGCCGAGCCTGACAGGGCGGCGAGAATCAGCGCCGCGACGATGGCCACGTAGCCCAGCCCGCCATGGATGTGCCCCAGGCACGCGAGGGCGAAGTTGACGATCCGCTTCGACAGGCCGCCCACGTTCATCAGCTCGCCGGCCAGAAGGAAGAACGGGACCGCCAGCAGCTGGAAGTTGTCCGCGCCGATGATCATGTTCTGCGCCACGATCTGGCTGTCGAAATTGCCGAGCCAAAGCATGAGCGCGAGCGCGCAGACGATGAGCGCGAAGGCGATCGGCATGCCCAGCGCCATGGCGCCGAGCAGGGAGAAAAGGAAAACGAGGATCGTCACTCGAGCCGCTCCCTCAGCGCATGGGCCTCATCGTCGCTGTAGTCCCCGGCGAAAGCCCGGAGTTCGTGCTCGGTGATCCGACCCGTGAGCACCCGCAGAATTCGGAAAGCAGCCATCAGGCCCAGGCCGAGGCTTGTGAAGTACCCGACGCCATAGATCCAGAGCATGGAGATCTCGGTGATCGGGGCATAGTTCGTGGCGTTGATCTCCGCCTGCAGCCAGGTTCCCCAGAAGAACACCACGCAGCAGACGATCACGAAGACGTCCGACAGGATCATGCAGACCTTGCGGCCGGCGTCCCCGAGTTTGGACACGAGGGTTTCGACCCCCAGATGGGCGTTCTCCCGGCCGACCACCACGGCGCCGATGAAGGTCAGCCAGACGAAGAAGAAGCGGGACAGCTCCTCCGACACGTCGATGCCCGTGTCGAAGAGGTAGCGCAGCACGACATTGCCGAACACCATGACGACCATGCCGGCCAGCAGAAGGACCATGATTCCTTCCAAGCCTTTGAAAAAGAAGGCCCCTACCCTGTTCACGGCTCCTCCACCCTGTCTTATCGGTTTGGTACTATTCTGTTCGTCGGGGAGGATTATTCAAGCCGAGTGGGGTCGAAGCCGGATCAGCTAATGGTATGAGACGCCTGCACCGCATCATTGTTGCGCGTCGGACTTGATGATATTCGGCCTCGAAGCGGCCGGCAGTGGATCTCAGGGCGCCCGCGTGCATATCCTTTCAGGCGCACCGTGACCCGTTGCTCCCGTCCCCCGGCCCGCTCCGGAGGCGCAACTCCAGGAGAGTCCCATGAAGATCACCCGTGTCGAGACCATCCGGCTTCGGGAGTTCGCGAACATCGTCTGGGTGCGCCTTCACACGGACGAGGGCATCGTGGGCCTGGGCGAGACCTTCATGGGGGCGGCCGCCGTCGAGGCCTACATCCATGAGACCGTGGCGGCGAAGCTGATCGGGCGCGATCCTCTTCAGATCGAAGGAATCAACCGCGATCTGCAGACCTATCTCGGGTGGCGCTCCGCGGGCGTGGAGACCCGTGGCAACTCGGCCGTCGACATCGCCCTGTGGGACATCTTCGGCAAGGCCCATGGCAAGCCCGTCTGCGACATGCTGGGCGGCCGCTCGCGCGACCGGATCCGCGTGTACAACACCTGCGCCGGCTACCGGTACATCCGTGACGGCCGCGCGCAAAAGGTGGCGAACTGGGGCGTCGGAGAGGCCGAAGGCGACTACGAGGATCTCGAAGCCTTCCTGAACTGCGCCGACGATCTCGCCCACTCGCTTCTGGAGCAGGGCATCACCGGCATGAAGATCTGGCCCTTCGACGTCGCGGCCGAGCGCAGCAACGGCTACGACATCACGCCGGGGGAGCTGCGAACCGCCCTCGAACCCTTCGCGAAGATCCGCAAGGCCGTGGGCGACAGGATGGACATCATGGTGGAGTTCCACTCCCTGTGGAGCCTGCCCATGGCCAAGAAGCTCGCAGACGCGCTCGCGGAGTTCGACACCTATTGGCACGAGGATCCGTTCCGCCTCGACAATATCGGCGACCTGAAGGAATACGCGCGGCATTCGAAGGCATGGGTCTGCGCCTCGGAGACCCTGTCCTACACCCACGCCTTCCGGGAATATCTCGAAACCGGCGTGGCGGGCGTGGCCATGCTTGACCTGTCCTGGTGCGGTGGTTTGACGGAAGCGCGCAAGATCGCGGCCTTGGCGGAAGCCTGGCATGTTCCCGTCGCGCCGCACGACTGCACCGGACCGGTGGTTTACGCCGCGTCCTGCCATTTCTCCCTGCACGCGCGCAATGCGCTCATCCAGGAAAGCGTCCGGGCCTTCTATACCGGATGGTATACGGAACTCGTGACCGAGCTCCCGACCGTCGCGAAGGGAGAGGTCACCGTGAACATGAAACCGGGTCTCGGGCTTGAATTGCTGCCGGAGATCTGGAAGCGCCCGGACGCCATCGTGCGCGTGACCGATGCGGTCTGAGCACCAGCGTTTCCGACCGGACAAAGACTTTTTTGGAAGACGCAACCCGATGAGCACAGTCGTTGAAGCCCTCGTCGCCGCCCTGGGCCCCCAGATTCGCCTCGGCGCCGACATCCCTGCCCGCAACCACGCCGATGCCAGCGGCCTGGAGCCGACCGTGCCCCAGGCCCTGATCCTTCCCCAGACCACCGAAGACGTCGCGACGGCCCTGCGGATCTGCCATGAGCACAACCAACCCGTCGTTACCCAGGGCGGCCTGACGGGGCTCGCGGGCGGCGCCCATCCGCAGGCGGGAGAGATCGCGCTCTCCCTCGAACGCATGAACGGGATCGAGGAAGTCGACGCGGCCAGCGCGACCCTCACGGCTCTTGCGGGCACCCCTCTCGCCGTCGTTCAGCAGGCCGCCGAGAACGCGGGCTTCCTCTGCGGAATCGATCTCGGTGCCCGCGGCACCTGCACCATCGGCGGCAACGCTGCCACCAATGCCGGCGGCAACCAGGTGCTGCGCTACGGCATGACCAGGCGCAACATCCTGGGGCTGGAGGCGGTGCTGGCCGACGGCACGGTCGTGCGCTCGCTCAACAAGATGCTGAAGAACAATGCGGGATACGACTGGACGCAGCTCTTCATCGGCAGCGAGGGAACGCTCGGCATCATCACGCGCGTCGTGATCGGTCTCCATCCCAAACCGCAAGCCGTGCAGACGGCCCTCTGCGCCGTGGGCAGCTTCGAGGATGCCCTCGCGGTGCTGCGCCAATTCCAGCAGGCCCACCCGGGACGCCTCCTCGTCTTCGAGGCCATGTGGCGGGAGTTCATGACGGTCGCGACCCGGATCTGCGGCCTTCCGGCCGCCTTCGATGAGGAGCACGATCTGACCCTGCTGATCGAGGCCGACATGGGCGAAGAACCCGCAGGCACGGAGGCCTTCTCGACGCTTCTCGCCGAGTTCTACGAACAGGGCCTCATCACGGATGCGGTCGTCGCCCAATCGCGGGCCGACCGGAACCGCTTCTGGGCCTACCGGGAGACGCCCTACGAGTACGGCCGCTTCCTGCCGGAGGAAATCCGCTTCGACGTCAGCGTGCCTCTCGACCGCATGACGGAGGCCGTGGAGCACCTGCGCCAGGAGATGCCCAAGCAATATCCGGACGCGGTCTATGTGGTGTTCGGTCATGTGGCGGACAGCAACATCCACATCAACGTGGCCATCCGCGACATGACGAGCGAGACCAAGACAGGCGTTCAGGGCCTCGTCTACGATCTCGTGTCGCGGCTCGGGGGATCCATCTCCGCCGAGCACGGAATCGGACGCATCAAACGTCCCTATCTCTCCCTGAGTCGCTCCGACGCCGAGCTGGCGCTCATGGCCCGGATGAAACGCACCCTCGACCCGCAGGGCATCCTCAATCCGGGACGGGTTCTTTGACCGCGGGGAATCGTCGCTCAAGCCCCACGAAATGAAAAGGCCGCCTCTCGGAGGCGGCCTCGCGTCGATGACCGGTCGTCGCGATCGATCAGTAGCGATAATTCACCCGAACAGGCCGGCGCTCGCGGATGGAGCCGGTGGTCACCACGTCGCGACGGACCGCGCGGACGACGCGGGCGGGCCTGCCGTCGCGACGGTAGACGACCCGCGTCCGATATTGCGGCTGACGGTAGACGACCCGGGTGCGATAGGCCGGCTGCCGATAAACGACCCGGGTGCGATAAACCGGTGGAGCATAGACCACGCGGGTCGCGACCGGGGCGGCGTAATAGCCGTAGTTGTATGGATAGTCGTAGCCGTAGCCATAGCTGTAGGCCGGAGCGCTGTAGCCATAGCGGTAGCCGTAAGCTGGATAGCCATAGCCGTAAGCGGGATAACCATAGGCCGGGGTCGCAGCGGCGCTGATCAGGCCGCCGAGGACAGCGCCACCGATGAGGCCGGCGGCGAGCGCACCGCCATTGCCCCAGCCGCGATGATGATGGTGGTGGTAACCGCCACGCCAGCCGTCGCGATAGACCCTCTGAGCTTGAGCCGAGCCGATGCTTGCGACGGTCAGCAAGGCGGCGCTCGAGAGCAGGATCACCTTCTTCATGACAAACCTCATACCAAAATGGTGAGCACCATTCGTGCCTAATCAAGCTTGTAAGTTGAAAAAGGTTTCACGCCCAACGATTACTAAGCAAAAGTGTCGCGATTACCATTCATATGGCGTTCATACTGCACTACAATAACTTGGATGCTGCCAAGCAGCTCCGAGAGCAAGTAATCGCGTCTTTTTCCCTGATCTTCAGATGCTCCGGGCCGGGCTACGCTGCCGCTTACTCGGCATAGACCTGCGACCGAGGAAAGATGGTGTTCCCCGCTACCGCCTGCACGATCGCATTCGCGATCTTGGCGCCGCCGATCGCCGAGGGTTCGATCGGGTTCGCATAATCCTCGTGCTGATTGCAGATCAGCCGCAGGTCGATCAAGGCGAGCCTTCTGCCGAAGGTTTCGCGCGTGATGACATCGTTGAAGACCGACAGAGCCGTCGCCGCCTGGCGCTGTTCCTCCTGGTCGGGAAAGCGTCCGTCATAGATCGTGCAGAGCGCGGTCGGGAGACGGCGGCTCATGACCTGATCCAGCATCTTGCGGTAGCTGCGCGCAAAGGAATCCCGGACATCCGCAATACGGCTCATCACCTCCGCCACCGAACGGGCGCTTTCCCTCAGAATTCCACTCGCGCCGAGCGCATCGTTGCCACCGATGCTCAGGATCAGGTGACTGGCATCGCTCGGCACATGGGCAAGCTGGCGCTCCACGCCCGCCGTGATTGCTCCGTCGACAGCGTTGCTGGTGGCGCGCCAGGATTCCGGAAGCCTCGCCTGAACCTGAGCCAGGACATCGGGCTCCCCAGGTTTCACATAGGCACCATTGTCGAACACGCTGTCGCCGAGCAGAACCACGTGGTTCATGGATCCGTCCTCATCTGCTCCACGCAATACTAAATAACATGGCCCAAAGGAGCGGCCTTGACAACAGAACATCCACGACGATCGAACTTTCGGTTGAGCGATGCCCAGCAAGGCAACCAAGTCGGAAGGACCCGTGTTCCTCAGCCTTCCGGGCCCGGTGGCCTGAGGAACAGCATGGGGCAGGCGACGTTGATCTGCAGAGGCGATCACGCCTGGGAGGATGACTCATGATCGAGACCATCAAGGTATCGTTGCTGACGATGATGCTGACGGCCTGGAGCGCCCTTGCCATGGCGCAGGCCCCAACCGGCGGAACGGCCGCACCGGGCGATGCGGGAGCCGCCGGGGACGGTGAGACGAGCACCTGGCTGTGGGTCGTTCTGGCGGTGGTCGTGATCGCCGCGCTGCTCTACTACTTCCTGGGACGCGGTCGCCGCACCACACGGATCTGAGCGCCGCAGACGATCCGTATTCCTTGAAGCTGGCGCTCATGCGCCGGCCTGAAAGAATGGCCTGAAGTTTTCGAGCCACGCCACAAGCCAATGTTCGAGGGCGGCCTTCGCAGCATCCTCCGTGGATCCATAGCCCCAGACGTCCTCCTGCAGGGGCGTCGACCAGATCCAGAACCGGTTGCTGCCGTCATAGGCGACGCTGCCGACCTCGACCGCCCCTACGAAGCCCATGTGACGCTTGAGTGGCACGCCGGCCACCTCGTCCTGCTGCCATCGAATTCTGCTCATCAAGGCGATCTAGCGCATCGTGCGAAAAAGTGGACCCGGTTCTCGCTGACGCGGCCCTTCGGGTCGCTCGCGCGGGAACAGGCCCTGCCCCATGACGTTGGCGAGGAGCAAGGACCGAACGATGCGTTTTCTTCCCACCAGCGTTCACGGCGCGATCGACTATCTCTGGGGTGTAGCGCTTCTTGCGGCTCCCTGGCTGTTCGGCTTCGCGGATGTGACCGCAGCGACATGGACCGCCGTCGTGTTCGGCGCGGGAGCGATCCTTTATTCCATGCTCACAGCCTACGAGCTCGGGGTCGTGCGCCTCCTGCCCATGTCGCTGCACCTGATGCTGGACGGCGCCGCAGGCGCGCTCCTGGCAGCTTCGCCCTTCCTGCTCGGCTTCTCAGACCGGGTTTACCTGCCCCATGTCCTTTTCGGGCTCTTCTCGGTCGTGGCAAGCCTCGTCACCCGCATGGAGGTCACCCTTGCCACCGGGCATCGCGAGCCCGTCTGACTACCTCCTCTCCTCCACTTGCCGGGAGAATCGTTAGGGAGTAACATCGCATCCTTCCAGGGAGGCGACGATGTTCGACCATGCCGTTCAGGTCAGCGAAGCGCATAGACAAGGCGCAAGCCAGATTCAGGGGGTTCTCCGGATGGCCATGAAAGGCTGCCCGGAATGCCGCACCATGCAGATGATCGCCTCGCCGGAGCTCGGCCTTTGCGCCGATTGCGGCTCCAGCCTTCAGGTGCTGGAAACCGACGCGCAGATCTCTCAAGTTCACGGCGCATAGCCCGATCGGCGAACCACCCCCTATGCTCTGCGTTCGGAGAATCGCATGGCATTGACAGGGTGGATCGACAGGGCGGCGGGACGGATCGGTGCGCGGCAGGCGGAGATGAAGCTCGCCCTGCGCGTGACCATCGCGGGCACCCTTGCCTTCGCCATTACGAAGTTCTTCAATCTCCCCCAGGGCTATTGGGCGGCCATCACCGCCGTGGTGATCACGCAGGCCAGCGTCGGCGGTTCCCTCAAAGCCGCCCTGGAACGGTTCCTGGGAACCTTCGCGGGAGCCGCCTATGGCGGCGCGGTCGCCGCGCTCATCCCTCACGGCTCGCCGCTCGGCACGGGCCTTGCCATCATCGTCAGCCTGTTTCCGCTGGCGCTTCTCGCCGCCGTCAAGCCGAGCTTCCGCGTGGCGCCCGTGACGGGGCTGATCATGCTCCTGCCGCCGGCAGGCCAGGCCATCGGTCCGGTGGCCGCCGCCATCGACCGGGTGGCGGAGATCACCCTCGGCAACATCGTCGGCATCGTCGTGTCCCTGTTCGTTCTGCCGGCGCGGGCGCATACGCTGATGACGGAAGCGGCAGCCCGGGTCGTCTCCCTCAACGCCGATCTGGTCGAGCTGCATGTTGGCGAGCTCGTCGCGGAACCGAAGGGCCGAGGCGCCCTGCAGACCATTCACCCGCAGATCCGCGCCGCCCTCAAGAAGGCGGAAGCCGCCGCCGAAGAGGCGGCGCGGGAACGCAAGAGCCATCTCACCGAAGCGGCCGACCCGGAGCCGCTGATCCGCACGCTCTATCGGGTGCGCCACGACCTCGTGATGATCGGCCGTGCCTCCGCCAATCCCTTGCCGGCGGGTCTCCTCGACAGGCTCGGCCCTTCGCTGAAAACGCTCCGGGACGAAACCTGCGCCCTGCTCCTGGGCATCGCGAAATCCCTGCGCACCCGCACGCCGCCGCCCGACACCGCAAACTTCGACGCGGCGGTCCATGCCTTCGTGTCCGAGACGGAATCCCTGCGCTCCCATGCGCTCTCCCAGGATCTCCCCTATGGCAGCTTCGGGCAGGTCTTCGCCCTCGGCTTCGCCTTCGAGCAGTTCCGGAAAAACGTGGAGGACCTGTTGGAACGCGCCGAGGAACTGGCCGCGCGTCGCTCCATCGAGACGGACGCGAGTTGATATGAGCGTTCCTGGTCATCCTAGGTCACACCGAATGTGGTTGCTTTACCTTATCCTTGGCGTCGCGCTTCTTTATGCCGGCTTGGTATCAGTTGCGGCGCTGTCGCAGACGAAAATGCTGTTTCCAGCCCAATTAGCGGCAGCCAGCAGCCCTGCCCTGCCCCGCTCTGCAGAGCGGCTAGAAGTGACCACGCCCGACGGCGAAAGATTGGTTGGCGTGCGGCTCGGCCGTACATCCGATGCCAAGCCTCTCCTCTTAGGTTTCGGCGGCAATGCGTGGAACGCGGACGCCATGGCGCTTTATGTCCATAGCCTTTTTCCCGATCACGAAGTGATTGCCTTCCACTATCGCGGCTACCCGCCGAGCACCGGCGAGCCGAGCGCCCAGACCTTGCTCGCCGACTCTCTGACCATCTTCGATCACGAGCAGCAGGTCCGGCCCCGCATGGTGGTCGCGGTCGGGTTCAGCATCGGCAGTGGCGTGGCGGCTTACCTCGCCCATCATCGTTCCCTCGCCGGATTGATCCTGGTCACGCCTTTTGATTCATTGAAAGCTCTGGCCCGGGAGCACTTCGCATGGGCTCCGACAAGTTTGCTCCTGCGCCATCATATGCCCACCATCGACCTTGTCCGCGATCGGCCGACACCCAGCGCCCTGATCGCAGCAGGACGGGATACGATTGTTCCGGCCCGGCGCAGCGAGCCCCTGAGAACCGCGATCCCCAATCTCGTTCTCGACCGAACCATTGCGGAAACCGGGCACAACGATCTTTACGATCACCCGGCGTTCGCGGCCGCCATGCGAGAAGCTATGGAACGCTTCGAGGCTCCAGCGCCTCGATAGCGCTCTCATTCTTCGTAGAGCGACACGAGCTCCATCTCGGGCACGAGCACGAGGCCCTTATCGGTGATCCGGATCTCCGGGATCACCGAGAGCGGGATCAGGTTGAAGCCCATATAGGGAATCCTGCAGCCCGCCCTGCCCCATGCCTCCTTCAGCGCGCGTGTTTCATCGGCGACCTCCGTCACGCGCTTGTCGGACAGAAGACCCGCGATCGGCAGCGGCACCATGGCGACGATCTCGCCCCGATCCACGATGCAGACGCCGCCCTGCGCCCCGATGAGCGCATCGAGAGCCACGCGCATGTCGGCCTCGTTGGTTCCGGCGACGATGATGTTGTGGGAATCATGCCCCACGCTGCTCGCGACGGCGCCGCTCTTCAGGCCGAAATCCTTGAGAAACCCGTGCGCTACGCCCTTGCCGCCGGTGCGCCCATGGCGCTCTATGACGGTGACGAAGGTGAGATCGTTCTTGGCGAGCAGAGCGTCCCAGCTCTCCTCCCGCTCCAGTCTCACCTTGTCGTGGAAGAGCACGATGCCCGGCAGCGCCACGCGGATCACGTTCGCGGTGCAGGCTTGCGTCGGAAGCTCCGGAACGAGTTTCGGAACGCTCGGAACATGCACCGTGCGGTAGGCGGCCTCCGGATAGCGGTAGCGGTTGGAGAGCGCCTGATCGAGAATGGGCGTGATCCTCCGGTTCTCGACGACGAGCTCGCCACCGTACCAGGTGTTCTGAACCTGCAGCTCGTCATCGAGCAGCACCATATCGGCGCGGCGTCCGCCGCCGAGACCGCCGATCTCCCCTTCCATGCCGAAACGCGTGGCGGGATGGAGCGAGCCCATGCTCCAGGCCTGCTCGCGGCCGAGCCCTGAGCGACGCGCCTCCCGCGTCACCCAATCCATGCCGAACATCATGAGATCGTCCGCGTCGCGGTCGTCCGTGCAGACGCAGATGCGCTTGTGCGAGGCCCCGAGCTCCGTGATGGTCTTGATGGCTTCCGGTAGAGAGTGCCACGGCGTCGTCGGAGGCCCGCCGCGCAGGAAGATCCAGATGCCCGCGTCGAGCAGGTCGTCGGCGATGTCGCGGTCGATAGCCTCGTGCGTGTCGGTGACGCCGCTCGCCGCATAAGCCGCCACGAACTCGCGTCCGTAGATGTGGCCGGAGACGGGCTTGCCGCGTTCGAGCGCGGCGGCCAGGATCGCATGGCTTCGTTCGTCACCCATGGTGACGGGCACGAAATCCATCTTCTCCCCGAGCGCCGCGGCTTCGGGCCAGCGGTCGAAGAGGGCGGCGATCTTTTCGGGCGTCAGGTCGCCGCCCGCGGTCTCGAGATCCGGCGACGTGGCAGGAACCGTGCTCGGCACGGTGAGGAAGATGGAGAGCGGCGCGTGCCGCGCATCCTCCAGCATCATCTCGATCCCGGCGGAATCCATCACGTTGCCGATCTCGTGGCTGTCGCAGAAGATCGTGGTGGTGCCGTTGAGCAGCGCCGCCTCCGCATAGGCGCAGGCCGTCACCATGCTGCTCTCGATATGGATGTGCGGATCGACGAGACCCGGGGCAATGATGCCTCCCCGCGCGTCGTAGACGCGCCCCGGCGTGCCGTTCACACTTCTGTGGGCGCCGGCCGGCTTCACCGCTGCGATGCGGCCGCCCGCGATCCACACCTCCCGTTCCTGCGCGATGCGCTCGCTGTAGGTCGAGAGAACCCGCGCGCCGGTGATGACCAGATCCGCAGGAGCCCGACCGGAGGCGACGTCGGCCAGCCGCCGGGTCATGGTGGACAAGGGCGCGACGGAAAACCGTGTCAGGGCCGATGTCGGCGGGAGTGAAGGCGTGCGCTGGTCCATGTCGATCCCCTCTTCTGGAGCATCGGCCTCGAAAGCGAACGCCGCTCAAGGCCCAACCGATGCTTCCTTGTTGCGCCGCGCATGGCCGGATCCGAAAACCGGTTCGGTCTTACGGCCGGTGCGCCCGAGCGATGCTCACCCGAGTCTTACCCAGCAGCATCGGCTATTCGTCCCAATAGTCTCGGGCAAGCTTCACGTGCAAGCTAAAGACCTGTGAACGTTCCCGATTCGCATTCCAGCCTGGCCGGACTGCGGATCATGCAGGAGGAAAGCTAGCGCATCGTGCGGAAAAGTGGACCCGGTTTTCGCCGACGCGGCCCTTCGGGTCCGCAGCAGACGATGCGCCATTTGAGGAAGGGGAGCCTGCTGAGAGCCGGGACAGGGTGGAGCAGCTCCCGCCGGCAATAAAAAAGCGCCTTGCGGCGCTGCTCGGTCTTTCGAGAAGGCTGGAGCTTGAAGAGGTGGCCGGCTGGAAGCGGTGTTGAGGAGGCAACGATCCGCCTCCAGCCTGGCCGAGCCCACGAAGTCCCAGGAGATGCGGCGGACCTGAGCATCCGTAGGGCATTTCTTCCGCCTCGGCGGAATGTTGGCTTGAACATATTGGAAACATCGTCCGATGCAAGCGCCTATGTGCCTGAAAAGCTGCATTTTCCCAGAAAAATTCACGGGAAAGCCGTTTTTGTTGCAAGGCGCGCCCGGCCCGGCTTGACAGTTAGGCCGAAGCTCCGTCGGCCTCGAGGTATGTTTTCACAGTCGCGATGAACTTGGCCACCGAGATCGGCTTGGACATGTAGGCTTCGCAGCCCCCTTCCCGGATCCGCTCCTCGTCGCCCTTCATGGCGAACGCCGTGATCGCGATCACCGGAATGGTTTTCAGCTCTTCGTCCGCCTTGAGCCAGCGCGTCACCTCCAGGCCGGAGACCTCCGGCAGCTGGATATCCATGAGAATCAGGTCCGGCTTATGGGCGCGCGCCAGCTCCATGGCCTCGATGCCGTGGCTGGTCTTCAGCGTGGCATAACCATGGGCCTCGAGGAGATCGTTGAAGAGCTTCATGTTGAGTTCGTTATCCTCAACGATGAGCACGGTCTTCTTCATTGGCACCGTCCCTGGGCCTGACGCAGCATTTCACCCGCCTATCTCTTCTGACAATGGTATAGTTAGGGCACAACCTATTGATGAAGTGCAAACCGACAGCATGAACACTCCCTTAAAAAGGATGAATAGAGACGAGGCCGAAAATGTCGCAGTGAGCGCCTTTGCGTTCATCACGAGCGACGAGGAACGTATGGGCCGCTTTCTGGCGGTTTCGGGGCTGAGACCCGACACCATCCGTTCCGCGGCCTCAGAACCCGGCTTTTTCGCGGGAATTCTGGACTACGTTGCGTCCGACGAGCCGCTGCTGATGGCCCTGGCGAAGGAGCTGGACACCAAGCCGGAGCACATCATGGCGGCCCATTGGGCCCTCTCTCCCTCGGAGTTCGAGTAACCGTCCCTGCCCCTGCGGCTCACGATCCGCCAAGTGCCAGCCGCCATGAGCAACCTATGAGCAACGCCCCGTTCTGCCGCGATTGCCTCAACTTCGCCGCCTCGCCCATGGCGGGGCGGTGCGATGCCTGCGGGTCGCCCCGCCTGCTGCGCCACGAGGAACGCGACCTGCTCGCCATCGCGCATGTGGATTGCGACGCCTTCTTCGCCGCCGTGGAAAAGCGGGACGATCCCGCCCTAGCCGACAAGCCGGTGATCATCGGCGGCGGCAAACGGGGCGTGGTCTCCACCGCCTGCTATGTCGCGCGCACCTACGGGGTGCGCTCCGCCATGCCCATGTTCCAGGCCTTGAAACTCTGTCCGCATGCGGTGGTGATCCCGCCCAATGGCGAGAAGTACCGCAAGGCCGGGCACGAGGTGCGTGAACTGATGCTCGAGCTGACCCCCCTGGTCGAGCCGGTTTCCATCGACGAGGCCTTTCTCGATCTGACGGGAACGGAGCGCCTCCACCACGGCAGCCCGGCCCAGACGCTGGCCCGCTTCGCCCACAAGGTGGAGAAGGAGATCGGGATCACGATCTCGGTGGGGCTGTCCTACAACAAGTTCCTCGCCAAGATCGCATCCGACTTCCAGAAACCGCGCGGCTTCTCGATCATCGGGCGTAAGGAGGCCCCGGATTTTCTCGCCGACAAGCCGGTCGGCATCATTCCCGGCATCGGGGCCGCCGGTCAGGCGCGGCTGGCGAAAGTGGGCGTCACGCAGATCGTGCACCTGCGCGAGGTTCCCCTGAAAACCCTGTTCGAGGCGCTCGGGCGCGATGCGCAGCGCCTCTCCCGCCTCGCCTGGGGCGAGGACACGCGGCGCGTGACTCCCGAACGGGAGACCAAGAGCATTTCGGCGGAAACGACCTTCGAGACCGACCTCAGATCCTTCGACGACCTGGAGCCGATCCTCTGGCGCCTGTCCGAGAAGGTGTCGCGACGCCTGAAGGCGGCAGGGCTCGCCGGGCGCAGCGTCACCCTGAAATTGAAGGACCGGGAGTTCCGGCTCCTCACCCGCACCCGCTCGGGCCTCGCCCCGACGCAGCTCGCGGCGCGGCTCTTCGAGCCCGCACGGCAGCTCCTGAAAGCGGCCTGCGACGGCACGGCCTATCGCCTCATCGGCATCGGGGCGGCGGATCTCTGCGACGCCGCCGAGGCGGATCGCGGCGATCTCGCCGATCAGAGCGTGGCGAAGCAGGTGCAGATGGAATCCGCCATCGACAGGATCCGCGACAAGTTCGGCGCCGCCGCCCTGCAGAAAGGCATCGCCCTGCGCAACAAGCCTCAGCGCTGACAGGCGCTCGCGACGGACGGGACCTCCAGGCTCTTGAGATCGCCCTTGAGGGCGAACTCGCCGTAATTGATCTTCAGTGCCCGGGCGATCCCGTTCTCGTAGAGCTCGAACGAAATCGTGTAGGCCGGCGCCCTGTCGGCGTTGCCTTCCTCGAAATAGCTGATGGTCACCGGCCAGCGCGGGGTCTGCGCCAGCGCCTCCTGCCGCGCCGGCTCCTCCATCTGCCCGCCAGTTCCCGGCTCGATGCGGTTGCCGATGAGGCTCAAGGTCTCGTAGACCTTCTTGCCGTCGTCCGAGCCGTCGTAGACCCGCGCGGAATAGGTGTGCTCTCCCTTGCGGGCCATGCCGATCAGGCGCTTCATGTGCTCCGTCGGAAAGACCGGCTGGCCCGTGGCCGCGAAGGTATCGTCGCGGGGCTGCTTGAAGCGCACGTCGAGGGAACCGTCGGGCCGCAGCTGCGCCTCGCCGTCGATGCCGTCGCGGACGAGGCCCTGCGTCGTGGAGGTGCTCTTGAAGCGCATGGACAGGCCATCGCCCGTTTCGTAGGTCGCCGTCTGGACGTCCAGAGTGCGCCGGCCCGCCTCGCTGCTGTCGAGCACCGTGACCTGGCGGTATTTCAGGGTATAGCCGTCGCAGGCGTCGCCGCCGAACTCCATGGCGATGCGGCCCGTCGCCGACTCGACCCCCTTGGACCCCTCGGAGCGCAGGAGCGAGAGGTCATACACCGCCCGGTGCGGCACGAGACGGACAGGGGCTTTCGCGTCCTGCGCCCAGGCGGGGGTAAGCACGGCGTACGAAAGGAAAAGGCCGGTGGCCAGGATGAGGGAACGCATGTCTTCTCCAGAATTCGCCCAGAATTCGCCCGGTGCATCGGACGTGGGAATGGTTTCCGCTTCGCGAACCCTTCCGCTGCCCGCCCTTCGAGCGGAGCATCCTCGGGTGCGCCCAGAAGAGCCCGTCAGCGAGCGCCGGGCCCACGTCTCCGCACGATCCGCTCCCGCGAAGATAGGGACACGTTGAGGACAGGGCAACGTTCCGGCTTGCGTCCTAAAGCATCATCCGCCACTAATCCCTCACATTGTTGCAAGCAGAGGGCTCCATGAGCGCAGTCGACAAGAAACTCCAAGAACTCGGCATCACTCTGCCGAACCCAGCCGCCCCGGTGGCGAACTACGTTCCGTTCGTGCGCACGGGCAACCTGGTGATCATCTCCGGACAGCTTTGCCTCGGCCAGGACGGCAAGATCGCCGACGAGCACAAGGGCAAGCTCGGCGCGGAGGTGTCTCCCGAGATCGGCCAGCAGGCCGCGCGCCTATGCGCCATCAATCTGCTCGCCCAGCTCAAGGCCGCCGTCGGCGATCTCGACAACGTGGCGCGCTGCGTCCGCCTCGGCGGCTTCATCAACGCCGTTCCGACCTTCGCCGCCCTCGCGCCCGTGATGAACGGGGCGTCCGACCTCATGGTCGAGGTGCTCGGCGATGCGGGGCGTCACGCCCGCTCCACCATCGGCGTCGCCGAGCTGCCGCTCGACGCCTGCGTCGAAGTCGAAGGGATGTTCGAAGTCAGATGAGCACCCCCAGCTGGCTTGTCGCGAAGCCCATCGCCCATCGCGGCCTCCATGACAAGGCGAACGGCATCATCGAGAACACGATCTCGGCCGCGGAAGCCGCCATCGCGCGCGGGTTCCCCATCGAGCTCGACGTGCAGCTGACCGCCGACAACGAGGCCATCGTCTTCCACGACTTCGACCTCGACCGGGTCACCGGGGAAACAGGCCCCGTGATCGAGCGCAACCTGTCCGCCCTCACCGGCATCGGCATCACCGGAGCCATGGGCGGAGACAAGATCCCCTCCCTCAAGGACTACCTGGCCAGGATCGCCGGCCGGACGCCGCTGGTCATCGAGATCAAGAGCAAGTTCAACGGCGACATGCGCCTGACGAAGCGCGTCATCGAGGTGCTGGCCGATTACAGCGGCCCCTTCGTGGTGAAGTCCTTCGACCCGGACATCGTCGCCCATCTGCGCCAGCATGCGCCGGCCATCACGCGCGGCTTCATCGGCGAGCTGGAATATGCATCTCCGTCCGACAGCTTTCTCACTCCCGAGCAGAAGCACCGGATGGCCAACCTGCTGCATTTTTCCGAGTCGCAGCCGCAGTTCCTGTCCTGGCGCGTGAAGGACCTGCCCTGCG
Organism: Microvirga pakistanensis; assembly: GCF_004458765.1. GTDB lineage: Bacteria > Pseudomonadota > Alphaproteobacteria > Rhizobiales > Beijerinckiaceae > Microvirga > Microvirga pakistanensis. Next base: position 113,133 of record NZ_SPJX01000185.1, on the reverse strand, counting down.
CCTCGACCTATCTGAGCAGGCTTCTGGGCCAGCTTCCCGTCATGACCTGGACCGTGCGCAACCCGGAAGACCGCGCCCGAGCCGAGAAACATGCCGACCAGATGGTGTTCGAGGGGTTCCTGCCTTAGGAACATCCGCGAGCCGAGACTGTCGCAGGACGCGATATTGCAAGGATCCCGCCGAGTGATTAGCTCTACCGCATCGTGCGGCGGGATCCTTCCATTCAGTGGTCTTCCAAATCAAAATCGCTCAAGGGCTGAAGGCGGTTGATGCGGCCGCGTGGGACGCCTGCGCGCTTCAGGCTGGTTCCGACGAGGACGACCCGTTCAATCCCTTCGTTTCTCACGCCTTCCTGTCGGCTCTCGAGGATTCCGGTTGCGTCGGCCGCAAGGCCGGTTGGGCGCCGGTGCACATCCTGGCCGAGGACGAGGGCGGCAAGCTGGCCGGCGCGGCCCCGTGTTACGTGAAGTCCCATTCCATGGGCGAATACGTGTTCGACCATTCCTGGGCGGACGCCTACGAGCGCGCCGGAGGCCGCTACTATCCCAAGCTCCAGGTCGCCGTGCCCTTCACGCCGGTGACCGGCCCTCGCCTTCTCGTGCCGGCAGGCCCGCAGGCGGACAACGTGCGGGCGCACCTGATCGCGGGCCTGCGCGCCTTGCGGGACCAGATCGGCGCCTCTTCGATCCACGCGACCTTCCTCCAGCAGACCGATCTCACGGCCCTGACAGGGCAGGCCTTCCTGCGCCGGGACGATCAGCAGTTCCACTGGTTCAACGAGGGTTATGGCACCTTCGACGATTTTCTGGCGGCGCTCGCCTCCCGCAAGCGCAAGGTCATCAAGCGCGAGCGACGGGATGCCCTGGGGAACGGCATTTCCATCGAATGGCTGACCGGCTCCGAGATCACGGAGGCGCATTGGGATGCGTTCTTCGCCTTCTACATGGATACCGGATCGCGCAAATGGGGGCGGCCCTATCTCAACCGCCCCTTCTTCTCGCTGATCGGGGAGCGCATGGCCGACAGGATCCTGCTGGTCATGGCCAAGCGCGCGGGCCGGTACATCGCTGGAGCCATCAATCTCATCGGCGACAAGCGATTGTACGGGCGCAACTGGGGCTGCATCGAGGATCATCCCTTCCTGCATTTCGAGGTCTGCTATTACCAGGCCATCGCTTTCGCCATCGCGCGCGGGCTCGAGCGCGTGGAAGCGGGAGCGCAGGGCGAGCACAAGCTGGCGCGCGGCTACAGGCCCGTGATCACCTCATCGGCCCACGACATCGCCGATCCCTCGCTGCGGCGAGCGGTGCAGGCCTATCTCGATCAGGAGCGCCGCTACATGTCCGAGGCGGTCGATGAACTGGCTGAGGCGACGCCGTTCAAGCACAGGGAAGAATCCTGAGTGAGATCCGGCCGCCTGCGCTCACCCTCGCCGCGCGCGCACGAAAGCCACGAAGCCTTCGAGATAGCCTCGGAGCTGTTCCTCGATCTTCTGGTCCGCGATCGTGCCGTCCTGGTTGAAGACCGCCCGCGCGCGCGGCACCGCCATGCGCCCGCCCGACCAGAGTTCGGCTCCCACGGTGCGCAGCACCGGGAGCCACGCATTCTGGGACAGAACGGTGCCGAAGCCTCCCGGCGAGGCTCCCATCAGGGCGACCGGCTTGCCGCCGAACACCCGCTTGATGTCGTCCGGCGGACGGGTGAGCCAGTCGATGGCGTTCTTGAACACGCCGGGAATCGAGTTGTTGTACTCCGGCGTCACGAGCACCAATCCGTCCGCGGCCGCGATGGCATCCTTCAGGGCGCTGACGCGCTCCGGAATCCCTTCGTTCGCCTCGACGTCCCCATCATAGAGGGGGATGCCGCGGATGGTCTCGACGACGAGTTCCACACCGTCCGGCATCAGGCCCGCGGCGTTGCGCAGCAATGCGGAGTTGTAAGAAGCCTGGCGCAAGCTTCCCGATAAACCAATCAGCTTCGTCATCTGTGCCTCGAATACGACATCGTTGAGCTAAGGTTCGGCGAAAGCATAAGTCAAGGCGCCGATCCGGGTGGCATCATGGGCCGGTCCGCGTCCTTTGAACGCTCATTCTGCACTGGAAAACGCGCGACAGCGGTTCATATGTGGGCTATGGACCTGCGCCCCCCTTGTCGAGTTTCCCGACATTCATGAGCATCTCTCCCTTCAGCCTCTCGCGCGAGACCGCGGGATGACCCAGCGTTTCGAAAGCCTGCCCGATTTCCTGGCCGCCAGCGGTTCCATGGGCGAACGCATTCGTCATCACGACTGGTCCGCGAGCCCGGTCGGTCCGATCGAGACATGGCCGGTTTCCCTACGCACGGCGGTGGGCATGATGCTCCATTCCCGGTTCCCCACCTTCATGGCCTGGGGCCAGGAGCTCACGAGCTTTTACAACGACGCCTATGCTCCGATGCTGGGATCGAAGCGTGAGGCGCTGGGTCGATCCTTCCGCGACGTCTGGGCGGAAGCCTGGGATGTGATGGGGCCGATCGCCGAAAGGGCTCTGCGCGGCCAGGCCAGCTACTTCGAGGATCTGCCCATCACCTTCGAGCGCAACGGTTACCCCGAGCAGACCTGGTGGACTTTCTCCTACAGCCCGATCCACGACGAGTCGGGTGCTGTCGCGGGCGTCCTCTGCATCGTTCAGGAAACGACCGCCAAGGTGCAGGGCGAGCAGAGGCTCGCATTCCTGGTCCGCTTGAGCGACCGGCTGCGCAGCCTCACCGAGCCGAGGAACGTGATCGCCGCCGCGCAGGAAATGCTGGGGGAGCACCTCAAGACCAGCCGTGTCGGCTACGGCGAAGTCGAGGAGAGCGGCCGTTATTTCACGACGGAGCGCAACTGGACCGACGGCACGGTCGCTCACCAGACCGGCATCCACGACCTGACGGCCTTCGGCCCGGACATTCATGATGCCCTCAAGCGCGGCGAAACCCTGGTCGTTCATGACGCATTCGCCGACCCGCGCACCGATTCGCCCGATCACCTCGCCGCGTTCACCCATCTGGAATTCGCCTCGGTCATCACGGTCAGTCTGGTCAAGCGAGGGCGCATGGTGGCGGCCCTTTACGTTCACAACCGGACGCCGCGCCTCTGGAGCGACAGCGAGGTCAAGCTCGTCGAGGATGTGGCGGAACGAACCTGGGAAGCGGTCGAGCGGGCCCGTTCGGAAGCGGCCCTGCGCAAGAGCGAGGAGCGGCTCCAGCTCGCCCTCGAAGCCTCCAGCGTCGTCGGCACCTGGGATTGGGACATGCAGTCGGATCTCATCTATGCGGACGAGCGCTTCGCCGTCCTGTACGGCGTCGATCCCGCCGCGGCCGCCGCGGGAATCCCCATCGATCATTTTACGCAAGGCATCCATCCGGACGATCGCGACAGGGTCCTGCAGCAAATTCGAAAGACGCTGGAAACCGCGGGAACTCTCGCCTTGGAATACCGCACGATCGGCAAGAGCGGTCAGGTTCACTGGGTGTTCGCTCAGGGACGCTGCTATCACGCCGCGGGACAGCCGGTCCGTTTCCCCGGCATCGCCGTGGACATCACCGAGAGAAAGCGGGCCGAGGAGCACCGCGAGCTCCTGATCAACGAGCTGAACCATCGGGTGAAGAATACGCTTGCCACCGTGCAGTCCATCGCCTCGCAGACGTTGCGCAATGCCGACACGATGGAGGCGGCCCAATCGGCCATGGAGGCGCGCCTGCTCGCCCTCTCCCGCGCGCACGACGTGCTCACCCGGGAGAACTGGGAGGGCGCCGGCCTGCTGGAGATTGTCCGACAGGCCATGGCGCCCTTCCGCCACGAACGCGAGAAGCGCATCCATATCGACGGTTGGGAGGTGCGCCTCTCGCCGCGCATGGCGCTCGCCATCGCCATGGCGCTTCAGGAGCTCGCCACCAACGCGGTGAAGTACGGCGCTCTCTCCAACGCGGAGGGTGAAGTCCGGATTGGCTGGGCCGTTCGCCAGGGTGCGGAAAAACGCCTGCACCTCACCTGGCAGGAAACCGGCGGCCCGCCGGTGGAGGCTCCGAGACGGCGCGGTTTCGGCAGCCGGCTGATCGAGCGCAGCCTTGCTCACGATCTCGATGGAAGGGCCGAAATCCGATTCGAGCCCAAAGGCGTGACATGCGTCGTGGACGCCCCCCTGGCTTAAGGACGGCCCAAACAAAAAGAGCGCGAACCTTCGACAGGTCCGCGCCCCGTACAGCCGATTCTACCGATCTCAGAGGTTGTCCGTGATGGTCCTGAAGCCCTCCATGAGGGCTTCAGGAGACGTGCCCATGGCGGCGAGGCCCACATTCAGCAGCCAATAGCAGCCGACGAGAATGGCCGGCACCAGGATCCAGCCGAGGATCTCCTCGAACCAGACCCGCCGGCGCCGACGGCGCTGGCGCTGTTCGCGCCAGGACAGCTTCGGCTGCGGCTCGACGATCCGGGTGGCCTCGATCGGGGCCTCGTGCAGTTCAGACGTCATGCTCTAACCAACGGAACCTTGGGAACGGTGCGGATACCTCCGCCTCCATTACCACCTGATCCCTTTGGCTTCACGGACTTTTTCGACCTTGAAGGCGATTTCGCCCGGGGCTTCTTCTTGCCCGCGTTCGTCACGTCCTTCTCGGGTTTCGGCTTGACCGGGCCCTCGACATACTCGAAGCCGAGGCTCTGCAAGCCGATTTCGTCCGTCTTGACCACGACCTTAACCGCGCCGCCGTTCTTCAGGCGCCCGAACAGCACCTCGTCCGCCAGGGGGGTTTTGATGGTGGACTGGATCAGACGGCCCATCGGGCGGGCGCCCATGGCTTCGTCGTAGCCGTGCTCGACCAGCCAGTCGCGAGCCTCGTCGGTCAGCTCGATGGACACGTTGCGGTCCGCGAGCTGCGCGTCGAGCTGCATGACGAACTTGTCGACCACCTTCTGCACCACCTCCTTCGGCAGGTGACCGAAGGAAATGACCGCGTCGAGACGGTTGCGGAATTCCGGCGTGAACAGCTTGTTGATCGCCTCCGTATCCTCGCCCTCACGCTTGGTGCGGGTGAAGCCGTAGGCCGGGCGGGCCATGTCGGCGGCGCCCGCATTCGTGGTCATGATGATGATCACGTTGCGGAAGTCGACCTGCTTGCCGTTGTGGTCCGTCAGCTTCCCGTGGTCCATGACCTGGAGCAGGATGTTGAACAGATCCGGGTGTGCCTTCTCGATCTCGTCGAGGAGGAGCACGCAATGCGGATGCTGATCGACCCCGTCGGTCAGAAGACCGCCCTGGTCGAAGCCCACATAGCCGGGAGGCGCGCCGATCAGGCGGCTGACCGTGTGGCGCTCCATGTACTCCGACATGTCGAAGCGCAGGAGCTCGACGCCCAGCGAGGCGGCCAGCTGCTTGGCGACCTCGGTCTTGCCGACGCCGGTCGGGCCGGCGAACAGGTAGGATCCGATGGGCTTCTCCGGATCGCGCAGGCCCGCACGGGCGAGCTTGATGGCCGACGACAGGGCCTCGATGGCCTTGTCCTGGCCGTAGACCACGCGCTTCAGGGTCTCCTGAAGGTGTTCCAGCACCTCCGCATCGTCCTTCGACACGGTCTTGGGCGGGATGCGGGCCATGGTGGCGATGGTGGCCTCGATCTCCTTGATGCCGATGGTCTTCTTGCGACGGCCTTCGGGCAGGAGCATCTGGGAGGCGCCGGTCTCGTCGATCACGTCGATCGCCTTGTCCGGCAGCTTGCGGTCGTTGATGTAGCGGGCCGAAAGCTCCACCGCCGCCTTGATGGCGTCGTTGGTGTACTTGAGCTTGTGGAAGTCCTCGAAATAGGGCTTGAGGCCCTTCACGATCTCGATGGCATCCGGCAGCGACGGCTCGTTCACGTCGATCTTCTGGAAGCGGCGGACGAGGGCCCGGTCCTTCTCGAAGTACTGGCGGTACTCCTTGTAGGTCGTGGATCCGATGCAGCGCAGGGTGCCCTGAGCGAGAGCGGGCTTGAGCAGGTTCGAGGCGTCCATCGCGCCGCCCGACGTGGCGCCCGCACCGATCACGGTGTGGATCTCGTCGATGAACATGATCGCGTTCGGATGCGACTCAATCTCCTTCATCACCTGCTTCAGGCGCTCCTCGAAGTCACCGCGATAGCGGGTGCCAGCGAGCAGCGTGCCCATGTCGAGGGCAAAGACCGTCGCCCCCTTGAGAACCTCCGGCACCTCGCCCTGCACGATCTTGCGGGCGAGGCCCTCCGCGATGGCGGTCTTGCCGACGCCGGGATCGCCGACGAGGAGCGGGTTGTTCTTCTGGCGGCGGCAGAGGACCTGGATCGTGCGCTGCACCTCGGCCTCGCGGCCGATCAGCGGATCGATCTTTCCGTCCTTCGCCTTCTTGTTCAGGTTGACGCAGTAGGATTCGAGGGCATCGCCTTTCTTCTTCCCGCGCGCGTCGGACTCGTCCTGGGTCGGGCGCTCGTTGGAGGCTTCCTCCTCCGCGCCGCGAGGCGAGCGGTTTTCGGCGAGACCGGGGCGCTTGGCGATGCCGTGGCTGATGTAGTTCACGGCGTCGTAGCGGGTCATGTCCTGCTCTTGCAGGAAATAGGCGGCATGGCTCTCGCGCTCGGCGAAGATCGCCACGAGCACGTTCGCGCCGGTCACCTCGTCCCGGCCCGAGGACTGGACATGGATCACCGCCCGCTGGATCACGCGCTGGAAACCGGCCGTCGGCTTGGAATCCTGGCGTCCATCGGCCACAAGGTTGGCGAGCTCGCTGTCAACGTAATCGACCAGGTTCCGGCGCAGAACTTCGAGATCGACATTGCAGGCCCGCATGACGGCGGCCGCATCCTGGTCGTCGATCAGTGCAAGGAGAAGGTGTTCGAGGGTTGCATATTCGTGTCGGCGCTCACCCGCGAGAGCGAGGGCTCGGTGAAGGGCTTGTTCCAGACTGCGAGAAAAGCTCGGCAACGGCTTGTCCTTTATGAGACGGGTCTCGGCTAATTCTTTTCCATCACGCATTGCAGAGGGTGCTGGTGCTTGCGGGCGAAATCCATCACCTGGGTCACCTTGGTCTCCGCAACCTCGTAGGTAAAAACTCCACACTCCCCGACGCCGTTCTGGTGAACGTGAAGCATGATCCGGGTCGCATCCTCTCGGTTCTTATTGAAGAAACGCTCCAGCACGTGCACCACGAACTCCATCGGGGTGTAATCATCGTTCAGAAGAAGAACGCGGTAAAGGTTCGGCCGTTTCGTGCGCGGCTTGGGTTTTGTGACGATGGCGGTATTCGAGCGGCCATCATCGTCACCGCCAGGGGGCTGTGACCCGCCGGCGGCGGAATGTTGGAACCGCCTCGTCCGGATCAGAGAGTCCTGAGCTAACCGCAGCATGATATTTCGACCGACCCCTTGTTATTGGCCCCTGCCCCGCAGCTTGCCTTTCCGCCCGGCCGCAGCGCCTGAGTCAAATGTATAGTCGCTCCATTCGGTTCGCTAGATCAACCAGATGGGTGCTCAAACCAACGTTGGAAAGCGCGACATCTTCTCACTCTATCGTGAAGCGACCAAGGTCGAGCTTTCCCGCGCCCCTGAGCCCCCCGAACGCGAAACGCCCGGTCCTGCGACCGGGCGTTCCCTTCAAAATCGACAAGCCGGTAAGTCCTGGCTTAGGCCTTGATCGCCTTGGACACGACGCCCTCGAAAGGCTTGAAGGTATCCGTCGCGAGCGCGGTATAGAGCGCGCCCATCTTGCCGGACTGGCCGACGAGGCTCTCGTAGGCGCCCTTCACATAGGCGGTCTGCACCTCGATCGCCTTCTCGAGGCTTTGAGCCCCGATCAGCTTCTCGACGGTGTCGGAGCCGTGCTCGAAGGACTTGCGGGCGAAATCGGCGGTTTCCTGGGCAATCGCCTGGGCATTGCTGGAGAAAGCGCTCGCCGCCTTGAGGGCAGCTTCCATATTTTCCTGGCCAAGCTTTTGCAGGTTTGCAAACGGCTGAAGCATTGTTAACCTCGACAGTTAGGCGTGTGATGGCAGCAAGTGCCGTTAAGCGGTGACGGAACCTTATATGTGCACTGCACAAATTTGTCAATATTTATTGTGCATTGCACAATCAACGCCTCTGAAACCATTCCTGTTAACGCCCTCGTAACCGCACCCTCGTACGGTCGGAGGATGTGTTGCGCCGGCAACATTCTCCGTTTGGAGGACCGGTCGCGGAGGCCAAGAACCCAATTCAACAGGGATTTTTCAGCATGACTTCGGTTTGGGTAGGACGCCGAACTGCTTGGACGTTTATTGGTATTGTCACTGCTGCCGTCATCGCCTTCTCCGCTCCCGCCGACGCGGCGCGGCGGAGGGTCGCCTCGGGCGGGGGCTACAATCCTCCTGCCGCGTCCATCGTCGTGGATGCGAAAACCGGCAAGATTCTGCAGGGAGAGAATGTCGATTCGCCTCGCATCCCGGCCTCGATCACCAAGGTGATGAGCCTCTACCTGCTCTTTGAGCAGCTCGAACGCGGGCGCATGAGCCTGAGCACTCCCCTCACCGTGTCGGAATATGCGGCGAGCCAGCCGCCCACGAAGCTGGGCCTGCGCCCCGGCTCGACCATCGAGGTGGAAGACGCGATCAAGGCCATGGTGACGCTCTCGGCCAACGACGTCTCGGTCGTGGTGGCCGAAAACATCGCCGGCTCCGAGGACGCCTTCGCGACCATGATGACGCGCAAGGCCAAGGAGCTCGGCATGACCTCCTCGGAATTCTACAACCCGCACGGGCTGCCGCATTCTCCGCCGAACATCACGACGGCGCGCGATCTCTCGATCCTGGGCCGCGCGATCCAGGACCGCTTCCCGAGATATTTCGCCTATTTCGATACGCGGTCGTTCCAGTTCGGCAAGCGCACCATCCGCGGTCACAACCGGCTCCTGGGCAAGTACAACGGCGTTGACGGCATCAAGACCGGCTATACCCGCCTGTCCGGCTTCAACCTCCTGACATCGGTCAATACGGGGGACCGCAGCCTCGTGGCCGTGGTGCTCGGCGGTCGCTCCGCCTCCTCCCGCGACAAGAAGATGGCGGGCCTCATCGAGAGCTATCTGCCGCGCGCCTATGCCGGCGCTCGCATCGCCCCTCCCGTGGTCGAGCGCGGCGCCCAGACCACCCAGGTCGCGTCGGCGATGCCGGAGGCTCCCGTGGTGCAGGCGGCCCCGGCTCCCGTCCCTGCGCCGGTCCCCGTCCCCGAGCGCAAGCCGCTCGACCTGAACACCCTGCGTCCGGTGGTGGCCTCCGCGGCCGGCGCGGGCACCACCACCCCGTCGTCCACCACGTCCATTCGCTGGCAGAAGGGCTCCGAGCCCCTGCCGCTGAACGCCCAGGCCTATGCCGCGCTTCCGGCGCAGCCTCCGAAGATCTCGGAATCGCAGAAGGCCGCCCTCCAGGCGAAGATCGAAGCCAAGGCACCGGCTCCCGCCCAGGCGGAGGCTAAGGCGGAGCCGACGAAGGTCGCGTCCCTGAGCGCCGATGCCCCCGTGGCCAAGAAGACGGTCAGCGGGTGGGTGATTCAGCTCGGCGCAACCGACGACGAAGGCAGGGCGAAGGACATTCTGGACTCCGCCCGCAGCCGCTTCGGCAAGGTGCTCGGCGCAGCCTCCGCCTATACGGAGAAGGTTGCCGCGAGCGGCGGCACCCTCTATCGCGCCCGCTTCTCCGGCTTCAAGGAATCCGGCGATGCGGAGAAGGCCTGCAAGGCGCTGAAAAAGGGCGGCCTGAGCTGCTTCGCCTCCCGCGGCTGACGAAGTTTTAATCTCTGTCCAGTCTAATCATGGCGACGGTGCGTTGTGTTTGCTCCGTCGCAATTCATCGAAACCGGATCGCGTGTGGAGTATCAGCGATGTCGGCTCATCAGGACCTCTCTCGCCTGATTCACGCGAGCAGCGAGATACGCTGTCCCTCCCTGGTCGGGGTGGAGCTTCTTGATCAGCGTGCGATGCGCATGTCTGATCTCGTCGAGGCTCGCTCCAGGTTGAAGCCCCAGGATCTGATAGGCTTCATCTTTCGTCATTACGCCCGACTGCGCATGAGTGCGCGTCCGCGTGTCTCGATCTCCCTGAGCGTCTTCACGCCAGCCGGAAAACCGGCGATCAAGATAAGCCTCTAGGAGAGGCACGCCTTCGTGATCGAGGGCATTGCACGCATCGTAGAGACGGCGCAGATGATCGGGCCCCAGGCTCGACAGGCGCCGGCCGGCGAATTCGCCCGCGAGCACGCTGCCTTCCACCCCGCCGGTCGCGTGATCGATTTCCATCTCGATCATGGCCGACCGGATCCGCGAATAGCGTCCGGACGCCTTCTGGAACCGGCCGAGCGGCCCGGGAAGCGACAATCCGCCCCAACCCAGCATCGAGGCGCCGAGGCCGCCGACGAGAAGGGCTGTGACAATCTGCCCTTTCGCGCCGAGCGCGACGGCCGCGCCGAGAGCGGTGATTCCTGCGACGATCTTCACGGCTTTGGCGACGGCCGCCGCGTCCGACCGGGCGAAAACTTTGAGCAGCCACCACACCAGGGCGACGGCGGCAATTCCATAAAGCAGCATCATGTGACCATTCCCGCACCAAGATGTGGGATGGGACGAGGCGCTTGTAAATCGTCAATGTCGTATTCACGCGAAAGCCGGCCCCTCGTCCAAGGGGCCGGCTTTCCAATTGTGTCGAAATCCTGTGCGGCGGAACTGGATCAGTGGAGCAGACGCGCCGAGCCCTTTTGGCTTTCCCGCTCCCAGGCCTGGATCACCACGCCGTTGATCCCGGAATCGTGCAGTCGGTCGCTCAAATCGATGAAATGACGTTCAGTGGCCTCCACATCGAACTCGATCTGCTCGTCCTCGACCTGTTCGAGCTCGCAGGCGGCGTAGCGTTCATAAGCGGCCGACATCTCGGCATAGGCGAACGCCACCGGAAGGGTGCGGAAGATCGTGGAGAAATCATCGTCCAGCTCCCCCGTCGTCAGATCCCGCATCTGGACGAGATAACCGTCCTCGTGCTCACAGACTTCATAGCGCCAGTGCCGGCCTTCGGATGCAGACAGGAGCATCGGAACCTCCACTCCACTCAACTGAACTGCAAGGCCAATGCGAATCGAGGCAGCGGGGTTCCAAGATGATCCCCGGCAAAAAAGTCTAACGGCGCCAGCCCGTTTCGACACGCACGCGCCCGCCGATCCGGACCGTCGTGCCGTTCCCCAAATCGACCGTCCCCGGTTCGCCTTTGCGCGTCTCCACATTCTGCTGCTTGGAGCGCACCGCATCCCTGCATGCCGACGGCACCTGAAGCGGCTGACCGGGCTTCGGATCGGGGATGCGGCAATCTTCCGCCAGGGCAGGTCCGGCCAGCACGATGAGAGACGATGCAACGAGCGCGAGACGTTTCATGGTCCCCTCCGGGATTCACATATGTTACAGCAGGCCGAGGTCAGCCAATTCACGTCGCATGTCCTCGGGCATTTTGGCAAGATCGCCCGCTTTGCCGTCGATGTCCCGCGGAGCGTCCTTGAGCGCGAGGTAGCGCCAGCCCTGGAAGGGCCTGTAGGGGCGCGGCTCAACGGCGATCACCTTCGGCTCCAGCACCAGACGGCAGCGGCCGATGCCGTCCGCGTCCGTGAAGGGACGCACATCCAGAAGGCACTGGCGCGCGGCGACCTGCCCCTTGATCACCCAATAGAGCGAACCGCCGTCCAGAAGCTCCTCGACGCGCTTGGGCACCATACGGGTGGTGTGCGTCTGCTCGTAGTCGCGCCCGAGCCGCTGATGGTGCGCACGGTTCTCCTCGATCCATTCCTCGAGATCGGTGATGGACTCGCAGCCCACGCAGAGTTTGATCAGATGAAGAGCCATGTCAGCGTTGAACCATGCCCGGGACGGACCGCACATCCGGCGTTCCGCCGCACCTCTATTCCGCTTCCGCCTTCAGCACAATGAGACGGGCGCCTTCCGCCACCTGCGCGCCGGGCTCGGCGGCGATCTCCGCCACCTCGCCGTCGGAGGGCGCGACCAGCACGTGCTCCATTTTCATCGCCTCGACGACGGCGAGCCGCTGCCCCTTCTCGACCCTGTCGCCCGGCTGCACGAACACGGCCACGAGCTTGCCGTGCATCGGCGCTTTCACCGACCCGCCTTCGTCCATGTGTTCGAGATCGACGTCGAAGGGGTCGTAAGGCTGCACGAGGGTCTGACGACCGTTGCGGAAGACGTAGACGCCGTGAGGCGCATCGATCTCGCGTTCGATCTGCTCCTCTGCCCAGGGGTCGCTCGTCCCCACCGCAACCGTGCTGACACCCCGGTGTTCGGAACTGAACACCTCACGCGCTTCCACACGCTCGCCGTCCACGCGCAACCGCATGCCGACGCTGCGCGTCGCGAGAAGCTGAAAGCCGTCCGGCTGCGACCAGGGCGATGAGGGCTCGTCGCTCCTCAAGGCTTCGGCGAGCCGCAACCGGTCGATCTCGCGCGAGATCAGCGCTGCGGCACCGAACGATGCGGCAATCTCGTCGAGCGGCTGAGGACCGACGCCGAGCGTCTCGAGGTTGCGGTCGATGAAACCCGTGTCGAACCGCCCTGCCCTGAACTCATCCGCTTCGCACAGCTTCTTGAGGAAGGCCGTGTTCGTCTTCGGTCCGGCCACGATCGTCTCGCCCAGCGCGTCCGCGAGCATCGACAGAGCTTCTTCGCGCGTCGTGCCGTGGGCGATCACTTTCGCGATCATCGGATCGTAGTAGGGCGTCACCTCGGCGCCGGCCTCGACGCCGGTATCGATGCGAATGCCTTCACCTTCCGGAAATTCGAGAGCCCAAAGCGTGCCGGTCGACGGCAGGAACTCCTTCTCGGGATCCTCCGCGTAAAGGCGCGCCTCAACCGCGTGTCCATTGATGGCGAGATCGCCTTGAGTGAACGGCAGTGTCTCGCCGGAGGCCGCGCGGAACTGCAGCTCCACGAGATCGAGCCCGGTGATCGCCTCCGTCACCGGATGCTCCACCTGCAGGCGCGTGTTCATTTCCATGAAATAGAAGCGATCGGGACGAAGGCCCTCGCGACCGTCTGCGATGAACTCCACCGTGCCTGCGCCCACATAGCCGACGGCGCGCGCTGCTTCGACGGCCGCCTGGCCCATGGCCTGGCGCATCTCCGGCGTCATGCCCGGCGCCGGCGCTTCCTCGATGACCTTCTGGTGGCGGCGCTGAAGCGAGCAGTCGCGCTCGAAGAGATGCACCACGTTGCCGTGCGCATCGGCGAAGACCTGGATCTCGATGTGACGCGGGGCAAGGATGTACTTTTCCACCAGCACGCGCGGATCGCCGAACGCATTCTGGGCCTCGCGCTGGGCACTCTCCAGGGCCGCATCGAAATCGGCCGCCCTCTCGACCCGCCGCATGCCCTTGCCGCCGCCGCCCGCGACAGCCTTGATGAGGACGGGATAGCCGATCTCGTAGGCCTTCTGGCGCAGGAAATCGGGTTCCTGCCTGGAGCCGTGATAACCGGGCACGACCGGCACGTTCGCCTGCTGCACGAGCGCCTTCGCGGCATCCTTCAGGCCCATGGCCTTGATGGCGGCGGCGGGCGGCCCGACGAACACGATGCCGTTGGCGGTGCAGGCCTCGGCGAATTCGGCGCGCTCGGACAGGAAGCCGTAGCCGGGATGGATCGACGCCGCCTTGGCGTGCTTGGCGACCTCGATGATCCTGTCGATCCGGAGATAGCTCTCGCGGGCGGGCGCCGGGCCGATCGGATAGGCCTCGTCCGCCATCCGCACGAAGAGCGCGTCCGCGTCGGCCTCCGAATAGACCGCGATGGTACGCATTCCCAGCCGTTTCGCGGTGCGGATGATCCGGCAGGCAATCTCGCCGCGGTTGGCGATGAGGACACTCTCGAGCATGGCCATCCCTTCAGGTCCGACGTGGGGTTCGGTTTTGTCAGAGCTAGAGCAAAACCTAGGCCGCTTGTCACGCCCGAACAGTTCCGGCCCGCCCTTGCCGACAGGTGAACCATCCGGAGAACGCCGCCCTCGCCTTGTTCCAGCCCCGGCACCCCTTGGAATCCGCTCAGCATGGCGCGCGCCCTCACCCCTCTTGCCTCATCGAGGAACTCACGCTACGTTTTACTTGCAAATGATTTGCAACTGCAGAAAGTAGGCCATGGATCAGTCGGCACCCGTTTCCCTCGTCCGCAAGGCAGCCTGGCGCCAGGACGTCACCCTGCCCTCCCTTCCAGAGGTGAACCGCTCGATCAGGGTGCGTCCCGGCTCAAAATGGCGGCGCGCGGCGGCGTTCCTGGGGCCAGGCTATCTCGTGGCGGTCGGCTACATGGATCCGGGCAACTGGGCCACCTCGATCGCGGGCGGATCGAAATACGGCTATGCGCTGCTCTCCGTGGCGCTGATCTCGAACATCATGGCGATCATCCTGCAGTCGCTCTGCGCCCGCCTCGCGGTCGCCACGGGCCGCGATCTCGCCCAGGCGTGCCGCGACGCCTATTCGAAACCCGTCGCCTGGGGCTTGTGGGTTTTGGCCGAACTCGCCATTTGCGCCACCGATCTCGCGGAGGTCATCGGCACCGCGATCGGCCTGAACCTCCTGTTCGGCATTCCCCTGGAGATCGGCGTCGTCATCACGGCGCTGGACGTGTTCCTGATCCTGTATCTCCAGAATCTCGGCTTCCGTTGGGTGGAGGCCTTCATCATCACCCTGCTCGGCGTGATCGCCGTCTGCTTCGCCCTTCAGATCGTTATGGCCGATCCCAACTGGGGCGCCGTGATCGCGGGCTTCGCCCCCACGACCGAGATCGTCACCAACCCGGACATGCTCTATCTCGCGCTCGGCATTCTCGGCGCGACGGTGATGCCGCACAATCTCTACCTGCATTCGGGCATCGTGCAGACGCGCGCCTACGGCGAGACGCTGCCCGAGAAGCGCGAGGCCCTGCGTTTCGCGACCCTCGACTCCACCTTCGCGCTGATGTTCGCCCTCACCATCAACGCATCCCTCCTGATCCTCGCGGCGGCGGCCTTCCACCATACGGGCCGCACCGAGATCGCGGAGATCGGCGAAGCGCATACCCTCCTCCATGGGATTCTCGGCACCGCCATCGCCCCCATGCTGTTCGGCCTGTCGCTGCTCTGCTGCGGCCTCAACTCCACGGTCACGGCCACCATGGCCGGTCAGATCGTCATGGAGGGCTTCATCAACTTCAGGATCGCCCCCTGGATGCGCCGCCTCGTCACTCGCGGCATCGCCATCGTGCCGGCCGCCGCCGTCACGATCGCGTATGGCGAGAGCGGCACCGCGAAACTGCTGATCCTCAGCCAGGTGATCTTAAGCCTTCAGTTGCCCTTCGCGATCATTCCGCTTGTCACGATGACCGCCTCGAAGCGGAAGATGGGCGAACTCGTCACGCCCCGCTGGCTCACCGCCATCGCCGCCGTGATCGCCGCTGTGATCGTGGTGCTGAACGTGAAGCTGCTGGTGGATTTCGTGATGGGATGAGACGTCTCTGATACAAGGGGAGGATAGAATTCTACGTCGATTCTCCCCGAGACCCTCGAAGCATGACCAAGATCCGACCCTCAAGATCGTCCGACGTTCCCGCTCTCTTCACCATCTGGCACGACGCCGTTCGGGCGACGCACTCGTTCCTGGGCGAGGCGGATATCGCGTTCTTCGCACAGCAGGTGCGGGACAGTTACCTGCCGTCCGGTTCCTTCTGGGTTGCAGTCGGAGACGATGATGAGCCCCAGGGTTTCCTCGGGATGACGGGCTCCAAGGTCGACGCTCTCTTCATTCACCCCGCTCATCACGGCCAGGGTATCGGTCGGGCCTTGATCGATCATGCAGCCGCACTCGCGGGCGCTCTGACCGTCGACGTGAACGAGCAGAACGAAGGCGCCTGCATCTTCTACAAGAAAATCGGATTCCGGCAGATCGGGCGCTCGGAGTTCGATGATTCCGGACAGCCATTTCCGCTTCTGCACCTCGCTCGCCCATAACGGGCGACACGAAAAGGGCCGCTGAAGAGCGGCCCTCGACGTCTCATGCATCCTTCAGGCGGCCCAGGGCCTCTTCCATCTTGGCCTTGCGCGCGACAGCGTCCTCGCGGCGTTCGCGCTGCTCCTCGACGACCTCTTCGGGCGCACGCTTGATGAAGTCCGCATTCCCGAGCTTCGCGTCGATCTTCCCGATGTCGACGTCGAGCTTCTGGATTTCCTTGGCAAGACGGGCCCGCTCCGCGTCGAGATCGATCACGCCCTCGAGCGGCAGCGCCGCCGCCTCGCCACGGATGAGAAGCTGGATCGAGCTCTTGGGCGCGGCATCCGCGAACGAGATGTCCGAGAGACGCGCGAGGCGCTTGGCGATGTCGCCCCAGCGATCCGCGCGGGCCTTCACGTCCGGGGAGGACGCCACGAGCACGAGCGGGATCTGCGCGCCCGCGGGCACGTTCGTCTCGGACCGGGCCGAGCGGATCTCGTTGACGAGGTCCACCACCCAGCCGATCTCCGCCTCGGCCTGCGGATCGATCAGGTGGTCGAGATTCGACCAGGAGGCCAGCGCCAGGATGGTGTCGCGCTTCGGTCCCTCCTGCCCCTTCACCGCCCAGAGCTCTTCCGTGAGGAAGGGCATGAAGGGATGGAGCAGCTTGCAGATCTCATCGAGAATGAACGCGATGGTCGCGCGCGTCTCGGTCTTGGCCGGGGAATCCGCGCCCTGCAGCACGGGCTTGGCGAGTTCCAGCGTCCAGTCGCAGAAGACGTTCCACACGAACCGATAGGCCGCGAGCGCCGCCTCGTTGAAGCGGTAGGCCTGGATGCCGGCGGCCACCTCGTTGATGGCCTTGGCGCATTCGCTGAGCGCCCATTTGTTGAGCGTCTCCGTCACGGCGGCCGGATCGAAGCCCTCCGCGCGCCTGCACTCGTTCATCTCGGCGAAGCGCGCCGCGTTCCAGATCTTCGTCGCGAAGTTGCGGTAGCCTTCCACCCGCTGCACGGAGAGCTTGATGTCGCGTCCCTGCGCCGCCATGGCGGAGAGCGTCATGCGCAGAGCATCGGCGCCGTATTGCTCGATCACGTCAAGCGGGTCGATGACGTTGCCCTTCGACTTCGACATCTTCGCACCCTTCTCGTCGCGCACGAGAGCGTGGATGTAGACGGTATCGAACGGCACCTCGTCCATGAAGTGCAGGCCCATCATCATCATGCGGGCGACCCAGAAGAAGATGATGTCGAAGCCCGTCACCAGCGTGTTGGTCGGGTAATACCGCCCGAGCTCCGGCGTCTCGTTCGGCCAGCCGAGCGTGGAGAACGGCCAGAGCGCCGAGGAGAACCAGGTGTCGAGCACGTCCTCGTCGCGCTTCAGGGCCACATCCCCGCCGTGCTTAACGCGCGCCTGAGCCTTCGCGTCCTCCTCGGAATGCGCCACGAACACATTGCCCTGATCGTCGTACCAAGCCGGGATCTGATGGCCCCACCAGAGCTGGCGCGAGATGCACCACGGTTCGATGTTCTCGAGCCACTGGAAATAGGTCTTCTCCCAGTTTTCCGGCACGAACTTGGTCTTGCCCTTGCGCACCGCATCGAGCGCGCGGTCCGCCAGCGGCTTCACGTTCACGTACCATTGGTCCGTGAGATAGGGCTCGATCACCGCGTTCGAGCGGTCGCCGTGGGGCACCACGTGCGTGTTCGGCTCGATCTGGACGAGAACCTCGCGCTCCTCCAGCATCGCGACGATGCGCTTGCGCGCCTCGAAGCGGTCGAGACCGTCGAGAGCGAGCACCGCCTTCAGGTCGTCCGTCTGCTGAAGCCCTTCGAGGAAGGCCTCGTTGCCGGACAGCGCCAGTTGCGCCTCCGTGCCGAAGATGTTGATCAGGGGCAGCTTGTGGCGCTTGCCGACCTCGAAATCGTTGAAGTCGTGCGCGGGCGTGATCTTCACCGCGCCGGTGCCCTTCTCCGGGTCCGAGTACTCGTCGGCCACGATCGGGATGCGCCGGCCCACGAGCGGCAGGACGGCGAACTTACCGATGAGATCCTTGTAGCGCTCGTCGTCCGGATGGACGGCGACCGCCACGTCGCCCAGCATCGTTTCGGGACGCGTGGTGGCGACGGTGATGGAGCGACCGGCCTCGCCCTCGACCGCATAGCGGATGTGCCAGAGATGGCCCTTCACCTCGACCTGCATCACCTCGAGGTCCGAGATCGCGGTCTGGAACTTGGGGTCCCAGTTCACGAGGCGCTTGTCCTTGTAGATGAGGCCCTGGTTGTAGAGATCCACGAACACCTTCAGGACGGCCTTCGACAGGCCCTCGTCCATGGTGAAACGCTCGCGCGACCAGTCGCAGGAGGCGCCCAGACGCTTGAGCTGGCGCACGATGGTGCCGCCGGACTCCTCCTTCCACTCCCACACGCGCTTGACGAACTCGTCGCGGCCGAGCTCGCGCCGGTGAATCTGCTTTTCCATGAGCCTGCGCTCGACCACCATCTGGGTGGCGATGCCCGCATGGTCGGTTCCCGGCTGCCAGAGCACGTCGCGTCCGCGCATCCGCTCGAAACGGCAGAGGATGTCCTGGATCGTGTTGTTCAGGGCGTGCCCCATGTGGAGCGAGCCGGTCACGTTCGGCGGCGGGATGACGATGGTGTACGGGTCCGCGCCCTTGCGGTCCGGCCGCCCGGCCTTGAAGGCCTCAGCCTCATCCCAGCGGGTGGCGATGCGTGCTTCGACGGAAGCGGGGTCGAACGTCTTGTCCATCATGATGCGATACCGGCCAGTTGGCGCGCCAAACGCGCAAGCAAGACGGCTACAAACCGGACGGATCGAGGGAAGTCAACCGATGCGCCGAAACGATGGTGATTCTATTTGGCTCCCTTGAGCTTGGCAGAGGCATGCTGTTCCCGGCCTGTCACTCTCGCAGACTGTCATTCCCGGCCGGATCGTGGCGGAGGGGAAGGGAATCCCACGGACACTGGACGCTGAAGAATGGATCCCCTTCCCGGCTGCTCAAGCAGCCGCCGGGGATGACAAAGGCGCTGCACCTAGCCTGAAGATGACACCATCCTGGAACTGGGTCACTGCGGCCGAACTTTCGGACTCAGCCTCGGGTCACGCGCGTGATTTCGGCCTGGACGAGGCGCTCCACGAGGGCGGGCAGGTGGTCGTCGAGCCATGCCTTGAGCATGGGGCGCAGCATCTCCCTCATCAGCTCGTCCACGGTCTGCGACCGGCTCGCGGCGCTCACCGCGCTCAGGCGGTCGAAGGACTCGGAGACGGAGGCTTCCGTCACCCGGGACATCAGAGCCTCCCCCGGGTTCCGCTCGCAGGGCTGCGCGAAGGCTTGGACGGGCTGCGGCTTTGCGGGCGCAGGGGAGCGGACCGGCTGAGACGTGTCGTGGTTCTCCCGCAGGTCGACGGCCAGGCTGTCCTCCTGGAAGCGATCCTCCAGAGCAGCCCTGGGCTCGTCGGGAGTCACCGCCGAGGCCTCGGGATAGAAGCTGGACGAGATGTGGCGTTCGGCGATGTCGAGGACGGTCCTGAGCGGCGACGGCTCAGGCTCGTGGAAACCGGCCTCGGGCTCCTCTGAGATGATACGACGGATGGAAGCCAAAATATCTTCCATCGATGGTTCATTGACCTTCAGGTTCGTCGAACCCATAGCCCCACCCAATATAATCGCGTTATTGGAATCTGATTCTTATGATTAGTCTTAGTATTTTACGCAAACCCAGAGAAAACAAGTGGGGCCAGAACTGATTTGTTCTGGCCCCGGATCTTATTAACGACCGTCCGGCGTCGTTGTGCCGATCCACAGATCTTTGACCTGATCGTAATGAATCTTCGGGCTGTAGTGATTCACCGCAAGGCCCAGGGCGCGGGAGGTGAGGCGTCCCATGGCGCTGACCAGCTGGTAGGACGCAACCACGCGGTCGCGCTGCGCCTGGATCAGGTTCACGCGGGCGGTGAGAAGCTCCTGCTGGGCGTTCAGGACGTCGAGGGTGGTGCGCTGACCGACGCGCGCCTCCTCGCGCACGCCGCTGAGCGCGGTCTCGGCCGCATCGATCTGCGCCTGAGCGGCCTGGATCTGCGCCCGGGCGGCCTCGAGCGCGCCCCAGTTCGTGACCACGGCGGCGCGCACCTGGTCGCGAACCCAGTCGGCCTGGAGCCGGGCCTGGCCAGCCTGCTCCTTGGCCTGACGGGTGGCGGAATAAGCTTGGCCGCCCTCGTAGATCGGCACGGTGAGGGTTGCGACGGCAGAAGCCTGGAGGGCTCCGCCCTGGTTCAGTGGGCTGCTGTCCCACCGCTGCGCGACGGAGCCTCGCACACCAACTTGCGGAGCCAATGCCCCCTGCGCGATTCTCACCTGCAATTCGGCCGCGTCCAACTGATGCAGAGCGGCCTTGATGGCCGGGTGCTCGCCGAAGGCGATCTTGAGAGCCGCATCCACCGAACCGGGGGTCAGCCGGTCGAGGGGCCGGCCGGGGGCCAGTTGCCTGGGCTCCACGCCAACGAATTGCCGGTATTGCGCGATGCTCGCCCGGAGGCTGGCCTCGGCCTGGCTCGCCTGGGAGCGGGCCGCCGCCAAACGGGATTCGGCCTGGGCCACGTCCGTGCGCGTCACTTCACCGACATTGAAGCGGTCGCGGGTCTGGCGCAGCTGCTCGTCGATCACCTCGACGTTGTTGCGCTGCAGATCGAGAATGGCCGTGTCCCGCAGCACGTTCATGTAGGCGGTGGCCGCATTGACCAGGATGTCCTGCTCGGTGGTGTTGAGATCCTCGCGGGCCGCGAAGACGCCGGACTCGGCGCGGCGCACCGAATTGTCCGTCCGGAAGCCATCGAAGATCGTCTGATTGATCTCCACACCGAAGCCGCGGGGCGTGGAATACCCGGTCCCCTCAGAATAGGCGCGACCGATATCGGCAGTGCCCGTAATCGTCGGGCGGTAGCCGGACTTGGCCTGCGCCACGTTTTCGTCGGTCGCGCGAACACCGGCGCGCTGGGCGTTCAGGCTGGGATTGTTGCCATAGGCCTTGGCCAGGGCGCTCTCCAGCGTCTCGGCCGAAGCACCCCCGACCCCCGCGAGAACGAAGACGGAGGTCATAGCCCCAAGGAGGATGCGATACTGATGGCTGTATTGTTTCACGCTCACCTGCCTTAACGACCCCAAACACCAAAAACTCGTGACCGCAACCGATTCACAAGATCAACATCATTCAAAGCGCAACAATAACCATCATGGACGAGTCGGCAACAAGGCGCTTGCCGTCACGGCATTTTAGCGGAGGGGTGGCGCAAAAAAGCGACACCTCTGGCGGATGAGAAAGGATCTATTAAGGAGGGACTTAGAACGTGAATCCGGGCTCTTGCACGAAGGGCGCCAGCACGGGGGCAGCCGCATCGAACAGGACCCGCTCGCCGAAGGCATCGCCCGAGCGCACATAGAGCGTCGCCCGCGCCGCGCGTCCCCGGCCCTTCACGCAAACCAGGCGGCCGCCCTCGGCCAATTGCTGCAGAAGCGCATCCGGACGCAGATCGACGCCGCCATTGATGAGGATAACGTCATAAGGAGCGTTCGTGGCCCACCCCTTGTCGAGGGGGCCCGTCACGACCTGGACCTGTCCAGCACCGGCGGCCGCCAGGCTCTTCTCGGCCTCGGCCGCGAGAGCCTCGTCCGATTCCAGAGCGGTGACCTGGGCACCGAGCTCGGCCAGCACGGCAGCGGCATAGCCACGGCCGGAGGCCACATCCAGCGCCTTCTCGCCGGCATCGACGCCGAGAGCCTGGATCATGCGGCCAAGATTCATCGGGGAGAGCATGTAGCGGCGGCTGGCGCCGTCGCCGACCAGGATATCCTGGTCGATATAGGCAAGCTCCTCACGACCCGGGAGAACGAACTTCTCACGCGGAACGCTGCCCATGACATCGAGCAGCGGAATGTCGTTCACATCGAAAGTGCGCAGCTGGCTGTCAACCATCATCCGGCGCGCTTGCGAGAAATCGACCATGAAGATTGCCTCAGACATTCGATTTGGAGGCCTCGCCCGGAATCGAACCGGGGTGCAAGGATTTGCAGTCCTCTGCGTAACCACTCCGCCACGAGGCCATCCGGGCGTACCGCGAACGCGGCGGGAGCCTCATAGCAAGGGCTCCTCCAAAGAGCAACAGCCCGTTTTGCGAGATCGCCAACGAAAGGGGCTTGCAACGCGCAAAACCCGTGTTATATGCCACGCACCGTCGCCGACGGGACCTGCTCCGGCAGCCCTGGCGAAGAGAGGCACAGCCTCTGAAGGTATGGCTTATTCCGGCGTGGCGCAGCGGTAGCGCAGCGGACTGTTAATCCGTTGGTCGTAGGTTCGAATCCTACCGCCGGAGCCAATCTTCCCTTTTTTCGATCCCTCTCCTCGATCATTGAACAGCCATCGAAACGGGCCTCGTCCAAGCGGGAATGCCCTGTATTCATACGGCGGCGTGAACAGGTCCTTCGAACCTTCGAAGCACCGGAGCGATCACGCCCGCTGGAGCGCGTGGAATCAGGCAGGCTCCGGCGGCGTGCTGCCTCCGGCCGCACGGGTTTGATCCGCATCGCGCCCGCGCATGACGCGGCGGAGCACCCGCGAGACCTCGTCCACCGCATAAGGCTTCTGCAACAGCTCGAAGCCGTGCCGTCCCTCCTCGGCCAGGACATTGCTGTAACCGGAGGTCAGCACCACGGGCAGGGCAGGAAAGCTCTGGCGGATCTCCCGTCCCAGGTCGATCCCGCTCATGCCGGGCATCACCACGTCCGAAAAGACCACGTCGAAGCGCCCCTGGTCCTCCTTGAGCAGCGTGAGAGCCTCACCCGCGTTCGCGGCCCAGGTGGTCTCGTAGCCGAGATCCCGGAGAAGCTGGGTCGAGAACCGGCCGACCTCGAGATTGTCCTCGACCACCAGCACCCGACACCCGCGCCCCTCCTCCCCGGAAGCCGTTTCCCGCCCGCCGTCTGGAGCGTCCGACGCGAGGCCGCGCTCCGTGCGCGGCAGGTAGAGCGTGAACGTCGTGCCCTCGCCGACCCTGCTCTCGACGGCCACGTCGCCGCCGGACTGCTTGGCGAAGCCATAGACCTGGCTCAGGCCCAGGCCGGTGCCCCTGCCGACCTCCTTGGTGGTGAAGAAGGGCTCGAAGATCTGGCCGATCCTGTCGGCCGGGATGCCCGATCCGGTGTCGCTGATCGACACCGCCACGAACTTGCCGGGTCCTCCCGCATGCCCCCGGATGGGGGGCATCTTCGACAGCGCTCCCACACGAACCTTGAGAGTGCCCTCTCCGTCCATGGCGTCACGGGCATTGACCACCATGTTGACGAGGGCCGTTTCGAACTGGGTGACGTCGGTCTCGACGAAGCAACGCTCGCAGGTGATCTCGGTCACGATCCGGATGCGGGCGCCCACGATGGTGCGCAGCATCTCCGTCACCGCGCGGATCCGCTCGGGAACGTCGAACACCTCGGGCTTGAGGGCCTGCCTGCGGGCGAAGGCGAGCAGCTGGCCCGTCAGCTTCGAGGCGCGGTCGACCGTATCCGAGATCGCGTCGATGTACCGGACCCTCCGCTCCTCGGGCAGGTTCGGCCTGCGCAGAAAGTCGATGGAGGAGCGCACGATGGTGAGCAGGTTGTTGAAGTCGTGCGCCACACCGCCGGTGAGCTGACCCACGGCTTCCATTTTCTGCGCCTGCCGCAGGGCTTCCTCGGCGCGGCGGTATTCGGTCACGTCGCGGCCGATGCCGTAGAACTCGCCGTCGCCGGGAACGCCGGTCCACGAGATGGTCCGATAGGTCCCGTCGGCATGGCGCAGGCGATCCTCGAACTCCGCGAGGCGCTCGCCGTTGGCCAGCCTCTCAATGGTGTCGGCCAGGCGTGCACGATCATCCGGGTGGGTGAGTTCGACGATGGACATGCTGAGCAGCGTCTGCTCGTCGTAGCCCAGCACCCGGGTCCACGAGGGGTTGATCGCCCGCCACCGGCCGTCGAAGCCGAACACGCCCATGAGCTCGGACGAGTTCTGCCAGATCCGGTCGCGCTCGGCCGTGCGCGCGGCGATCTCCCGTTCCAGTTCCTCGCGCGAGCGGGCCAGCACCTCACGGGCCTCGACGATCTCCTGAATGTCGGTGCAGGTGCCGAACCAGCGGATGATCCGCCCCTGCTCGTTGCGCACGGGTTGGGCGCGGCCCAGCACCCAGCGATAATGACCCGACCAATGCCGCAGCCGGTACTCGATGTGATACGGCTCTCCCGTCGCCAGGCAATGGAGCCATAGGGACCAGGCCCGCTCCCGATCGTCAGGATGGAAGATCCCGTTCCAGCCTTCGCCGTCCGTTGAGCCTTCCGGCACGCCCGTATAGTCGTACCAGCGCTGGTTGAAGAAATCGTGGTACCCGTCCGGGCGCGTCGACCAGACCATCTGATCGATGGAGTTGGTGATGGCCTGGAAGCGCGCCTCGCTTTCGCGCAGCGCCTCTTCCGCCTGCCGCCGCGATGTGAGATCGATCGTCACGGTCAGCAGATTGCTGGAGCCGCCATTGGTGCCACTCAGGCGAGTGATGCTGCTGTTGGCCCACACCACGGAGCCGTCCTGGCGCAGATAGCGCTTGTCGAGCGAGGCGGGTTCGCCCGTCTCCAACGCCCGCGCCACAGCCGTCAGGCTCGGCAGGATGTCGTCCGGGTGGGTGACGTCCGTGACGCTGCGGCCCAGGACGTCCTCGCGGGGGCGTCCCAGGATGCGGCAGAGCTCGTCGTTCACCTGGAGAAAGCGCCCGCCCGGATCGACCTCGGACAGACCCACCGAGGCCTGCGCGAAGATCGCGGCCAATCGCGCCTCGCTCGCGTTGCGCCGTTCCTCGGCCTCCTTGCGGTCGGTGACGTCGAGGACGAATTCGACCACCTCGTTCCCGACCTTCCGGGGCGCGAACAATCCCCACCAGCGGGAGCCGTCCTTGCGGAAGTATTGCTTCTCGTAGGGGGAGGCCTCTCCCAGCGTGGTCACCTGCTCGACCGCACGCCAGGACTCGGGGTGGAACTCCTCGGGCGTGAGTTCCTGCCACGTCTTGCCGATGGCTTCCGCCCGACTGAAGCCGGTCATGCCCAGGAAGGCATCATTCACCTCCGTCAGCCCGAAGCCTTCGCCCCAGAACAGCACGCCGACGGTCCTGATGGCGAAGG
Source organism: Microvirga pakistanensis (assembly GCF_004458765.1). GTDB lineage: Bacteria > Pseudomonadota > Alphaproteobacteria > Rhizobiales > Beijerinckiaceae > Microvirga > Microvirga pakistanensis. Next base: position 87,933 of record NZ_SPJX01000185.1, on the reverse strand, counting down.
CACCCCGCAGACGCTCCTCGCTGCGGCGCAGGGCCTCCTCGGCGCGCCTGCGCCCGGTGAGGTCGAACATGGAGCCGATCATGCGGATCGCGCGCCCCTGCTCGTCGCGGATCACGAAGCCGCGGTCGAACACGAAGGCTTCGGACCCATCGGCCTTGAGGAAGCGGTACTCGGCAGTCCAGTTCTCCCGCTCGGACGCGACAAGGGCCTCGGTGCTCGACACCACGCTGTCGCGATCGTCCGGATGGATGTGGTCCTTCCACCAGGAGCCTTCCGTCTCGACCTCGGTGTGGCCGAACAGGGTCGTGAGGGCCTCGTTCCAGCGAATCCGGTCGGCGACGAGATCCCAGTCCCAGATCACATCGTTGGTGGCCCTCGCCGCGAGACGATACCGCTCCTCCGTCGCGCGGATCGCCGCCTCGCCCCGTCCCCGCTCCAGGGCGCCCCCGATGATGTTGGCGAAGCCCTGCAGGAAGGCGATATCGGCCTCGGTGAACTGGCTCCCGATCGGGCTGTCGGCCTCCAGGACGCCGTAGCGCTGCGACGCAGTCGAAATGGGGACGTTGATGGCCCGCCGGATGCCGTAATCCACCAGGATCCGCGGCGTGCGGAAGCGATCCTCGCCATCCAGATGATTGGAGATGACGGATTCGCCCGTCTGGAAGGCATAGCCGGTCGGGCTGTCCAGGTCCGCACCGGTCCTCGAACCGAGCACGGCTGGCCCGAACCCGACCGCGGCCCGGACGATGAACCGGTTCTCGTCAGACAGGTATTCCATGGCCTTGGAGAACCGGGTTTGCAGTCCCTCGGCGCAGAGCCGGGTCGCCTCCTGGAGCAGGATCGGGAAATCCCGGATTTCGAGTGCGGTGCGTCCGAACCTCACCAGCACGTCCTGCTGGCGGAGCCGGTAGGCCAGTTCCTCGGCCGAGGTCCCTCCCTGCTCGCAGGAGCGATATGTGGAGACCTTCGGTTGCTCGTGGTTCATGGTTGTTGTTCCGCTTCCGTCACGAATGGGTGTAACGCGCGAGGCCGCGCCAGGTCCCGCGGATCAACGCGCAACGCCGGAGGGCACCGCTACGGGCCGGGAATGACACGCGGCTGCGAAGCTCATCGGATCCGAACCGAGGCACGCCCGTTCATTCCCGCGGGATTCGGCCCGGCGGTTCCGACAGGGCCGCTTGACCCGCCGCCCGGATTGCCGTCAGCATCAGGTTCCTCGAGCAGGAATTCTCCTGCCCCCTCGTCTTTTCGGAATCACCATGACAGCCACCGCCTATCTGTTTCGCGAAGATGCCTATGCCCGCTCCTGCACGGCAACGGTTCTCGATGTGACGCCGGAGGGCGGAATCGTTCTCGACCGGACGGTGTTCTACGCTCAAGGCGGCGGTCAGCCGGGCGACGTCGGCGTGCTCCTGCGCCCGGACGGGGAGCCGGTCGAGGTCACGAACACGGTTTACGGCCCCGACCGCCTTCAGATTCTCCACCTCGTCGGCCCGGACGCGGCGCAGCGCTTCACCCGGGGCGAAGAGGTCGAAGCGCAACTCGACTGGGAGCGCCGGTTCAAGCGCATGCGCGTCCACACGGCGCTCCATCTGCTCAGCGTCGTCCTGCCCTACCCGGTCACCGGCGGCGCCATCGGCGACGGCGACGGGCGGCTCGACTTCGACATTCCCGATGCGGGACTCGACAAGGCCGATCTCACGGCCAAGCTGAACGAATTGATCGCGCGGGACGCCCCCGTCACCGACCGCTGGATCACGGACGAGGAACTCGACGCCAATCCGGGCCTCGTCAAGACCATGTCGGTGAAGCCGCCGCGCGGCTCCGGCCGGGTGCGCCTGGTGGAGATCGAGGGAATCGACCTGCAGCCCTGCGGCGGCACCCATGTGCGCCGCACGGGCGAAATCGGCCGGGCGGCCATCACCGACATTGAAAAGAAGGGCAAGCAGAACCGCCGGGTCCGCCTGTCCCTTACCGACTGACGGCCTAACTTTACAAAAGCGACCATCAGGAGAAGGCGCATGTCCCAGCTCTTCGTTTCGCCCGCACGGTTGCAGGAGCATCTGGACGATCCGGGTATCGTGATCCTGGACGGCTCCTGGTACCTGCCCACGCAGAACCGCAACCCGCAGGCCGAGTTCTTGGCAGGCCACATTCCGGGCGCGCTGCGCTTCGACATCGATACGGTGAAGGACACCGCATCGCCCCTGCCCCACATGCTGCCCTCGCCGGAGGATTTCGCGAGAACGGTCGGCGCGATGGGCATCGACGAGAACACGGTCATCGTCGTGTATGACGGCGCCGGCCTGTTCTCGGCTCCACGGGTCCGCTGGACGTTCCAGGTTTTCGGCGCGCGCAACGTCTCGATCCTCGAAGGCGGCTTTCCGGCCTGGAAGGCGGAAGGTCGCCCCATTGAGACCGGACCCGAGCGAAAGCGCGAGCCCAGGATCTTCAAGCCATCCTTCAACGCCGCCGCCGTGGCGGACATCTCCGCCGTTCAGGAGGCTCTTCGCACGCGAGGCGCTCAGGTGGTGGATGCGCGCCCGGCGGAACGCTTCCGCGGCGAAGCGCCCGAACCGCGTCCCGGGCTCCGCTCAGGCCATATCCCCGGCAGCCTCAGCCTGCCCTTCAGCGAGATCGTCGAGGACGGCAAATTGAAGGACAAAGCGAGGCTCCAGCAGGCGTTGACGGAAGCGGGCATCGACCCCGAAAAGCCGGTGATCACCACCTGCGGCTCCGGTGTATCGGCCGCCCTTCTGGGCGTCGCTCTCGAAGTCGCGGGCCACCCGATGAAGGCGATCTATGACGGCGCCTGGGCGGAATGGGGCGCGCGAGAGGATCTGCCGCTGGGGACAGGACCTGCGAAGAAGGTCTAACCCCCGGCTCTTCCCATCCGAAAACAGGCTCAAACAAAAAGGCCCCGGAAAGATCCGGGGCCTTTTTCGCGTTGACGTCCTGTCAATGCAGGATCTGGGACAGGAAGAGCTTGGTGCGCTCGTGCTGCGGGTTCTTGAAGAACTCGTCCGGCGTGTTCATCTCCACGATCTGCCCATAATCCATGAAGATCACGCGGTCTGCAACCTGGCGGGCGAAGCCCATCTCGTGGGTGACGCAGAGCATGGTCATGCCCTCTTCGGCGAGGCCCACCATGGTGTCGAGCACCTCCTTGACCATTTCAGGGTCGAGCGCGGAGGTGGGCTCGTCGAACAGCATGATCTTCGGGCTCATGCAGAGGGAACGGGCGATCGCCACGCGCTGCTGCTGACCGCCGGACAACTGGCCCGGATACTTGTTCGCCTGCTCGGGGATCTTCACCCGCTTCAGGTAGTGCATGGCGACCTCTTCCGCTTCCTTCTTGGGCATCTTCTTCACCCAGATCGGCGCGAGCGTGCAGTTCTCGAGAATCGTGAGATGCGGGAAGAGGTTGAAGTGCTGGAACACCATGCCGACGTCGCGGCGCACCTCGTCGATGCGCTTGAGGTCGTTCGTCAACTCGATGCCGTCGACGATGATGCGCCCCTTCTGGTGTTCCTCGAGGCGGTTGATGCACCGGATCATCGTGGACTTGCCGGAACCGGACGGACCGCAGATGACGATACGCTCGCCCCGGCGCACGTTGAGATTGATGTCGCGCAACACGTGGAACTCGCCGTACCACTTGTGCACGTCGATCATCTGCACGGCGGACTCGGCCTTGGGATCGACGGCGGCGGCCTGAATTGTCTGGGATGTCATTGTTGCCATGGATATTTACCGTTTCTGGCCTGCTGCAAGGCGCCGCTCGACTCCGAGCGAGTAACGCGACATGCCGAAGCAGAAGATGAAGTAGAAGAGTGCCGCGAAGGCATAGCCGGTCAGGCCGATGGTGGGCGCGGCCCAGTTGGGATCGATCCGCGAGGCCTCGATCGTCTTGACCACGTCGAAGATGCCGACGATTGCCACGAGGGACGTATCCTTGAACAGGCCGATAAAGGTGTTCACGATCCCGGGAATCACGATCCGCAGGGCCTGCGGCAGGATGATGAGGATCATCATCTGCGGGTAGTTGAGGCCCAGCGACATCGCACCCTCGTACTGGCCCTTCGGCATGGCCTGGAGGCCGCCGCGCACCACCTCCGCCATATAGGCCGAGGAGAAGAGCGCCGTGCCGATGAGCGGCCGCAGCAATCGGTCGACGGTGATGTCGCCCGGCAGGAAGAGCGGCAGCATCGTGTTGGCCATGATGAGCACGGTGATGAGCGGCACGCCGCGCACGAACTCGATGAAGATCACGGAGGCCATCCGCACGATCGGCAGCTTCGACCGGCGCCCGAGCGCCAGCAGGATGCCGAACGGCAGCGAGAACACGATGCCGACCGTCGCCACCAGCAGCGTGACGAGAACGCCGCCCCAAAGCGAGGTCGGCACATGCTGCAATCCGAAATCCATATCCATCAGCGCGAGCGTGATGCCGATGAAGCCGACGATGCCGCCCCCGACGATCAGAGCCGGGCGCAGTGACGTCTTCAGGATGGCGGCCATGAGGGCGAAAACCGCGATCAGCAGAGCGCCGAAGATCAGGAATCCGAGCCAGAAGCCGCCGCTGAAATCGGCGTTTCCGCCGGTCAGGAGGATGTAGGAGGCTACCGGGAAGAGCCAGAAGAAGTAGACGGCTCCCAGATCGCGGCGGGGCGCCTTCAGCCACAGCAGCCAGCCCACGCCGACGGCCAGGAGAGCGAAGAAGATATCGACCCGCCACCGCTCCGAAACCGTGTAGGAGCCATAGGTGAAGTAATTGAGCTTCTCCCAGATGAAGGCCCAGCAGGCCCCGGTTTCGCTGCCGCCCATGTCGGCGCGGCAGGCGGCCCGGTCGGAGCCGCTCCACACCGCGTCGATGACGAGAAACTTCGCGAGGGGCGGAACGCTGATGTAGAGCAGGTAGAACACCACCAGCGTCAGCAGGGTATTGAACGGGCCCGAGAACAGGTTTTCCCTGACCCAGGCGACGGGGCCGCGCGCTAGGTTCGGCGGAGGCAGCGCCTCCACCTGCTGGGCGCGGACGAAACGAGGCATATCGACGGCGGTGCTCATCGGAAATCCTATCGTTCGACGATCGCCACACGGCGGTTGTAGATGTTCATCAGGGCGGAGGTCACGAGGCTGATCGTGAGGTACACGCCCATGGTGATGACGACCACCTCGATGGCCTGACCCGTCTGGTTGAGCACGGTGCCCATGAACACCTGCACGAGATCGGGATAGCCGATGGCGACGGCCAGGGACGAGTTCTTCGTCAGATTCAGATACTGGCTCGTCAGCGGAGGGATGATCACGCGCATGGCCTGGGGGATCACCACCAGCCGCAGGGTCTGCCCGGGCTTGAGGCCGAGCGAGCCCGCCGCCTCGGTCTGTCCCTTCGAGACGGCCAGGATGCCGGCGCGCACCACTTCGGCGATGAAGGCGGCGGTATAGGTGGTGAGACCGAGCAGCAGCGCCACGAATTCCGGCAGGATCTGCATGCCGCCGGTCAGGTTGAAGGTGCCCTTCCGGGGAACCTCGAAGCTGATCGGATTGGCGCCGACGAGGGCGAGGACGATCCAGGTCAGAATCGGGAGGCCGAGCACCAGCCCGAGGGTGACGAGGCCGACGGGAGATTGCCGGCCGGTGCGCTCCTGCTGCGTTTTTGCCCAGCGCCGGTAAAGGAAAGCGCCCACGAGGCCGATCAGCAGCACCGCCGGAAGCATCCACGCATCGGGGGCAAAGATCGGACGGGCCATGAAGAGGCCGCGCGAGTTCAGGAAGAAGCCGGCGCCCATCTCGAGGGAGTTGCGCGGCTGCGGCAGCGGCCCCAGGACCGCGATGTACCAGAACAGCAGCTGAACCAGGAGCGGGATGTTGCGGAGCGTCTCGACATAGATCATGGCGACCTTCGCCACCATCCAGTTCTTGGACAGGCGCGCAATGCCGATGATGAAGCCGAGGATCGTGGTGAAGAAGATGCCGATGGCGGAGACGATCAGCGTGTTGAGCAGGCCGACGACGAAGGCGTCGCCATAGGTGGAGCCCGCCGCGCTGAACGGGATCAACGCCTGGCTGATGTCGAATCCGGCGGTGTTGTTGAGGAATCCGAAGCCCGAAGCGATCTTGGCCCGCTGCAGGTTTTCGGCCGCGTTGGTGGCCGCCATGTAGAACAGGTAGCCGACGATTGCGATCAGCAGGACCTGATAAAAAATCCCACGAACCTTCGGATCGTAGAGAAACGATTTCTTGGGTGGCGATGTCTGGCTGACAACGGTCTGCACTGAACTTAATCCTCTGACGGCTGGCTTTGTGAGGCCGTCCTCCCCATGTTCATGCAATTGTCGCTGCCATGAACGAGTGGCAGTTATTCTTATAAAGAAGCGCCCGGATGTCCGGGCGCTCCGATCTTGGATAGTCCGATTAGCGAACCGGGATGCCGTATTGCAGGCCGCCCTTGGTCCAGAGCGCGTTCTGGCCGCGCTTGATCTTCAGCTTGGAGCCTTCGCCGACGTTCTTCTCGAAGACCTCGCCGTAGTTGCCCACGTGCTTGATGATGCGCACGGCCCAGTCGTTGGTCAGGCCGATGGCCTCGCCGAACTTGCCCTCGGTGCCGAGCAGGCGCTTGATCTCCGGGTTGTCGGAGGTCTTCATCTGGTCGACATTGGCCTTCGTCACGCCGAGTTCCTCGGCGTTGAGCATGGCCATGTGCGTCCAGCGGACGATGTCGCCCCACTGGCTGTCGCCGTGGCGGACGGCCGGGCCGAGCGGCTCCTTCGAGATGATCTCCGGAAGAACGACGTGATCGTCCGGAGCCGACGCGCGCAGACGCTCGGAGTACAGACCGGAAGCGTCCGTCGTGAACGCGTCGCAACGTCCCGCGTCATAGGCCTTGAAGGTCTCGTCCGAGGTCGCGAAGGCCACGACTTCGTACTTCATGTTGTTGGCGCGGAAGTAGTCGGCGAGGTTGAGCTCGGTGGTGGTGCCCTGCTGGGTGCAGATCGAGGCGCCGTTCAGCTCCTTCGCGGAGGAGACGCCGAGCTTCTTGCGGACCATGAAGCCCTGGCCGTCGAAGTAGTTGATCGCCGGGAAGTCGAGACCGAGCTGCGTGTCGCGCGACATGGTCATGGTCGAGTTGCGGGACAGAACGTCCACTTCGCCCGACTGGAGCGCCGTGAAGCGGTCCTTGGCGGCGAGCGGGATATAGCGCACCTTGGTCGGATCGTCGAAGATCGCCGCAGCAATGGCGCGGCAGAGATCGACGTCGAGGCCCGTCCAGTTGCCCTGGGCGTCCGGCAGGCCGAAGCCGGCCAGGCCGGTGTTGGACCCGCAGGTCAGAAAGCCCTTCTGCTTGACGCTGTTCAGGGTCGCCTGAGCCGAAGCGCCCGTTGCGAGCAGGCTTGCCGTCAGGCCGAAGGCAATCGATACGAGAGCCTTTTTCATGTTGGTTTATTCTCCCAATAGTTCCATTCGGCTCGTCTGTTCTTGTTCCCCCAGCCGAGCCACGGTCAGACCGTTCCGCGCCGCATCGGTCGATGGCGGCATCGGATCCATCACATTCCATGATTGATCACCGGTCAAGTCTTGATGGAATGCTTTTTCGCGGAAGGGTTGACGCCGGACGCGCCTCGGCTTCAGATCGGGTCCCCTTCAGCAAGTCCTTGAGCCGATGTCCAAACTTCCTTCCAAGCCTGCCAACCTCGCCGAGCGCACCCTCCTCGTTCATGCGGGCCGGGACCCCTTCGAGCAGCACGGATTCGTGAATACGCCGATCTATCGCGGCTCCACGGTGCTTTATCCGACGACCGACGATCTTTTGCATCGCCGGGGGCGCTACTCCTACGGGACCAAGGGAACGCCGACCACGGAAGCCCTCGAAAAGGCCTGGACGGAACTCGCGGGCGCGGCCGGAACGGTGCTGGCTCCCTCCGGGCTTGCTGCCGTCACGGTGGCTCTCATGTCCTGCCTCAAGGCCGGAGACCACCTGCTGGTCACGGATTCGGTGTATCTTCCCACACGGCAGTTCTGCAACGGAATGCTCAAGAAATTTGGTGTGGAAACAACCTATTACGATCCGTCGATCGGAGCCGGCATCGAGTCCTTCATGCGGCCGAACACAGCCGCTGTCTTAACGGAAGCGCCCGGTTCGCAATCCCTCGAGATGCAGGACATTCCGGCCATCGCGGAGGTGGCGCACCGCCACGGGGCCGTGGTCCTCATGGACAACACCTGGGCGACCCCCCTGCTCTTCCCACCTCATGAACGGGGCGTCGACATCGCCATCGAGGCGGGCACCAAGTACCTCAGCGGCGGGTCGGATCTTCTGCTCGGCTTGGTTTCGGCGAACGAGCGCTGCTTCAAGGATCTGCGCACGGCCTACGAGACCTTCGCCATGTGCCCCGGTCCGGAGGACGTCTTTCTGGGGCTCCGCGGACTTCGCACCATGGCCCTGCGCCTGCGCGAGCACGAGAAGCAGGCCCTGGAGATGGCCCGCTGGCTCGCCGCGCGCCCCGAGGTCGAGCGGGTGCTCCACCCGGCCCTCGAGTCCTACAAGGGGCACGATATCTGGAAGCGGGACTTCAAGGGATCGTCCGGCCTGTTTTCCGTCATCCTGAAGCCCTGCTCCGACAAGGCCCTCGCGGCCATGCTCGACGGGCTGGCGCTGTTCGGAATGGGCTATTCCTGGGGCGGGTTCGAGAGCCTCGTCATCCCGTTCAATTGTGCGACCTATCGCACGGCGACGAAGTGGGAACCGGGCGGCCACGCCCTGCGGTTCCACATCGGCTTCGAGGATCTGGACGACCTCAAGCGCGATCTCGATGCGGGTTTCGCCCGTCTGCGGGAAGCCGATTAGAGCATCGTGCGGAAAGGCGGATTCGGTTTTCCGCTCCCAACGATGCTCTTAAATCCAAGAAAGCATCGGGCCCAAAAGTGCAGGTCCACTTTTGGGCCCGATGCTTTAGGTCGGAAGTTCCGTTTCGGCCTTCCGCCGCTTTTCCTTCGCGATCAGCATCAGGTTGCGCACATAGATGAAGACCGAGAGGGCCTGGCCGGAGATGATGACGATGTCCCGCCGGGCGAAGCCATAGATGAGCGTCATCATTCCGCCCGCGATGGACAGGAACCAGAACCCCATCGGGATGACGCTCTTCTCCGCCTTCTCGCTGGCGATCCACTGCACGATGAAGCGAGCGCCGAAGACGAACTGGGCCAGCACGCCGAACGCGGCCCACAGGTCGAAACGGGCAACGACGATGTCGTAGAAGTACAGCCCGATATCGTGGGACAGGCGCATCAGCATCAGAGGACTTCCTGAGAAACGGGCACACGGCGGCGGCGGCGGATCAGCCACCACACGCCCGCAAGATCGAGAATGCCGACCCACAGGCGGTCGAAGAGGCCATAATTGGATTGACCGGCGTGACGGGGACGGTCGACCACGTCCGCATGGGCGACGGAAAAGCCCTCGCGCTTGACCAGGGCCGGCATGAACCGATGCAGGGCATCGAAATACGGAAGGCGCAGGTAGACATCGCGGCGGAAGACCTTGAGGCCGCAGCCGGTGTCCCTCGTCCCGTCCTTGAGAATCCGACCGCGCACGCCGTTCGCGACCCGGGACTGCCAGCGCTTGGCGGCCCCCTTGCGCCCGAGACGCTGGCCTGCGACGAGGCCGACCATCGGATCGTCCAGCGCGGCCATCATCGCCGGGATGAAGGCCGGATCGTTCTGGCCGTCACCGTCGAGGGTGGCGATGACGGGCGCCCGCGCCGCATGAACGCCTGTGCGCACGGCGGCGCTCTGGCCGCAGCTCGTCTCGTGACGCACGAGACGCAGCCAGGGCCGGGTGGCGCGGGCGGCCAGCACCTGATCGGCCGTGCCGTCCGTCGAGCCGTCATCCACGTAGATCACCTCGAAGGGTGCGAGCGGCGCGCAGGCGCGCTCGATCTCCTCCACGAGGGGGCGGATGTTCAAGGCCTCGTTCTTGACGGGCACCACGACGCTGAGGCGCGGGGCCTGGTTGAAGTCGTTCATCGAACAAGGGCCCTTGCGAGCCCCCTCTTGAGAGAAGAAGTCACGGACAGCCGGCATCGACCGAATAGACGGCGATATCCACACGCTTCCCGCTGTTGATATTGAAACCGGAGACCCGGGTCGAGAGGGAAGGCGTGAGGCCGGCCCGCTCGTTCGCGGCCCGGAAGTCGGTCTCGAAACGCCTGTCCACGAAGACCATCGCGCAGCCGCTGCTCTTCAGGAAAGCGGACGCCTCGGGTGCGCTGTCGAGCATGTCGAGATGGGTGCCGACCAGGAAAACGAGGCTCGGCTCGCGGTAGCCGAGGGTGCCGACGCTCACCTCGGGAGACCGGAAGGCTCGCACCGCCTCGGCAAGCCTGTCCGAGATCTTGAGGGAGCGCAGGTCCTGCTGGGCGAAACCGAACACGCCGACGGCCAGGCACACGGACGAGAGGAACCCGGCCCAGAGGCAGCTCAGCATGCGGTTCCTGATGAAAGCCCACCAGGCGAAGAGCGCGATGGCGGAGGCGGCCACCAGGGCGGGAAGCGCCCGATAGGGCAGCGTGCCGTCAAAGGACCAGTTCGCCGCCGACAGGCCGATGGTCAGGCCTACGGGAATGAAGGGAATGAGAACGGTGGAGAGTTTCGCCAACGGCCGGTGCGGCCCGACGAAATGACGGCCGATGGCCATGACGGTGACGATGGCCACCGCCGGAAGCAGCGGCAGGGTATAATGCGGAAGCTTGGTCGGGACGGCCTCGAAGACCAGCCAGGAGGGAACGATCCAGGCCAACGCGAAGGCGACCGGCTCCTCGCGCCGGTGAATCCAGGCGAACGGCACCGCGATTGCGGCCAGGATCGCGCCCGGCCAGAAGGTGGCGAAGAAGGCCAGCAGATAGAAGCCGGGCGGGGCCCAGTGGTATTTCTGGGCCGTGCCCACCTTGCCGAGCATGTCGTGGCCGACCGCCTGCGAATAGAAGGCGCCGCCGCTCTTGATCGCGATGGCGACGAACCAGGGCAGGACCACGGCCAGCGTGAACGCCAAGCCCAGCCAGGGCCTCAAGGTGAGGAGCCAGCGGGTGGAGCGCTCCCGGTATGAGAGCACGGCCGCCGTGAGACCGACGAACATCAGGACCAGGGGCCCTTTGATGAGAATGCCGAGGGCAAACCCCGTCCAGAAGATCAACAGGGCCCGCCGGGGCAGAACCCCGGCCCCCCGGCTCAGGTAGGCACGCGCCAGGCCGCCCATGACCGCCACGGAGCAGGCCGCCAGCATGGCATCCGTCTTGGCGAGCCGCGCCTCGACCATGAGGATGACGCAGGTTGCCATCAGGGCGGCGGTCAGGAACGCCCCTCGCCGGCCAAAGAAGGCCAGAGCGGCCCAGTAGGTCAGAAGAACGGTCGCGATGGCGCCCATCAGGGAGGGCACACGGTACAGCGCGATCGTGGTGCGAGCCTCAGGGACCCCGAATGCATTGCCGATGGCGACGCTGGCGCTCTGCATCCAGTAGATGCCCACCGGCTTCTTGTACCGCGCCTCGTCCTGGAAGCGGACATCGACGAAATCGCCCGTCTCCAGCATCTGCTTGGAGGCCTGGGCATAGCGAGGCTCGTCCCGGTCCATGGGCTGGAGAGACGTGAAGCCCGGGAGGAAGCAGGCGAGCGACAGCAGAACCAGGATGGCGCAGAGCCGGATATGGCTGCGCTCCACGAAACCTGCCAGGTGCGCCGCCGAGAAGCGGCGCAGGGATAGATTCTGCTGGGCGACGGAACCGTCCATCGGTGACTGCCTTTGGCCGAAAAGAGTTCGGGCGGGATTGCCCCCGCAAAGGCGCTGATGTCCTCCAAACCCGTCGGGAAGTCAAATTGACGGAAGGTAGCGCCGGGACAAAAGCCCTGTCCCGGCCCCGGATCTAGACGATGTTGAAGTCTCCGGCCGTCAACTTCAGCCCTTTCGAGAGCTGGGCAACCTGCACCGATGCGCTCTTTCCGATCCCATCCGCGTCATAATAAAGGGCGCCCTTTGCGGAATCGTAAACGACGCGATCCGTGGCATCGTGGGCCTTGGTCCCGGTCCAGAAGGCCGCCGAGGGCAGCTTGCCCGCTTTCAGCGTCGTGAACACCGCGTTGTCGAGGGACATCGTGTCGTCCCGTACGGAGAAATCGACGATACGGTCGAGATTCGCGGTGCGGCTCGGCTTGGTGTTGAAAACGAAGACGTCCTGGTCCATCCCCCCGGAGAGCACGTCGTTGCCTTCGCGCCCTTGGAGGCGGTCGTTGCCCGGCCCGCCCTTGAGATTGTTCGCGGCGTTGTTGCCGACGATCGCGTCCCCACCGGTTCCTCCGATGGCATTCTCGATCAGGGAGCGGGTGTTGCCGCGATAGGTCAGGGCGTTGGCCACGTTCCCGCGCGCGTCGTGCCCGTCCCCGAGCTCGGCGATCTGCGCGGTGGAGAGACGGGACCACTGGCCGGGACGCAGGTCCACGCTGAGGTTCGTGGCGTAGTTGGAGAAGTCGTAAGTGTCGATCCCGCCACCGTCCCAGACCGTCATGAAGATACGGTTGCCGCCCGGGACGTTCTGGCCGATGCCGTTGACGAAGGCCTGGCCGGTCGTCGGGCTCCAGCGATAGACCGTATTCCCCGCATTGGTCGTGTAGTCGGCGCCGTACATATGCTGCAGGGCGGCGATGTCGTACATCATCAGCGACTGCGCATAGCCCCAGGTCTCGTTCTCCACATGCTGCCCCGCCGCGCCGACGTACGACCTGTAGGTCATGGCCGAGAATTCCATGGCGTCCCGGGCGGGCGTCATGGCCCCGAAGCCATTCGCCTCGTTGCCATGTTTCAGCCCGACGGCATGCAGGATCTCGTGGATGAAGCCGTAATAGCCGTAGCCTCCCAGCACAGGCTTTCCGAACCATCCATCCGTGCGGCCGAACCAGACGTCGCCGCCTTCATCGGCGGTGTGCGGGAAGTACGACCATGCCGACGACGGTGTGTCCGAATTGGCGAGCCGCAGGGTCGCGTGATCCGTGGACGTCTCGGACATCTCCGTGAAGCTCAGATTGCTCACTGAGGCAATCATCGCAAAGACTTCGCGCGCTGCCCGGGTCTGGCTTTCGTTCAACGCCCCGAAGGTGTCCGCCGGCTCGCCCGATCCGTAGTCACTGCCGTAATAGGCTGCCTTCGTTGGAAAGCTATATGTGAGATTCAGGCCGCTCCAGGCCGAACCTGATAGAACGCCATCGATGTTCTGATTGCCCGTTCGGAGAACGGATACCGTCGCCGCCATGCTTGTCCTCATGTAATCCGGACGGCTTTAGAGCACGGTCATAGCTCAAATTTCATAACCCTTAAGAATTAGACTTGAACATTTTCTAGATCTATATTCTTCATGATGGGCAAATTTGTGCGCTTTGATCGCTTTGTGGCTCAACCTCAGAAAATTTCTGTCCAACTTCCCGATACGGCCAAGTTAATACGTAAGCATGCTGGAATTGCGGGTCGGTGCGGTCCTGCCGGAACGCGTCTTCCACTCTGCTGTTTGACACTGGAGAGGATCCGAGAGCCCGCATGAAGACACGCATCTACGGCGAGCACGACGAGAAGACGATCAGGCAGCTGGAGCGCTGCATGGAGGCGGGCAGCGCCGCCAAGGGCGTTCTCTGCGCCGACGGACATCTCGGTTATGCCCATCCGATCGGCGGGGTGGTGGCCTATGAGGAGCATATTTCCATCAGCGGTGTCGGATTCGACATCGCCTGTGGCAACATGGCCGTGCGTCTCGATACCCGGTACGAGGACATCGCCCGACGGGCCGGCACGATCCTGAGCGACATCGGCAGGACGATAAGCTTCGGGATCGGCCAGAAGAACGCCGTCACGGTGGACCATGAGCTGTTCGATTCGCCGCTATGGGACGAAGCCGGCGTGCGGGACCTGAGGAAGATGGCCTCCCAGCAACTGGGCACCGTGGGCTCAGGCAACCATTACGTGGATCTTTTCGAGGATGAGGAAGGCTTCGTCTGGATTGGTGTCCATTTCGGCTCGCGGGGGTTGGGGCACAGGATCACGACGAAGCATCTGGCGCTCGTCGACGCGAAGGACGGCATGGAGGTCGAACCCGCCCTCGTTCACCAGGACAGTGATGTCGGACGCAGCTATCTCGCAGGTGTCGCCCTCGGAGGGCTCTATGCCTATGCCGGACGAGAATGGGTCGTCGAGCGCGTCCGCCAGATCATCGGCGGCGCCGTCACGGACTCGGTCCACAATCACCACAACTTCGTCTGGCGCGAAAATCATGGCGGGCGCGATTACTGGGTGGTCAGGAAAGGCGCGACACCGGCCTTCCCCGAGCAGCGCGGGTTCGTGGGTGGCTCCATGGGCGACAACGCGGTGATCCTGCACGGCGTGGAGAGCCCGCAGAGCGCCGACAGCCTCTACTCGACGGTCCATGGCGCGGGTCGCCTCTTCGGGCGGATGGAGGCGAAGGGCAAGAAGAACAAGCGAGGCGAATGGGTGCGCCCTCCCCGCTTCACCCGCGAGGAAATGGATGCCTGGCTGCGCGAGAAAGGCGTGCTGCTCAGAGGCGGAGACGTGGATGAGAGCCCCATGGTGTACCGCCGGCTCGACGACGTGCTCGCCTATCATGGCGACACGATCGCCATCGAGCACACGTTACGACCCTTCGCGGTGGCGATGGCGGGCCCCGGCGAGTTCGACCCCTACAAGGACTGACATCGCGCCGGAGCCTAGGGTCTATCGCAGCCAGCCGAAATAGAGCGACCAGAGGCTGGGGGACCGGATGCCGCGCACCCTCCTGGCCGCCTCTTCGGACCGCATGAACTCGCCGCCATGGCACGAGCACAGCACGATATGCGCGTCATGCTCGGAGATCTGAAAGAAGGCCACCGCATCCCCGAACCTGTCGCTCACGAGACCCGCGGTCCGCAGCACCGGATCGTTGAAGGCCACCGTCAGGGCGGAATCGTCCGCGCGGATCGCGTGGCGCACCGCCTTCGGTTTCCACTCGATTTCGTCGAGGGTCCGCAGAAGGCGGTCGGGCTCCCGCTCCAGCAGCTCGGCCCAGCGATCCAGGCGTTCTCGTTTCGACAGGACAGGAACTTGCGAGGGCTTCAGATCGGCCACCTGACCGAGTTCAGACAGAGGTCTGTGTTCCATGCTCCCCTCCTTGGCAGAGAAGCGTTCGAGAGCACCCCAGCTGAGAGCTCAACCATGAAGCCCAAGGAAAAGTTCGGGAACGCGCCCGCTGATATTTTAGGCACCCCCGAAAAAGCTCCGGGCGCATGGAGCGGCTCTCTCCATGCGCCCGGAACGCATTTGTCCGCCGCTGCCTTCGGTGAGGGTCAGGCGTCGGCGGCGTGATTGTGGTGATGCAGCCGGTCGGCGGCCACGCCCATCAGTTCCGCCAGGCGATTGCGCGCCCGGTTCACGCGGCTCTTGATGGTGCCGACCTTGACGCCCAGGGCTTCCGCGGCATCCTCATAGGACATTCCCTCGGCGCCGATGAGGATGATCGCCTCCCGCTGCTCCTGGGGGAGCTTTTCCAGCGCGGTCGTCAGATCCTGCAAGGCGAGTTTGTCCTCCTGGTCGGGGATGGCGATCATGCTCGCGGCATGCGCGCCGTCGCCGTCCTCCACCTCACGGCTGGTCTTTCGGTGCGTCGAGTAGAAGCCGTTGCGGAGGATGGTGAAGAGCCACGCCTGCAGGTTCGTGCCCGCCTCGAAGGTCTCCTGCTTCGTCAGCGCCTTGAGGACGGTGTCCTGCACCAGATCCTCCGCCTGGTCGAGCTTTCCGGTGAGCGACAGCGCAAACGCTCGCAGGTTCGGCAGCGCATCCATGACGCCGTCGATGAAGGCTTGGTCGACAGGCTCGGTATGGGCACGGATAACCTGTGCGACACGCTCCGCGAGCTTGGCCAGATCGCGCGGCAGCTTGTCTTCCGCAGGGTCGCCGTAGAGCGCGCGGAGCTGCTTGCCGAGATGCGAACGGACAGCCGCGCTCAGGGCCGCGCCCGAGACCGGCGAAGGAGAATTCTGAGGGAGTGTTTTGGTCTTGTCTGGCATGCCCGGATATTTGGGGCAGCCGTTGCGCATTTAAATATCCTCGTGGCATTTCGATTGCGGGATTTCCTGCGACAAAAGGCTAAGTTGATGCGCAAGCGCCAGGCTCCAGGGGCGAGGCCCATGTCAGGCTTAGCAGCGCTTAAAGCGAGCCTGCCGGAACCCTTCCTCCCGCTCATCGGTTCCTGTCGATCCGACCAGCAGGAGCAATGACATGAGCAGCCGTGGCTTTCCTTCCATGACAGCCCTTTTGGGGCTTCTTGCCATCGCCGGTTACCAGAACCGGGACAAAATCGCCGAAATGCTGCGCGGTGGGCAGCAACCCGGAGCGCCAGGTCAGTTTCCGGGGCAGCAAGGCGGCAGCCTCGGCGGCCTTGGCGGCCTGCTCGGCGGTCTTGGCGGGGGCGATGCGGGCGGTTTTCTGAAGGGCGGCCTGGGTGAACTCGTCGACCGCTTCCGCCAGAACGGTCAGGGCGAGGTGGCCGAATCCTGGGTCGGCACCGGCCCGAACAAACAGATCGCACCGCAGAATCTCGAACAGGCTATCGGACCGGATGTGCTGGATACGCTGACGCAGCAGACCGGGCTTTCGCGAGAGGACATTCTTGCCCGGCTGTCGCGGGATCTGCCGCAGGCCGTCGATCAGTATACCCCGGAAGGACGGCTGCCGGGCTAAGAACTTTCGCTCCAGGCTCGCCGCCGCCGTTCCCACCATACGGCCACGCGGCGGCGCAGCCTGCGGGCCGCGGGAATATCGGTGGACAATACGATGATTCCGAGCGGCACCATCCAGAAGCCGAGCACGGGCAGGAAGCCCACGAGCCCGCCTATCACCAACGCGACGCCGAGGCTGATCCTGAGGGCTTTGGAGTGCGGCAACGGAACATGGCGCCCACCGAAGGAGGCCCGCGGTCTTCTCACGCCTCGCTGTCCTTGTTCATGGTGGGAGAAAGGCGGAGCCCTCCGATCAGGCCCGGTTCTCATGCTTCCGCCGTCCGGGGGACCACGGCTTGTTTCAGGGCATTCACGAGAGCCTCGGAGCGGATCGGCTTCTGCAGGAAATGCGTGCCCTCCGGAAGATCGCCGGGTCCTGGCGCAACCTTGCCGGAGATCACGAGAACGCCCACGTCCGGCCATCCCTGACGGACGAGGCGGGCGAACTCGAACCCGTCGATCGAGCCCGGCATGTTCACATCCGTGAGCACCACATTGATGTCGGTGCGCTTCTTCAGAATCTCGAAAGCCTCGTCGGCATCCTGCGCCTCGACGACCCAGAAATCGGCCTCCCTCAGGATTTCCACCTGAGTCAGGCGCACGAGCAGCTCGTCCTCCACCAGGAGAACGACGGGCAGGTTCAATATCTCGCGTCGAGGTTTCATACAGCGGGAAACGGGCGATCCAATCCCTGGTTCCCGCCCTCGTTTCACGTCTGAGTGTGCATGCCCGCCTGCCACCGCGGCCGACCCGGCTGAGCCGGGTCGGCGGGCAAAAGGATGGCTTTGCGGCGCCGCGGGTTCAGTACTCCAGCTCGAAGCCGAGGCCGACGGAGGTTCCCCCTTCGGCATCGACCGCACCCTGCGCTTTGAGCCGCCGCGTCAGGTCGACATCGACGGTGACGCCGCTTTCCTCGGGCCGCGCCCCGGCCCTCACGCCGACACGGACATTGTCGCTGATATAGCGCGAGACGCCCACTGCCGGGCCGCCGCTGGCATCGACGGTGATGTCGAGGCTGTCGACGCCGAGCGAACGGCGCAGGCTCTCGAAAGCGTCCGTTCCGGCTCCGCCGGACAGTTGCGCCACCGTCTGCGCAAGCTGCAACGCCTGTCCGGCCGAGAGGCCGCCGGACGGACGCTGGAACAGAACGCGGGACAGCACCTCGTCCTGCGGCAGATCGGGGCTCGAGCTGAAGGCGAATTCGGGCTGCGACGCGGGCCCTGTCACGGCGATGCGGGCCGTCACATCGCCTGCCTGCGTCTCGGCCAGGAAGTCGAGGGAGGGCGTGAGATCCCCTGTGAAATCCAGGCGTCCCCGCACGAAGTCGATGCGCCGTCCGATGAGGTCGAGGCGTCCGCGCCGCAGCTCGAACGCCCCGATGGCAACGGGATCCCGCGACGTGCCCTGGAGGCGCAGATCGCCGCCGAGTTCGGCATTGATCCCTCGTCCGCGAACGAAGATGCGATTCTGCGCGGTGAGGACGAGATCGAGGTCCGCGCTGAAGGGGGCTCCTCGGGAGCCCGCGCCCTGCTGCTTGCGAGCCAATGCGAGCCGGGCAGCGGCGGTGGGCGTCGGCTGGACATGCCTGGTGCCCGGCAACGGCCTCAGGGTCGTCGGCAGGCGGTCGGGCACCGACACGTTCATCGTGACGATGTTGACGCGGCCCGCGACGCGCGGCCGGCTCATCAGAGGCCCGGAAATCGCGAGATCCAGGTCGGCCGTGGCATCCACGGTTTCATTCGAGACGAGCTGGGCGCGGCTCCCCGCGATGCGGATGTCTGCGGGCAGTCCGGCCGCCGGATCGATGGTGACCCGTCCCCTCGCCGTCAGGGATCCGCCATTGCGGGTGCGTGCGCTCAGGCTCTCGATGGTGAGTGTCTGACCTGCCGCAGTGAGGCGCCCGCCGAGGTCGTTCAGCTGGATGCCCTGCAGGGAATCGACGAAGCTGCCGCCCGCGAGCGTGACGGCGCCCCGGATCTGCGGGTCCGCCATCGTGCCCGCGATCGTCAGGTCGAGGGTGGCGCCGCCCGTCAGGCGCTGCCCCCTTGCCGACAGGAAGCTGTTGGCGACCGCAAGATCGGTTCTGCCGGAAACCCTCAGAGCCAGGTCGTCCGCGGCGTCGAGCGGAACGCTGCCCGCGAGCCGCACGGTTCCGAAGCGCCCGGCCGCGACGTCGGCGTCGATGGTTGCCCGCTGCTCCGCGATCCGGCCCTGCGCCGCGACCGTGAGCGGCGGCAATCCGGCCTGACGCGTTTCGGGCGTCGCCAGTCCCGTCGCCCGCAGATCGTAGCTTCCATTCGGATCGCTCGCCTCGCCTCGCACGGTGGCGCTTCCGTTCACGGTGCCGACCAGCCCGAGATTGGGAACGACGATGTCGGCAATCTGGAGCGGGAGGTTGCGAATGTCGACCGACAGGTCGAGCCGCTCGCCCACGGTGCCGGACACGCCGACGCGACCCTGATCGGCGGCGATCACAAGGCCGGTGATGGTGGCAGTCCCGCTCCGAAGCGAAATGGCCGCGGGCTGCGCCAATGCGAGGCGCCTGTTGCCGCGCCGCGCCGTGAAGCTCGCCAGCTCGATCCGCGTCGCGTCGCCCGGCACCACGCGGGCCTGTGCATTCAGGTCGAAGCCCTGCCCCACGGCGGAGGCCGTGACGGTCGAAGCATCGGGTGTGCCCTGGGCCGTGAGATTGACCGTTCTGAACGTTTGCCCGGCCGCACTCAGCGTGTCAGCCCGGGCGGTCCCGTCGATCACGGGGCGCCTGTAGAGATCCGTGACGGCAACTCGCACGTCGAAATCCCGCACGGTAACGCCGGCAACCGCCACACGGGAACCGTTGGCAACGACCGATGCGTCCTGGCGGCCATTCTGTGCCCCGAGCACGATTTCGGCATTGACCGAACCATCGAGCCTTGTCAGCAGCAGTGGAGAGAGATCGTCGAGATTGCTGCCCGAGAGGGACACCCGCCCCTGGGCGAGCTGGTCGGAGCCGATGCGCAGGTTGCCGGTCATCGAGACCGAGCCGACCGCGACATCGAGCCGGTCCAGCAGCCATCCCCCCTCCGCCGGCCGGGCAAGATGAACCGTACCGGTGGCCGGTTTGGCGCCGACCTGCCCGTCGAGCGTGAGCGCCGCATCGAGAGCACCGGTCACGTCCTTCCCGTCGAGCTGCAGCACAAGGCGCGGGATCGACCGGTCGAGGGCGCGCATGTCGGACAGGGTCGCGGTCGCCGTCACGTCCGGCCGCTCCAGCGAGCCCGTCAGCCGCGCCGTCACATCCGCTCGCCCCCCGGTGATGCGAGGGTCCACACGCCGGAGTTCGTCGACGGTGATCACGAGGCCCAAATTGGCTGCGCTCTGCGTCGCCCGCCCATCCGCGCGGGCATCGAGATGCGCTCCGCCGATCCGGAAGTTCTCGAACGCGAACCCGCCGGGAACACGGCGCAGGATGCCGTTCGCCGCGACCGAACGGCCGAGGAGGCCGTCAAGCGGCGGCGTTCCCGTCGAAAGGTCCCGCAGGTTGGCATCGACGGTCGCAGCGATGTCGGACCGCCGCGGATTGCCCGCGAGCCGTGCCGTCAGGGCCGCCGAGCCGCGCAGCGTCCGGCCGGCGACACCGGAAAAGACGGCGAGCGCCGGGATCTCGGCATCGAGGGTTCCATCCAGCACGGTCGAGCCGACGCGGCCCCTGAACCCTGCCTGGGCCGTCGATGTTTCGAGCCGCGCCGTATCGACATTGGCGATGCCGTCACGGCCCAGAATGCCGTTGGCGGTGAGCGAGAGAGTCCGACCGAGCGCCCGTGCGAGCGCCCTGTCGGCCGGCTCGATTCCTCCGGCCTTCGCGTCGATGGTGAAGGTGAAGCGGTCGGGGATCGCCACGTCGCTCACCGGATCCATGGCGATGCGGGCCGTCAGGGTGTCGAGCGCCCCCTCGGGCAGCCGCACTCCCGCGGCCTCCAGGGAACCGTTGATGCGCGGAGCCGTCATGGTGCCCTGCACGCGGCCGTCGAAAGCAAGGCGCCGGATTTCCGCGTCGCCCGCCCGGGTGGCGGAGCCGTCGTTGGGCAGGGCGCGAGCCTGCAAGGTCAGGTCGAGGGCCTGACCGGAGCTGACGGTGCCCGCCATGTCGAAGCTGGCGACGTTCGACGTGATGCGAACCGGCTGGAGCCGAATGCCGCCGTCATCCCCGATCGTCACGTTGCCGACCAACCGCGTCGTTCCCGCGAAGACAGGAGCGACCGGCGCGGGCAGAAGTCCCTCGACCTGCGCGGAGAGATCGGCGTCCACCTGATAGGCGGCGCCCACCCGCCTGACGACCGTCGCGCCCGCCGCGCCGATGGTCGGTCCCGCGGAGAAATCGAGCCGGGCCGCGAAGTTGCTCAAGGGCCCCTCGCCGGCGAGCTTGAGATCGAATGGCGGAAGACCCGGCAGAGCGAGCAGCCGGGCCGCGATCCCGCCCTCCGGCTCCTGATGGGTCAGGTCCAGGGCGAGCCGGTTCGTCTGGGGCACGTAATCGAGGTTGATCGAAAGGCGTCCGGGCGCATCGAGGCGCTGCGCCGCGAAATCGAACTCGAGCCCCTCGTTGGGATCACCGAGATTGGCCGAGCCTTGCGCCGAGAGCCGCGCGGCCGTTCCGAGCACGGGCTCCCCGAGCGCGAGCTCCTGCAAGGTGAATCCTTCCACGATCACCTTCACGGGCAGTTCGGGCAGGATCGGCTCATCGGAGACGGACGCCGCGTCCTCCTCGGACGTCTCCGGCCTGCGCAGGATCTGCAAGCGGTCGATTTCGAGTTCGTTAACCTCAAGACGCCCGCGCAGGAGAGCCGTCCGGGTCCAGACCAGACGCGCCCGATCGAGCGACAGCCAGACGCCGTCGCGATCCGCGATCCGCACGTCCCGGATCACCGCGTTCGACGAGAGCGCTCCCTCGACGCGGCCGATGCTCACCCGCGTCGTCGGAGTCGACAAGGCCCGCGAGATCAGGTTCGCCAGAACGCTTTGGTCCGTCTGGGCCTGGCTCCGCGAACCGGCCATGAACCAGAAACCGCCGAAAGCCAGGACAGCGACGGCGATGAGGGTGAGAAGGCGGCGCAGCATGATCATCAGAACGCCTGTCCGATTCCGACGTAAATCGCGAAAGAGCGGTCATCCCCCTGTTCGCGGCGAATGGGGGTCGCGACGTCCAGGCGGATCGGCCCGATCGCCGTGTAATAGCGCAGGCCCAGACCTGCCGAGACCCGGATGGATTCGTCGAAATCCGGATAGCTCGACTCGAAGGCCGTTCCCGCATCGACGAAGGGCACGATGCCGATGGTGTCGGTGACCTTGATCCGCGCCTCCACCGACGCCTCCAAGAGGCTGCGTCCGCCGATGGGCTCCCCCAGGAAGGTGGGGCTGAGGGAGCGATAGCCGAAGCCTCGCACCGACCCGCCTCCCCCGGCGAAGAATCGGCGGTTCGCGGGAATCTCCTCGAGGTCCGGTCCGATGATCGACCCGAGGCCGAGGCGGCCGGCGAGCACGTAGCGGGACTCCTCGTCGATGGACCAGTACGCCGACGCGGTTCCCCGCGCGATGGTCATGGGAACCGACGAGCCGAGGAAATCCGGATAGGGCGTCACCGAGGCGAGCAGCTTCATGCCCCGCGTCGGGTCGAGCGTGTTGTCGGTGGAATCGTAGGTGACGGACAGCGGCAGGCCCACGAGGGTGTAGTCCACCTGCCCGAGGATGTCCGAGGCCTGTCCCTTTTCGTATTCGATGCCGCCCTGGATGGAGAACGTCTCGCTGAAGCGGTGGCGGATGCCCGCCGTCCCGTTGACCAGGCGGCTCGTGTACCCTTCCGTGCGATCCCGCTCGACGAGCGCGTCAGCGAGGAAATCGTTGCGCGTTCCCCAGAGGGCGGGCTTCAGGAAGCTCGCCCGGAAGCGCCCTCCCAGATCGTCCCAGTCGAAATCATCGTCGTCCTCTTCGGGGCGGCCGCCGTCTTCGGTGAGATAGAAGAGGCTGCCCTCGAGCCGCAGCCGCTCCGCGCCTCCGAACAGATTGCGGTGTGCCCAATAGGCCCGAACGGCGGGACCGTCGGTGGTCGAGTACTGGACGGATGCCCCGATGACGCGTGGCTGCCGCTCCGTGATGTCGACGAAGAGAGGAAGATTGCCGTAGGCGTCGAGCGTCTCTCCCTCGCGGATGCGCACGGACGACAACGCCTCGATGCTGAGGATGGACTTTCGCATCGACGCGAGGGCTGCCGGCGAGTAGGGATCGCCCGGCTCGGTGTAGATGAACGAGCGCACCACCGCCGGATCGACGTTCTCCGCGCCTCGGACCGCGATGTCTCCGATCCCCGCGCGGGGGCCCGGATCGAGCGTGAGGCTGATGTCCATGACCTGCGCCGGATGGGTGACGACGGGATTCTGTCCCGTCACCTTGGCGAATGGCCGCGACTGGGCGCGGAAGTGATCGACGATCCGCGCCTGGGCCGCCACGATGTCGGCCGCGCGAGCCGGATCGCCAGGCTCGATCTTGACGATGCGGGGCGGCAGCTCGTCCGGCATGAACGGGCGGCCGGTCCTGGCATCCAGAACGGCGACATTCCGAAGGACGAATTGCGGGCCGGGATCGACAATGACCTGAACGGGCACCAGCGCCCGTGCGCGATAGGCCGTCGCCGCACGAATGGCTGCCTCGGGACGGGAAGCCGGGAGCGACAGGGGCATGCCCGCCACCGTGATCGCGATCCGCGCATTGTAGTAACCCGCCCCCCAGAGCGCATCGTTCAGGCGGGGCAGGTCCGCCTCGGCACGGCGAACGAGCGACTCCGCATCGGGAGGAGGATCGCTCGTAAGCCTCTGCAGGGTCGAGGCGTCCTTGAGGTTCTGGACGAGGGTCTTGTCCGCACCGACGACGGTGAAATCGAGACTATACGGCAGCGTTTCCGCATTCGGCGGCGGCGGAGTCTCGTCGCCTCCGCCGAAGAGGCCGAAGAAGTCGAATGCGATCGCAGGCGGGATCGACAGCCCACCGGACAGAAGTCCTGCGAGGAGCACCAGAGAGGAATATTTCCTGGTTCCCGACCATCCCGATTGAGCCACGAGCACCCTAACTACAAATTAACAATGAACCTTTGCCGCGTCCCAAGACTTTGCGTTCAATTAGGGCGAATTCTAGGACGGACCAACCCGGATTTGCCACACTTCGCGGGAAAACGGCGGTCCATCCACGATCACGGTGAGCGAGGACGAGAAGTAACGTTTCAAACCAGACGTTGTCGGAAGCCCGCTCTCCTCGCCTGAACGAGGTCGGAGGAGCCAGGCAATACGCCGCTCAACCCGCCCAGCCCTGCCGTGATGGGAAACCCAGGTCCGTGGTTCAGAACCTGACGGCGAGATAGGTCCGATCATCCGCCCAGTGAGAGGCGGTGGATCCTTTCGGAGAAGGATAAAGCGTGACTTTCGCGGGGTCCTCTCGCTCGGCCTCGGCGAAAGCCTTCTCCCACGCGGCCACGCCGAATCCGTCGCCGGGCTTGAAGTAGCCGTCCGAGTAGATCTCGATCGTCTCGACCTCGGAACGCGGGAAGCTCCTGATCGCGATCATGTGCTGCGGCACCTCGAAACCGTCGAGGCAGGGATAGCCGAGCTGCAGGGAAGCGTTGTTCTGATAGCCGCCCTGTGCATGGACGATGCCGCCCCGCACGAGATTCTCGATGTCCGCCCGTGCCACGTGCGGCAATGCCTCGAGATTGGCCGCGATGGCGCGGCTTTCGATGAGGGCCATGTCGTGGGCATCCAGCGTATCGGCCACCGCGTCGAGCGGCTGGCGCGTGCCGTGCCATGTGACCCGGCGGGAAACCTGCTCCTGCTTGTCGGGATCGCTCGTCTTGCGACCGATCACGGGCCAAGCCTGGCGACGCAGAACGGCCGTGATCAGGTCGAGGTCCTTCTCCATGCGAACAACGATCTCGCCGTTGATGCGCACGCCGCTGTCGCCGACGAGAATCACATCCAGGGTTTCCGCCCGAACGAGAACCAGCGCGAGCGCCGCCGAGAGGCGCAGATTCCAGTCCTTCCGAACCTTCTCGGCCATGCCATGCGCCTCGTAGGCCGCGGCGATCTCGGTCGTCAGCGCACGGACGATCGCAGGACCGTCCATGCACGCATCGGGCGCGCTCAACATATGCTCGAGCGCGCGCTTGACGGTCACGGCCGCATACTGCCCGGAGAGCATTCCGTCGTAGCGCGTTCCGAGGCGGTCCGTGACCCCGTCGATGACCGCGTAGGCGCGGCCCGGCAGGATCACGATCTGGTCCTCGTTCGCATGAGGCGCGGATGGGTCCTTCGCCTCGGAGAATGCTTCGATCAGCATGTCAGACAGATGACCTCAAATGGTTGCGGCTCAACGGTTCTGCAGAGCCGTCTTCCACTTGGCGACCCATTCGTTGCGGTTCTGTGCCACCTTCTTAATGTCGTAGTCAACGAGCTTGATCTCGCTGATGGGCTTCAGTCCCGCGCCGGTCACGTCCTTGCGGACCGAGCGGCGTCCGATCTCGGAGACGAGCTGCTCCTGCACGGGCTTCGAGAGAAGCCAGTCGATGAAGATCTTGCCGTTCTCCGCATGGGGTGCGCCCTTCACCAGGGCAACGCCGTCGGCAACGGTGGACGACCCGTCCTCGGGATAAACGATGGCGACGTTCCCGCCGCCCTTGACGTAGTCGAGGGCATTGTCCTCGAGGGTCAGGCCCACGAGAGCCTCACCGTCGTTGACGTAACGCGGAACGGCGCCCGAGGAATCCGAGAGGTTGATGTTGGCGAGAATCTTGTTGTAGACGTCCCACCCCTTGTCGCCATGGCCGATCAGCACGGTCGCAAGCTGCTGGAAGCTGGAGCCGGAGGTGTCGGCCCGCGCGGACGAGACCTTGCCCTTCCACTTGGGGTCGCCGAGCTCGGCCCAGGTCTTGGGGTAATCGGCGGGTTTCAGCTCCTTGTTGTTGACCGCCATGACCAGCAGGATGCCCGTATAGGGGATCCATTCCGGGCTTACCTTGTAGTTCGGCAGGAGGGCGTCGTCCTCCTTCGGTTTGTAGACGGCCAGCAGGTCCTTGTTGTCCTCGAGCTGCTCACCGCCGATGCTCCAGATCACATCGGCCTTCGCCGAGGCCGATTCCGCCTTGACGCGCTTGATGATATCGCCTGAGCCGGCCTTCACGACGTCGACCTTGATGCCGGTCTCCTTCTCGAACTTCGGCACGAGAGCATCGACGATGGATGCCTTATGGGCCGTGTAGACCGTCACGGTCTTGTCTTGGGCCATCGCGGCGACGGTCAGGGAGGCGAGCAGCACGCCCGCCGTCATTCCGATTTTCAACATGGAATCCTCCCGGGGATTTAGTTAGCCAGGTAACTTCATGTTGCTGAAGGCTATAACTTTTGTAAAGTCGGGGCCGCTTCGAGGCGTGGATAGGCGATAAGGGGAGCCGAGTGTGGCCGATTTGAAGATCCAGGGGCTGGCCAAGAGCTACAAGGATGTACGGGTCCTGGAGAGCATCGATCTCCATATCGCGTCGGGTGAATTCTTCACCCTGTTGGGCCCCAGCGGCTGTGGAAAAACCACGCTTCTGCGCACGATCGCGGGCTTCCAGCACCAGGATCGCGGCGAGATCATCGTGGCTGGCGAGCGCATCGACCACAAGCCCGCGCACAAGCGTGACATCGGCATGGTGTTCCAGGATTATGCCGTCTTCCCGCACCTGTCGGTCGCCGACAACGTGGCTTTCGGGCTCAAGGCGCGCGCTCTGCCAAAGGCCGAGATCGCGGAGCGGGTGGCCGAGAGTCTCAAGATGGTCCGCCTCGACGGCTACCAGGACCGCCTCCCGGCCGAGATGTCGGGCGGGCAGCAGCAGCGCATCGGCCTTGCGCGCGCCATGGCGATCAGGCCCACCCTTCTGCTCATGGACGAGCCGCTCTCGAACCTGGACGCGAAGCTGCGCATCGAATTGCGGGAGGATATCCGCGACATCCAGCGGCGGCTCGGCATCACGACCATCTACGTGACGCACGATCAGGAGGAGGCTCTCGCGGTCTCCGACCGGATCTGCGTGATGAACAAGGGCAATGTCGAGCAGATCGGAACGCCCTACGAGATTTACCGCAAGCCGATGCGGCGGTTCGCGGCGTCATTCGTCGGAACCATGAACTTCCTGCCGGGACAGCTCGAAGGTGGACGCCTTCTCGTCGGCAGCCAAGTCATCGATTATCCGGCCCAGGCGTCGGGCCCCGTCGAGGTTGCCATCCGTCCGGAGAACGTCGAACTCGCCGCCGCCTCGTCACGGGGAGGGGTGATCTCACTGAAGGGCGAAGTGCTCAAAGTGACCTTCCTCGGTCGCGAAGCGCATTACACCCTCAAGACCGAAGCCGGCGAGATCGTGGCTCAGGTGGCGGACCCGGCCCAGGACTTCATCGAAATGGAGGGACGCCCGGTCGAGGTGCGCCTTCCGCTCCAGAAGATCGTTCTCTTCCGCCCCAGCGGCGACGTGCTCGATGCGGAGCGGGCCCGATGAGACGGCGACTTCGCTTCGATATCTGGACCTTTGTGCTCATCGCAGCCTGGGTCATCCTCATCGCCCTGCTGATCTGGCCCCTTTCGTCGGTGCTGCGCGCCAGTCTGATCGACAACGACACGGGAGCGTTCTCTCTCGTTCATTACGTTCAGATCGCCACGATCAAGGCCTATCAGCGGGCGGTCGGCAACACTCTCCTGGCCGGGTTCGGCGGCATGACGGGCGCCCTCCTCCTCGGCGTCACCCTCGCCTTCGTGACCACTCGGTTCCACATCTATGGCCGCGCGCTGATCCAAACGCTCGCCGTGGTGGCCCTGGTGTCCCCGCCCTTCATCGGCGCCTATGCATGGATCGTGCTGTTCGGCGCGAGCGGCGTCGTGCGCAAGGGGCTCTCCTCCGTCGGCATTTCCATTCCGCCGCTTTATGGCGCCGTCGGGGTGATCCTCGTCTTCGCGTTCAAGTTCTTCCCTCATGTCTTTCTGATCACGTCGGGAGCGCTCGCCTCGATCAACCGCTCCGTCGAAGAGGCGGCGGAAAGTCTTGGCGTATCTCCGATGAAGCGCCTCTTCACGATCACGTTTCCGCTGATCCTGCCGGCCATATCGGCGAGCGCACTCCTCACCTTCGTCCTGTCCATCGCGGATTTCGGCACGCCACGGATCATCGGCCGCGACTTCAACGTGCTGGCCACGGAAGCGTTCAACCTCTACGGCAGCGAGGTCGGCGGCAACCCGGGCATGGCCTCGGCGCTCAGCATCGTGCTGATCGTCCTGTCGATGATCATCGTGTTCGGGCAGCGCTGGATCCTGCGCAAGAACGTTTACCACAGCAACCTGATCAAGAAGCCGGAACGCCAGCATGCCCGTGGCTTCAAGGCCGTAGGGCTTCACGCTCTCGCCTACGCGATCGTCATCGTCGGCGCGCTGCCTGCCATCATCGTGGTGCTGTTCTCCTTCCGGCGCACGAGCGGTCCCGTATTCCAGCCCGGCATCAGCCTGCGGAGCTACGAGCGCGTCGTCTCGACCGTCTCGGAGCCGATCTGGAACACGCTGATCTTCTCCTCCGTCGCGGTGGCGGCAATCGTGATCACCGGGACCCTGATCGGCTACCTGATCTCGCGGCGGCCGGGCAT
The DNA here is from genome assembly GCF_004458765.1 of Microvirga pakistanensis. Taxonomy (GTDB): domain Bacteria; phylum Pseudomonadota; class Alphaproteobacteria; order Rhizobiales; family Beijerinckiaceae; genus Microvirga; species Microvirga pakistanensis. The sequence continues at coordinate 59,446 of NZ_SPJX01000185.1, read as the reverse complement.
CGCAACGGGAACGCTCGACGCGCTTCTGATGGTTCCCTACGTCGTGCCGGGCATCGTCATGGGCATCGCCTTCATCACCCGCTTCAACGAGCCGCCGCTCGCGCTGACCGGCACGGGCCTCATCATCATCATGGCGGTTTTCGTCCGGCGCCTTCCCTACTCGGCGCGTTCCGTCGCAGCGGCGCTGAAGCAGGTCGGCCCCAATCTGGAGGATGCCGCCGTGAGTCTCGGCTATTCGCCGGGCAAGGCCTTCCTGAAAGTCACGGTGCCGCTGATTCTGCCCGGCATCATGGCCGGCGCGCTCATGAGCTTCGTCACGGCCATGAATGAGCTTTCCTCCTCCCTCGTGCTCTATGTGGGCAGCACCATCACGATGCCGGTGCGCATCTATCTCTCGGTCATGGACGGCGAGTACGGCACGGCGTCCGCCCTCTCGACCATCCTCCTCACGATGACGGTGATCGCCGTGTATGCGGCTTTTCATCTGTCCGGCAGAAAGGAAAGCGCGCTCCTGTAAGGCTTTCGGACCTGTCGCGGTTGCAGGGCAACCTCCTCAGTCCCGCCATCGTGCCTGTCCCGACAGCCGCGGAAGTCCGGTCAACCGGAACCTCCACCACGTATCCCGGTTGGCATGGCAGCCGTCCTCCCATGACCACTCAACAGGGAGCATCATGTTCGATTGGATCACGGGCCTCATCGAGACCTCCGGATATCTCGGCATCGCACTCCTGATGTTCGCCGAGAACGTATTCCCTCCGATTCCCTCGGAACTCATCATGCCGCTGGCGGGCTTCACGGCGGCGCGGGGCGATCTCAACTTCGCACTCGTGATCCTGGCCGGAACCCTGGGCTCGGTTGCCGGCACCCTGCTCTGGTACGTGGCCGGACGCCTCGTCACACTCGAGCGCCTGAAGGTCTTCGCTGCCAGGCATGGACGTTGGCTGACGCTCTCGCCGGAGGAGCTCGAGCGGGCACAAGCCTTCTTCCTCCGGCACTGCGGCAAGGCCGTGCTGCTTGGCCGTCTCGCTCCTGCGATCAGAACGGTCGTGTCGGTTCCTGCCGGAATCGTCAGGATGGGCTTGCCCAAGTTCCTGCTCTACTCGACCCTCGGCACGATCTTGTGGAACACCCTTCTTGCGGGCGCAGGATACATGCTCGAGGCGCAATATCAGATGGTCGCGCAGTGGATGAATCCGGTCACGAACACGGTTCTGCTGGTCGCTCTCGCGATCTATTTCTACCGTGTCGCCACGTTCCGGCGGCTCAAGTAACGCCGGCTCGTCGGCGTCCCCTTCTTCACGTCGTCCTCACGAACCGACGAAGTCCTCACGCATCGGCGTGAACACATCCAGAAGGATGCCTGCCTCGACCGCCACCGCTCCATGAATCGCGTTCGAGGGGACGAGGAAGCTGTCGCCGCGCCTCAGACGCTCCGTTCGTCCGGCGATGGTGATGTCGAAGATTCCCTCCTCCACCAGGCTGCATTGAATATGCGGGTGCGAGTGAAGAGAACCCACGGCGCCGGCTTCGAAGGCGACACGCACCATCATCACTTGCGAATCGTAGGTGAGGACCTTGCGCCGGATCCCCTCTCCGGCCGGCTCCCAGTCCGTCTCGCTGTCGAAAGCGAAGTTTTCGCTCCTGTGACTCATGATTCCTCCAAGGTCTTCAGCGCGCCAGCCAGCCGCCATCCACGGGCAGAACGATGCCGTGAATGTAGTTCGCCGCGGGTGACGCCAGAAACACGGCAGCGCCGCCGAGATCGTCGGGCTCACCCCAGCGGCCGGCCGGAATGCGGCCCAGGATCTCGCTGCTCCGCTTCGGGTCGTTGCGCAGAGCCTCCGTGTTGTTCGTCACGAAGTAACCCGGCGCGATGGCATTCACGTTGATGCCCTTGGCGGCCCACTCGCAGGCGAGCAGGCGCGTCAGGCCCGCAAGGCCGCTCTTGCTGGCCGTATATGACGGAATGCGGATGCCGCCCTGGAAGGACAGCAGCGACGCGATGTTGATGATCTTGCCGCCGGCTTCATCCGCCAGCATCGTGCGGGCGACGGCCTGCGACAGAAAGAAGGTCGACTTGAGGTTGACGTTCATCACGTCGTCCCAGTCTCTCTCCGTGAACGCGATGGCGTCGGCGCGACGGATGATGCCGGCGTTGTTGACCAGGATGTCGACGCGCCCGCCGAACTCCGCAGCCTCCGACACGATCCGCTCGATCGGTTCGAGCGTCGACAGGTCTGCCTGGACGCTGTGGAAATCGACGCCGAAAGCCCGGCAGCGGCGTTCCGTCTCCTCCATCGGCGAACGGCCCACGGCGACAATCGACGCGCCCGCTTGAGCAAGCGCGGTTGCTATCCCCTGACCCAGCCCCGTATTGGCCCCGGTCACGATCGCGGTTTTCCCGGTCAGATCGAATGTGATCGTCATCGTCGTCCCTCAGCGCAAGGCGTCCATGGGCACCATGTCCATATCGGTGAAGTCCTGGTTGTCGCCGCCCATGGCCCAGACGAAGGTGTAGTTGCTGGTGCCGACGCCGGAATGGATCGACCATCCGGGCGAGAGGATCGCCTGCTCGTTGGCGACCACGAGGTGCTTCGTCTCGTCCGGCTCACCCATGAAGTGGAACACGCGGGTATCCGGCTGCATGTCGAAATAGACGTAGACCTCCGACCGGCGGTCATGAACGTGGGCCGGCATGGTGTTCCACATGCTGCCGGGCTTCAGCTGCGTCATGCCCAGGACGAGCTGCGCCGAGCGGCAGACATCCGGATGGATCATCTGGTAGATCGTGCGCACGTTGCCGTTCGCCGCCTCGCCCAGATCGACGCGGCGTGCCCGGTCGAGGCCGATCTTCACCGTCTCGAAGCGGGCATGCGCCGGGGTGCTCACGAGGTAGAACTTGGCTGGCGAAGCGACATCGGCCGATTCGAAGCGCACGTCCTTGGTGCCCATGGCCACATAGAGGGCATCGCGCGGCCCGATCTCATGCACCTCCCCGTCGGTGTGGACCCGACCTGCGCCGCCGAGATTGACGACGCCGAGCTCCCGGCGGTCGAGGAAATTGGGAGAGCCGATCTGCTTATGGGATTCCAGAGCGATGGGCTTGGCGGTCGGGGTGACGCCGCCCACCACAAGCCGGTCGATATGGCTGTAGGTGAGCCTCGTCTCGCCGGGAACGAACAACGTCTCGATCAGGAAGTGGCGGCGCAGCTCGGTGGTGCTGAAATGGCGAACGGCTTCGGGGTGGCAGACCTGCCGGACTTCGATGGTCATGGATACCTCATTGAACGAAATGGCGGAGTTTGATCAGCGGAACAGAGACGGCAGCCAGAGCGACAGGCCAGGAATGTACGTCACGAGCAACAGCACGAGGACGCTGGCACCCAGGAACGGCCAGATGGTCTTCATGGCTTCGCCGATGGAGATCTTGCCCACGGCGCAGCCGACGAACAGCACCGAGCCGACCGGCGGCGTGTTGAGGCCGATTCCGGCATTGAGGATCAGGATCACGCCGAAATGGACCGGATCGATGCCGAAAGCCTTGATGACGGGCAGGAAGATCGGCGTGCAGATGATGATCATCGGCGCCATGTCCATGAAGGTGCCGAGCACCAGCAGGATGACGTTGATCAGCAGAAGCACGATGATGGGATTGTCCGACACCGTCCTCATCAGCTCGATCGTCGCCTGCGGCACCTGGAGGAAGGCCATGAGCCAGCCGAAGGCGGTGGCCGTGCCGATCACGAGGAGCACCATGGCCGTGGTGCGCACTGCCCCGAGCGTCGCCTCCACGAAACCGTCCCAGTTCATCTCGCGGTAAACGAAGAGCGTGACGAGGAGCGCATACACGACCGCGATGCAGGAGCTCTCGGTTGCCGTGAAGACGCCAGAGCGGACGCCGCCGAAGATGATGAAGATGAGCAGGATGCCAGGGACGGCGGAAACGAAGAAGTAGGCGAGCAGCCGGAGGCCCGGGAACGGATCGGCGGGATAGCCGCGACGTACGGCAACCACATAGGCGGTGATCATCAGGGCTGCAGCCAGGAGAAGACCGGGCAGAACCCCTGCCGTGAACAGATCCGCCACCGATATCGTGCCGCCGGCAGCAATGGAGTAGATGATCATGTTATGGGACGGCGGAATCATCAGGGCGATGATTGCGGCGTTCACCGTGACGTTGACGGCATAATCCTTGGCGTAGCCGCGCTTCTCCATCTGCGGGATCATGATGCCGCCGATGGCCGAAGCGTCCGCGATGGCCGAGCCTGAGATACCGCCGAACAGCGTCGAGGCGACCACATTCACCTGCCCAAGCCCCCCGCGCAGGTGACCGACGAAGCCCGCGGCAAGCCGGATCAGCCGGTCGGCGATGCCGCCGCGCATCATCAGATCGCCGGCATAGATGAAGAACGGGATCGCCATCATGGCGAAGGCGTTCATGCCGGAGTTGAGCTGCTGAAACACCACGACCGGCGGAAGGCCCATGTAGAGCACGGTTGCGAGCGACGCGATGCCCAGACAGAAGGCGACGGGCGTTCCGATGAGCAGGAGCGCGGTGAAGACGCCGAAGAGAACCCAGATCTCCATCGCATCAATCCTTTATGGGAGCCAGATGCGGTTCGTCGACCCGAACCAGAGGAACGTCCTCACCGGCCAGCAGAAGACGAACGAGCTTTTCAAGAGAGAAGAGCGCGATCAGAACGCCACCGACGGCAAGCGGCACGTAATCCATGCCTTGCGGGATCGGCAGCCCCGGCATCGCGGCGGACCAGGTCTCTGCCGCGAGATCCGCACCGTACCACGCCATGGCGGCGCCGAAGCCGAAAACCAGCAACTCGGTGACGGCGAGCATTGCCTGACGCGCGCCCGGAGGCGCGTAGTGAAGAGCAACCTCGAAGCCGAGGTGATTGCCTTCCCGCACGCCGACCGCCGACCCCAACAGAATGAACCAGCTCATGAGCAGCAGGGAAGCGGGCTCCGTCCAGCTCGGCGACTGGTTCAGCACGTAGCGGCCAAACACCTGCCAGGCCACGAACACGGTCATCACGACAAGGCCGCCCCCCGAGATCCAGAGCGCCGCTCTGTTGATGATGCCGAGGATGCGGGACAACGCGGCAAGTCCAGCGCGCATTGACACAATCTCCGTTCAGGAAAATTCGGGCCGGCTCACGCCGGCCCTGAGCAGTTCGGGAACCATCCCGTCTCAGTTCGTCGCCTGGATGCGCCCGACGAGGTCTTTCACCTTCGAATCCTTNTCGACATTGTTGATCTGGCTGCCGCTGGACCGGATCTTCTTCTCCGCATCCTTCTCGCGCGCTTCCCAGAGCTCACGCATCTTCGCGACCGACTCCCTGGCCGCTTCACGCAGCGCCTTTTGATCCTCCGGAGAGAGTTTGTCGAAACTCCTCTTCGACATGACAAGCACCTCCGGAGACATGGAGTGCTCGGTCAGCGAGTAGTACTTCGCCACCTCGAAGTGCCGGAAGGAATCGTAGCTCGGCCAGTTGTTTTCGGCGCCATCGACCACGCCGGTCTGAAGCGCCGAGTAGACTTCGCCCGGAGGCATCGGCGTGGCGTTCGCGCCGAGTGCGTTCACCATGTCGAGGAAGAGATCGGACTGGATCACGCGAACCTTCATGCCTTTGAGATCGGCGGGCGTGTTGATGGGGCGCTTGGAGTTGTAGAAGGAGCGCGCACCGGAATCGTAAAAGGCCAGAGCCACGAGGCCGTGAGGTTCGAAGGCCTTCAGGATCTGATCGCCGATCGGACCGTCCATGGTCTTGCGCATATGCTCGACCGAGCGGAAGATGAAGGGCAAGGACGGTACCAATGTTTCCGGAATGAGGTTGTTGAATGGCCCCATGTTGATGCGGTTCAGGTCGATCACGCCGAAACGGGTCTGCTCGATCGTGTCCTTCTCCTGACCGAGCTGGGCCGAATGGAAGACCTGAATCTTGTAACGGCCATTGGTCTTCTTCTCGAGCAGGGAGCCAAGATATTTCACGGCTTCGACGGTCGGGTACCCGTCCGGATGAATATCCGCGGAGCGGAGCGTTGTCTGGGCTCCTGCCGTTCCGCTCATCAAGGCCGCCCATAGGCCGATCGTGGCCGCAACCAGGAATCGCTTCGTCGTCATGCTGTCCTCCTGAGGTTTCCTCACGTGTTGTCGTATTGCCGGCAAAACCTTCCGGCCCGCCCGACGGCTCAAGGGGCTTCTGCCTCCCAAGCCGGGCCAGGTGCCGCTTGCCGCAGCTTACTGGCCGACACTTGTATGGTAGTATCCACTGATATATAAGGCAATGCGCCAAAAGCATGAGAACCGCTGTGAACACGCACTTCCCCGCCCATCAAGGTTCCGCAGCCCAGCGGATCGAGAACGAACTGCGCCGTTCCATCATCACCTTGGAACTCCCTCCAGGCAGTCGCCTTTCGGAGCACGATATCGCCGAACGCCACGGCGTTTCGCGCCAGCCGGTCAGAGAGGCCCTCATCGGCCTCGCCCGAACCCGCCTGGTGGAGATTCAGCCGCAGCGGGGAACCATCGTGGTCAAGATTTCGGTCCGGAAGATGATGGAGGCCCGTTTCGTCCGGGAGGCTATCGAGACCGCGGTCGTGCGCCGGGCGTGCTCCTCATTCGACAGGCAGAGCCGGCAGAGGATCGATGACCTGCTGGAAATGCAAGCACATGCCGCGCGGCGTGACGATCATGCCGCCTTCCAGCGCTATGACGAACTCTTCCATGTTGCTTTGGCCGAGGGAGCGGGCTGCCCGCTCGCTTGGGAAGCCATCCAGGACATCAAGGCTCATATGGACCGAGTCTGCCAGCTCACCCTCCCCGGCCCGGAGGCGATGCTGCCCTTGGTCGATCAGCATCGCGCTATCGTGACGGCTATCGATGCCTGCGACGAGAATGCCGCGGCCGAGGCCATGCTCCGCCATCTCACGGAGATCCTCAGGGCCCTGCCGCGAGTGGAGGCGGAACACCCGGAACTGTTCACCGCGTGAAAGCCGCCCGCCCCACGCCGCATCGATCCGGAATATCGACATCGGCCGGGAATAAACGTCAGCCCGGGTCGTTAAGCATACCGATCCCCGTGACCCAAGCACCGGAACGCTCACGCGTCATGGCGGCCCATGGCGGATGCTGTCGACCACCTGCCGAAAAGGGCCGAGCGAATCGTCAAGAAGATCCGTTGCGGGCATCAGCAGATTCAGCGCTGCAAAATTACGGATGAACCAAGCATCCAGATTACAGCCCGAAGCCAAATGAATATTTGTTCATTTAGACATGAAACATCCTCGCATGAAGCCTTAAATGCCGACAAATTTCGTTACATTGGATCAAGTTGTCCATCTATACTCTAAGTATACTGAATAGCATTCACGGGCAGCGGAACATTATATTTCGGAATGTCGTTTGTATCCGTCGATACGGGTTCATGTGAGCCCGGTCGTGAATGGAGGTAATACAGATGCGTATCGCATTGCTGACGACAGTGACTGCTGCTGCTCTCTCCCTCAGCCTTGCTGCCGTAGCCCAGACGAGCGGCTCGTCCGGCGGTTCTTCGGGCGGTTCTTCGGGTGGAGCAACCGTCGCGCCCAACACCTCTGGCGGTTCCGGAGGTGCTTCAGGTGGGACGAGCGGCGGCACGAGTTCTGGCGGAGCCGCCTCCGGCACCTCGGGCGGAACTTCGTCCGGTACGTCAGGTGGCGCAGCCGGTGGCACATCCGGCGGAGCTTCCGGAGGAACCTCCGGTGGGGCGGCGAGCGGCACGTCCGGAGGGACTTCCGGCGGAACCTCGGGTGGGGCCGCGAGCGGCACGTCTTCCGGTGGCGCGGCTTCCGGTTCGACTGGAGGCGCAGCCGGCACGAGCGGCGGTGCAGCCACGGGAACCAGCAGCTCGACCACGGTCAACATCACAGGCGAGCAACGCACCCGGGCGGTCGAAACGCTTCGCAGCGTCAACATTCGGCCCGTTCAGCAGAACGTCACTATCACGGTCGGCCAGACCGTTCCCACGACCGTGACGGAGCTCGTCGACTGCCCGACCACGCTCGAGAGCCTGATCACGGGCGTGCGTGACTGCAAGGTCGTGCTGGTGGGCGATCGGTACTACATCGTCGAGGGCAGCAGCCGTCGCGTTGTCACCGTCATCGAACGTTAAGGCGGCCAAGAGGCTCAAGCTCCCGTGAGCGATCGACCCCGCATGGCTCTGCGATGCGGGGTTTTGCATGTGAAGTATTCTCCTGCAAGTTTCGGACAGCAACGGGGAGCGACTGTGTTGTTGATCAAGCCGTTTGGGGGTTCCAGGTCTGGTTTGTTCGGATGAGAGCGTTGAGGATGACGATGAGCTTGCGCATGACCGCCACGAGAGCCACCTTGGGCTTTTTGCCGGCAGAGCGCAGCTTTCGATAGAAGGCTTTGAGCCGCGCATTGTTACGCGTGGCCGCGCCCATCGCCACCATGGAGAGCATGCGCCGCAAGTGTGCCCGTCCGCCGCCGATGGCGCGATAGCCCCGCTGCTGGCCGCAGTCACGGTTGAGCGGGGCCACCCCGACCACGCGGCGATCCGCTTGCCGGAGAGGCTCCCCAGCTCGGGCCATTCGGCCATGAGGGTGCGTGCGGTCACCGCGCTCACGCCTGGCACGCTTGCGAGGATCGCGTAAGAATGACAAGGCGCTGCGCAGCCGCCAGGGATAGCAAGGCGAGGCAGCGTCCGGCCTGGGGATGACACGGGCACCGTCACTCTCGCACTTCGCCGTCATGGATTCCCTCGTCTATGCCGCACAGAGGCAGCGCGGAGCTGTCTCTGCGCTCCCCCTTCGACCCTCCCTTGGACGCGGCTTCCGCCGGGCCAAGCCGAGGGCGATCCATTCCGTTGGCTCCCGATCTCGCGTTCAAACGCCCGTTCCGCGCCGAAATGCTTGCAGGCCGGGTTGTTGAAGCAGTCATCGACCCTAAAACCTGGGCTCAAGTCCAACCTGAATGAAGGCGACGATGCCTCGGATCGCGTCGCTGGGAACAGGCTGTCGCGGGCCTGAACCATCTTCCGCTTGGGCCGGACTCTTCTCACGGGAGGTGATCGCCCCAATGACGACGGATCAGGTTGAAGGCCCGCAGCCAACCTCCACGCCCATCGAGCGCGACGCCCGCCTGGTGTCCACCGACCACAAGGTCGCGCCGAGCGAGATCGCCATCGGGGTCATCATCGGCCGGGCCGCGGAATATTTCGACTTCTTCGTCTTCGCCATCGCGTCCGTGGTGGTCTTCCCGAAAGTGTTCTTTCCCTTCGCTGAGCCCCTGACGGCCACCCTTTACTCCTTCGCCATGTTCTCGCTGGCCTTCGTCGCGCGGCCGATAGGCTCAGTCATCTTCACGGCGGTCGACCGCCGGCACGGCCGCGGCGTCAAACTCACCATCGCGCTGTTCCTGCTCGGCTTCTCCACCATGGCGGTCTCGTTCCTGCCCGGCTACGCGCAGATCGGCGCCTGGTCCCTGTATCTTCTCGGCGTCCTGCGGATCGGACAGGGCCTGGCGCTCGGAGGCGCCTGGGACGGGCTCGCGTCGCTCCTCGCCCTCAACGCGCCGGTCGAACGGCGCGGCTTCTACGCCGCCCTCCCGCAGCTCGGCGCGCCCCTCGGCTTCATGGTGGCCGGCGTGCTGTTCGCCTTCTTCATGCTCAACCTGTCGGAGGCCGATTTCCTGGATTGGGGCTGGCGCTATCCGTTCTTCTGCGCCTTCGCCATCAACGTCGTGGCCCTGTTCTCCCGTTTGCGTCTCGTGGCCACCGAGGAATTCACGCGGCTCCTCGAACGGGGGCGGCTCGAACCGTCGCCCATCATCCCCCTGATACGGAGTCACGCAGGGATCCTCCTGGTCGGGGCTCTGGTTCCCCTGGCGAGTTTCGCGTTGTTTCACCTCGTGACGGTGTTCCCCATCAGCTGGATCACTCTGTTCACCGACCGTTCGGCCGGCGAGTTCCTGATGGTTCAATGCTCCGGCGCCTTCATCTGCGCGGTCGCGGTCTTGGCCTCGGGTCTGATCGCCGACCAGATCGGCCGCCGCAAGCTCCTCCTGGTCTCGGCAGGCCTCATCGCCGTCTTCGCCATCTGCAGCACGATCGCGCCCTTGATCATCGAGGAGAACGCAATCGGCCAGACGATTTACGTCAATGCCGGCTTCGCGCTGCTCGGCCTGTCCTACGGCCAATCCTCCGGCGCGGTGACGTCGCAGCTCGCGCAGCGCTACCGCTACACCGGCGCGGCTCTCACCAACGACCTCGCCTGGCTGCTCGGGGCGGGGTTCGCGCCGCTGATCGTCCTGTTCCTGTCGGCCCGCTACGGGCTCGCCTGCGTCGGCCTCTACCTGCTGTCCGGGGCGGTTACGACCCTCGTGGCGCTCAGCCTGTCCCGCTCGGAACTCCGGCAGGTCTGAGTCATGCGCAAGCCGATGAACCCGAACCATAAGAGCGCAGATGGCCGTCCTGGCGTATCCCTGAAGCGCAGTCTCCTCCGCACGCTGGCGCTCCTCGCGGCTGCGGGGCTGCTCGCCGGCTGCGGCATGACCGTCATGGACCCCTCCGGCGACATCGCGGTCCAGCAGCGCAACCTCATCATCGCGTCCACCGCGCTCATGCTGCTCGTCATCCTGCCCGTGATCGCGCTCACATTCATCTTCGCGTGGCGCTACCGCGCGTCGAACACGGATGCGGACGCGACCTACGATCCGGACTTCCACCACTCGACCCAGCTCGAGGTCGTCATCTGGACCGTGCCGCTCCTCATCATCATCGCCCTGGGCGCCATGACCTGGGTCAGCACGCACACGCTCGACCCCTACAGGCCGCTCTCCCGGATCGCGCCCAACAAGCCGGTGCCCGCCGACGTGAAGCCGCTGACGGTCGAAGTCGTCGCCCTCGACTGGAAATGGCTCTTCATCTACCCCGAACACGGCGTCGCGAGCGTGAACGAGATGGCCGCGCCCGCGAATGTGCCGATCACCTTCAGGATCACGTCCTCGTCCGTGTGGAACACGTTCTACGTTCCCGCCCTCGCGGGCATGATCTACGCCATGCCGGGCATGGAGACGAAGCTCCACGCCGTCATGAACCAGGAGGGAGACTTCACCGGCATATCGGGGCAATACAGCGGATCGGGCTTCTCCCGCATGAACTTCGGCTTCCGCAGCCTCAGCCCGCAGGGCTTTGACGAGTGGGTGGCGAAAGCCAAGGCCTCCGGAGCGCCACTCGACCGCCAGGCCTATCTCGCGCTGGAAAAGCCGAGCGAAGCCGAGCCGGTCCGATATTTCACGTCGGTCGAGAACGGCCTCTTCGGTGCCATCGTCGGCCTGTGCGTCGCGCCCGGCCAGATGTGCGTGCATGAAATGCACCACATCGACAGGATGGGCGGTGCGGTCGCCGACAGCGAGGCGAACCGTCAGCGGCTCGAGTACGACAGCCGCCGCCTGCAAGGCGGCGACGAGCCGTCCGGAGCGACCTTCCCGGCCTCCGGCCGGCCGCCGAGGAGCCTCGAAGAGCCCGAAGGGGTGATGCCGCGCGACCAGCCCGGCGAAGAGGGCGGCAAGACACCGCCGAGCAATGCCCCGTCCCGCCCGGAGAGTGGTCCCGCGCCGACTCAACTGAACAACCGGCCTGCCGACGGCCACCAGCACTGATTGGAGCGAGCATCCGCATGTTCTCGAACCTCGATCTCCAGCAATTCATATTCGGTCGCCTGACGCTGGAGGCCATCCCCTATCACGAGCCCATTCTGGTGGTGACCTTCATCGTCGTGGCCCTGGGCGGTCTTGCGCTCGTGGGCGCCGTCACCTGGTACGGCAAGTGGGGCTACCTGTGGCGCGAATGGTTCACAAGCGTCGATCACAAGAAGATCGGCATCATGTACATCATCCTCGCCATCGTGATGTTGCTGCGCGGCTTCGCCGACGCGGTCATGATGCTCACGCAGAAGGCGCTCGCGGTCGGCGCGGAGGGCTACCTGCCCCCGCATCATTACGACCAGATCTTCACCGCTCACGGCACGATCATGATCTTCTTCATGGCCATGCCCTTCGTGACCGGCGTCATGAACTACATCATGCCGTTGCAGATCGGCGCCCGTGACGTCGCCTTCCCGTTCCTGAACAATTTCAGCTTCTGGATGACGGCGGGAGGCGCCGTCCTCACCATGATGTCCCTGTTCGTGGGCGAGTTCTCGCGGGCGACGTGGCTCGCCTATCCTCCGCTGTCGGGGGCGGCCTACAGCCCCGGCGTGGGGGTCGATTACTACATCTGGGGCCTCCAGATCGCGGGCGTCGGCACCACGCTGTCCGGCATCAACCTGATCGCCACCATCGTGAAGATGCGCGCCCCGGGCATGACGATGATGAAGCTGCCGGTCTTCACCTGGACGACGCTCGCCAGCAACGCCATCATCGTGACGATCTTCCCGATCCTGACCGCGACCCTCGCGCTCCTGGCGCTCGACCGTTACGTGGGAACGCGCTTCTTCACGAACGATTTCGGCGGCAACTCGATGCTGTACATGAATCTCATTTGGATCTGGGGCCATCCGGAGGTTTATGTCCTGATCCTGCCGGCCTTCGGCATCTATTCGGAGGTGGTGTCGACCTTCTGCAGCAAGCGGCTGTTCGGCTACACGTCGATGGTTTATGCCACGATGGTCATCGCCGTCGTGTCATGGCTTGTTTGGCTTCACCACTTCTTCACGATGGGGGCCGGCGCCAACGTCAATGCGTTCTTTGGCATCACCACAATGATCATCTCGATCCCGACGGGCGCTAAGGTCTTCAACTGGCTCTTCACCATGTATCGCGGCAAGATCCGGTTCGAGACGCCGATGATCTGGGTGCTGGGCTTCATCCCGACCTTCGTGATCGGCGGGCTGACCGGCGTGCTGCTCGCGGTGCCGCCCGCCGACTTCGTCCTGCACAACAGCCTGTTCCTGGTCGCCCATTTTCACAACGTCATCATCGGCGGCGTGGTGTTCGGGCTGCTCGCGGGTGTACAGTACTGGTTCCCGAAGGCCTTCGGCTACAAGCTCGATCCGTTCTGGGGAAAGGCATCGTTCTGGTGCTGGCTGGTCGGCTTCTGGGTGACGTTCATGCCGATCTACATCATCGGCCTGATGGGCGTGACGCGCCGGACGCAGTATTTCGACGATCCCGCCTTGCAGCCCTTCCTGACGACGGCGGCAATCGGCGTCTTCATAATCATGGCCGGCATCCTGTCGTTCCTGATCCAGCTCTTCGTCAGCTACCTCCGCCGCGAGCAGCTGCGCGACCTCACAGGCGATCCCTGGGGCGGCCGCACGCTCGAGTGGTCGACCACCTCGCCGCCCCCGCCCTACAATTTCGCGTTCACGCCGATGGTCCATGACCTCGACGCCTGGTGGGACATGAAGAAGCGCGGTCACGACAAGCCCCTGCAGGGCTTCAAGCCGATCCACATGCCGAAGAACACCGGCACGGGCGTCATCCTGGCCGCGCTCAGCACCGTGCTCGGCTTCGCCCTGGTCTGGTACATCTGGTGGCTGGCCGCCCTGTCGTTCGTCGCCCTCCTGGCGGTCGCCATCGCCCACACGTTCAACTACGACCGCGACTATTACATCCCGGCCGAGGATGTCCTCCGGATCGAAAGCCGAAGAACGGCGCAACCCGCGGGAGCCTGAGGCGATGCAGGAAACGACCCCTCCACCCGGCGCCACGGCGCCCGTCTTCTACGAGCAGGAGGAGCATGCCCACGGCGACGGGGGCACACTGTTCGGCTTCTGGCTCTACCTGATGAGCGACTGCCTCATCTTCGCGGCCCTGTTCGCCACCTACGGCGTGCTCGGCCGCAATTATGCGGCGGGTCCGTCGGGAGCCGACCTGTTCGACCTGCGGCTCGTCGCGGTCAACACGGGCCTCCTGCTCCTGTCCTCGATCACCTACGGCTTCGCCATGCTGGAGATGGACAAGGAGCGGGTCGGGCCGACCCTCAAGTGGCTCGCGGTCACGGGCCTGTTCGGAGCCGGCTTCATCGGCATCGAGCTCTACGAGTTCGCGCACCTGATCCACGAGGGCGCGACGCCTCAGCGCAGCGCGTTCCTGTCCTCCTTCTTCGCGCTGGTGGGAACGCACGGGCTGCACGTCACGTTCGGCATCGTCTGGCTCGTCACGCTGATGGTCCAGGTGCGCCGCTACGGGCTGATCGCGGACAACCGGCGCCGGCTCATGTGCCTGTCCATGTTCTGGCACTTCCTCGACGTGGTCTGGATCGGCGTGTTCACCTTCGTCTACCTGATGGGAGCCATGCGATGAGCACGGTCACTGAGCCCGGGCTCACCCGGAAGCCGCCGGATCACGGTGGGGCGCACACGGAGCCTCACGCTCACGGCGCGCATGGTACGTTCAGAAGCTACATGACCGGCTTCGTCCTGTCGGTCGTCCTCACCGCCATCCCGTTCTGGCTCGTGATGGGGAACGTCCTGAACGACACGCTCCTGACCAGCATCGTGGTCATGGCGTTCGCGGCGGTGCAGATCGTGGTTCACATGATCTACTTCCTGCACATGAACACGAAGTCGGAGGGCGGCTGGACGTTCCTCGCCCTGGTATTCACGCTGACACTTGTGGTGATTACACTGGTTGGGTCGATATGGGTCATGTACCACATGGACCAGAACATGATGCCGATGTCGCCGCACGAGGCGCTGCAAAGGCCCTGACGGGCAGGCACATCGCAGCCCTGGTGGCCTTCGACATCGTTGCCATCCTGATCGTGGCCTGTCTCGCCGCGCTCGCCGTCTGGCAGGTCCATCGCCGCGCCTTTAAGCTCGACCTGATCGCGCGCGTCGAGGCGCGGGTCCATGCGGCCCCGACGGCCGCGCCGGGGCCGGAAAGCTGGGCGCGCGTATCGGCGGCTGCGGACGAGTACCGGCGCGTGACCGTGACGGGCGACTGGCTCGAGGATCGCTCGACCCTCGTCAAAGCGGTGACGGAACTGGGCGGCGGGTCCTGGGTCCTGACGCCCCTGATCCGGGACGACGGGTCGACGATCCTCGTCAACCGCGGCTTCGTTCCCGAGACCGAGCGCGACCCGGCCTCCTGGCGGCCTCGGAGCCGGGGGCCCGTCACGGTCACCGGCCTGCTGCGCCTGCCCGAGCCGGGCGGCGGCTTTCTGCGCATGAACGACCCGGATTCCGATCGCTGGTTCTCCCGCGACGTGGCCGCGATCGCCGCCGCGCGCGGCCTGGACAAGGTCGCGCCCTACTTCATCGACGCCGAGCGGACGCCCGGCGAGAACGGCCTTCCCGTCCCAGGACTGACGGTGATCGCCTTTTCGAACAATCATCTCGTCTATGCGCTCACCTGGAGCGCTTTGGCGCTGATGGCCGCGGCGGGGGCGATCCTCGTCAACCTGGACCGGCTGCGGCCCGGCTGGGCGGGGCAGCGCCAGATGGGCCTGCACGAGTCGTGACAAGAAAGCCGGCCATGCCGATGCGGAGGAGCGGGGCTCCCGTTGAACGGAAAAGCCCAGGCTCCGGGGCGAACGGGCGGGATGCCTTCGCATCTCTCGCCGCGCCAGCTACGGGCCTGGGCTGATGGGGTACCAGACGGGCGCCTGCATCGTCAGGCAGGCACGGGAACAGACCGGCCGGAGTACATCCGTCCTGGCGCGGCCTCATCGGAGCCTGGCGGTGACGCCCGCCGCATCCGAAGTCCACAACAATGTCCGCTGGGGTAGACCCGATATGGGGACGACCAACCGGATCTGCAAGGGCGGGTCATCGTAAACCCGCCTCGCCTCGAACGCCCCGCCCGCCAGCACCACGATCCGCGACGAGGCAGCCGGTGACCCGAGGCGCTGCTGCCGGGAGGCGATCAACCGCAAGGGGGGCGGGAACATCGCGTCGCCATTCCGGTTGGCTCAATCGGTCACATCTCTTTGGAGCAGCCCCATGGCACAGAACGCAGGCGCCAATCAGGGTGGTGTCAACAAAACCCAGGACAAGGGCGCGGACAGCAAGCGCCGACAAGGCCATGAAACCGGATCCGGAAAGACGGAGGCGAAACCGCTGGACCCCGGAACCGGGACGGACGGCCGTGCGCCGAGCGACATGACCGGCGGCCGGAGCTAAAGCATCGGACCCAAAAGTGGGCTTGCACTTTTGGGATCGATCCGATGCTTTCTTCTTAAGCTAAGAGCATCGTTCAGAGCGGAAAACCGGATCCACTTTTCCGCACAATGCTCTAGGACGCGTCAGCGTCCGACAATCACTGCGAACCAAGGGAGCTGTCATGGCCAAGAAGGCGCGCATGAGACCGTCCTGGAAACGGGCGAAGCGGATCAAGAGCCAGCCGTCAGGATCACGTGCCGAGAAGGTCACCCAGAAGCGCAGCTAAAGCGGAGTGCCGGACCCGACCGACGATGCCGCGGAGGTTTCCTTAGGTCCCTCGGGGACGCCACCGAACCCCGAGGGCCTGACGGTCCTCGGCGTCAGCGTGCCTTCACGGCGTGATCGGTGAAGTCGCTGAAGAGGCCATCGACGCCAAGGGCATAGAAGGCCTTGTATTCCGCTGTGGGATCGCCCTTGAAATCCGAGGTCAGGCGCTTCGGCTCGCTCCGGAAGGTCCAGGTGAAAACCTGAAGACCGGCCGCATGGGCATCCTTCACCACGCTCGACGGCTCTGCGAGCACGCGGTCGCGCTCGTCGATGGTCCCGTCGTTGTTGAGATCGTCGGGCTTGCCGTCGGTGTTCCGGTCGACCTGCTTGCTCGCCAGGATATACGGCTTCCACGGGGCGATGATGTCGGCGTAGGTCTTGACCTCTGCCAGTCCCTCTTTCGTCAGGAGGTCCTTGTTGGTGCGCTTGTCGCCGACCACCACGAAGTCGTAAGGCTGCGCGTAGGGTGGCTCCAGCACCATGTTGCCGTCCTTGTCCACGTCGCCCCCATCCACGAGCTGCGCCAGGCGGACGTCGATCCTGGTATTGAGGTACTTGAGGTTTGCGGTCTCGAAGCTCTGGATCACCACGGGGGCGTCCCGGCCGGTCCAGCCGGCCTTCTTGAGAACCTCGACCAGGCGGTCCTCGATCGGAAGGCCCAGCGCTGCGTGGAAGGTGGGGTGCTTGGTCTCGGGAGCGATGCCGATGGTACGCCCGCGAGCCGCCGATTCCTTCTGGACGAGTTCGATCACTTCCTGAAGGGTCGGGATCTGGAACTGACCGTTCTTGGACTGGTCACGATCCGCCATCGCCTGCTTGGCGCGGAGCTGCTTGATCTCGGCCAGGGTGAAATCGCCCGCGAACCAATCCGTCGTGTCGACCCCATCGACCTTGCGGGTCGTCTTGCGGGACGCAAATTCCGGACGGTCGGCAACATCGGTCGTGCCGCTCAGCATCGGCTCGTGACGAGCGATCAGCACCCCGTCCTTGGTCACCACGAGATCAGGCTCGACGAAGTCTGCTCCCATGTCGATGGCCAGCCTATAGCCCTCGAGGGTGTGCTCCGGGAGGTAGCCGCTGGCGCCCCGGTGGGCGACCACAATGGTTCGCTCGCCGGTCAGCGTCTTCTCCTGGGCCACGGCCGGGCCGAGCAACGCGGGCAGCGAGACGGCGATGGCGCCTAACACTGAAATGGTCTTCATCTTTCATGGTCCTCCCAAGCCGATTGCCTGCCATCGGCCCGTGACATCCGCATGACGGAATCGCCACCTCGAGCCGGCAGGCTCGCGAAATTCAGTCATACAATCCAAGGACCGTAAATGCCGGCTAAGGGTGTCGCAGCCGCTTGCCAATCCGCCTAGGTCTTTTAGCCGAGAGAACCATTGGGGGCTGACAGCAGTTGACACAGTGACACTCCCGAAGAGGCGCATGATCTGTGCACATCTCCCCCCAGAACAGGGCATCCGAGTATCGCCGTCGAGCCCAGGAGGCCCGAGCTCTCGCCGGTCAGATCTCAATCAGCGACGACCGCCACCGTCTGCTCGAGACCGCCAGGCATCTGGAACAGCTCGCAGCGGAGGAGGAGGCACGCAGAGCCAAGCAGGCCGATGACCGTTCACTGCCTGAGCCGCCGGCGTAGCCTGACGAGGGGAAGGCCCGACGCGGGACGGAGCGTGGCGTGGAGCCCGGACGGCATCCGGGCTCGTCGCATCGGGTTTTGGGACGTCTATTGGGTCAGCTTGCCGTACTGGCCGTTCTTCCAGACATTGATGTCATAGCGCGGATTCTTGATGTCGCCCTTCTCGTCGAAGCCGACGGGGCCGATGACCGTGTCAACGGTCGTGCCACGCAAGGTCTTCGCGACGGCGGCGGGGTCGGTGCTGTTCGCCTTGGCGATGCCGCCGGCGATCGCTTGCACCACCGCGTAGGAGAACAGGGTGAAGCCTTCGGGCACGAAGTTGATCTGCTTGAACTGCTCCTCGGCGGCCTTGGCGGCCTCGCTCCCGCGGGCATCCGTCGGGAACGTGAACAGGGTGCCCTCGCCCGCCGTTCCGGCAACCGACCAGAATTCGGGCGTGGCGAGGCTGTCGCCCATCATCAGCTGGAACTGATAATTCTGATCCGCCGCCTGCCGTTTGATGAGCCCGGCCTCCGTGTGGTAGCCGCCGAAGTACAGGAACTCGACGCCTTGGCTCTTCAGGCGATTCACCACGGCGCCGTAATCCTTCTCGCCGGCATTGATGCCTTCGTAGAGCACTTCCTTCACGCCAGCCCCGTTGAGGGATTCCTTCACCACGTCGGCGAGGCCTTTGCCGTAGGCGCTCTTGTCATGGAGGATCGCGACCTTCTTCGTGCCGTACCTCTCCTTGATCCATGGCCCGATGAAGCGGCCCTGCGCATCGTCGCGGCCATAGAGACGCATGACCGTCGTGTAGCCGTTCTTCGCCGCATCGTCGGTGAGCTTGGGAGCGCTCGAGGCCGGCGTCATCATGAGGATGTTGTTCTCGCCATAGATCTCCGCCGCGGGAATGGACGAGCCCGAGCAGGCATGCCCGTCGACGAACTTGATGCCGGCCGACAGGATGCGGTTGGCGACGGCGACCGCCTGTTTCGGATCGCAGGCATCGTCCTGAACCGAGATCTGGATCTTCTTGCCGTTGACGCCGCCGTTCCGGTTGATGGCTTCCGCCGCCAACTCGGCCCCGCGTCTGATCTGCTCGCCGATCGACGCGACGGCACCCGTCATCGGACCCGCAACCGCGATGGTGATGTCCTGCGCGCGCGCAGCGCCGGTCGCGGCCAGCAGAGATAGGATGGATAGGGACAGCAGCGGCCTGACGTTCATGACATTCCTCCCGTTCGCTGATCGGAGGCCTGGTCCGGGCAGCCCTCCCCGATCGCCGTTCTTGCCTTGCCTGCGCCTCGGGGTCGTCCAAGGACCCAGTCGGGCGGCGCACCGAGGATGAACTAGAATAGGAAGCCGCATCGGGAAGTCCAAGCCGCGATCTTTCCCTTGTGGAATCACGGAGCGGGCGTTGCCAAGGTCACGGAGCCTGAACCTGCTTCCGGACGAGCGGCGCGACGTCCGGCATGCCGCCCGCCACGGGGATGAATGGGGGCCGCCTCCGGCCCGGAACACGCATCGGACATCTGCACGAGACCGTATCCGAACGTGATGTCCCGCCCGGGCTCGCCCAAATCCTGCGTGCTGTCCTGTAGTCGCCTCTGCAGGGCCTGGACCTCGATCCCAGGATTGGCGGCCCGCATCATCGCCATGGCGGCCGCCACGAAGGGCACCGCATAGGACGTGCCGCTCTTGGGTGCACTCCCGCCCCGGGATTGGGCCACCTGGATGTCGACTCCCGGAGCAGCCATCGCCACGTAGGAGCCGCGGGTCGCGCGGCGGTAGATGTTGAACTCGCGGTCGACCGCCGTCACGGCGATGACGCCGGGATAGGCAGCCGGATAGGACGGCTCGGCGCCCGCGCCGTTGTTGCCCGCCGCCGCCACGAGGATGATCGACTTCGCCCGGGCCGCTTCGATCGCTCTCTGGAGAACCTCGTTCGGCGGTCCCGACAGGCTGAGGTTGACGACCGTCACGCCACGATCCGCGAGAAGCTCCAGGGCGTTCACGAGGGATATCACGTCGGCCCTGGCCGCCATGCCGTCGTCCTGAGAGAAGGCATCGACGGCGATGATCCTCGCCTGCGGCACCAATCCGGGCGTCGCGCTTCCAGGACGCCCCACGAGAAGCGCCGCGATGGCGGTGCCGTGGTCGAGCGACGACCTGCCGCCGGGCGCCTGCGATGAATTCAACAACTCGATGGACTGCCCTTTCAGGGCATCGTGTTCGAGATCGATGCCGGTGTCGATGAGGCCGATCAGCGGCTGTGCCCCGCACGCATCGGCGGCGGGCGGGGTCCAGCCGACGAGGACCGAGGCTTCGCAGCCGGGATCGGTGCATCCTGGCGCACCTTCATCCGTGTAATAGTACGTGTCGAGATCGGCCGACGCGGTGCGGCTCATTCTCTGGACGGCGCTGCGGGCATCCGCCAGCGACATGCCGGGAGGAACGCTCAGGCGGAAAACCTGGGGAGCGACCACGCCGCGGGTCTGCGACGTCACGCGCAGGCCCGTCGCGGCGAGCTTGGCCAGATCCTGTTCGGACAGACCAGCCACGACGATGGAGTTCGACGCCTGACGCGGCCTGAGGAGCAGCTCGCTCGGCGCTCCGGGATCGCTCGCGATCCTGCGAGCCGCCGGTGTGACCACGGGCGGCGATACCTGTCGGGATGCGCGCGCGCTGCTGACGGGATTCGATGGTCCCCGGGCGGGCGAGCCGGAGGCGGCCTGGCGCTGGGTACGGGTCTCGTCCTTCTTTGTTCCGGTCTCGGCTGCGACGGAAGCCTTGCCCTTCTTGTCGGCCGCAGCGTTCACGCTTCGGACCACCCCCTTCGCCTTCTGGGTGGTGCCGACACGCAGCTTTTCCACCCTCTGCTTGCGCGGTTTTGCAGCTTCCGCCTCCTTGACGGCCTTTCTCGCTTCCTTAATGGCCCTTCTCAACTCCTTGACGGCCATTCTCGACGGCTTCACCCCTCCCGACCTGCCGGGAGAAGCATCCGCATTCCTGGCTGAGTTGCCCCCGGTGGACTTGGCGCCTGAATTGCCACCCGGATCGCCGCTCTTGCTGTGGGAGGAGCCGCCCGAGGCGCTGCCCCCATCATTGTTCGCACCGCCTGCTCCGCCGCCGACGCCGGAACCTCCGCCGCCGGATTTCCCGGCTCCCGAATTGCCGCCATTGCCGTTCCCGGCGTTCCCGTTGCCGCCACCATTGCCGTTACCGGAATTCCCGTTGCCGCCATTGCCATTGCCATTGCCGTTGCCGTTGCCGCCGCCATTGCCATCCCCGCCCTGGCCGCCTTTGCCGGAATTCCCCTGGCCGCCGCCGTTCCCGGAATTCCCCTTTCCGCCTCCATTGCCATTGCCTCCTCCGCCCGCCTTGGCGAGAGCGAGGGAGGACGTCAGCTGGAGGTCAGGCGACGAGCCGAAATCGAAGTGCAGCTGAACCGGCGCAGCAACGGCCACGCCTCCGGCCAGAACGACGAGATATCGCCACCAACGGGCCATTACGGTTCCTCATGGCTCTTCCCCATGTGCCGAGACCTGCCGTCCCGCGGGAAAAGGGCGGATTGAGACATTCTGGTCTGCAGCGCACTGTCGGTCACGGAAAGTGCCCCTATCATGAATGATAAAGCGCACGCCCCGTTCCTCCAGGGTGGCCTCATCACCATAACGATCAAGTTCGCCTTTATATCCAGTGGAGCCGCGACCGATGATGCCGAACCACGGCCCCCGAATACCGGCGGGGAATAAAACGGGTCAGGATCCGTTTTCATGACCAAGGGGTCACGCGGAGAAACGATGCCGGCGGCCATCGGGCAGGAACTTGTCGGGCTTCTTCCACGGCTCAGGCGTTTTGCGCTGGTCCTCTGCCGCTCGCCGTCCCTGGCGGACGATCTCGTGCAGAGTGCGTGCGAGCGGGCGCTTGCCGGCGCGGACAGTTGGACGCCTGGCACGCGCCTCGACGCATGGGTTTTTCGTATCTTGCGCAATCAATGGATTGATCACCTGAGGCGATCGAGGACCGAGGGCATGAGCGAGGACATCACGGAGCGGCCAGACATCGTCGGCGATGCGGGCGAAGGTCCGATCCTGAGCAAGCTGCTTCTGGCCGAGGTTCAGCAATTCATCGACACGATGCCGGCAGAACAGCGGGAGGTGCTTCTTCTCGTGTGCGTCGAGGACCTCGCCTACCGGGAGGCGGCCGAGGTTCTGGGTGTCCCGATCGGAACGGTGATGAGCCGTCTCGCGCGAGCTCGCAAGCGCCTCGCCGAAATGACGGCGGCCGCCTGACACGGAATGAAAGACGGGGAATGACGCCGATGGCACAATTTCACTTCAGCGACGAAATTCTCATGGCGTTTGCCGACGGAGAGCTCGACGAGCAGATGGCCGGCAGAGTGGAGCAGGCCATGGCTAACGACCCAGCCATCGCCAGGCGGATCGCCGAGTTCCTGCGCAGTCGACGCCTGATCCGCTCGGCCTACGCCCGGAGCACGGCCTCCGACGTCCCGCCCGCGTTGCGGGCCGCCGTCCAAGCTCAGATCGACCGCCTCGAAGCACAGGCCGGCCCCCAAGCGCCGTCGGGCGATCCGATATCGCGGAGCGCGTCGCCCGCAGGACGCTGGCGTCCCGCTCTGGCCCTGGCGGCGGGCATCGGTGCGCTCGCGCTCGCGACGGGCGGCTATCTTGCCGGGCGGCAAGGACTCGGAACCCCATCGGCGGATCCAATCGCCTATCTTGCGGCTCCCGAGGTCAGCCGCGCCCTGGGCAGCAACCTCTCGGGCCAGGAGCAGGATCTGCCCTTCGGACGGATCCGCGTGATCTCGACCTACCGCATGGCGGACGGGTCCCTCTGTCGCGAGTTCAAGCTCGAAACATCCGCCGGAGCCTCCAATGCCGTCGCGTGCCGCGGCCGCGACTGGAAGACCACCTTTGCGCTCGCCTCGGCCGATGCGAGCGGCAGCTATGTTCCGAGCGACGGAGCGGACCTGGTGGACAGCTACCTTCAGAAAGGCGGTGCCGGCCAGCCTCTGCTGGACGCGGCCGAGGTTCAGGCATTGCGCGAGCCTCCCCGCCTGCGCTGAAGCGGGACGCCGGTGGCAAAAATTTCCGATACGCTGGAATAACCCGGGCGGTCATCCGTTCTGCCATCAAGCAGGCGAAGGAGGTCTCCGATGCGGATACTGCTCATCCTGACCTTTGTCGTGTTTTCGCTGGGCGCAATGGCGACCTTCGAAAGCCCGGACAACGCATCCGAGACGTCCGGCCCCAAGGACATTTATGCGCAGGCAGGAACCCTGACCGGGGCCGTCGCGATCGTGCGAAAGGTCAAGTCGCACCTGTCGACGGATCAGGCATGGTCCGGACCGTCGGCGAGCAATGCTGACGGTGCTCGGACCAAGGTGGGCGATGTGGTTCCCGAGACCTTCGATCTCTACGAGATCCCGAGGCACGAATCCTACCGTTACACGATCGTCGAAGGGCAACGGGTCATCGTCGACGCAGCGTCGCGTCAGATCGTCTACATCCTCCGGTGATCCCCTGATCCACGCGCCGACCATGCATCCAAACCGTCAGAGCCGAGAGAAGCCCATGTCAACACCTCGTCTTCATCAGGAACAGGATCTCGTCAGGGGTGGCGGAAAGCTGGGCGTGATCAGAGTTCATATCTGCGCCGATCCCCTGCTCCGGATGGGGATCATCCAGATCCTCGAAGGCACGCGCTTCGTCGTCTCGAATGCGCCCCTGCGCGCGGTATCCACGTTCTCGGCCTGTGACGCTCCGGCGCCGGATCTTTTCATCGTGGACGGGAATGCCCGCCCGGACGCGGTTCCGGCGCTTGCCGCGGAACTGAAGGCTAAAACCCCGTCGGCCCGGGTGGTTGTATGGGCCGACGAATTCCTGCCGAGCATGATCTATGCGGGCCACGTCGCCGGAGTCGACGGATTCTGCCTTTCGACAAGCGGTCGCGACGTCCTGATCCATTGCATGGAACTGGTGATGCTCGGAGAGGTGATCGTCCCGTCGGGGCTGATCCTGGCCTTCATCTCAAGGGCCCGAAACGGCTCAGAACACCTGCCCGCTCACGGTCGCCCGGTTCTCAAGAGTGCGGTTCCGAAGAGACCGTTCTCCCGCCGGGAGCTCGAAGTGCTGGGTCGGCTGAGGGAAGGCGCCTCGAACAAGATCATTGCCCGCGAACTCAACGTGACGGAATCGACCGTGAAGGTTCACGTGAAGGCGATCCTCAGGAAGATCGGCGCGGGCAACCGGTCCCAGGCGGCGATCTGGGCGACCTATCACCTGACGGCTGAAGCGGCGATGGAAGCGTCAGATGACGAACGCTTGCCCAACGCCAGGAAACAACCCTTCAACCCGTCATGAGCCTGCTTCGTCCGCTTGAATCCGAGGAAGATCGGCCTCCGAAATGCCGATCCCCGGCCAGCATGCCAGCCTCGTTCACCTCCATGCGAAAAGGGGCGGCCTTACCGACCGCCCCTGCCATCCTCCAGGGATGTCGCTTAGCGGATGACCTGCACGATCTTGCGGCTGCTCGGCTCGACCAGCACAGGGGTGTTGTTCACGACGGTGTACTTGTAGCCCTTCACCTTGTACTGGGCCGGCACCTCGTAATAGGTCACGCCGGATTCCGGCAGAACCGCACCCACGCGCACCTCTTCCCGATAGGTGTAGGACGGGACCGACTGGGTGGTCACGTACTGGCGGAACTCCGGCTGCTGCTGGTCGGCGATCCCGCCCACGATGGCGCCCGTCACGCCGCCAACGGCGGCACCGACCGGACCGCCGACGATGGCGCCGCCAACGGCACCCGTGGCGGCGCCGGCCGCGGCACCGCCGGACTGGGCGAAGGCCGCCGCAGGGGCGAGGGTTGCAAGCACGGCACCAGCAAGAAGAAGTTTCTTCGACATCGATCACTCCTGAATTCAACGTTCGGGCTTAGCGCCCGTCGTCTACATAACGGCCATGCCGTAAAGTAGTTTCCGACATCTGATCCATTATGTGTTGTATTATGTCCCGTTCACGAACATAAACAGCAGATGAACGCGAAATTTATATTGCGTTAAGCATCCCGGCGCTCACGATCGTGCTCGTGGAAACTATCTGCGCGGGAGCACAACGTGCTTGAAGAATGGCGGATGCTCTATCGACACAGCTCAGCTGTGAAAGAGGGAACGCCATTCTCAGGCCGGCAGGGCTGATTGGGGCGCCGTGCACGCTACCAAATAGTCGCGGTCCCGGATCTGTCCCGGCAACCCGAACAGGACTTTCACGTTGTCCTGCCTGAAGCGTTGCAGGAGCAGGCCATGTCCGACCAGAAGCCAGGTGACGTTCCCTCTAACAAGCCGAAGCTGAATCCTGGCGACCAGGCCGATCTGGATACGCCCGGGGCCGGCGAGAACGTCTGCCAGGAATGCAAAGGCACCGGCAAGATCGGCGACAAGGAATGTCCGATCTGCGGCGGGACGGGCGTCGTGATCGAGGAGATCGGCGGCGCCTAAAAGCCGGACCATGGGCGCACGCCCAGCGTCCGCGTGCTTAACGGGCCGGCTGACCGGACAGCGCCTGCCCGACGAGGGTGAACGGCGCCGAGAGAACCGTTCCAGCGGCGTTGAACACGAAGGCTCCGGCCTGGCGAAGTCCATCCTCGGCACCGCTCCGGGGCGCCACCGCCGAATAGATGGCCGCGAAGGCGACAAAGCGGTCGTGGTTGAAGGTGTCGGTGGGCTCTAGGGCCGTGATGTCGACGACCCGCAGGCCTGCCTGACGAGCGACGGCCTGGACCCGTGCGTCCGCTACGTCGAGCGTGCCAACCCGTTCGCGGCCACCGGACAGGCGACTCGAGGCGGCCAATGCCCAATCGTCCTTCGAGACCAGGACGGTCAGCGGCGGCGACATCGGGCCGACCGCCGCCACCTGGGTCCGGAACACGTCGAGGTCGATATCGGGGGCCGCGAGAACGACCTGAAGCCGCTTCAGAACCTCGTCCCTGCCCTGGAGGCGGAGCTGCCGCAGGGTCTCCATCGTCAGCCATCCGCCCATGCTGTGCCCGATCACGGCCACGTTCCGGACGGATCGTTCCCGTGCGAGCATCGACAGAACCTGTGCCAGATAGTCCCGCGAATAAGTCACAGCCTCCCTATCGGCCACGTAGCCGGTGATGGCGGCCTCGGACGGCCAAGCAAAGAGCACCGGCACCGTGTCCGGCTGCGAGTCGGCGCTCAGCTGGGCGAGACGGAACAGGGCCTCCTGGAAATTGGTGTTGTACCCATGCACGAAGACACCCACGTCACGGCCGTCCCGCCCTGACCGGCCGCGCACCCTCTGGCGGAACGCCGCCTCGTCGAGGACGGTCTGGCGAACGGTCACGAAACTGGTCGCGGGATCGGGCGCCGTGCCGGGCCATTCGATCTCACCCGTCCTGTGCCCCGGCGGAATGGAAATCGCGAACTCGGCATAGTTGAGAGCCGCGGCCCGCCCGGTCGTGAAGACATTCTGCTCCGGCGCGCTCCGCTCGCGGGTCGTCGCCACATAGACGGTGACGATCCGCGCACCGGGAACCGCAGCACCCACAGGCGTCAGGACCTCGGGGCCGGGACGGCTCGCGCAGGCGCTGAGCACGAGCATCAGCAGCCCGATCACGAGGCATGCCAGAGGCGGTTGCCAAAGGGACCCGCATGGGGCGTGTTGGACGAATATGCGGTTTCCGGCAACTGGCATGAAAGGCTGTGTCAGTCTTCGCTTGGTGAGGAAACAGGGACGGCATGGCCCGGCGCTCTGGTAGCACAAACTTGTGCTTTGCGAGCCTGGTGGAGTTCATTGGAAGAACCAAGTAGCGTTGAATCCAGCCGCGAACACCCTCGCCGGGGGAATTTGTGCCGCCCCCTCGCGGTCACCTTCAAGAGGAACCAGCCGGATCCGAATGTGTTCTGCCTCGTGGGCCCGTTGTCCGAGCAGGAGAACATCATGGGTATTCGCGCTTGGCTGGCTCTCGCCTCAATCGCCGCCGCAGTCGTCGTCTTCTTCTTTGCCGTTCGCGAGGTTCATACGGATCCCGAGACTGCTCCAGGCCGAGCCGCGAACAAGGAGACAGTAGAACAGATCCCGTCCAATCCGGACACGGTCGCGCCTCGCTGAGGCCTGCATCCTTTTCATGATTGACCTGGCACTCCGCAGACGGCTTGCCGTCGAGACGAGGATCACGGCCGGAGCGGGGTGCCGCGCACGGGCCGGTTATCCTTAATTTAACCGAACCATCGTTCAATGGCCGCGAGTGACAGTGTACTTTCGCGCGCGGCGGTTTCGGCACTCGGAAATTGCCCTCGGCCTGTTCGGCGGAGGCATGTCGTGCGCGGCGAAGTGTTGCGTAGAGTCCGCCATGTTGCATCAGCGCTATCCGTCAGGCCTCCGCGTTCGGCGAAAAAGCCGACACACGCTCCTCCTGACGGCCGCCCTCGTCGCGCTCGCCATCAGTCCAATCGCCTTCTATGCGGACGTCCAGAGGCAAGACGCATCGCCCGCCGCCGAGCTCTCCGCGAGCACCGCCCGTCCCACCGTGCCGGCGAACGCCGAGGTCGCCATGGCGGATCGCGGCGAATGGTCTCCGATGGACCCGAACCTCACGCTCAAGCCCAATGCGCTCGCCTTCGCGGGCAACGCACCTCTCGCGACGGGCTTCACACCATTTAATGCCCCTCAAACGATCGCGGCAGCGGCGGCGCCGATCCTGCCGCAGGCCTCGGAGCCTGCCCAGCCGCAGCAGCCCGCGCCGGAGCCTCCGGTGGCGCAAGCGGTCCAGCCTGTGCCGCTGCCCGTCCCGCGCCCCGCCGAATTCCGGATGGCGAAGGCGCCCGAGGCTCCGAAGCCAGAGACGCCGAGGGCGTCCCGTGCTCCGGCCGCCGGCCCGGTGCAGGTTGCCGCCGCGCCGAGCGCTCCGGAGGACAAACCGTCCTTCTTCGAGAAGCTTTTCGGCATCAAGCCGGCACGGCCGCCGGAAAACGCTCTCGGCTATGCCGCGCTCGACACCGGCAACATGTCTCCGAGCGGCCGCTTCAATCCGACGATCGGGGACGCAACCGCCGTCTACGACATCAGCGCGAAGGTCG
The DNA here is from genome assembly GCF_004458765.1 of Microvirga pakistanensis. Classification (GTDB taxonomy): domain Bacteria; phylum Pseudomonadota; class Alphaproteobacteria; order Rhizobiales; family Beijerinckiaceae; genus Microvirga; species Microvirga pakistanensis. The sequence goes on along the minus strand of NZ_SPJX01000185.1, from coordinate 31,256 downwards.
TCATCATGCCCAACGGAGAGCGGCTGGAGGCGCATTCCGGCCTCGGCGACAAGCTCGACGATCCCCGCTTCGTTCATGTGCGCATGAAGGGAGCGACGCCGCCCGGCACCTATACCCTCACCGAACGCGAGGCTCTGTTCCACGGCGTGCGCGCCATCCGCCTCAACCCGGTCGGCGGCAGCGCAGCGATCTATGGCCGCGACGGAATTCTCGCCCATACCTACCTGCTCGGGCCCAACGGGGACTCGAACGGCTGCGTGTCGTTCAAGAACTACGACCGGTTCCTGCAGGCCTTCCTGCGAGGCGAAGTGAAGCGTCTCGTCGTCGTCGCCGGGCGCGGCCAGGACGCCCTGCCCCGCATGGTCGGCCGGGGCCGCACGTCCTGAACTGTTCTGAAGGACACAGGATTGAGACAGCCCGCGCGGCGGTGAGCCGGCTTAAGGCTGCCCGCTGCCGCCCGCGGCACCATAGATCTGGCCCGTCGCATAGCTCGCGTCCGACGCGGCCAGCTGCACGTAGATCGAAGCGAGTTCCGCCGGCTGGCCCGGCCGCCCCATCGGCGTATCGCCGCCGAATTCCTGGAGCTTCTCCTGGGTTGCACCGCCGCTCACCTGGAGCGGTGTCCAGATCGGACCGGGCGCGACCCCGTTCACGCGAATGCCTTTCGGGCCGAGCTGCTTGGCGAGCGATTTCGAGAAGTTCATCATCGCCGCCTTGGTCATGGCGTAGTCGACCAGATTGGCGGATGGGTCGTAGGCCTGCTCCGAGGTGGTCTGAATGATCACCGATCCCGGCTTGAGATGTGGCAGCGCCGCCTTGGCGATCCAGAACATCGCATAGATGTTGGTCTTCATGGTCGCGTCGAAATCCTCCGTCGTGATGTCGAGGAGCGACTGGCGCTGCTGCTGCCGGCTGGCATTGTTGACGAGGATGTCGAGACCTCCGAGCGCGCGCACGGCATCGGCGACGATCCGCGAGCACAGGGCTTCGTCGCGGATGTCGCCCGGCAGGGCGACGGCGATGCGCCCTTCCCTCTTGATGAGGTCGATCACCTCGCGGGCATCGGGCTCTTCGTCGGGATGATAGCTGATCGCCACGTCGGCGCCCTCACGGGCATAGGCGATCGCCGCCGCCCGACCGATGCCGGAATCCCCTCCGGTGATCAGCGCCTTGCGTCCCTGAAGGCGGCCGGAGCCTTTGTAAGTGGTCTCGCCGTGATCCGGGCGCGGGTCCATCTGGCCCGCCAGTCCGGGCCAGGGCTGGGACTGGGAGCGAAACGGGGGTTTCGGGTATTTCGTCGTCGGATCTTCCATGGCGATGCCCTCTGTGCTTGCCGTTTGCGCCTCGCCGGAACCTGCAGCGACCGATGCAAAGCCGATGGCCGCACCGCCCACGACGCTTCGTCGCGAGATTGACCCGTCGTCATTCCGCGCCATGTTGCTGCCCTTCCGGTGAATCAGATCACCGGTTAACAGCTCGAGGGAGCCTCGGTTCAATCACAGGCCCTGCCGAATGGAACAATTCATGACAGATCTCTCCGCCTTTCCCATCACCCGGCGCTGGCCCGCAGCCCATCCCGACCGCCTGCAGCTTTACTCCGCGCAGACGCCCAACGGCGTGAAGGTTTCGATCATGCTCGAGGAGATCGGCCTTCCCTATGAGCCGCACCTGATCAATATCGGGGCGAGCGAGACCTGGACCGAGGAGTTCCTGTCGCTCAACCCGAACGGCAAGATCCCGGCCATCATCGACCCCGATGGACCGGGAGGCAAACCCTTGGCGCTCTTCGAATCGGGCGCGATCCTCCTCTACCTCGCGGAGAAGAGCGGCCGGCTCCTGCCGGGCGACGCCGCGCTCCGCTACGAGACCATTCAATGGGTGTTCTTCCAGATGGCGGCCGTCGGCCCGATGTTCGGCCAGCTCGGCTTCTTCCACAAATTCGCCGGACGCGAAATCGAGGACAAGCGGCCGCTCGAGCGCTACCGCGCGGAGTCGAAGCGCCTGCTCGGCGTTCTGGAGACGCGCCTCGAAGGCCGCCAGTGGATCATGGGCGACGAATACACCATCGCCGACATCTCCCTCCTGGGATGGGTGCGCAACCTCGTCGGTTTCTACGGCGCTCGGGAACTCGTCGAGTTCGACTCGCTCAGGAACGTTCCCGCCTGGCTGGAGCGTGGCCTTTCCCGCCCTGCCGTTCAGCGCGGCCTCGAGATTCCGAAACGCCCTTGAGAAACGCTGGGTTAGGCCCCCGAGGGCCTAACCCAGCAGATCCCGCAGCGTCCGCATGAAGATTCTGGACCCGATGGCGATGAGATCGTCGGGAAAATCGTAGTCGGGATTGTGAAGGGCTGCGTGATTCTCACCCGCGCCGAGAAAGAACATTGCCGCAGGGGCATTCGCGCCCAGATGCCCGAAATCCTCCGACGGCCGCATCGGAAGATCGCCCCTGTCGTGCGGCACCCCCTCCGCATCGAGGGCGCGGCGCAGATGCGCCACCGCCTCGGGCGCATTCTCGCAATGGCGGAAGATGTCGTTATAGGAAATATGGACGGACAAGCCGCTTGCAGCCGCCGCATCGTTTGCCAGGCGCTCCGCCCTGGCCACGAGGGCATCCATGCCTGAATCGGTGAGCGTGCGCAACGTAGCCCAGACTTCCCCATGCGCCGGCGCGATACCGAAGGCCGGTTCGCCGATGCGCGCATGCGTGACGGTGACCATCGCGAAGCCTGCATCCATGGGACCGCCGCTGCCGAGCGCGGTGAGCGCCGGCATCAGACGGGCGACGGCGTCGACGGGCGAGAGACCGGTTTCAGGCATCGAGGCATGGGCCGTCTTGCCCGTGAACACGATACGCATGCCGCGCGAGGCGCAACTCACCGGTCCCTCGATGAGCGCCACCCTGCCGAGCTTCATCCCCGGCAGGCTGTGAAGGGCGAACACGAAATCCGGTGCGATTTCGCGGAATTTCGGATCGGCCACCACGGCCGCTGCGCCGGCGCCGGTTTCCTCGGCCGGCTGGAACAGCAGGATGGCACGCCCGCGCCGAGGGCGCTGCCGGCTCAGCCCGCGGGCGAGAGCAGCAAGGATCGCCATGTGCCCGTCATGCCCGCAAAGGTGGGCCTTGCCGGGAATGTGCGACCGATGCGGCGCCTCGGAGATTTCCTCGATCGGCAAAGCGTCGAGTTCGGCGCGGACCATGACCGTCGGCCCGGGTTCGTGCCCCGCGAAGATTCCTGCGACGCCGTGCCCGCCGATGCCCGTGACGATTGTGTCGGCACCTGCCGAGACGAGCAGGGCCTCAACCGTTCGAGCGGTCTCGAATTCCTCTCCCGACACTTCCGGATGGCGATGCAGGCCGCGTCGCCACTCGGTGAGTTCGATCACATCCTGATTGGTCAAGAACATGGAAACGTCTCCGCTCCCACGACGCGTGTTCCTGCGTGGGGATGGCCAGGTTGCTTCGATTTACGCGCCGGCCGCAATCGCCCGTTCCGCCAGGCGAATGGCCGAGGCTTGCGAGCGGGCACCGCAGATGAAGCCGCTCGGATGGCAGAACACCCCGTCGGGAATCCCGGCCGTCTTGGAGAAGGCCTCCTCCTGCAATCCGCGCCAGGATTCCGGCAGCGACAATCTCTGACCGAAGGAGTTCGGCTCCGGCGGAACCGTGCGGCAATACCAGGAGGTGCAATCCTCGTTCGGGTAGATCACGAACAGCAGATCAGTCAGGCCATGCTCGAACACGGCCTTCTCCCACGGGAGCTTGCGGTCGAGCACTATGACGCGAGGGTTCGCGATTTCTCTGGCGGCTTCGAGCACGAACGACGTTGCCTTGGCTTCCGCATAGGCCTGGCGGCAGGCCCGCTGCAGGACGCCATGGGCGAGCCCCGCCGCCTCCATGAAGGCCTCATCGTAGGTTTGGGTGCTGTCCCATGTCGGGTTGAAGGCTTCGATCAGCAGGGCGAGATGACTGGGGCACGCAGTCGCGACGCCGTTATCCGCCTGATCGATCGGAAGCACGATGCCGGACTCCACATCCTGCCACACGGAATCGACCGCGCTTTCGTCCATCCCGGCCACGAAGGCATGCAGGGCGGCCCGGCCATAGTCACGCCAGATCAGTCCTACGGAACTGTACGGCGTGCCGTCCTCCCGTCGCGGCAGATCGCGCATGTGGTGATCATACCGCCTTCTGACGGGATCATAGATTCCGCCCACATCGAAAACGATATCGGCAGCGTCAATCAGGCTGGCGTCGCGGGTGCGAATAAAACCGAAATCCCCGAGGGCGGCACGCAGAATGGCGAATGCGAACACATCATCCGCATGGAATGTCCCGCTATGGGTTACAATCTTCATTCTTCCAATCCAGTCGATGCTTCGAAACGCGCAGCTCTCCAACCGCCAAGCTGGGCGCTCATATAACCTTATCACGATGGCAAGGAATAGCGTCGATGCATCCGAACGGCCCTTTTCTACATGTTTGAGAAGTTATCTTCCAGGTGGGGAGAGCCGCGGCATGGCGACCAGGCGCTTGACCTTGCCACGGTAGGAAGGCCCAAAGAGCCGGAATCCCGATCAATGAAGGATTCTGTCATGCATGACTTCCATATCCTGGGGATGACCTGTGGCGGCTGCTTTGGCGCCGTGACAAGGGCGATCCAGCAGCTCGATCCGCAAGCCAAGGTCGAGGGCGATCTTGAGAACCGCAGGATTGCGGTCGCGTCGGACACATCCGAAGAGACGCTGCGCGCGGTGCTGGAAAGGGCCGGCTATCCAGCCGAGCCGCATTCTACCCTACGTTGAGATTCCTGCGGATTTCATTCTGGATATCTCAACCCCTTCACGCTCATCCGATCAAGGAACATGACAATGATCATACGCTCTCTGATCCTTGCAGCAGGCCTCGCTGCGCTCCCTTCCCTCGCGGCGGCGCAAGGGGCCCATAGCGGGCATTCGATGCCGATGCAGACGCAGCAATCGACCGACAGCCCCGCCACGAAAGGCTACCGCGACGCCAATGCGAAAATGCATCGCGACATGAGCATCCCATATTCCGGCGATTCCGACGTCGATTTCGTCCGGGGCATGATCCCCCACCACCAGGGGGCAATCGAAATGGCCAAGGTGGCTCTGCAGCACGCCAAGGATGAACAGATCCGCAAATGGGCCACGGACGTCATCCGCGAGCAGGAGCGTGAGATTGCGGAAATGCAAGCCTGGTTGAAGAAGAAGGGCGTCCAATAGAAGCAGGAAAACCAAGCTTTTCCCTCGGGCTGGCGCGGCATCGCCCGAGCCTCACCTTGGCAGTGTCATTCAACTTCCGAGACGTGTACAGAAGGAAGGCTGCGCACTTGTGAGGAGCTCCCTGCTTCGAACGAGAGGGCTCGTGCGTTAACGGGTATCCCTTGCGGGCGACAGGAAAGGAAAAACCATGTTCACGCTTACAATCAGCGACAAGCCGATTGCTATTACCAATGCAGATGAGGAGGAAGCCCGCGAGCTCCTCACGAGCGAGGACTTCAAGGAAGACCTCAAGTACCTGGAGAGCGAAGGCGCTCCGATCTGGGATGGCTTCGCCACGCTCAATGTGCGGCCCGCTACCGAAGAGGAAAAGGCCGAGTTCGAGGGCGCGGATTTCGACGACGAGGAAGACGACGATGATGATGAGGAGGACGGTCCCTACATCATGTTCCTGGTCGACGTGACCGATCCGGACGAGGCGGACGAGGACTAGCCCCTCGGCGCCGAAACGCGTTTCGACCAGGCCGCGCCTCGGCATCCCGGGCGCGGCCGCTTCTTTGAGGGGTCCAGGTGGAACAACAGCCGAGCTTGGCCGTTTGATTGATGCGCCTGTTTCCTGCTATCGAGACGGCACATGGTTCCAAGGTTCGTCTCCGGCTTCTCCCTCCTTATCTCCTCCCTTTCGTCTTGGCGGCAGACCTCACCTCGGCAATTGCGCGCGGTGACGTCCGGAACCTACACCTGGAGGGTCGATGCGATCGGGCACGAGCCGTCGGAGCTCGACAGTCCGGGAACGGACGAGGAAAGCCGATGCGTATCCTGAACCACAGCCTCGTCTGCCTCCTGTGCCTGACCGGCCCTGCCCTCGCGGAGACGGTCTATGTCTCCAACGAGCAGGACAACACGGTCTCGGTGATCGACGGCGAGAGCCTGAAGACGACGGGAACCATTAAGGTTGGGCGGCGTCCGCGCGGCATCGCCCTGAGCCATGACGGGACGAAGCTTTATGTGGCGGTTGGGGACGACGATCGCATCGACGTGGTGGACCTAAAGTCGAAGCACGTGGTCGGCACCATTCCGTCAGGTCCCGATCCGGAGTTCTTCGCCGTTCATCCGGATGGTCAACGGCTGTTCGTCGCCAACGAGGACAACAACCTTGCTTCCGTCGTCGACCTTTCCAGGCACGCCATCGTGCAGGAGATCGAGGTCGGCGTGGAACCGGAAGGGGTCGGCGTGAGCCCGGACGGACGCCTTGCGGCCGTCACGTCCGAGACCACGAGCATGGTCCATGTGATCGACGCGGCATCCTCGGAGCTGATCGACAACGTCCTGGTCGACACCCGCCCCCGCATGGTTCTCTTTTCTCCCGACAGCAGGCAGCTCTGGGTCTCATCCGAGCTGCGCGGCACCGTCTCCGTCTTCGACGCGCAGACACGGGAACCGATTACGAAGATCGGCTTCGAGGTGCCGGGCGTCCCCCGAGAGCTCGTCCAGGCGGTGGGCTTGCAGCTCACACCGGACGGCTCCCGAGCCTACGTGGCGCTGGGGCCCTCGAACCGGGTCGCGGAGGTCGACGCCAGAACGTTCGCGGTGCTCCGCACCTATCTCGTGGGCCAGCGCGTCTGGCATATCGCTCTCTCGCCCGACGGCAAGCGCCTCTACACGGCCAACGGCACCTCGAACGACGTGTCCGTGATCGATCTCGAGGACCGGCGCGTCGTCAAGAGCATCGGAGTCGGACGCTCCCCCTGGGGCGTGGTGGTGGCACCATGACAGCTCTCCTGGTTGAAAACCTGGCCCATGAATTCGGCAAGCGCCGCGCCTTGAACGAGGTCAGCTTTTCCGTGGAGCCGGGCACGTTCTGCGTGCTTCTCGGCCCGAACGGTGCTGGAAAGACAACCCTGATTTCCCTGGTCACGGGACTTTATGCGGCCCGGCAAGGTGAGATCCGCATTCTGGGACAGCGCCTGCGGACAGATCCTCTGAGGGCCCTTGCCCAGCTCGGAGTGGTGTTTCAGGCCTCCACCCTCGATCTCGATCTGACCGTATCCGAAAACCTTCTCTATTTCGGCTCCCTGCACGGATTTTCCAGGCGGGAGGCCAGGGAGCGCTCGGCCATCGAGCTGGAGCGTCTGAACGTGGCCGACCGGATGAACGACAAGGTACGCAACCTTTCAGGCGGCCTGAGGCGGCGGGTCGAGATCGCCCGTGCCCTGATCCACCGCCCGCGCCTGCTCATCGTCGACGAAGCGACGGTCGGTCTCGATGTGATCGCACGGCAATCCTTGCTTCACCATGTCCGGTCGCTCTGCCGGGATCAGGGGCTGAGCGTTCTTTGGGCGACCCACCTGCTCGATGAGGTCGAAGCCGACGATGGTCTGGTCGTGCTTCACCAAGGCCGCGTGTGCTGGCGCGGACGGGCCGGCGACCTCTCCCGTACCGCGGCGGGCCTGGAGGACGCGTTCCTCAAGCTGACCGGGCAAGCTGGCTGAGGCCGCGGAAGCATTCTGTCCGAAACGCCGATTTCGGACCCGGTGGGCCGCCCCGAGCCGAGCCTCTTCAGGAACATACCCTTGGCATGAATCGTTAAGCTTGAGGATTCCTGTTGTGTAAGGCGTGAGGTTCCGGGGATGCACCGAGGCTTGGCTTTCATGCGCCGCAGCGTCGCTCAGGCATTCCTGATCCTGTCAACGTCCCTCCCGGCCGTCGCGCAACAGCAGCCCATTCCCGCAGCCCCGCCGGCGGCCGCCCCGTCCGAGGACGGGCAATGGACGATGCCGGCCAAGAATTTCGCCAGCACCCGCTACAGCGAGCTGGACCAGATCAATACGGAGAATGTGAAGAACCTTCAGGTGGCCTTCACCTTCTCCACGGGCGTGAACAAGGGCCAGGAATCCTCGCCTCTCGTGGTCGGCACCACGATGTACGTGCTCTCGCCCTACCCCAATATTCTCTATGCGCTCGACCTGACGCAACCGGGCGCGCCGCTGAAATGGCAATACAACCCCAAGCCTGACTCCGCAGCGCAGGGCGTCGCCTGCTGCGACGTGGTCAACCGCGGCCCCACCTTCGCGAACGGCAGGATCTACTTCACGACCCTCGACGCCCATGTGGTGGCAGTGAACGCCGAGACGGGCGAGGAGGCGTGGAAGACCAAGCTCGGCGACATCAACAAGGGCGAGACCATGACCATGGCTCCCCTGGCGGTCAAGGACAAGGTCATCGTCGGCATCTCGGGCGGCGAATACGGCGTGCGCGGCTGGATTCAGGCGCTCGATGCCAACAGCGGCCAGAGCGTCTGGAAAGCCTATAGCACCGGCCCCGACCAGGACGTGAAGATCGGCCCCAATTTCAAGCCCTTCTACGACAGCGACAAGGGCAAGGATCTCGGCGTCAGCACCTGGCCGCCCAATGCCTGGGAGCAAGGGGGCGGCACGGTCTGGGGTTGGCTCTCCTATGACCCCGACTTGAACCTCGTCTATCACGGCACCGGCAATCCGGGCCCATGGAACCCCAACCAACGCCCGGGCGACAACAAGTGGACGGCCGGCATCTTCGCCCGCGATGCGGATACCGGCGAAGCGCGCTGGTTCTACCAGACCGCGCCCCACGACCTGCACGACTGGGACAACATCAACGAGCTCGTCCTCCTGGACCTGGAATGGGAGGGACGGCCGCGCAAGGTTCTGGTGCATCCGGGACGCACGGGCTTCGTCTATGTGATCGACCGGACCACCGGCGAGGTCCTCTCCGCCAAGCCGTTCCACGCGTTGACGGCCGTCACGGGCGTCGACCTCAAAACCGGCCGCATCCAATATAATTCCGACAAGGAGCCGGTGAACAACCGGGTGGTGCGCGACATCTGCCCGACCGCGCCCGGCTCGAAGGACTGGAACCCCAGCGCCTTCTCGCACAAGACCGGCATTCTCTACATCCCGCATATGAACATGTGCATGGATTGGGAAAGCGTGGAGCCCAACTACATCGCCGGTACGCCCTATGTCGGCGCCGAGGTGCGGATGTTCCCCGGACCGGGCGGGCATATGGGCGAGTTCTCCGCCTGGGACATCAAGGAAGGCAAGGAGCTCTGGACCATCAACGAGCGCTTCCCGCTCTGGAGCGGCGCCATGGCGACAGCCGGAGACGTGGTCTTCTACGGCACCATGGACGGCTGGTTCAAAGCGGTCCACGCCCGCACCGGCGAGGTGCTGTGGCAGTTCAAGACCTCCTCCGGGATCATCGGGCAACCAACCACCTATCGTGGGCCCGACGGCAAGCAATACGTCGCCATCCTCTCCGGTGTCGGTGGATGGGCAGGCTCCATCGTCTCAGGCGATCTCGACCCACGCGACGGCACGGCAGCGCTCGGTTTCGTCAACGCCATGCGCGATTTGAAGAACGTCACCACCAAGGGAGGAACGCTCTATGTGTTCAAACTCCCTTAAGGCGGCTCTCGTCGCGGCTCTCCTCGTCTCCGGTTTCGCCGAGGCGCGCGAGCTTAAGGTCTGCGCCGATCCGAACAACCTGCCCTTCTCCAATGACAAGGGTGAAGGCTTCGAGAACAAGATCGTGGAACTCATCGCCCACGATCTCGGCGCAACGGTCACATATGCCTGGCGCGCCCAGCGAAGAGGCTTTCTACGGGAAGGCTTGAAAGCCGAAGCCTGCGATCTGGTCCCGGCACTTCCGAGCAATCTGGAGGGCGTGCGCACCACCGCTCCCTATTATCGCTCGTCCTATGTCTTCGTGACTCGCGCGGACGAGCCGGTCCCGCAATCCTTCAACGACGCGCTTCTGCGGGAGCGTAAAATCGGCGTGCAGCTCGTGGGTGACGACGGCTGGAACACGCCGCCCGCCCATGCGCTCGCCAAGCGCGGCATCGTCGGGAACGTACGCGGCTACAGCCTTTACGGAGATTATCGCGAGCCGAACCCGCCGGCCCGGATCATCGAAGCGGTGGCCGATGGCAGCATCGATGTGGCCATCGCCTGGGGCCCGCTCGGAGGCTACTTCGCCACCCGGCAAGCCGCGCCGCTGAAAGTCGCGCCGGTCAAACCCTTCTTCGACGGTCCTCAGCTGCCGATGGTGTGGGATATCTCCATGGCCGTCCGCAAGGGGGACGACGCCCTGCGTGATGAGATCGAAGCGGCGCTCGTTCGCCTGAAACCCCGGATCGACGCCATTCTCGAAGATTATGGCGTTCCCCGTGCCGACAAGGCTGCGAGGAATGGGGAGATCCGGCCATGAAGAAGCCCATCTGGCTGCTCCCGGCTGCTCTTCTTCTGCTCTCCGCCTGCGAGCGGGAGAAGCGTGAATTCCGCCCCGCGCAGGTGTCCGAGGAGACGGATGAGAAGATCGCTCTCTCGTCCCTCTCCGCCGGCCCGTCTCCCCCCTCACAGCAGACCACGGGCAAGGGCAAGAACTTCGAGGAGAACGCCTACCACATCAGCGAGGGCCAGAAGCTCTATACCTGGTTCAACTGCAACGGATGCCATTCCAACGGAGGTGGGGGTTCCGGCCCGGCGCTGATGGACGACCGTTGGATCTATGGCGGGTCTATCGAACACATCGTGCAGACCATCCGCGAGGGACGTCCGAACGGCATGCCGTCCTTCCGTGGCAAGATCCCCGACGACCAGGTCTGGCAGATCGCAGCCTATGTGCGCTCCATGGGCCGTTACACGCCGAAGGCTGCTTCCCCTGCCCGGAGGGACGACATGCACCCGGGCCCCGCGGAGCAGCGCCGCCCCCCGGCAGAGATGAATCCGGGCGGCAGCATCCCGTCCTCGGCGCAGATGCCTCAGTGAGGCCTCGATGGGAGCGCGCCCGTTCCTCATCCTTCTCTCCGCCTTGCCCCTCTCCGGCTGCTCGGGCTGGCAATCGGCCCTCGACACCCATGGCCCTCACGCGGACAGCCTCGCGCGCCTCTTCTGGATCTTTCTCGCGATCCTGAGCACGGTCTGGATCGTGACGATCGTCATGCTGCTCCTGGCGCTGCGCCGCAGGCGCGAACCGGGGGACGATCCACTCATGACGCATCCCGGCACCGAGCGGCGCATGACGATCGTCGTGTCGTCTGCCGTGGCGCTGACCGCGCTCATCGTCATGGCCCTGACAATCGTGAGCTACGGCGCGCAGAGGGTTCTGTTCGCGAGCAGGGACGGGCCGCTCACCCTGCTGGTGACCGGGCAGCAATTCTGGTGGAAGGTGCAGTACGAGGACGCCTCGCCCGCCCGCACCTTCACGACCGCCAACGAAATCCATATCCCCGTCGGGGAGAAGGTGCTGATCAAGCTCGAATCCAGCGATGTCATCCATTCCTTCTGGGTGCCGAGTCTCAACGGCAAGCTCGATGCCATCCCAGGGCGTCAGAACCAGATCGAGATCCAGGCCGACCGGCCGGGCGTCTACCGGGGCCAATGCGCCGAGTTCTGCGGGTGGCAGCACGCCCATATGGGCCTGCTCGTCGTGGCGGAGACCAGGCAGGATTTCGAGCGCTGGCGCGACGGACAGATCAGCGCGGCGCACATCCCCGACGATCCGGAGGAGCAGAAGGGCATGGAGATCTTCATGACCAAGCCCTGCATCATGTGCCACCAGATCCGCGGCACCTCCGCCGGCGGCAAGGTGGCGCCCGACCTCACCCATGTGGGCAGCCGGCAATATATCGCGGCGGGCACCCTGCCCACGACCCGCGGCAACATCGCCGCCTGGATCGTGGATCCGCAGGGGATCAAGCCCGGCGTGCACATGCCCCTCGTCCAACTCGCGCCGGAGGAGATCCAGCCGCTGGCCACCTATCTGGAGAGCCTGAAGTGAGCGAACTTGCGGCCGGCAAGGATGTGTTGCGCGATACCGACCTGGGCGATGCCGAATTGTCGGCGCGCCTCGCCAGGACCTGGGGCACCGCCAGGGGGATCATCGGCGCGCTCTCCACGGTCGATCACAAGATCATCGGCCGCCGCTACATTTTCACCGCCATCTTCTTCCTTTTCCTCGGCGGTCTGGCGGCTGTCGCCATGCGCCTGCAGCTGGCGCGGCCGGAGAGCCAGCTGATCGGGCCCGATCTCTACAACCAGCTCTTCACGATGCATGGCACGACGATGATGTTCCTGTTCGGCGTGCCTATCGGCGAGGCCTTCGCGGTCTATCTGCTGCCGCTCATGATCGGCACGCGCAACATCGCCTTTCCGCGCCTCAACGCCTATTCCTACTACGTCTACCTCTTCGGCGGTCTCATGATCTGGATCGCTTTCATGCTCAATATCGGCCCGGATACGGGCTGGTTCTCCTATGTTCCGCTGGCCGGCCCCGAGAATTCGCCCGGCAAGCGCGTGGATTTCTGGGCACAGATGATCACCTTCACGGAGGTCGCCGGCCTTGCCGTGGCGATCCAGGTGATCGTGACGGTGTTCAAGCAGCGCGCGCCCGGCATGACCCTGGACCGCATTCCGCTCTTCGTCTGGGCGGAACTCGTCAACGCCTTCATCATCGTCTTCGCGCTGCCCGCCGTCGTGACCGCCTCGGCGATGCTGATCATGGACAGGCTCGTCGGCACCCATTTCTTCAATCCGGCCGAGGGCGGGGATGCCCTGCTCTACCAGCACCTGTTCTGGTTCTTCGGCCACCCGGAGGTCTACATCATCTTCATCCCGGCGACGGGCTGGGTCTCCGCCATCGTCGTGACCTTCTCGCGGCGGCAGGCCTTCGGCTATCTGCCCCTCGTGCTCTCGCTCATCGCCACAGGCTTTCTCTCCTTCGGCCTCTGGGTGCACCACATGTTCACCACGGGCCTGCCGCAGCTGGGAGCGAGCTTCTTCACCGCCTCCAGCATGCTGATCGCCATTCCCAACGGCATTCAGATCTTCTGCTGGATCGCGACGCTCTGGGACGGGCGACCGGTCTTCCGCACCCCGCTCCTCTTCGTCATCGGATTCTTCTTCATCTTCATCGCAGGCGGCCTGTCCGGCATCATGCTGGCTTCGGTGCCGCTCGACACCCAGGTGCACGACACCTTCTTCGTGGTGGCGCATTTCCATTACGTGCTCATCGGCGGCAACGTGTTTCCGCTGCTCGGGGCGGTGTATTACTGGTTCCCGAAATTCACCGGCCGGATGATGAGCGAGCGGCTGGGCAAGTGGAATTTCTGGCTCGCCTTCATCGGCTTCAACATCGCCTTCTTCCCCATGCACATCACGGGCCTGATGGGCATGCCGCGCCGGGTCTACACCTACCTGCCGGAAATGGGCTGGGGCAACCTCAACCTGATCTCGACGGCCGGCGCGCTCATCCTCTTCGCGAGCTTCGTCCTGTTCCTCTACAACATGGTCACGAGCGCAAGAAGCGGTCCGCTGGCCGGCGACAACCCCTGGGATGCCGGCACGCTCGAATGGGCGACCACCTCGCCGCCGCCGCCGCAGAACTTCGACCGCATTCCCTTCGTGACCAATCGCGAGCCGCTCTGGGCCGAACGCGAGACGCTGCCTGTCGTGACGGGCCTCGAGGTAAACAAGCGCGAAATCCTCGTCACGACCGTGTCGGAAGCCAGAGCCGACGTTCGCGAGCCGTCGCCGGATCCGTCCCTCTGGCCGCTCCTCGCCGCGATCGCGACGTCGATCACGTTCGTGGCCTCGATCTTCACGCCCTGGGCGGTGGTGTGGGGCGGCGCCCTGGTGGCGATCACCCTGACGGGCTGGTTCTGGCCCAAGAGCGAGGAGGACGAGGAATGAAGCATCGCCCCGTTCAGGACGTCTCGTCCCTGCCGGATCTCGCCTTCGGCCCCCGCATGACCACGTGGTGGGGCACACTCGGCTTCTGCGCCGTCGAGGGCGCGGGCTTCGCGATGGCGATCGGGGCCTACCTCTACCTCGTGTTCATCAATGGGCAATGGCCACTCAGCGCCCCGCCGCCGGACCTGCTCTGGTCAGGCGTCTTCACGCTGCTGCTGCTCGCAAGCCTCTGGCCGAACCATCTGGCAGGGAAAGGCGCGAAGGCGCAGGACCTCCCCAAGGTCCGGCGCACCCTTGTGATCATGAGTCTGAGCGGCGTCGCCCTGCTCGGGATCCGCGTCTTCGAGTTCTACGGCCTGCATGTCCGATGGGATCAGAACGCCTATGGCTCCATCGTCTGGCTGCTCCTGGGTCTGCACACGCTGCACGTCCTGACCGATCTCGGCGACACCATCGTTCTGACGGTGCTCATGTTCACCCGTCACGGGCGCGGCAAGCGGTTCAGCGACGTGGAGGACAATGCCTTCTACTGGAACTTCGTCGTGATCACGTGGCTTCCCATCTACGTCCTGCTCTACTGGCTCCCGAGGATGTGAGGCGATCGTCATGGCCCGTCTTCGCACAGGAATCCCATCGGCCGGCATTTTCATGGGGCCCTTGGCCTGGCTCATCGATACGCAGATCAACTACGCCCTCGTGCCCTGGATCTGCGCGCATCAGGTCCAGCTTGTGCCCGTGGTGGCCTTCGCGGCCGCCGTCGTCAGCCTGGCGGGAGGCCTCCTGTCGTGGCGCGCATACCGGATGTCGCCCGTCACTCCCGCGCCGGACAGCACGGGCGCCGGACGCCCGCATCGCTTCACGGCGCTCATCGGCGTCGCGATGGCCGCCCTGTTCACGGCCATCATCGTCCTGCATGGCATAGCCGGTCTCATGTTCCACGGATGCGAGCGATGAGATCCTCGATAAAATCCTTGGCTCTGCCGCTCATCCCTCTGCTGCCCTCAACCGCCCTTGCCCATGGCGGCGATCACCACCTGCCCTCGCCCTGGTCGCTCGAAACCTGGGTGGCCCTGGCCCTTTTCGTGTCGGCCGCTCTCTATCTCACCGGCGTGTTGCGCCTCTGGCGCGGGCTCAGGATCGGCCGAGGCGTCCGTGTGTGGCAATTCCTCTGCTTCATGCTCGGCTGGCTCCTGCTCGCCATCGCCCTGATCTCGCCCGTTCACGCCTTGGGGGAACGCCTCTTCACGGCGCACATGCTCGAGCATGAGATTCTCATGGCTGTTTCCGCTCCGCTGCTCGTGATCGCGCGACCCGTGGGCGGGATGCTGTGGGCCCTCCCCCAAGGCGGAAGACGCCTCGTCGGCACCATCGCCCGAAACCGGGACATCGCCCGCCTCTGGAGCGTCCTGATCGATCCCTTCGCGGCAACGCTCATCCATGGTGCCGCCCTCTGGATCTGGCATCTCCCCATCCTGTTCAATGCCGCGCTGGCAAGCCCTCTCGTGCACGGAGTGCAGCATGTGAGTTTCTTCGGTACTGCGATCCTGTTCTGGTGGTCGCTGCTGCGCGGTCGGGCCCGCACCCGCGGCTACGGCACGGCGTCCTTTTATCTCTTCATCACCGCGCTCCACTCGGGCTTCCTCGGAATCCTGATCGCGCTGACGAAAACGCCGATCTATCCTGGCCAGACAGAGGCGGCGCCGGATTGGGGCCTCACGCCCCTGGAGGATCAGCAACTTGCCGGTCTCATCATGTGGGTGCCGGCCGGAGTGGTTTATGCTGTAGCGGCTCTTGCCATGATGGGGATCTGGATCAGCCGGTCGAGCCGAATGTCCGCATCGGGAGGCGTTCATGCCCCGCTTCCTCGGTAGAACGATCTTCTCGGCGCTTGGGGCGGTCGCCGTCGGCTATTCCCTGGCCAAGCGCGCAGGGCAGCCACAGCGCACAAGGCAAGCCACGGCGCCCGAAGGCGCGATCGCTCCCTTCGTCCAAGCGCCCTACAGGCTGCCGCGCAGCGCCTTCATCGCGTTCGTTCTCCTGCTGGTGGTAGGGGCTGTCGGTTACGGGGGCTTTGCCTACAGGGACATGCGCGAGCGGGAGCAGCTCGCCGAGGCCATGACGGGAGGGGATCTCCACCGGGCCGAAGATCACATCATCCGCTACGGCTGTGCCGGCTGCCACACCATTCCCGGAATCTCCCGGGCGAACGGTCTCGTCGGGCCTCGGCTCAACTCCATCTCCCGCCGGGTCTATGTGGCCGGCATGTTGCCCAACTCGCCGGACAACCTGATCCGCTGGATCGCCAACCCGCGGGATGTGAACCCGAGAACGGCGATGCCCGTTACCGGGATCTCGACCGGAGAGGCACGAGATGTGGCAGCCTATCTCTATTCCCTACGGTAGGTGCCTCTAGCCGTTCGTACTTGACCTTGCCATTCCGGGAGGGTCCAGATCATGGCGATATGGCTCGAAGGAGGTTCGATCATGCACTCCAACGCGACGATCTGCCGGAGGGCAGTTCTGGCAACGCTCATCGCCTCACCTTTTGCGTTCCGCACCGCTGCGGCGGACGCCCCCCGCAGGATGGTGGTGACCAAGGATCCCAGCTGCGGCTGCTGCAGCGCCTGGGTCGAGCATATCCGGTCGGCAGGATTTAGCATCGAGGTTGTCGAAACGCCCGATATCAGCCGCGTGAAGGCCCGTCTAGGCGTTCCGCAGAACCTGGCCTCATGCCACACGGCTGAAATCGATCGCTACGTGATCGAGGGTCATGTGCCTGCCGACGCCATCAAGCGGCTTCTCGCCGAGCAGCCCCACGCCAGGGGACTTGCGGTACCCGGGATGCCGGCAGGCTCCCCTGGAATGGAAGTCCCGGACATGGAGCCGCAGACCTTCGAGGTCGTCCTCTTCGGCCCGTCTGGCCAGCGTTCCTTCGCTCGCTATAAGGGCAACGAACCGCTCTGACACCCTCGGGAACACTGGGCCGGCGGCCTCGTTGGCCCTCCATGTCCTGGCTTGTTCAACCCCGCCTCGTGAACGATCCCTTCAGCGATCCAGGCGTCTACCTCGATTTCCGGTATGGTCGCCGGGCGATCCTTTTCGATCTCGGCGACGTGAGCGCGCTGTCGTCGCGCGAGCTCCTGCGGGTCAGCCATGTCTTCGTCTCTCACACCCACGTGGATCACATCGCCGGGTTCGACCGCCTGTTCAGATTGTGCCTGCACCGGCCCTCACCGCTCGTCATGATCGGACCGCCCGGTTTCGCCGATCAGGTCGAGCATCGCATCCGCAGCTTCACCTGGAACCTGCTCGACGAGAACTCGGTCGATTTCTGCCTTCGCGCCCTCGATTACGACGGCCTGCGCCTCGTCAAGGGCATCGAATTCCATGCCCGCGAAGCGTTTGCGCGGCGCGATGTGGAACCGCCGGAATTCCCCGGAGGGGTCGCCTGGGCGGAAGCGGATTTCACCATCGAGTGCGTTGCGCTCGACCATGGCATCCCCTCCCTGGCGTTCGCGCTGAAGGAGGTGATGCAGGTCAATGTCTGGCGCGGAGTGCTTGCCGAGATGGGGCTGCCGCCGGGGTCCTGGCTGAACGAGGCCAAGGGAGCCGTGCGCCGTGGAATGCCGGACGAGCATCGGATCGTCGTGTCCGACAACCAGACCATCAGGTTGGGCGACCTGAAGCATCGCGCCCTGCGCGTGGCCCCGGGCCAGGTCGTCGCCTACGTTACCGACGCAGCGCCCCATGTGCGGAACCGCGACAGAATTCTCAAACTGATCGACAGGGCGGACCAGTTGTTCATCGAGGCGGTGTTCCTGGAACGCGACCGGCACCTCGCCGAGGCCTCATGCCACCTGACCGCCTGGGAGGCGGGCGCTCTTGCCCGCGAGGCCGGAGTCCGTCACCTGACGCCGTTCCACCATTCGGCGCGCTATCTCGCCGAACCCGATGCCCTGCCGCAGGAAGCCTTCGAGAGCTTCACGAGCGGCAGGACCCGGTCCCTGACGGCGTGAGACCTCTCATCGGGCGCCGAAAACAGCGTCATGAATCTGGTCGGGACCAGGGCGCTTGTTGGATTGGAACCGCACCACCCGATAGCCGCAGGACTTGAGGATCTGATCGCGTTTGGCATCGCGCTTCGCATTGTGGGAGCGGTCGTCCAGCTCGATCAGGGCAATCACCTCCATGTCGCGGGCGATCACCCAGTCGACCCGCGTGTTCGAGATCTGCTTGAAGGCGACCCAGAACGTGCGGCTGCCCTCCCGCGCGTCGGGCCGCAGGAGAGCCAGGAGCGGCACCTGAGGCCAGATCTCGCAATCGGGGAGCGCCTGGAGCAGGCGCTGATGGAACTCGCGCTCGTTCGCCGTCATGACGGACGTGCGGCGATAGCGCACCCGGCGGACCCAAATCAGAGCCGCGATGAAGGCCACGACGAGCAGCGTGATGCCGCCGAGCCACGCCCAGGACATGTTTTGGATCATCGGTTCTCCCTGCTGGTCCCGCGTTCTTCCGCCCGTATGTCAGGAATCTCGGCTATGTCCACAGGACAGGCCAGAGTTCATGAAACCGAGCGCCCTGGTCCCGCGTCTTCTTATTGCCACGTTAGAGCCCTGGGGAGAGTGACGATGGATCTCAACCGACGCGCCTTTGTTCTCGGTCTCCCGGCCGCCGCCGTTTGCTCCAGCCTTCCGGCCGGCCCGAGCCACGCCCAGCAGGCCATACCGCGCTCGGCCTACCAGGCGATGTACGCGCCCATCGACGACGATCTCTACCCGATCCCTGGCGTCGATCTCTCGCGGATCGATCCTAACTATTTGCGCCGGGTCGTTTCCTACGGGACAAGCGAAGCGCCCGGCACCATCGTGGTCGATCCGCGAAGCCGCTATCTCTACCTGGTGCTCCGGGACGGCATGGCCGTCCGCTATGGGGTCGGCGTGGGTCGCTCCGGCTTCGGCTGGTCCGGAACGGCCGTGATCAAGGACAAGCAGGAATGGCCCGACTGGTATCCGCCCAAGGAGATGTTCGGGCGCCAGCCCGAGCTGATGGAGCAGATGGGCGAGCTGCCGGGCGGTCCCGGCATGCCTGGGGGCCCGGGCAATCCGCTCGGCGCCAGGGCCATGTATCTCTGGCAGGGCAACAAGGATACCCTCTACCGCATCCATGGCACCTTCGAGCCTTGGACCATCGGCACCAATGTTTCGTCCGGATGCATCCGCATGATCAATCAGGACGTGATCGATCTCTACAATCACACGCCTCTGGGCGCGAAGGTGGTCGTTCTCGGTTCCCCAGGAGGCAGGCGCGGCCAGCATTCGGCACGGGCCTCCTAGCCCATTGAGCATCGGATTGGGCCCCAAAGGTGCAAATCCACTTTTGGGCCCGGTGCTCGAGGCGGGAGAGAACGAAGTATTAAGCCTATTTTTGCCATGGTTGACCGCCAAACCTTGCGTAAGGGTAGCGGGACAAAACCAAAATGCGGGACATCATCGCCCGACCGGAACGGTCGTTCGGCAGGAATCATGCGGCGCGTGTGCTCGCAGACGATGGCGAGCATGACAGGAAGAAAAACCTGAAGATTGCTTATTGTCTTGCCGCTGCGGCCGGGCTGCTTGCCTTTTATCCCTGGAATCCGACCGTCCGGGCCGATGGCGAGACACGGACCTTGAGCTTCGTCCATACCCACCGCCAGGATACCATTACGGTCACCTTCCGCCGGAACGGGCAATACGACGATCAGGCTCTCGGCCAGCTCAACTGGTTCCTGCGCGACTGGCGCAACGACAAGCCCGCGCGCATGGACCCGCGCCTCTTCGACGTCCTGTGGGAGGTCTATCGCGAGTCCGGATCGCGACAGCCGATCCACATCATCTCGTCCTACCGCTCTCCGGAGACCAACTCCGCCCTGCGTCGCCGGTCGAGCGGTGTGGCCGAGAACAGCCAGCATACGCTCGGCAAGGCCATGGACATCCGCCTGCCGGACGTTCCCACCGCCCGGCTCCGCGAAATCGCCATGCGCCTGCAATATGGCGGCGTCGGATACTACGGTTCGTCCGACTTCGTGCATGTGGACACGGGCAACGTGCGTGCCTGGCCGCGCATGTCGCAGCAACAGCTCGCGCGCCTCTTCCCCGATGGGAACACGGCGCATCTTCCCGCAAACGGCAAGCCGTTGCCGGGATATGAACAGGCCAGAACTCAGATCGCCGCCCGCAACGCCGCCCTTGCCCAACAGGCCTCCGCCGGCGGTGGATCGATCGGCTCCCTTCTGGCGAACGTCTTTGGACGGAAACCGCAGCCGCAACAGCAGCCGCAGACGCCGGCTCAGCAGCCGATCGTGGTGGCATCGGCGGCGCCCGAAATTGCCGCGCCGCATGCTCCGCTTCCGCCGCAACGGCCCCAGGACCTGGTGCGCCAGGTGGCGGCGGCGGAACCACCGGTCCCGCCGGTCCGGGTTTCGCACGCCACCCAGATGGCCGGAAAGGCGACAGCCACCTTCGAGCCGATCCTCGGATACAACGTGAAAGCCGCCGTCCGCTCGCTGTTCGAGCCGAAGACCGCGTTGCTCGACACCGGTTTCACGTCGGGGGCGCTGGACGATCTGAGCACCGGACGTTTCACGGGCCCGGCGATCAAGCCTCTTCCGCGGCTTGAGCAGCAGAAAGCTCCCAGCAATCTGTGGGCGAAAGCTGGCTGATCGGCCTCAGCCGGCCGTCGCGAAGATGACGAGCGAGACGACCGCGAAGGCGAACACCCCGGCTCCGACGATCATCCAATGGGCAGGGGCGGTGATCCCGGACGCTTCCTGACGGGATTCCGAAGGTGCAGGCTTCGCCGGCTGCAGCGGCTTCTCCTTCACGGGCTTGGGTCTGGCGCGCGGTCCCGGAAAGGGAATGATCTCGGCGCTCTGCCTGGGCAACGCCGCAGGCTTCGAAGGGGAGGACAGGAGGCTCTCCTCGAGGTCCACCGGCACCCCGGTTTCTTCGAGATGAACCACGACCAGCGCGATGTCCTCCGCGCTCATGTTGTCGATAGGCAGACTGGCTCGAAGATCCTCCGTGGTGAGATGTCCCCGCTCGCGGCCGAGAGAGATCAAACGGTCCAGGGTATTGCTATCGAGTGCCGGCTGCATGAGGACATCACCTCAAGGTTTGACGAAGGCTTGTCAGCCTAACGCTGCAATCTGGCGAGGCGTTGCACGGGCGGGGCATGTCCGGCGACTTTTTTGAGGTGGGGCTTCCGACGTTTCCGGTTCAGTTCTTCGTCGCGCTGGAGGCTTCCTGCAAAGCCTCCTTCTGCTGCCGGACCTGCTCGGACAGTTGTTCGGCGATGGCGGCAAGACGAGCGGCGGCGACCTCCTTGCCGAGCACCTCGACCTGGCCGGCGAGTCCCACCGTGAGCAGGGACTCGAATATGATGTCGGCCGGCAGGCCCTTCTTGATCAGCTCGATGGCGAGCTTCTGCCATTGATCGGCCAGCTGGAGACGGAGGGTGGAGCTATCGTCGGTCATGGGTCGATCCATACACGATCCGGCGCGTCCTGTCCCCGGCAATCGTCCGGCGGCCCCACCCTGTCACGCAGCTTACATAGAACCGTCCTAAGGCCCATACGTCACACAAGACGGAGAAGCCATATGGACGAGCACAAGGTTCGCCTTCGCGCAAGCGAGCTTGAGGATTCGGGCGACGTCGGGGTCAACCCGACCGGGAATCTTACGATGGGAGAGATCATCGCGACGCGCTTCAACCGGCGTGATCTCCTGCGCGGCTCCCTCGCCGTCGCGGCCATTTCCGCGACCCTCGGTTCGCGGGCGCTCGCGGCCAATGAGCAGCCCGCCAAGCAGGCCTCGACGATGGCCGCCTTCGATTTCGAGGAGATCGAGGCCGGCGTCGACCAGACGCACCACGTCGCCGAGGGTTATGATGCCCAGGTGCTGCTGCGATGGGGCGACCCGATCTTTGCGGATGCCCCCGAGTTCGATCCCATGAACCAGACTGCCGAGAAGCAGGCGCGTCAGTTCGGATACAACACCGACTTCATCGGCTTCATCCCGCTCGACGGCTCGGCCGATCACGGCCTGCTCGTGGCGAACCACGAGTACACCAACGAGGAACTCATGTTCCCC
Organism: Microvirga pakistanensis; assembly: GCF_004458765.1. GTDB lineage: Bacteria > Pseudomonadota > Alphaproteobacteria > Rhizobiales > Beijerinckiaceae > Microvirga > Microvirga pakistanensis. The sequence continues at coordinate 9,160 of NZ_SPJX01000185.1, read as the reverse complement.
GGCGTCGGCGTCCAGGATGCCAAGGACGCGAATTTCGGCAAGATGACCAAGGAGCTCGTGGATATCGAGATCGCCGCCCATGGGGGCGCCGTCGTCGAAATCCGCCGTGTCGGCGGCCGGTGGCAGGTGGTCAAGGACTCGAAGTACAACCGCCGCATCACGGCCGCGACGCCGATGGACATCACCGGCCCCGCCGCCGGTCACGACCGCATGAAGACCTCTGCCGATGCCACGGGCCGCAAGGTGAACGGCATGATCAACAATTGCGCCGGCGGCGTGACCCCCTGGGGCACCTGGCTGAGCTGCGAAGAGAACTTCAACGGCTACTTCTGGGGCAAGCTTGCCGACGACCACGCCGAAGCCAAGAACTACAAGCGCTACGGCATCGGCACGCCCGCCTATGCCTGGGGCAAGTACTATGATCGTTTCGACCTGGTGAAGGAGCCGAACGAGGCGAACCGCTTCGGCTGGGTGGTCGAGATCGATCCGTTCGATCCGTCCTTCGTGCCGAAGAAGCGCACGGCGCTCGGACGCACCAAGCATGAGGGCGCGGCCGGCATCACGAACAGCGACGGCCGCTACGTGGTCTATCTCGGCGACGACGAGCGCTTCGACTACGTGTACAAGTTCGTGACCGCCGGAAAGGTCGATCCGCAGAACCGGGCCGCCAATCTCGGCCTCCTCGACGAGGGCACCCTCTACGTCGCCAAGTACAATCCGGACGGCACCGGCGTATGGCTGCCGGTCGTGCACGGCCAGGGCCCCCTCACCGAAGCCAATGGCTTCAAGAGCCAGGCCGACGTGCTGATCGAGACCCGCCGGGCGGCTGATCTGCTCGGCGCGACCAAGATGGATCGCCCCGAGGACATCGAGGCCAATCCGCAAACGAACCGTGTCTACGTCATGCTGACGAACAACACGCGTCGTAAGGAAGATCAGGTCGACCCGGCGAACCCGCGCGCCAACAACGCCTTCGGCCATATCGTCGAGATGATGCCGGAGGGCGGCAACCACGCGGCGACCACCTTCACCTGGGAAGTCCTGGTCAAGTGCGGCGATCCCTCCGTTGCCTCGGTCGGTGCGACCTTCTCGTCCGAGACGACCAAGAACGGTTGGTTCGGCATGCCCGACAACTGCGCCATCGACAGCCAGGGCCGCCTCTGGGTCTCCACCGACGGCAACAACGCGAAGGCGACCGGCCGGGCCGACGGTCTCTGGGCTCTCGAGACCGAAGGAGAGAAGCGCGGCACCTCGAAGCACTTCTTCCGCGTGCCCGTCGGCGGCGAGCTGTGCGGCCCCTTCTTCACGCCGAACGACGAGTCGCTCTTCCTGGCCGTGCAGCATCCCGGCGAGGCGGAGGAAGGCGCAACCTCCACATTCGAGAATCCGATCACCCGCTGGCCGGACTTCAAGGACAACATGCCCACGCGTCCCTCGGTGCTCGTCATCACCAAACGGGGCGGAGGCAAGATCGCCTGATCTGCCAGCTCGTTTCTCTGAGACGCGAAAAGGGAGTTCCTGCGAACTCCCTTTTCATTTGGGAAGACGACGCCGCCCAGCCTTCGGATTGCGCCGCTGGGCTGGACCGCTGATGAACTGTTCGGGAGGGGAAATGGCGCGGGCGACGGGGCTCGAACCCGCGACCTCCGGCGTGACAGGCCGGCACTCTAACCGACTGAGCTACGCCCGCGCATTTCTCATTCCATCGCGGCTGGCCCGAGGCCTCAAATCTCTGCGATGGAGGCGCGCTCGTACCGGTGATCGGGCGGGCTGTCAATGCCGTTTTCGTCATCCACAGCCCTGGCGCCCTTTCTCGAACGATAATTCTCCGCCATCAATCCCGGGTGCTGATGGAGAACACCTCGTATCCCGCCCCGTTCAGCACGCGCACGGCCTCCACGTCCCCATCGCGGGATTGCGGACGGCAGGCGAGCGAGAATACCTTGAGGGCGCGCTCCTTTGCCTTGTCGAGGGAATCGGTGCGGACCATGATCCGGCGGATCACCCCGCCTCCGGCTTCCGCGGAGGCGATGGTTTCGATGCGATAGACTTCAACCACGACGGAGCAACTCCACTTGAGACGGGCTCCGCTACGCGCCAAGGCGATGGAGCTTGTCGAATTTCTTGATCAGGCGATCCCGCTTCAGCTTGGACAGGCGGTCGATCCAGAAGATCCCGTCGAGCTGATCGATCTCGTGTTGGTGGCAGACGGCCATCAGGCCCTCCGCCTCCTCCTCGTGTTCCACCCCGCTGAGATCGCTGTAGCGCACCCGAACACGGGCGTGCCGCTCGAGCTCCTCGGTGACGCCCGGCATCGAAACGCTTCCCTCCACGTGGCGAAGCATTTCGGGTGAGGCCCAGATGATTTGCGGGTTCACATAGACGTGCGGCGCGGGATCGCTGTCGAGCTGGATCACCACGAGGCGCTCGAGCACTCCGATATGGGGAGCCGTGATGCCGATGCCAGGAGCAGCCCGCATGGTTTCCGCCAGATCCTGCGCGAGGGCGTGAAGCGCGTCGCCGAAGATCGCAACCGGCTCCGCCTTCCGGCGCAGGCGCGGATCGGGAAAGCGAACGATGGGACGGATCGCCACAGGGCTGCTCCTTCACTGGAACCGTTTACTTGTAGCGACCGCCGCGCTGCAGCACTTCGATCTTGTAGCCGTCGGGATCCTGAATGAAGAAGAACTTCGCCAGCAGCCTCCCCTCGTGCATGAACTCCTTGATCGGCTGAGGCTGAAGGCCCAGCTCCGTCAGGCGGGCGTGTTCCGCCTCCAGATCGTCCACGGAGACGGCAAGGTGGCCATAGCCGTCTCCGAGAGCGTAGGGCTCGCTGCGCCCGTGGTTGACGGTCAGCTCGACCTCGAACTCGCTCTCCGGATTGCTCAGGTAGACCAGGGTGAAGCCGTCGAAGCCGAACCGCTCCGCGACGGCGAGCCCGAAAGCCTTGCCGTAGAAATCGAGCGAACGCTGCTCGTTCAGAACCCGGATCATGGAATGGATGGCCTTCGCCATGGTGAATCCTCGCTGCAATCAGGGCCTTCAAATGGCCGCCTGCGTTCCGCCTGCAAGGGCGGTTCGGTTCACAGCACATAGTCGAGAAAACGTGAACCTGCCAAGCTTGCTGAAGAGCTCGGGAGGGCGGAACCTTGTTTCGCCCCAAATTCTTGACTTGGCACGGAGGCATCACACCCGCAACCCCTTACCGCCTCCGCCAACTTCGAGCCCCGTTCAGCCCGCCTTCGAACGGGGCTTTTTCGTGCCAGGCCTCACCCGTCCAGCATCTCCGCGATCGCCCGAACGCGGTTCCGGACATAGCTGGGCAGACCGGCGCTGATGGAGTTGCCGGTGTTGAACGAACTCTTCCCCATGAGCACCTGCACGGGAATCAGGTTGCGGAGCACGGGAACGCTTGCGAACTCCTGTTTCTGCTGCAGCACGTCCGTTTCGATGCCCAGCGCCATGAATACCGTCGCGACCGTCTTCGCCCGATCCGTCGGGTGCGGCTGAAGGACCGCCAGCAGCTTGCCGAATTGCAGCACCTGGTTCACGTCGAACAGGGTCTGTTCGAGCACGCCGGTCACCGGCGCATCGAAATTGGTGAGCTTTGCAAGGCCTGCCTGATCGATCTCCGGCTGCGGCAGCACCCGGATCTCGCTCTGAAACTCCATGAACTCGGAGATTTTCTTGCCGCCCTCCTCCAGCTTGTTGGCGAGGCGAATGCCCACCGGCAGCCGTCCTTCGAGCGGGTAGCGGGATTCGATGCACAGGCTTTGCGCGGCCTCGCACCAACGCCGGCCGGGATTGCGGTTGTGGGCGCTTCGCGGATCCCGGTTCGGGCCCGCCTGATCGGCGGTGATGCGGCGGTGCTTGATCGAAGGATCGATCGCCTCCAGCACATCCAGATTGACGAAGCGGCCAAGGTCTACGGCATCGGCGGGCTTCCCGATCAGAAAGCGTGTTTCCACCACATACATGTGGAGCTTTTCGGTGTAGGGCTTCTCGATCCCATGGACGGAGACCTTGATCCGCGGCTCCGCATAGGTCGGGAAGAGACTTAAGAAGCGCTTCTGCTGCGGCCGCTCCCGCGCCCAATCCTCGAACCGCATGAGTCCGGTCTCGCCATCGGCGATCTTATCCGCATGGTCGCTGACGAGGATCGTCCTCACCTTCACGCGGTCGGGCGACACGGCCGTGACCGACGGCACGTCCTCCACGCGAAACGCCTCGGCCAAGGCGGGAGCGACGGACAGAAAAAAGGCCGCCAGAGCGATCAGGCACCGGCGCCGAGGGGGAACAGTTTTCATCAATAAACCCGCTGATAGCCCCAGGGAAAATCCGGATCGACCCGACGCGGCCTCTGGCGAGGCTCGTCCTCCCACCACCAGCGCGCGCCCGGATCCGAACGGCGCTGCGCGGGAGCGTTCTGGCGGAGGGAATCCAGCCAACCCCTGCCCTCCATGTAAGGCGCGTCCTCATAGGGGCTGTACGCGCCCACCTCATCGCCATCGCTCCATGGATCGGGATTGCGCAGCGCATACACCTCGTCCTGGGGCACGAGGCGGTATTGCGTCTCGCTCAGCCGTCCGAACCAGTTGAGCCGGAAATGTTCCGTGAATGCGCCGCGCTCTCCGTTCGTCAGCCGGTCGCCGGTGTTGAGATCGATCGGCAAAGCGATGAGTTGCTTGGCCGCCTGCGGCGACGGCGGGCTCAACGGAGATTGCGGCATGTGGTGCCGCCAGGCCGCCTCGACGATGTCCTTGAAGATCGGCGCGGCCACCTTCGCGCCGGTCTGCCCGCGCCCAAGGGTCCGACGCTTGCCGTCCGCATTGTCGTGCCCCACCCAGACCACCACGGTCACATCGTTGGTGAAGCCTGCGAACCACGCGTCGTTCTCGTCGTTCGAGGTGCCGGTCTTGCCCGCGGCATACGGCGCGAGAGCCTTCAAGCCGCGAGCCGTGCCTCGCTCCAGCACGCCCTGGAGCATGGTCTTCAGCTGGTAGAAGGCGGCGGCATCGGCAGAGCCCAGTCTCACGAGAGATTGCGCCCTGCGGTTGTAGACCGTGCGCCCGCGCTCCTCGATGCTCTCGAACGCATGAGGCGACGGCATTGCACCCTCATTGGCGATGGCGGCATAGAAGGCCGCGAGATCGAGGATTCGCAGCGGCTGCGCGCCGAGCACGAAAGGATAATGAGGCGTGCATTCCAGATAGAGCTGCGCCTCCAGGGCAAGCTCGCAGACGTTCCGCAGACTTCTGGCGGGGTCGGTCTCGATGCCGCCGTCAAGAAGGCGGGCGGTCACCAGATTTTTCGAGTTCTCGAGAGCGCGCCGCAAGGTGACGATGCCGCCGCCGCCGCCATCGTAGTTCTTGGGTGTCCAGTAATCCCGAGCCCGCGCGGCTGCATCGCCGTTCACAGGGGGGAGCGTCACGGGCGCATCCCACACCAGCGTATTGGGTTGAAGCCCCTTGGCGAGAGCGGCGAGATAGACGAGCGGTTTGAACGCCGAACCAGGCTGGCGATGCGCCTGCGTCACGCGATTGAGCTGGCTCAGCGGATAGGAGAATCCCCCCGCCATGGCGAGAATGCGCCCGGTCCTGTTCTCGAGAACGACCGCCCCGCCCTGCACCGTCGGCGGCACCCTCAGGTCCGCACGAACGGCTCCCTTGCCCTTTTGCTCGACGATGCGGACGCGCACCACGTCATGGAGCTTCAGATTTCGGCGCGCCGCGTCCCAGGCGTTGAGCGGCAGGATCCGCCCATCCGCAAGCCCCACCCTCAGGACGGGAGTCCCCTTTTTTCTGTCGCGTCCATTCTCGATCACCACGGCGGGCGTCCAATGGACGTCGTAAAGCGGCAGGCGCGCGTTCTCCAGGGCCCTGCGCCAGGATGGCGTCGCCGCGCCGTCCTTCTTGTCCTCGAGCAGCTTGACCGCATCCGCCAGGTTCATCTCCGGCGCCTGGAAGCGCTGGCGGCCGACGCTCAATTCGTAGCGCGCGAGCCCTTCCTGAAGGGCTGCCTCCGTGGCTTGCTGCAGGTCCGCGTTGATCGTCGAGCGCACCGTATAGGAACCCGCGGTGAGATTCTCGAGACCCGCGAGGGTGCGTGCGTCCCGGCTGAGATGATCCACGAAATAGAAACCACTCTCCCGGCGGGGGCGCTGGAAAGGGATCCGAGGCGGCAACGCGGCGATGGCCTGATTGGCCTGTTCGGCGTTGAGGAAACCGTCCTCCTGCATGCGGCTGACCACATAGGCCATGCGCTCGCGTGCGCGATCGGGCTGCGTGTCGGGGTTGTAGTAATTGGGCCCCTTCGCCAAGCCTGCGAGAAGCGCCGCTTCGGAGACGGAGAGCGATTTCGCATTCTTGCCGAAATAGCTCTGGGCCGCCATTTCGATGCCCCAGGACGAACGCCCGAGATAGATGGAGTTGAGATAGATCTCCAGGATCTCCGCCTTGCTGAGAAGCCGCTCGACCCGCGAGGCGACGATCATTTCGCGCATCTTGCGTTCATAGGTCACGTCGTCTCCGACGAGCAGGTTCTTGGCCACCTGCTGGGTGATGGTGGAGCCCCCGGCCGGTCGCCCGGGATTGGCGAGGTTGCTCACGAACGCCCGGATCACGCCTCTCTCGTCGACGCCCTTGTGCTGATAGAAGCGCTTGTCTTCGGCCGAAACGAAAGCCTGCTGCACCGATTTCGGGATCTCCGACAACGACACCGAGATGCGCCGGTGATCGGGTTCGTAGACTTCCGCGAAGCGCCTGCCGCTGCCGTCCAGGACGACGCTGACGCCAGGCAGCTTGAGATCCTTTAGTTTTCCGGCGTCCGGAAGATCGGCCACCGCAGCGTTGTAATAGGTGATGACCTCGCCGAGGTCGACGGGCGAAGGCTCAACCGTCTCGCTCTTGCAGAAAATCCGATAACTGGCGTGCAGGTCGTTGAAACTCAGGCCCTGAAGGATCTTGAGGTCGCCGGTCACCGCCTGCGGATCGTCCATGGCGGTCGCCATCAGATCGTCGAGATTGATGTCCTCGATGTCGAAGGCGCGCCGCATATGCGTGCAGCCCTGCTTGAGGATTTCGCTCACCTCGTTCCGATCCTCCACCGGGTTGAACGACGTCCTCACCGTGTCCGGATCCACCAGAACCTGGCTCAGGGTGAGAGCCGTTGCAAAGATCTTGATGAGGATTGCGCTCATTCCGCCGCCATTCTGGAACGACAGGGTTCATTAAGGGTGTGAACTCGCAGGAAAACGATCCGGCACCCACCAGCCCGTTCCACATTGCCGGAAGCGAGCTGAATGAAAGCTGGATAGTACGGCTGTTTTAGGACGGGCATCGGATTCATATGGAGCGGCAAAGCCAGGCTTCCCAGCCTGGCCCCGTCGATTTTGCGCCCTGGAGCACTTTTCGGCGAAGCGGGTCGTGTTCTCCGCCTAAAAATGCGGCACACCGAAGAGGAGAGGTGGTTCCACGCCCGTGGAAACAGCTCTAGCCACGTCCGACGAACGGCATCTTGGTGGCCATCACGGTCATGTTGAGCACATTCGCGTCCAGAGGCAGGCTCGCCATATAGACGACGGCCTGCGCCACATGGACGGGATCGATGGTCGGCTCCGCCATCGTCGTGCCGTTCGCCTGCAGGACCCCTGCCGACATTCTCGCGGTCATGTCCGTGGCCGCATTGCCGATGTCGATCTGTCCGCAGGCAATGTCATAGGCTCGGCCGTCGAGCGAAGTGGATTTCGTCAGTCCCAGCACCGCGTGCTTGGTGGCCGTATAGGGTGCCGAGAAGGGCCGCGGAGCATAAGCCGACACCGAGCCGTTATTGATGATCCGCCCACCCCGCGGATCCTGCGCCTTCATGATCCGGAACGCCTCCTGCGTGCAGAGGAAGGCGCCTGTCAGGTTGGTGTCCACGACGGTCTGCCATTGCTCCAAGGTCAGGTCCTCGAGAGGAACCGGAGGGGCGCCGATGCCCGCGTTGTTGACCAGGAGATCGAGCCTCCCGAACCTGTCTTTCACCTTCGAGAACAAAGCCTTGACCGACTCGGCGTCCGTCACGTCGGCTGTTGCCAGAAGTGGCGTCCCGCCGATCTCCTGCGCGGCCTTCTCGAGCACCTCCTGGCGCCTGCCGGCCATGACAACATTGTATCCCTCCTTCAGGAGTGCGGCGGAAATCGCCTTTCCGACGCCCGTTCCGGCGCCGGTGACGATAGCGATCCTGGATTGACTGCTCATGTTTTCCTTCCTGTGGAACCGGCCAAGCTTTTTCGCGTTCGCATTTTGCCAATCGGAAAGGAGTCCGTCATGCGCAATCGTATCCTACGCTCGGCCGCAACTCTGGCTGTTATCGCCCTTCCCCTTGCTCTCGCGGCGTGCCAGAGCGGAACTGCCACCGGCGCCGCAGGCGGGGCCGTGACGGGCGCCATCGTGGGCGGGCCGATAGGCGCCGCCGTAGGCGGAGTCGCCGGAGCGGCTGTCGGCACGGCCCTGACCGCGGAGGAATCGACCCGCGTCCGCGGCTATGTCGTTGCTCAGCGCCGTCCCTCCATCCGCGTCGCCGATGAAGTGGTGGTCGGCCAACCGCTTCCGTCGCGCGTCCGTCTCTACCCCGTCCCCCAGACGGTCGGCCTTTCCAATCCCTACAGCTACACGATCGTGAACGACCGGACAGTGCTCGTCGACCCTGAAACCCGTACGGTCGTTCAGGTCATCGAATAACCGCACCGCGCCGTTCCCGTTACAATATCACCGGACAAGGCGGCCTCGCACGGGCCGCCTTTTCACTTGAGAGCGCGCCCGGCTCGAATCCACCTTCAAACCACACGACCGCGACACCATATAAGGGTTGAAGGGAGGACGGGACAACGCCGCCCGGGAAGGGTCGCCCCGTTCATCCCCTCTTGCATAAACGCACGAATCGCTTATATCGGCGCGTCCCGGCGCGGGTCTGATCGGCGCGCGCTTCTTTTCCGGACAACGCAGCAACGTGTTCAGGCAGCAATGCAGGGACGGTCGCACGCGTGCCGGAGCCAGAGGTAAGATCATCTCTGGCGTGACCATGAGCCTTGTTCTGTGGAGGGATCTGCGGTCTGGGCTCCTCTGGAGCGAACATCCCCGTATTGGCCGAGGCGCTTTGGCGTTTTCGGCGGGTTCAG
>NZ_SPJX01000364.1 GCF_004458765.1 Microvirga pakistanensis | reverse complement strand
ATTCCTACAGCCATGTGGTTGAAAAAGAGTGGCTACTCGACATGAACCGAGCGTCAGTTCCAGGTCGGCCCAGCAGAAACATCGGCTGTGTCGCGTTGCTGCAACAGGAGCTGATCGAGCTTGACGAATGGGTTGTGAGGTCACCATCGGCACAGCTTGTCCAAGAGGCTCGGCGTTTTCCATTCTCAAGGATCGACCGGCGGAACAGGAATGCACCGCCCCAGGACAGTGATCCCACTGAGCCGAAGAATGCCGAGTGTCAGCTCAAGCCGGGAACAGCAGACGTTCCCGAAGGCTATGGGATTTCCTGGTCGGACCCAGTGCAGACTTTCTGTGGTCTGCGCACTTACGTGCACAGGGTGATCCTTGCACGACCTGAAAGCTGGAGTTCAGCAGATAGTTAACTGGAGGCTGTTCGAAAGCGCCGCCGGTAATCATTGGGCGTCAAGCCGACGATCCGGGTGAACACCTTCCGGAAGGCACCGGGGTCGGAGTAGCCCACCTCCCAAGCCACCTGATCAAAGGAGAGCGTGCCGAACTGCAAAAGCTCCCGCGCCTTTCGAACGCGCAGCCGCTGGCAGTACTCCGTGGTCGTCAGTCCCGTCGCCTTCTGGAACCGCCGCAGGAACGTTCGCTCCTCCGGTCCCGCCTGCTTGGCGAGGGTCGTGAGGTCGATCTCCTTTGCATCTGTTGCCTGGAGCCAGTGCTGAACCTTGAGCACAGCGGCGTCGCCATGCGTCAGCCGCGGCGAGAAGGCGCTGTAGTAGCTCTGCCCCCGACCAGGCGGATCGACCAGGAACGCTCGCGCCGTCTCGACCATGACCGTCGGTCCGAGGAAGCGGTCGATCAGCTTCAGGGCAAGGTCGCTCCGGGCCATCACGCCGCCGGCCGTGATGATGTCACCATCGTCGATGATCAGGCGGTCCGTATCCACGCGCGTCCGGGAAGCGCATCTGGAACTGCTCCTCGTAGCTCCAAGGAGCAGTGTCCAAGGGGCTCCTCATCACCACGTCAAAGGATGCAACCCCATGAGCAAGCGCGCGATCATCGTCGTTGACCTCCAGAACGAGTACCTGCCGTTGGGCAGGCTGCCCCTCGTCGGCATCGAGCGGGCGACCGAGAATGCGGCCAAAGTGATCGAGTCGGCCCGCTCACAGGGCGACAGGGTCATCTTCATTCGCCACGAAATGGCCGAGGCACCCTTCTTCGTCCCGGGATCGCCGGGTGCCGAGATCATTCCGGCCGTATTGCCCAAGAAGGGAGAGGACGTCCTCGTCAAGCACTACCCCAACTCGTTTCGGGAGACCGAGCTGAAGCGCATGCTCGATGATAAGGGTGCCGAGGAGGTCGTGATCGTCGGCGCCATGAGCCACATGTGCATCGACGCGACCAGCCACGCGGCCGCGGACTTCGGCTACTCCACCATCGTCGTCCATGACGCCTGCGCCACGCGCGACCTGGAGTTCGACGGCAAGACGGTTCCGGCCGCCCAAGTCCATGCCGCCTACATGTCGGCGCTCGCCTTCGCCTACGGCAAGGTCGTCACGACGGGCGAGCTTCTCGGATGCTGACACTGTCATCGCGTCGATAGATTGCGGAAGCCAGAACTCGCACCATGAAGGAAAGACGGATGACCGCTGGGTCCAAGAACAATGTCATGATCACGCGCCGGCAGGCCCATGCCTTGACCGGAGGGGCGCTCGTGACCTCATTCGTGGTGGCACGAGGAGCATCGGCTGGCCTAGGGCCTGGCACTAGCGTGCAGGCGAAGCTGAACCCGTGACGGCCTTCTCGGCACTGGCCCGATCATGCGCCGGACCGCGCCATCCCCAACCGAGGTATTGTCAAGCTGATGGGCGGCGGTGCGCTCGTGGTGTTCGGCTCGGTCGTCGATGCCGTCGCATGCGCAGTCGCCATCCAGAAGGGCGTTGCCGAGAACCAAGCCGATATCCCAACGGAGCGACGCATCATCTTCCGGATCGGCGTCAATCTTGATGTGATCCACGAATTTGACGGGGATCTCTATGGCCATGGCGTCAACATCGCAGCCCGCCTCCAGGCCTTGGCAGATCCAGGCGGCATTTGTATTTCCGGCACGGCGTACGATCACCTCCAGGGCAAGCTTGACTGGGAATACGAGTACCTCGGCGAACGCGCGCTCAAGAATATGGAGCGGCCGGTGCGACTGTACCGCCCACTTTGGGACGGTCCGACCGCACGGAATATCTGCCCGAGCCCTGTGTCATCGAGCTTGAATGCCTCGCTTCCGGATGGATCTTCGACGGAGTGTATGGCCCGCAGAATACGATTATTGGTCCCGAGACAACCCAGCAGATCGTCCAGAATCTGTATGCGGCGGGTGTGCAAGTCAGTGCCTCGCATATGCAGGCGAGCCGCTACAATCGTGTTGCAAGGTTGGCGGGTGCCCTGGATCTCTTTCGCGATGATCTCGATCAGACAATGACGATCTTGATGGCCTCGCGCAGAAGTTCGCTGATGCTGCGTGATGTCGCGACCGTACCGGTGTGCTGACGCTTTCGGGAGAGAGCGCCGGTCCAAGAATCGATTGGGCACCGTAGCTGTGCAGGATCAGCGCGAGCGTGAGGTTTTTTGGGTCTCTGGTCGCGTCACGCTTCCGGTTATTTCGACCTCACGTGTGTTGGCTGCCAGCTTGCTGCCAGACCTGACGGCGTCCGTGCTCCAGGCGACGTTCTCGCCGGGGAGCAGATGCTGGACGAGCTTGCGCGTGTTACGAGAGAGGAACTTGCCTGCCTTCGCCAGGGGCTTGAAGTCGGACAGTTTGTGCGGGCCTCCACGTCGGCCCGTGAACACTCGCAGGCCATCTGGGAACATCACCATATCTCCGGGCTGCAAGGTGCTGTCGGCGAGAAGGGCCGGAACAGGATTGTCGATCTCCCCCACCGGTCTCGGTTCCACCGGCTTCCTGATCTCTGGTTGCTCCACGGCAACAGGCTTGGGGCGCGGGCGGGCTTTGCGCCGGGGCCGCTCAGCCGCAGGATCGGACGGGTACCCAAACGCTTGCGGCGGTTGGGTCGGGGAAGCGGGTTGGGACAGCGCGCGGAAGAGCCCGAAGATGCCTTGGGCATGGGCGGGTAAGCTGCTGATCGCAACAGGGACAATGACGGCCAGAGCCAGAATACCGCAGGGCTTTGCTCGTGCTGTGAGATTGGTCCTGACCGTTGGCATCCCCGCCTCCTATGATGAAGGAAGCAACGTGGCCAAGCTCGTGCAGTTCCTGTTACTATGGTGCAAATGCGGAATAAACATATGTTAACAAAACGTGTGGACTTGGCCGGAACGACTGGTCGCATGGTTAGTTGATTTCCCACCTCCAGAAAGAGAGTGAACAGGTAGGGAATGCCAATGGCCCGCGCAGCAGTCGAAGACTGGCCGGAAGGCTACATCATCGTTGTGCCTCACGCATGGCGAGGCGACAATCTTTGGACGGACATGCAGTCTCAAGCGCAGGCGCGGATCGGCCAAACCTTGCGCGAGATGTATGCCGAACTCCTTCAGCAGCCACTGTCCCCAGGTTTGGAAAGGCTGGCCCGCCAGATCGAGGCGAAGTCAGAGAGGCTCCTGCATGACAGTTGATGCATCGCTGCGGGACGAATTGCCTGCCGCCGTTCCGGCTCTGCGCGCCTTGGCCATTTCCTCCACAAACAACCGAGACCGTGCGGATGAGCTGGTGCAGGAGACGATTCTGCGAGCCTAGGCCAACATCGACAAGTTCGAGCCGGGTACCAACCTCAATGGGTGGCTGTTCACGATCCTGCGCACTCTCGTTCATACCGAGTGCCGCACGTCCAAGCGAGAGGTGGAGGATGCAGACGGAGCTTTCGCCGCGCGGCTCAAGACACACCCGGACCAACAGAGCCGCCTTCACTTCGAGGACTTCCGTTCTGCCTTGGCAATGCTCCCTGAAGACCAGCGCGAAGCATTGCTCCTGGTTGGAGCGCAGGGGATGTCCTGCGAGGAAGCTGCTTTGATGTGTAACGTTGCAGTGGGCACAATCAAAAGCCGCGTGAACCGTACTCGATCCAAGTTGGCTTCGCTGTTAGACTTCTCAGACGAAACTGAAATCGGCCCAGACAGCGTGACGAAGGCTGCTCTCGCGGCGGGTTAGAAGGTACGCCGCAAGCGCCTAAGCCCTGAAAGAGGTTCGCGACCAATGCGATCCGGGTCGGCCCAGATTGCCAACTTGGCTCCGTGCATGATCAATGCGGGCCAAGGCAGCCTCGATCTTCGGCGGCAAGGGTTGGCGGACGATGTCGGCATAGAAGCTGCGGAGATCCTCGCTGATGGTTCGCAAGAGATCTTCATCAGAGATCGGAACAACTCGTCTTCCACCTTCACTGGTGCTCCCCATCGCCGCCTCCAAATCACCGCTAAAACAGAAGTAGCGAGACGTTGACGCTGCGTTAACCACATTTGTGAGAGCCTGTGGATAGCGGGCAGAACGCCGGAATTTCCTGGATCAGGCCCTTGCTTGCATCTGAGTCTTGCAGCAGCCGCACTGAGCGGTAATGGGCGCTGTAATGAGGCAGATACCATGCGTGACGCTGTGGTAAGAGCAAGAACACTCGATCCGGAAACGGAGAGTACCTTGTTCTCTACATCAACAAACGACCAGAGTTCTTAAACCGGCAAGCGATGGAACCATCCGTTGGTCGCAGGATTGTCCAAGCAGAGAGGCTCGCTATTCCCCGCGTTCCCCTTGTGCAGCGGGCCTAAGACTTGCGAGAAGTTGCTCGACCCGGCGCTCCTGAGGGCAGCCGGGTTCTTTTTGCCAGCCCATGCCGACCGCAAGGCTCACGCTGTCGCCGACTGTCACCGGTTGAGAACAGGGCGCAACGGCCAAGTTTGACCGTTCAGCTTCGATTCACGTCGGATGGCCGAAGGCTTATGTCATGATTACGCTCGCAGGCAGCAAACGGCTGGTCCTTATCCTGGAGGATGAGGCTCTCATTGCTCTCGACCTTCAGGATGAGTTGCAGGACGCAGGCCATGAGGTTGCCGGTCCCTTCACGGCCTGCTCTGCCGCTCTTGACTGGCTTCAGACCGCCACACCAGATACAGCCATTCTCGATGCCACGCTCAACGACGGCTCCTGCCATAGCGTTGCTGTCGAGCTAAGCCGTCGCGGTGTGCCATTCCTGATCTATTCAGGCCATCAGGAAGACAAACAGCTTCTGGCTGACTTCCACCACATCACCTGGATCGAAAAGCCGATTCCGCCTGCTGTCTTGGTGCAGGAGTGTCAGCAGCTTCTGGTCGCGTGCGGCTAAATCGTTTGGGGAAATCAGTTACTTCGCTCGAACTAACATAGGTTAAGCACGTTCTCACGGGTGACCCAACAGTAGCAGCCTCGTGTTGAACAACAACTTGCCCCCTGTCTGGAAGGAGAGCGACCGGCTTGCTGCTCTGCACAGCTACCGGGTTCTCGACACGCCGCCCGAACCCGCATTTGATAACCTGGTGCAGCTTGCGGCCCGCACCTGTCAAACACCCATTGCTCTCATCAGCCTGATCGACGAGCACAGGCAGTGGTTCAAGGCCGAGACGGGTCTTGGGCTCCGCGAAACCTCATTGGATCGCTCGATCTGCCTCGGTGCCATGCTTCTGCCGGGACTGACGATTGTTCCTGATCTCCAGGAAGATCCTCGCTTTGCTTGCAACCCTCTGGTGGGTGGAGAGCCGCATCTGCGCTTCTATGCCGGGGCGGTGCTGCGAACGCCTGACGGAGTGCCCTTGGGAGCACTCTGTGTGCTCGACTATGTGCCGCGTGATCTCACAGACGAGCAGGCGTCCACTCTCACAATGCTCTCTCGGCAAGCCATGTCTGTCTTCGAACTGCGCCGCGCTCTCGCTGAGCGGGATGAGAGACTGGAGGCGGCTCGCCAGATTGAGCGGCGGCAGACGCTCCTGGTTCGTGAGCTTCACCACAGGGTGAAGAACACGCTGGCGACCGTTCAGGCCCTTGTTGGAGCCACAGGTCGGTCCAGCGGCAGCTTTGACGAGTTCTACCGCTCCTTCTCGGATCGCATCTCCTCCTTGGCGAAGACGCACAACCTGCTGACCGAAGATTATTGGCAGACGGCTCCGTTGCGCCAGATTGCGCTGAACGAACTCAAACCGTTCGCTGAGAGCAGGCAGCCTCGCTTCATGCTCATCGGCCCATCGGTCGAGTTATCCGCCGACTTGGCGGTGCCGGTCGGCATGGCGCTCCATGAACTCACCACCAATGCGATCCGCTATGGGGCTCTCTCCACTCCAGCCGGATATGTCCGACTTCAGTGGCACCTGGGTGAGACTGATGACGGAAGGCAGCTACGTCTGGAGTGGCGCGAGTTTGGTGGTCCGCCAGTCGGCCAGCCGCAGCATCGGGGTTTTGGCTCAACGCTCCTCCAGCGGGTTCTGCCCATGCAGTGCAATGCCAAGGTTGAGGTCGAGTACCACGCCGAGGGGCTACGCTTTCGAATGCAGGTGCCCTTGGTCAAACAGCGGCTTGTGCCAGCCTATTAGATCCATTGTTGACCGTTTAGGAGTGGAGCGCCCATGCAAGGATAAGGGTATGGCGACTCCCTTGTGCTTGGAGCATCTGACCAGATGGCTGGTCAGCCTTTGGATTTTCTCCGTGCTCCTGCTGAGGCGCTCTTCGACGAACGGCTATTGGTGGTGGACTGGGCTTTCGGCTTCGTCATATTGTTCAACATGGATTTCTGCTGGCGGTGCACCTCTGCCGTCCAGAAGCCGCGGGCTGCGCCGGCCCAGGTGTTCGCTGCACTCAGCCACAGGCTGATCCAAGGGTTCTTTGCCATGCTGATCTCTTTCTTGGTCTGCGGCTCACCTCCAAGATCAGGATCATGTTAGTAGACGGTGCCATTCCCATTGAAGAAGCTGCCGGTACTCTCGGGATCCGAGCGTCCTGGCCTTCTCGGATAGGTTAATCCCTCGCTATCGCCCAGCCGACCTTGTCCGGGTGCAAAAGCACCTCCCGGTTCGTAGCCGTCGCGTTGACGTCTCGGATTGAGGATAGGATCCTCAATCCAATCTGCTTGCTCGCGACTGGTCCGACGACCACGATCCAGGTCCAGGCCAAGATCGTCGTAAGGACCGCTTCTCTCCTGGCGCGGCAACGGGCCTCGATTGGCAGTTCTATCTTGGTTGTCGTAGCGATTATCTCGTTCCGGAATCGGCACGCGTCGGCGCTCGGGAATCCTGTTCCTGATTTCGTTCTGCTCTCTGGCCTCACGCTCGTACTTTCTGCGTTGATAGATGCCGAGGGCACAGCCTGCGAGAGCACCTTTGAGCCGGTGCCCGCCTGCGAAGTGACCGGCGACCGCCCCGCCCAACCCGTACTTTAGGCAACCACCAGGACGGCTCTGAGCCTCTGCCGAGCCTGCGGCGATGCAGAGTGAGAACATGACGGCAGCAGCGAGCGCAATCTTCTTCATCTAGGACGACCTCTCCTGATTTTGGCAAACGAAGGCCTCTTCAGGGAGGTTCCGGCCAGGGAGGCTGCGATTGGACGCACGTTGAGGTGTTGGCTGAGGTCGAGCCGCTCCAAGGCGACTTTCGCCGCGAAGCGGACGCGACGTAGCAACTCTCACCGATAGGAAAGGCAGTACCTTCCACTTGAATGATAGCCGCTGGGGCAAGCCCCGGTTTTCGGGAAGCTGTGTCGAGCACCCTCATAGCCTAGAAAGTAGTCATCCGACGTGTGGTAGCCCGAGGGGCAAGAGCCGACCTTCAGCAGGGCAGGACGAACTGCCCTTTCCGGAGAGTTAGGGACACGCGCGTTGCCGCTTGTGTGATAGCCGGATGGACAGGTGCCAACCGTCGGAACGGCTTGGGCGTAAGCAGAGGGTAGTGGCAACAGAATTGCTGTGGAAACGCATAGGATGCTCGTCAATACACAGCGATATGCCATCGCGGACCTCCAGCTTAGCAGTATGTAACGGCATCATATAGCCCTGGCACGTTATGGTCTGCCCCCTTTGACGGGCTCCAAAGCTCAAGCGAGTTTGGACCGCAGAGGCCGTTATGCCGAAAAGGAAGCGCACCCCTGAGGAGACGATCTCTCCGCTCGGGATCAGGGGCCGGAGTTTGTGACCAAGGCCGTGCAGGACTGGATTGGAACGGTCGGCGCTCAGACGGCCCGCATCGCGAAGGCGGGCCCCTGGGAGAACGGGTGCTGCGAGAGCTTCAACTCGAAGCCTCGAGACGACCTGCTGGATCGGGAGATCTTCTACTCGCTTCGGGAGGCTCAGATCCTGATCGAGGCCTGGAGGGTTCACTCCGATCAGGTGCGCCCGCATTCGTCCTTGGGCTACCGGCCACCTGCGCCAGACGTGCTGCTCGGACCAGCGCCCAGGCGGGACAGAAGCTCATGGTCCGGCATCATAGGAGTGGCGATCAACACACCGCTCCACCAACCTTCAAATCGGATCCCGCAGTAGGCGGCCGACCAAGGTTACTTATTCGTGTTCCAGATGTCGGTTGCGAGTTTCCAATCGGCTCCGACCTTCTCCCAGACCACCACATACTTGCCGGTGATCTCCTGCGGCTGCTGCCCTTTGGTCCGGAATGAGAAGGTGCCAATCTCACGGGCGGCTTCGCCGCCGAGCGCCTTCACATCAACCGTCTTCAGCTTTCCATCCCCAAGCTGTTCCGCAGCGCTCTTCCAAAATGCCTGAATGGCACTGCGACCCTTCATCATTTCGGCTCCAGGCGGCAGGATGACAGCGTCCTCCGTATACATAGCCGCAAGCGCCGCTGCATCACCTGCGTTGAACGCTTGTGCGAAGTGATCGCTTAGGCTCTGAATGGTTGCCTTGTCCTGTGCCATGGTGGGAACCGGCACACACAGGCAGATGGCTGTAAGCAAGGTATGAGGGCGCATGGCGTTTCTCCCACACGATCAAGAGCGGGGTCAGCATAACACCGCCCTCTCTTGGTGCCATCGAGGCTTTCCTACCTCTACAGGATGACATGTGCCTGCCCGGCCCGGTATGGTTTCATGCCTTATCCCAGCGAGGAGAAAGCCAACGGCCTGCAAAGCGCGCATGAGGCCCTCATTCAAGAAGCACACCCGCCGCTACAAGGAGGTGATTGCCCCAGCCAAGACGCTCGAAGGGCAGAAAAGCCTCACCAAGAAGCACCGCTACGCTAACCGCCACGGCTAGTCGAACATCATCCCTTTCAGGTTCCTCAGAGCGTTATCGCATCGTTCGATGTGATCGCTGGCCCGCCGCTGCATCTCCACAGTGTTGCGGCACGGCTCATCGACCTCTTGTTTGCAGAACGGGCAGATCATGGGTCTGATCTCTCTAGCGGGGCGTGTCAGGCCAACAAAGTTGAGAGATCGGGGTTCCGTTTGCCTTTCACCTCTTCCCGTCCAGGATCACCGTTAGCTTCCGACTCATTGGCGGAAGATCCGGGGGAGGGCGGCTGGTGGCAAAATGTCGGGAGCGCGCGTTTGGCGGGCCTGACCCTATTTAGGAAAGAGTTCAACAAAATCTCACGACAATCCGCTGCTCTGGAGGAACTTGCAAAATTTGATCGACGGCAGACAGGCATCTGGCTGTGGCCGAAGAAGCTGAGTTGGAAGAGGACATGTCGCCGATTTGCGCCACGGTTATCCCCAACCAATTTATGCCTGCGGGTCTTGCCTTGGAACTAAGCAGGGTGCCTCAACATTCGACTCGTGTCTGACCGTGGCAGTAATAAACTGTCATAGGAATCGAAGATGTTGCACCCAGCAGGTGGAGACAGATTCTTTGACAACCAGACGGGCTGATCCTCACGAAATTGATTGCGGAAAGCGCACGTCCGCAATAGCGCGCCCCAGACACCATTGTTCTAAACCCCGCCCGAGTCCCGACGATGTGGACTCGGGCGGAGTGCTTTGTGCAGCCCTGAATGCGGGAGTTGATCCTTGAGCAAGCGCCACGACAAGCAGAGACGCAGAACCCGCCGCTCTTTCGAAACTGCTGACATCATTGAACTTCATGGGTCCAAGTTCGCTGCCGAACGAAGCCTTCCGTCCATCAAGCCGCTCAATGCGACCCAGGCTGCTTACCTGGATGCTCTAAAAACGAGCCCCCAAGTTGTTGTTCTTGGACCGGCAGGCACGGGCAAGACCTGGATCGCGGCAACCCTGGCCGCAGACCTCTTCCGCCAGCGCCGAATAAGCAAAATCATCTTAACTCGACCAAACGTGCCAAGCGGACGTTCTCTCGGGTTCTTTCCTGGAAGCCTGGAGGAGAAGTTCGGTCCGTGGGCAGCCCCTATCACTGAGGCCATCAAGGACCGGATCGGATCGGCGGCTTACGAGATTGCCGTGAAGAATGGCGACATAGAGATGGTTCCCTTCGAGGTTATGCGTGGCCGCTCGTGGAGGGACGCTTTCATCCTCCTCGATGAGGCGCAGAATGCCACTCCCGCTGAGATGAAGACATTTCTGACTAGGATCGGCGAGGATTGCACGGTCGTAATCAATGGTGATGTCAGTCAATGTGATCTCCGCGAGACCTCAGGCCTGCGAACGGTCGTTCACCTGATCAAATCCAAGCTGCTGCCGGTGCCAATCATCGAGTTCACGCGCGATGATATCGTTCGATCCGGCATCTGCGAGATGTGGGTGCGGGCGTTCGAAGAGGTACACTGTTGATAGAGGGCTTCGTAGGTTCGAAATAGGGAGCACTCAGCTAGGTAGAGGTTCATCTCTGCCTTTTGCCTGAACGCGATAGAGTAGACTGCATACGTTGATCGGACGGAGGAGCCCGCATGAAGACGGCGCGCAAGCTCTCCGAAGGTTCGAGCGTTGATCGTTGGTATCTGATCCGCGATCCTCCAGGGGCGGTCATGTTTACTCTTCAGTCGCGATTCCGCAGAGTGCCCTCCTTTGGCGGATAGATCCTATTTGCAGAGGATCATCACGCCCATGCTGTTCGCATGATCCGCAAGATCCGCTGGAGCGAGAACATTGGAGGAAGTAGTCGTCTCGTAGGTGATAACCCTGCTTTCCAAGAAGCTGGCGACAACCGAAGACTTTATCGCGAAGTTCACGTTTTGCGGCATGTCACCGGTCGCCTGAACCACCTTCATGGCGTTGAGCTTCGAGATCACGGTCTCGACCAAATTCCCGTTTGCATCGAGAAGTGGGCCACCGCAGTTTCCTGCCTGGACAGGGGCAGCTATCTGGAGATGACGGACGTCGTCCCGTAGGCCAGCGAGAGCCGTTGGTGGCAGGTGGCTCAGACCGCCTGGTCGGTGGGGTAGCCGCAACTTCCCGGCCATAAGTCGGAGGTGCGACCCATGGCGTACCACTACTGAGTTGCAGCCACTGCAGGCTACGGAGTGAGTTTGCTGCATGTTGGTCAGGCCCTACCGAACCGCTGGCAGGGCCTGACCACCTAGTCGACGAAGTTAACGTTTGGAGCCGCCGCGCTCACCACCGTGTCCATTGCCGCTCCTGCCGCCGTTTCCGCCGCGGTCACCTTCGCCTCCGCGACCGTACCCGTCAGATCGGCCACGAGAGCCGCCACCCCAGCCCCCATGGTTGCTGGGAGCTTCTCCTGAATGGCCAACACCCTTGTCGTTGCCCGGGTTTCCGTAGCCATCGTGACCGCGGCCAGGGCCATCGCCGCTTTTGCCGCCAAGTCCGCCCTTGTTGTCGTGCTCGCCACGTCCGCCGCCATGTTGGCCGTCGCCGCCCGATTTGCCGCCATGGTGATCCTTGCCGGGTTTGCCACCGTGGTGACCGCCCCCCGGCTTGCTGCTGCCATGGCCGCCATCGTGCTTGTCGCCGTGGTGACCGCCCGGTTTTCCGCCGTGATGTCCTTCGTCGTGGTGGCCGCCTGGCTTTCCGCCGGTATGGCCGCCATGGTGTCCACCACCGGGCTTGTCACCGCCGTCGTGTCCGCCATGACCGCCGCCCGGCTTGCCGCCACCGTGATGCCCGCCCGGTTTGCCTCCGCCATGGTGTCCACCTCCATGATGGTCCCCTCCATGATCACCGCCTGGGTTCCCGCCGCCTGTGCTCCCACCGCCAGGTTGCCCATCGCCAGATTGCCCGCCGCCAGGTTGATTGCCGCCCGTCTGGTCATCGCCGGCGGAACCTCCGCCTCCCGGTTTGCTGCCGCTGCTGCCGCCAGATGTGCCTCCACCGCCGTTGGCGCCTCCATCTCCGGGGTTGCTGATACCGCCACTGCCGCCCCTGCTCGGTGGGTTCGTCGATGCAAAGCCGCCACCCGAACGGTCCCTATCAGTCCCACGGTCAGTGTTGATGGCGCCAGGGGTCGTGAAGCCTGGTGTCACACCGATCGATCCAGTGCTGAGATTTGGATCGTCGGCGGGAAACCTCACAAGACGCTGCGCCGGAGGCACGATTTGACAGCGACAGACATCGTTGCCAGCCACGCGACGAAAGCGGCAGTTGGCGTAATTCGATGGATTGGCTACAGCCGGAATACATTGGTTCGTGAGATTTTCTGCGCGGCGGTTCTCCGCAAATCGCCCACGTGAGCTTAGGTCAGCGGCGTGCAGGGCTGTCGTCGAGACAAGTGTCATCAGGCCCGCAAAAGCGAGCGTCATCTTGCGCATGAATTTTTGTCCTGAGAACGAGTGGTTCAGTTGGGCCGGCAAGTTGTCGACCTCTGCTGTTCGAGACGCACAAGCTCACGAGACAGTTCCACATTATTCCTAAATTAGTTCGAATTTAGAACTAAATTCAGGAGATCGCCGGTATTAACCTATTAACGTTCAACGACATTTTCTCAGATGTCGCACCGGAGTTACCCATTGCGTTATACCCACTGACACTCGATCCCGGCGATTTAGAGGGGCTTTGAGCCTCGGTGCCCACCAGTAGCGAACTGCCGCTAGCATCACGATGCGGACGAACGGAAGCGGAGCACACGGAGTTATGCCTCGACAAGTTTCCGTATCGTCGTATTTTGAGATTGGCTACAATGACTTCGTCGTGGGTAGAAGGGCAATGGAATGGAGCAAAAGCGCAGCGCGAAACATGACATAGCGCAACCCGTCAAGTCCTCGTTCAAGAGAGCCAAACGTGAGACTGCCCCAGCACTCGACAGCAAGTCTGGGAATACGCATCTCGATCTCGTGCGTGTCGTGGAGCGCGTCCACCGCCGGTCGCTCGATCTGTTTCGGATCGATCTCACACGGTTAGGTATTGATGATATCAGCCCGTCACAGGTCATGATGCTTTTCACGATTGCCGCCGAGGAACTCACTGTTCGTGATCTGATTGAGCGCGGGTACTATTTAGGTTCGAACGCCTCTTACAACCTCAAACGATTGGTCGAGGCCGGCTATGTAGATCGAAGCGTATCGGAACGAGATCGCCGCTCGGCGCGGCTTCGGTTATCTGAGAAGGGTCGAAGGCTGTGTGATGCCGTCAGGAAAGTTGACGAGACTTACCACAGCCTTGTTGTGCGCAATCCAAAAGAAGCACGTGATCTGCAAACGGCTATCAAGACCCTGAAGCGTTTGGAACGGGCGTGGTCAACAGCCTTGCATTTTGGGGGCGCGCAGGATGCCTGATTCCCGAGCGAGTACTTGAAGCCATGTGACGGAATCAGGCAGCTTCGAAGCAATTGCCTAGCACGATGTGAATTTCTCTATCGGGACTCTTGTAATCTCCAGATCACGGTTCTCACTTCGTGGCATAGAGCACTCTCGGTGGTTTTCACCCGTAGTGCGTTAGTTCTGTGAGTGTTCGAACAAAAGATTTATGATTGGCCTAGAATTGGCTGATCTTGTTCAATACAACCTGCACAATCTGAGATAGAATTCTGTTAACAGTGCTGAATTTTTGAAATTTGGAGCCGGTGTAAAGGCAGCCTGTATCAAGGCCACTACGACATACTGCTCTGAGTTGTCGATCTCAAGTTTTTGCCAGTTCCAAGCGACGAGCGCTCCTGAACGCTTATCAAGCATAGTTCTCAGATGCTAACGCGTCTGAGGCGTTATCCCAAGGTGCGAGGGCTATAGCCTCTAGCCGCGAAGCAAAAATAACCGACACCTTGCTTCTGTTTATCGCCGACATTGCTTGCCTCCATGGTGCTAGAAACAAGGACGGGCTCGGGGGCTGCGGGGCTTCCATCACCAACCCTGGAAGCCTGCACCTCGGCGAAGGTTTGACCCGTGTCGCTGTGGACTGCGTCCTTGCCGGTGAGCGCCTGCCAGCGCCGGATGGCCACATCGACGTAGGCGGCATCAAGTTCGATGCCGTAGCCGATGCGGCGCACCTTCTCGGCGGCCATCAGCGTCGTGCCCGAGCCGCAGAAGCAGTCGAGCACGCTCTCGCCCGGGCGGGTGCAGTCCTTGATGGCATCAGCCACCGGAGCCCAGGGCTTAGCCGTCGGATGTGCCCCAAGATCCTCCATGCAGCCTTTGCGGAAGGTGTTCGCCCCCGGGTAGGTCCACGACGTCGTCCGATACCGGCCGTACTTGCCGAGCTGGATGTTGTTGATGCGCGCGACCTCGTCGCCGCCGTTCTTGAACACGTGCACGAACTCGGTCTGCTGGCGGTACAGGCTGCCCATGCCGGCATTGGTCTTGGCCCAGGTGCAGGTGGTCTTGAAGGCAAGCTGCGCCTGGCGGGCTGCGGTGAGCGGGACGAGCGCATGGGGCGCATCCATGCACACGTAGTGCAGGGAGCCAGGCAGGGAGTGGGCCTTCGCCAGGACGAGATAATCAGACAAGAAGGCGGTGAACGCGCGCTCGCTCATCTCGCCGGAGGCCGTGGCGAACTCGCGATGCTTCACTTGGCCCAAGCCGCAGACATGCCCGCCTACAGGAGCGTTATAGGGCGGATCCGACCAGACCGCCCGCACAGGTTCCCCGCCGAGCAGGCGCTGATAGCTGGCCGGGTCCAGGGCTGAACCGCACAGAAGCATGTGCGCACCAAGCAGCCAGAGATCGCCTGAGCGCGGGACAGTTGGGCCCCTGTTAGGCTCAGGCAGGGTATCGCCAGCGTCAGGAGGCGCTACCGGGCTGGAAATGCTTTTGAGATCATGGAGACGATCTCCTTCAGGATCACACCATCTGAAGCGGCCAGTTCCTCAAGGATGCTGAAATGGTTATGGCGGGGAAGGCCGAGCAGTTTGGAATCGAGGTTTTGGGCTCTCCATGCAAGGTGCAACTCCTCGGAGTGACGGCAGAGCTCTGGAAGCTCCTGCTTGCCATAGGCGACGATCAGGGGAGGAGAATGCGCGGGAATGTGGTGCTGCGGGCTGTATCGGGCCACGTCTTCGGGCGTAAGCCTGACTTCCTTGTTGAGATAGCTCAGGCGAATCGGTTCCAGGTCGAAGATCCCGCTGATGGAGGTGCCGCTGTTGACCCCCGTCTCGTTGAGGGTCGTCGCAACGAGATGACCTCCGGCCGAGTGGCCCGACATGTGAAGCAGGGCGTGGTCAGGGACGATCTGATTGAGATGCCTGTTCAGGCAGCCTATTGCACTTCTGATTTCCTGGACGA
Organism: Microvirga pakistanensis; assembly: GCF_004458765.1. Classification (GTDB taxonomy): domain Bacteria; phylum Pseudomonadota; class Alphaproteobacteria; order Rhizobiales; family Beijerinckiaceae; genus Microvirga; species Microvirga pakistanensis. Next base: position 54,651 of record NZ_SPJX01000364.1, on the reverse strand, counting down.
TGCCGCCGATCGTCTGTTGCGGCGCCAAGGTGTATTCGATGTTTGCGAAATTCAAACCGCGCTCGAGAGCCCCTTTCGCAAGAAAGCGATAGGTTTCCTTGTCCTGGCTTCTCCAATAGCCGCCGTGGATGAAGGCAATCGTTGCCCGGCCTTGGAAGCCTGAGGAGCGGGATGCTTCGAAGATATCGATGCGGTTACGCTCCCCTTCGCCATAGCGTATTTCGGTAAGGCGGCTGGCGGATGCGATAGCTTTGCCGCGAGAGGTCCACTTGGCCAGCATCTCCTGCAACACAGGCAGACCGACCGCGCGAGGATTGTCGTAGGCTGCGTCCAGTGCGCTCTGGTCCATTCCACGATAGATCATGCATTCCCTCGTGCGATAGAGCCAACTCACGCCTGCCGGCACCGTGAACAATCGGTGCCAATACTGTCAGACGTGGAGATACCTCTCCTTGACGCTGGGATCGGCGCCGAGTTCGGCGCTCGTGCCGGTCCAGACCGAGCGGCCCTTTTCGATGATGACATGCCGGTCGGCGAAGCTGGCAAGCACCTCCACGTTCTTGTCGATCACTAAGATCGACTGACGCTCGCCGCGAAGGCGCTTGAGACATGACCAGATTTCCGCGCGGATCAAGGGCGCGAGTCCTTCAGTCGCCTCATCGAGGATGAGGAGCTTGGGATTTGTCATGAGTGCCCGACCAATGGCCAGCATCTGCTGCTCGCCGCCGGAAAGCTGCGTGCCCAGATTGGCGCGCCGCTCCTTAAGTCGCGGAAAAAGCTCGTACACGCTGTCCAGGGTCCAGCGTGGGGGGCCTGACCGCGAGGCGGCGGTCGCTACGAGGTTTTCCTCGACCGTCAAGGTCGGAAAGATCTGCCGTCCCTCGGGCACGAGGCCAATGCCGGCCTGTGCGACCTTGTAGGGTGCGAGTCCCGTCACCACGGCACCATCGAAGCGGATATCGCCGCCGCGAGGGCGCAGGAGGCCCATGATGGACATGATGGTCGTGGTCTTGCCCATACCGTTGCGCCCCAGCAGCGCCACCACTTCGCCGGCGCCAACATCAAGGGAAACATCGAACAAGACCTGAGCTGCACCGTAGGACGCCTGTAGATGTCGGACTGACAGCATCATAGGCTCTCCTCTTCGCCGAGATAGGCGGCACGCACCTCCTCGTTGGCCCTGATGCGCTCCGGCTTGTCGGTGGCGATCACGCGTCCATAGACGAGAACGCTGACGCGGTCGGCGAGGGAGAAAACCGCGTCCATGTCGTGCTCAATCAACACAATGGTGATGCGGCCTTTCAAGCTCTGCAGGGTTTCGACCACGCGAAGGGATTCTTCATGGCCGGTTCCCGCCAGCGGCTCGTCGAGAAGAAGGAGCTTCGGTTGCGTCGCAAGGCCGATGGCGAGTTCGAGCTGCCGTTTTTCGCCGTGGGAAAGAAGGCCTGCCGGAACTCGGGCGCGTGAACCGATTCCAACGACATTCAGGCACTCCATGGCGGCGTCGTTCAGCGCTTCCTCTCGTGCTGCGTTGCCGAAGAAGCGAAAGCTCGATCCCGAGCGTGCTTGGACGGCGAGCGCCACGTTTTCGAGGGCGGAGAATGCAGGAAGAATCGACGTGATCTGGAACGAGCGGGCGAGCCCACGCCGGACCCTCTCGTGCATGGGCAGATGGGTGATGTCCTCGCCGTCGAATAGAACCTGTCCGGAATCGGATCTCACGAGGCCTGAGATCTGATGGATGAGAGTCGTCTTGCCTGCGCCGTTCGGACCGATGACGGCATGCAATTCGCCGGGTCGTACGGAGAGGTCAACGTTGTCGGTGACAAACAAGGCGCCATAGGTCTTCCGTAGGCTGCGCAGCTCAAGGAGGGAGTCAGCCATGGGAACCTCGCCGGATGAAACCCAACACGCCGCCCCGGGCAAATAGCACGATTAGAATGAGGATCGGCCCGAAAACCATCTGCCAGTTTTCCGAGAGGCGAGAACGGAGTTCATCGTTCAGGAAAAAGCTCGCCGCATGGAGAATCTCGGGAAGGAACTCTTCCAGGAGTAGAAAGACAGCCGCGCCGATGATCGCGCCATGAAGCGAGCCGAGGCCGCCGAGGACAACCATGAAGATCAATTCGCCGGAGCGCTGCCACGTCATGAATGCCGGGCTGACGAATTCCGCCTGATTAGCCAGGAGGCATCCGGCCAACCCCGCCATCATGCCGCTGATCACATAAGCAGTGAGTTGAAACGGGAGAGGCTGGAAGCCGATGGCTTCCATGCGGACGGTGTTCTCCTTCGTTCCGCGAAGGACGCGTCCGAAGCGGGATTTCACGATCGACCTGGACAGCATGTAGGCACCGAGAAGGCAGGCAAGGGTGGTGCCGTAGAGCGCGAAGTCATTCTCGAGAAAATCGGAGCCCGCCACGAGGCTACGCGTTGAAAGCGTCAAACCGTCATCGCCGCCATAGGCTGCGAGAGACGAGGCAAGAAAATAGAGCATCTGCGCAAAGGCGAGGGTGATCATGATGAAATACACGCCCTTCGTCCTCAGCGAGATGGCGCCTGTTACAGCGGCAAAGAATGCCGATGCTGCAAGGGCAACGGGAACCTGGATGAGCGCATCCTCGACGCCGTGGCTCGCCATGATGCCCACCGTATAGGCTCCGATGCCGAAAAAGGCCGCATGGCCGAAGCTCACGAGTGCGCCATAGCCGAGAATGAGATCGAGTGACATTGCCGCAAGGCCGAAGATCATCACGCGGGTGAGGAGCGACAGCACATAGCCCTCTGCTCCAGACGTAGATGCCAGAAAGGGCGCCGCCGCGAACATTGCGAAGATGAAGACGGGAAGTGGATCGAACCGCGCAACCGCAGATGACATGGAAGGTGCCCGTGCTTGTGTCAATTCCGCCATCGTTGCGGCCTCTATCTCTTGGCTGGGAACAGGCCGGAGGGGCGGAAGAACAGCACTGCAGCCATGAAGATGTAGATCAGCATCGGCGCAATCGCCCGTCCGGTCTGGCTTGCCGCTGATGGGTCGAGGACGAGGCGGAGGAGATTGGGCATGAATGAGCGTCCGAGCGTATCGACAAGGCCGATCAGGAGCGCCGCCAGGAAGGCTCCACGGATCGAGCCGATACCGCCGATCACGATCACCACGAACGCAAGGATAAGGATGTTGTCGCCCATGCCGGGTTGTACGGAGAGGATTGGCGCAACCATGGCTCCGGCAAAGCCCGCCAGCATGGCTCCGAAACCGAAAACGATCATGAACAGCCGCCGGATGTTGATTCCGAGCGCCGACACCATCGACGCGTTCGTGGCACCCGCGCGCACCAGCATTCCGACACGCGTATGACTGACGACGAGGTAGAGGAGTGCCGCAACGACAAGTCCTGCTGCAATGATCGCCATACGGTAGACCGGATAGAGAAGACCATCCATGATCTCTACCGATCCAGACATCACCTCAGGCACGGGCACGCTCAGCGGAGCCGCGCCCCAGATGAACTTCACGCTTTGATTCAAGAACAGAATGATGCCAAATGTCGCGAGCACCTGCTCGAGGTGATCCCTGTCATAAAGGTGCCGGAAGACGAGAACTTCGAGAAGAAGACCAAAGGCGAGGGCAGTGGGAAGCGCCAGAAGAAGTCCCCAGCCGAAGCTGCCCGTCCAGGCGCTGAAAGCGGCAACCAGATAGGCACCGACCATGTATTGTACGCCATGAGCCAGGTTGATGAAGTCCATCACCCCGAAGACGAGGGTTAGACCGGCTGCGATGAGGAAGAGAATGAGCCCGAACTGAAGGCCATTCAGAGCCTGGATGAAAAAGAGTGTCGCAGTCATCGGCACATCGCTGGCAGCAGCCTTGCATCGGTCGAGCGCCTGCTCGGGCACTCACGAAAGAGAAGCACGCTTATGAAGCGGGAGAGGGAAGGGCCTGTCTGCTCGATACGGCGACCGGAGCGGGCAGGCCTTTCCATTTGCGCCTTAGTTCGTGATTGCGCACTCCTTGGCATAAGCGTCCGTATAATCGTCGAACACCTTTTCCGAGACTTGCGTCTCGAGCTTGCCGTCCGGACGCTTAGTGGCCTTCACGAGGTAGAAGTCCTGGATCGGAAAGCCGTTCGCTCCGAACTTGAAGTCTCCGCGCAGAGACTTGAACTCCGCCTTCCTGATAGCATTGCGCAGGGCATCCTTGTCCTCGGTCTTGCCGCCCGTTGCCTTGAGGGCGCTGTCGATCAGGAGAGCGGCATCGTAGGCGTGCATGGCATAGGAGGCCGGCACAGCGTTGTAGGCAGCCTCGTAGGCTGCAACGAACTTCTTGTTCTCTGCGGTATCCATGTTGGGCGCCCAGTTCGAGCCGCTGAGCATGCCGACAGCAGCGTCCTGCTGCGCGGGCAGGTTCGTCTCGTCGACCGTGAAGGCGGAGAGGAATGGAATGCGGTCGGCAAGGCCAGCGGCGCGGTACTGCTTGACAAGGTTCACGCCCATGCCGCCCGGCATGAAGGTGAAGATCGCATCAGGCTGCATGGAGGCGATCTTCGCAAGCTCCGACTGGAAATCCAGAGTGTTGAGAGGAACGTAGGATTCCTCGATGATCTCGCCCTTGTAGTGGCGCTTGAAGCCGGAGAGCGCGTCCTTGCCGGCCTGATAATTCGGGGCGAGCAGGTAGACCTTCTTGTAGCCGCGGTCCTGAGCTACCTTGCCGAGAACCTCGTGATTCTGGTCATTCTGGTAGGACGTGGCGAAGAAGTAGGGGTTGCAGCTCTTGCCGGCGAGATTCGAGGGACCAGCATTCACGCTGATGTAGAACGTCTTGGAATCGACGATCGGCTTGTGGGTGGCAACCGCCACGTTCGAGAAGATTGGGCCGACGACGAAATCCACTTTGTCGCGCTCCAGAAGGCCCTTGACCTTCGTGACCGCCACGTCGGGCTTCAGTTCGTCGTCCACGACGATCACGTCGACGTCCCGACCTCCGAGCTTGCCGCCGAGGTCCTTCATGGCGAGCTGGAAACCGTCCCGTGCATGCTGGCCGAGGACGGCCGAAGGACCGGAAAGGGTCAGGAGCAGGCCGATCTTCAGCTTCTCCTGAGCCATGGCGGGGGCGGTGGCCAGCGTCACGGCTGCTGCCAAGCCAAGGGTCTTGATCGTCACTTTCATTGCTGTCTCCCGAAGTCGCTGTTCCCTGCGCACGTTTGCCGTGCTGCGTAATTGTTCCCGGCGAGACCTGAGACGCCTCGACGGAAGGTCGGCGCTATACTGCCGCAAAAGGACCCCGCCGAACAATTCGTTTTCGGCAGATATCGAATGTTAGATTCGATCCCGGGGATTGCCAACAAATATTTTAGGCTTTAAATAAATGCAGGGCGGATCCAGGCCTAATGCTCTGCGATGGTAAGAGGCAGGAGAGACTTGATCGGCGAATTCCGACTGATGCTCCGAGGATCATTCGGCCCATAGGGCCACCTGGACCCTATCAGTCGTCGCAGCGCATCTTCGGGCAGGCGAAACCAGGGGAATCCAGCGATGGCGTACACGGCACATGTCGATACCTTCACTCGGAACAACCTTCCGCCTCGGGATCAATGGCCAGCCTTCCTGTTCACCCGTCCGGAATTTCAGTTCCCGGAGCGGCTCAATTGTGCCGTGGCCTTCCTCGACCGGTGGATTGACGAGGGCAGGGGAGATGAGCCTTGCCTCATCAGCCCTGCCGAGACGCTCACCTATCGGGAGCTGCAGGAGCGAGTGAATCGGATCTGCAATGTGCTTGTAAAACAGTTGGGTTTCGTGCCGGGCAATCGCGTTCTGCTCCGCTCTGCCAACAACCCCATGATGGTCGCGGCCTACCTGGCCGTGCTGAAGTCGGGTGGCGTCGTCGTTGCCACAATGCCGATGCTGCGCGCCAAGGAGATTGCCTACCCGTTGAACAAGGCCAGGATCGGCGTTGCGCTGTGCGACCATCGCCTCGCCGAGGAGATGGAACGTGCGAAGGCTATGGTGCCAGACTTGCAGCATGTGGTGTATTGGGGCTCCGGCGCGCCTGACAGCCTTGAGGCGCTGATTGCCACAGCCTCACCCGAATTCGATGCGGCCGACACGGCGGCGGACGATGTATGCCTGATAGGCTTTACCTCCGGCACGACCGGCGAGCCGAAGGGCACCATGCACTTCCATCGCGACATGCTGGCGATCTGCGATGGTTATTCTCTCAACGTGCTGCGGCCCGAGCCGACTGATCGCTTCATTGGCTCTCCCCCCTTGGCCTTCACTTTCGGGCTCGGCGGTCTCGTCCTATTCCCCATGAGGGTAGGCGCGTCGACCGTTCTGCTGGAAAAAGCAGGGCCCGACGATCTTCCTGCCGCCATCATGCAATACAAGGCCACGATCTGCTTCACGGCCCCGACTGCGTATCGCGCCATGCTGACCAAGCTCGGGAGCTACGATCTTTCCTCGCTGCGGAAATGCGTTTCCGCGGGAGAGGCGCTGCCTAAGGACACGTTCGAGGCCTGGAGAAACGCAACCGGCATCAAGCTGATGGACGGGATCGGCGCGACGGAGATGCTCCACATCTTCATTGCTGCGACCGAGGAGGAAATCCGCCCCGGAGCCACCGGCAAACCCGTACCCGGATATGAAGCGAAGGTCATCGACGACGAGGGACGCACCCTTCCTCCAGGGAGCATCGGCCGCCTAGCCGTCCGTGGGCCGACGGGGTGCCGATATCTGGCCGACGAGCGGCAGCGCAACTACGTGCAGAATGGCTGGAACGTCACCGGGGACACCTACCTGATGGATGAGGATGGTTACTTCTGGTATCAGGCGCGCTCCGACGACATGATCGTCTCGGCCGGTTACAACATCGCAGGACCCGAGGTCGAAGCAGCGCTCCTCACCCATCAGGCGGTGGCCGAATGCGGAGTGGTAGGAGCTCCCGATGACGGGCGGGGGACGGTTGTGAAAGCCTACGTGGTTCTTCGCTCTGGCTTCAGGCCCGGCCCCGATTTGACAAAGGTGTTGCAGGATCACGTAAAGGCAGAGATCGCGCCTTACAAATATCCGCGCCTCATCGAGTACGTCGAGGCTCTTCCGCGGACCCAGACGGGCAAGCTCCAGCGATTTCAGCTTCGCCTGATGGCTGCGGAGCAATCATGGGAAGCTAAGGTCTCTTGAGAGCGTCGAACTGAACGGAAGGCTCGGGTCCCCGATGGGGCTCAAGGGGCGGCTCTGTGATGGTGTGCGTGACCGCCAAGGAAGCGGGACTTTAGCGTAGCCAGCGTCTCGGATGCAGATTTGCCGGCGTTGCGCATCATGCGTTGCGCCATCCGGAAGATTGATTTCTAATTATTTTAGGCTTAAAACAATTCTCATTGCCCTGGAGGTGATCTCATGAAAACGGCAGTTATCGGCGGAGGGCCTGCGGGTCTCTATTTCGCCATCCTGATGAAGAAGCTCCAGCCTGGGGCAGAGATCACGGTCTACGAGCGCAACCGCGCCGATGACACCTTCGGCTTCGGCGTCGTCTTTTCCGATGCGACCCTCGATAATTTCGAAAAGTACGACCTGCCGAGCTACCATCGGATCACGCGCGAGTTCGCCTATTGGGATGACATCGCAATTCACTTCAAGGGAGCCGAGCACCGCATCGGCGGCAACGGATTCTGCGGCTGCTCGCGCCGTACGCTGCTGCTTATCCTGCGGGATCGCGCGGAAGAGCTCGGCGTGAGGTTGTGCTACCAGGTGGATGTGGATGACGAGAGCCTATTCGCCGATGCGGATCTCGTCGTCATGGCGGATGGCATCAACAGCCGCTTCCGGGATAGGCATGTTGACCACTTTCAGCCCGAGATAGACCTGAGGCCCAACAAGTTTGCCTGGATGGGATCCACTAGGCCGCTCGACGCCTTCACCTTCATCTTCCAGGAAACGGAGTGGGGCCCATTCATTGCCCATGCCTATCAGTATGAGGCGAACCGGTCCACCTGGGTGTTCGAGACGGATCCCGAAACCTTCGATCGCGCCGGTCTTGGTCAGAAAACGGAAGAGGAATCCGCGGCTCTGATGGAGCAGATCTTCGGCTGGTTCCTGAAGGGGCACAGAATTCTCACCAATCGTTCTCTCTGGCGCAACTTTCCGATGATCCGCAACAAGCGCTGGGTCATGGGCAACAAGGTGCTGCTCGGCGATGCCAAGGGATCGGCCCATTTCTCCATCGGTTCGGGCACCAAGCTCGCCATGGAAGATGCTATCGCCCTTTACGAAGCCTTCCGCCGTGACTCGAATGTCGAACGGGCCCTGTCCTTCTTCGAGTCAGGTCGGCGCGAGGAGGTGGAGAAGACCCAGCACGCTGCCGACGTATCCCTCGTCTGGTTCGAGCATGTGGCGCGCTTCTGGAACTTCGATCCAGTGCAGTTCGCGTTCGGAGTGATGACCCGCGCCAAGGCGATCACCTACGACAACCTGCGCCTGCGCGCCCCGGACTTCGTGGCTGCCGTCGATCGCACCTTTGCGCGGCAAGTGAGACACGAGGGCTTCGATGTGTCCATCGAGAATCCGAACGTGCCGATGTTTCAGCCTTTCCGGCTTCGCGACATGACTCTCGCAAATCGCGTGGTCGTGTCCCCGATGGACATGTACTCGGCCGAAGACGGTGTTCCCGGGGACTGGCATCTCGTTCACTACGGCTCGCGCGCCACTGGCGGTGCGGGACTGATCTTTACCGAGATGACATGCGTCTCGCCGGAGTCGCGCATCACGCTTGGTTGCACGGGCCTGTGGAATGACGAGCAGGAGGCGGCCTGGAAGCGCATCGTCGACTTCGTCCACGGCCATTCCACCGCCAAGTTCTGCCTGCAGCTGGGGCATGCAGGGCGCAAGGGCGCCACAAAGCTCATGTGGGAAGGAATCGACCGCCCTCTCGAAACGGGAGCCTGGGATATCTGTTCCGCCTCTCCGATTCCGTATTTCCCGGACAGCCAAGTACCGCGGGAGGCGACCCGCGCCGACATGGACGCCATCAGGGCGCATTTCGTCGCCGCGGCGGAGCGGGGCGACCGGGCGGGCTTCGACATGCTTGAGCTCCACTGCGCCCACGGCTACCTCCTGGCGAGCTTCATCTCTCCGCTCACCAACCGGCGCACGGACGAGTACGGGGGCTCCCTGGAAAACCGGTTGCGCTATCCACTGGAGGTCTTCGATGCCATGCGGGAGGTCTGGCCCGCACACAAGCCCATGTCCGTGCGCATCTCAGCGACAGACTGGGCCCAGGGCGGCATTACGGGAGAAGACGCCGTGGAAATCGCGCGTGCGTTTGCCGAGCATGGCGTCGATCTCGTCGACATCTCCACGGGACAAACCGTGCGGGAGGCCCGGCCGATCTACGGGCGCATGTTTCAAACGCCATTCTCGGATCAGGTGCGCAACGAAGCGCGGGTCGCCACCATGTGCGTCGGCAACATCACCACGGCAGATCAGGTCAATACCATCCTGGCGGCCGGGCGGGCGGATCTGGTCGCCCTGGCGCGACCCCACCTGGTGGACCCGTTCTTCACCATGAAGGCGGCCGCATGGTATGGCGCGAAGGATATCTTCTGTCCGCCGCAATATCTTGCCGGGAAGGATCAAATCTTCCGCAACAGCGTCCGTGACCGGCAGGACATGGAGGAGCTGAAGATCAAGGCCAAGCCGAAGACCCGAGCTGAACTGAAGATGGAGGCCGGTGGGAAGTTCCTCGCCGCGGAATGATATGGATATGAACCTTCTTCAGGGCCGCCACGCAGTTGTCACAGGCGGCGGGCGCGGCATCGGGCGCGCCATTGCAAGGGCGCTTGCGGGGGCAGGGGCTAGGGTCACAATCGTCGGCCGGAACCAGGCGGCCCTGGATCACGTCGTCTCGGAGGGTGACGCTCATGGCGCTGCCGTTGCCGACGTCACCGATCCAGACATCGTTCAAGCCGCCATCCAGACTGTCGTCTCGCGACATGGACCCGTGGATCTCATGATCGCCAATGCGGGATCGGCAGTCTCGGCCCCGTTTATGAAATCCACTCCGGCCATGTTCCAGCAGATGCTGGACGTGAATCTGCTTGGTGTGACCAATGTCACGCATGCCGTGCTCGGCTCCATGACTGAGCGGGGGTTTGGACGAATCATTGCCGTGGCCTCGACGGCAGGTCTGAAGGGTTATCCTTATGTGAGCGCCTATTGCGCGGCGAAGCACGCGGTTGTCGGCTTCGTGCGGGCGCTTGCGCAGGAGACCGCCACGACCGGCGTGACCGTCAACGCGGTCTGCCCTGGCTTTACCGACACGGATCTTGTGGCGGAGAGTGTCCAACGCATCACGGCGAAGACGGGCAGGTCGCGTGAACAGGCTCTGAACGAATTCGTGAAGCACAATCCTCAGCAAAGATTGATCAGCCCGTCGGAAGTGGCTGAGGCGGTTCTGTGGCTGTGCAGCGAGGGCGCCCGCTCCGTAACGGGCCAGGCCATCGTGGTGGCCGGTGGAGAGATTTGAAATGGACAACCAGACAATCCCGCTGGACGCCGAGACGAAGGCTCTCGAGATGCCGGAGGATCACCGTGACGAGCTCCGGCTCTGGCTCCGGCTGCTGACATGCTCTACGCTGATCGAAGGCGAAGTCCGCCGTCGCCTGCGGGACCGCTTCGATGTGACGCTTCCCCGTTTCGATCTGATGGCTCAGCTCGACAAGACCCCGGAGGGGATGACGCTCTCTGATCTCTCGAAGCGGATGATGGTGTCGAACGGCAATCTCACTAGCTTGGTCGATCGGCTCGCCGCCTCCGGGCATATCGAACGCCGGGTCTCCGCGATCGATCGGAGAGCTCAGATCGTCAAGCTCACGCCAGCCGGTCGAATGGAATTCCGCGCGATCGCTGCCGAGCACGAGGCATGGGTCGCCGAGATCTTCGGCGGACTTTCGCAGAGGGAGCAGAAGGATCTGATGCGCCTTCTCGCCAAAACAAAACTGTCCGCCAGAAACGCCATCATGGGAGAGACGCAGTGATGCAGTTCGCCAACCCCGTCATGTTGCCCCTTGCCGCGTATAAACCGCGCCACTTCATCCTCACGGTGGAAGGTCCGGTCGCGACGGTCACATTCAACCGTCCGGAAAAGAAGAACCCGCTGACATTCGAAAGCTATCGCGAACTTACCGACTTCTTCCATGCCTGCGCGAAGGACGACGGTGTCAAGGCCATCGTCGTGACGGGATCCGGCGGCAACTTTTCCTCCGGCGGCGATGTGTTCGAGATCATCGGGCCTCTGGTCGAGATGGATACAAAGGGCCTGACGGCCTTCACGCGCATGACGGGCGAATTGGTGAAAGCCATGCGGGCTGCTCCGCAGCCTGTGATCGCGGCCGTCGAAGGGATCTGCGCCGGCGCAGGCGCCATCGTGGCCATGGCGTCCGATTTGCGGCTCGCGGCGCCAAGCGCCAAGGTGGCCTTCCTGTTCAACAAGGTAGGGCTGGCCGGCTGCGATATGGGCGCTTGCGCGATCCTGCCGCGCATCATTGGGCAGGGCCGGGCCTCGGAGCTTCTCTACACGGGGCGATTCATGAAGGCCGAAGAAGGCGAGCGGTGGGGATTCTTCAGCCGTCTTGTCGATGAGACCGAGCTTCTCCGCGAGGCGCAGGCCTTGGCGCGAGAGATCGGCTCGGGACCAACCTACGCCAATACGATGACTAAGCGCATGCTCGCCATGGAATGGGCCATGTCGGTGGAGGAGGCGATCGAGGCGGAAGCCGTCGCTCAGGCCCTGTGCATGACGACCGAGGACTTCGCCCGTGCCTACAGGGCGTTCGCCGCTAAGGAGAAGCCGGTCTTCCAGGGAGATTGACGTGATCGACGCCACCTTTCTGAAATGGCCCTTCTTCGAAGGTCGTCACCTCCGGCATGCGGAGGCGCTGAGAGCCTGGGCCGAGACCAAGTCTCACGGACTCGTCGAACATGATGATGTGGATGAATCGTGCCGCCGCCTCGTACGCAAGCTCGGTGAGGACGGATGGCTGAGGGCTGCCATACCGGAAGCCTATGGCGGCCTTGCTCCGGTTCTCGACGTTCGGACGCTCTGCCTGTCTCGCGAAACGCTGGCCTACCACGAGGGACTTGCGGATTTTGCCTTCGCGATGCAGGGTCTCGGCTCCGGCCCGATCAGCCTATTCGGTTCCGAGGAGTTGAAGCGACAGTACTTGCCAAAGGTGGCCCGCGGCGAGGCCATCGCGGCCTTTGCCCTGTCCGAGCCAGAGGCCGGATCCGACGTTGCGGCCATGAGCACCACCGCCGTTCCGGATGGCCCAGACCACGTGCGGATCGACGGCCTGAAGACGTGGATCTCCAACGGCGGGATTGCGGATTACTACATCGTCTTCGCGCGGTCCGGCGAGGCTCCCGGTGCGCGGGGACTGTCCGCCTATGTGGTCGATGCCGGGACGCCCGGTCTCGGCATCGAGGAGCGTATCGAGGTTATCGCGCCGCATCCGCTCGCGACACTTCGTTTCGAGGGCTGCAGAGTGCCGCTGACGAAACGGATCGGAGGCCCGGGAGAAGGCTTCAAGGTCGCCATGGCAACCCTGGACGTGTTTCGCTCGACCGTCGGAGCCGCATCGCTCGGATTTGCGAGACGCGCCATGGACGAAGCGTTGCGCCATGCCTCGTCCCGACATCTCTTCGGAGCTCCGCTGGCGGAACTCCAGATGACGCAAGCCGCCTTGGCCGACATGGCGACCAATGTCGACACTGCGGCGCTCCTCGTCTACCGCGCCGCATGGACGAAGGATCAGGGCGCCTCACGCGTGACGCGTGAGGCCGCAATGGCCAAAATGTACGCTACAGAGGTCGCGCAAACTGTCATCGACAAAGCGGTCCAGATCTTCGGCGGTCTCGGAGTCACCAAAGGCGTGAAGGTCGAGGAACTTTACCGTGAGAACCGCGCGCTGCGCATTTACGAGGGTGCAACGGAAGTTCAGAAGGTCGTGATTGCGCGTGAGCTTCTGAAAATGCTCGATGGATCTCGCTCGGGTGGTGAGCAGAGCAAGCAGGTTTCGCCAGGGAATTTGGCCTTGGAGAAAACGACCAGGAGAAAGACCAATGACGGTCTCTAGGAACTCTCAGGCTACGGCTATCCTCGGTAACGACATCGAGGTTCTGCAGCCGAAGAATTGGCCAATCCCCAAAGGCTATTCGAACGGTATGATGGCCGAAGGCCGGATCGTCGTCACTGGTGGGATCGTGGGCTGGAGCGAGGCGGGCGAGTTTCCCGATGGCTTCGTCGCGCAGGCGCGCCAGACACTGGAGAACATCTGTGCCATTCTGGCGGAAGGGGGGGCCAAGCCACAGCATATTGTCCGGCTGACATGGTACGTCGTCGATATCGACGATTACTTGGCCAATCTGCGTGAGCTGGGTCGTGCCTACCGATCCGTCCTCGGAACGCACTACCCGGCGATGGCCTTGGTGCAGGTGGTGCGTTTGGTGGAAAAGAAGGCGCTTCTGGAAATCGAGGCGACGGCTGTCGTGCCGCCGGGATAATGAGCGCCGCGCCTTGGCCGATCAGCGATGCACAAGGTGCCGACAACTTGAACGGGACGTCACCGGAGGGAATCATGGAGGTCTTGCCGGAGAGCGGCGGTGAAGGCGTCGCCCTCGTGCGCATCAATCGTCCGGAGGCCCGCAACGCGCTGAACGGCGCGGTGCGCGAGCAGTTGGCCAAAATTTTCGTGGAGCTTGCAGGCAATGACGAGATCCTCTGCGTTGTCCTGACCGGAACCGAGAAGGAATTCGCCGCAGGAGCCGACATCAAGGCCATGGCGGATTCTCAGCCCGTCGGCATGATGCTTCGCGAGCGAGCGGAATTGGGCTCCCATCAAGGATTTTCCCAAGCCCCTGATCGCTGCGGTGAATGGATACGCGCTGGGAGGCGGATGCGAGCTTGCCATGCATGCCGACATGATCATCGCCGGTGCGAGTGCCAAATTCGGGCAGCCTGAGATCAAGGTCGGGATCATTCCGGGAGCGGGCGGAACTCAGCGTCTTCTGAGAGCGGTCGGCAAGTTCAAGGCGATGAAGATCCTGCTGACGGGGAGATGGTTTCGGCTCGGGATGCGGAGGTCATGGGGCCGGTCACTGAGGTTGTGCCTGACGACGAAGCTCTCGATCGTGCCTTGGTGCTTGCCCGCTCGATTGCTTTTATACCGCCACTCGCGGCCCGCAAGATCAAGGAGCTGGTTCTGCAAGGAGGCGATCTTCCCCTGGATGCTGCTCTCGTCATGGAACGGCATGCCTTCCAGCTCATGTTCGCGACAGCGGATCAGAAGGAAGGCATGCAGGCCTTCATGGAGAAACGATCCCCAAATTTCACGGGTCTTTGAGCATGCCTCTCGACGCGACACGGACGGATCTCACTCTCGGAATCGTCGGGGCCGGCATCATGGGGCGTGGCATCGCCCAGGTGGCGGCCGAGGCAGGGATCACCGTTCTTCTGGCCGACGTTCGTCCGGAGGCCGTTGCCGAAGCTGTTGCCTTTTGGCCGACATGATCCGCCGCAAGGCCGTCAAGGGAAACCTCACTGCTGAGAGCGCCGAAGTTGAAAAGAGAAAGACCAGGGCACGGTTCGTGCCGATTTGCTCGTTCGCGCGGGAGGCATCACGCCAGCAATGTGCTCCAGGCTCTGACAGGACTTGCAGCCGTCAATCGCATCTCGGTTCAGGCCCCGCACCTACCGCGCGGCCCAAAGCATGCCTCGTTTCAAGATCATTCGCATCTCAGGAATATCGAACTCCTTCGCAACGTGGCCGAGCGAGCTGTAGAACACGCGGCCCTGGCCGTGGCGGCGCTTCCAGGCGACGGGCATCACGACGCCTTCGATCCATGGAGCGTACTCGCCCGAGAACGTCGTCGTCGCAAGCACCTCGTTGGAGGGGTCGACGTGCATATAGTATTGCTCGGAGCGATAATTGAAGTCTTGGATCCCATTCATGATGGGGTCGTCGGGCCGGGTGATGTTGACTCGGTAGTCGATGATGTTGCCGGGATGGGCGACCCACTGGCCGCCGCACATGAACTGGTACTCGACGGCCTCACGGAAGGCGTCTCCCATTCCGCCGTGATATCCCGCAAGGCCGACGCCATCGCGAACGGCCTGGGAGAGATTGGCCACCTCATCCTTCTCGATCTTCGACATCGTGTAGATCGGGACGACGAGACTCATGCGCGAGAGATCAGGCCTCGCGAAAGCCCGGGTCGAGGTTTCCAGATGGACCCTGAAGCCGTCCTCTTCCAGCATGCCGGCGATGATGGATGCGCATTGCTCCGGCTCATGCCCGCTCCAGCCGCCCCAGACGATCAATGCCTCGCGCATCCGTGTGCTCCTCATGCGGCCGATGCCGTTTGCGGAAGGCCTTTCCAGAGCCCCGCCGCGTCGCCGTCGGCGAGAGCAGCCGGCCGCTCCAGGGTGGTCGTGATCGCCTTGGGTTGCCCGGTGGCGGCTCCTTCGAGAATGGAGTGCATGATCTCGAGGACATGCAACCCGAGCCGGCCGCTGGAGCGGTGCGGCGTGCCTTGGAGAACCGCGCTGGCGAGATCGGCCAATCCGAGGGCCCGGTAATTGGCCTTGGAGGGAACCTCGGGAGCCCAGTTGGGCGAACGCCAGTTGGGAGCGCCCAGCGGCATCTCGCCCGAGTTCCTGACCTGCCAATCGCCCCCGCGCTCGGTGATCTCCACGTCGCCACCAAAGAAGTTCGGATCCGGGACGCGCAGGGAGCCTTCCGTGCCATAGAGCTCGATGGCCGGATGCCCATGCTTCCACACGTCCCAACTCATGCAGAAGGTAACTTGGGCTCCCGAGGCGAACTCAAGAAGCGCCATGACATGCGTAGGCGTTTCCACGGCGATCCGCTCCCCCTTCCGAGGAGACGTTTCCGTCGTGACGATCCGTTCGGGGAAACCGATGCTCGACATGGAGACCACACGTTTCACGGGGCCGATCAGGTTCACGAGCGTGCTGAGATAGTAGGGCGCCATGTCGAGGATGGGTCCGCCGCCCGGCTTGAAGAAGAATTCCGGATCGGGGTGCCAGTGCTCCATGCCGTGCGACATCAGAAAGGCGGTGCCCGAGAGAATGCGTCCCACGGCGCCGCCATCGATGAGCTGGCGCGCGAGACGCCCGCCTGCGCCGAGGAAGGTATCCGGCGCACAGCCCAGATGAAGGCCACGCGCCTCCGCCTCGTCGACCAGCCTGCGCCCCTGTTCGAAATCGACCGCGAGAGGCTTTTCCGAGAAGACGTGCTTGCCGGCGCTGAGCGCCGCGAGCGACACGCCGAAATGGGCGCTCGGAATCGTGAGGTTGACGACGAGGTCGATGTCGTCGCGGCCTAAGAGCGCATCAACTGACAGGGCCTCGATCTCATGGCGGCCGGCTTGAGCTTGAGCGACCTCGGGGCGCATATCCGCGCAGGCGCGCAGCGAGAGACCCCGATAGGCCAGAATGTTTTGCAGGTAGATGCCTGAGATGTTGCCGCAGCCGACGATGCCGACGTTAAGTGTGTCCATGGTGATCAATCCTCGATGGTGCGCAGGAAGGCGAAGCTGGCGCGGGCGGTTCGGGCCGGGTCTGCGGGCTTGTCGTGCTCGACCACCATCCATTGGGCTCCGGCGTCTCGGCAGGCGCGCCACAGGTCGCGCCAGTTCAGCACGCCGGAGCCGACATCGGTCCAGCCATCCTGATCCTCGTTCTGCCCGGACGGCGCGATGTCCTTCACGTGAGCCGCCGTGATCCTGCTGCGGTAGCGGCTGATCCATTCCTTCGGATCGGCATGGCCGCGGGCGAGCCACGCCACGTCCACCTGCCAGGTGAGGGGGCTTCCCTCGGCGGCTTCGAACAGCAATTCGAGGGCGGTTCTGTTGCCGTCCGTCGGCTTCAGCTCCCAATGGTGGTTGTGGTACCCGAGCCGGATCCCCTGTTCCTGAAAGCGCTGCGCCATCCGGCCGAGTTCGTGCCCGAGCGAGCGCCAGCCGTCCGCATCCATGTCGCGCTGGTTCGGCGGGACGGCCGGCATGAAGAGATGCGTGAAACCCAGCGTCCGGCATGCATCGGCAACGGCGTCCGGTTTTTCACGAAGGGCCGCCAGGCTGACATGGCTCGACGATGCCTTCAACCCCCTGGCGTCGAGCTTCGAGCGAATGGCGCGAGCGTCGTCGAGATGAGAGCCGACAGTCTCGACATAGCAATAACCGGCTTCGGCGACCGTATCGAGAATGCGATCGATGTCTTCCAGCGACCTCAAGGTATAGAGTTGAATGGAGAGAGTGTCCGTGACGCTCATGGGGTCCTCAGGGCTTCGAGAAAACGGCGCGAGCGGACCGGGGCTCCGGTCGTCGCGGATGGATTGCTGTTCAGATGCGCTCGCCGGTTTCGGCAGAAAACAGGGAGACCTGCCCGACATCGACGCCGAGCGTGAGAGGCGTACCCGGGGTCGCTCTTCTGCTTCCATGGGTCCGGACCTGGATCGAGCCTTCGCCGTCGCTGCACCAGATCACCATGTCAGCGCCCATGGGCTCGACGATGTCGATCTTGAAGCCCGGCCACGTGCCTGCTTCGGCGATCTCCAGGTGCTCCGGCCGCACGCCGAGGACGACCTGCTGCCCCGGACGCGGCTTGCTCACGAACCGATATTCCGCGAGCGGCAGGCGACGCTGTCCCGAGACGAATTCGGGGCCGGTGCCGCTCCCTTCGATCCTGCCTTTGATGAAGTTCATCTGCGGCGAGCCGACGAAGCCCGCCACGAACAGGTTCGCAGGCCGGCGATAGATCTCATCGGGACTGCCGATCTGCTGGACCTTCTGCTCCTTGAGCACCACGATCCGGTCCGCCAGCGTCATCGCCTCAATCTGATCATGGGTTACATAGACCATCGTGGTCTTGCCGAGCCGCGCATGGAGCCGCTTGATCTCGACGCGCAATTCGTTCCTGAGCTTGGCATCCAGGTTCGACAGGGGCTCGTCGAAGAGGAAAACGGCGGCGTCGCGCACGAGTGCCCGGCCGATGGCGACGCGCTGGCGCTGGCCGCCCGAGAGTTGATCCGGGCGGCGGTCGAGGAGATGGGAGATCTGCAGAAGTTCCGCCGCCTGATGGACGCGCCGTGCGATCTCGGCCTTTGGGGTCTTGGCCATCTTCAGCCCGAACGACATGTTCTGGCGCACGCTCATCCGCGGATAGAGCGCGTAGGATTGGAACACCATGGCGATTCCACGATCCTTCGGCTCCTCCCATGTCACGTTCCTTCCCCCGATCCAGATTTGGCCGGAAGAGACGTCGAGAAGGCCCGCGATGGCGTTGAGGAGCGTTGACTTCCCGCATCCCGAGGGACCCAGCAGAACGATGAACTCACCTTCTTCGATGTCAAGGGACAGGCCGTCGAAGACGCGGAACGCCTCGAAAGCGACGGTGACATCACGCACGGAAACTGCAGACATGTTCTATCCCTTCACTGCGCCGGCGGCGATGCCGCGGACGAACCAGCGTCCCGATACGAAGTAGACGACGAGGGGAACCAGCGCCGCCAGCATCGTGGCCGCCATGTCGACGTTGTAGGCGCGCTCCCCTTGTGTCGAGTGAACGATGTTGTTGAGTTGCACGGTCATGGGCAGGTTCTCCCGGCCCGCGAAGGTGAGCCCGAAGATGAAGTCGTTCCAGATGCCTGTGACCTGGAGGATGCTGGCGACCACGATCATCGGCGTCGACATGGGCAGGATCACCCGTAAGAAGATCGTCCAGAAGCCGCCGCCGTCGATGCGCGCCGCCTTGAACAGCTCGAGGGGCAAACCCGCATAATAGTTGCGGAATAGAAGCGTCATTGTCGGCAGCCCGAAGATCACGTGCACCAGCACGATGCAGAGCAGAGAGTTGTAGACGCCCGTCATCGAGAAGATGCGCACGAGGGGATAGAGAAAGACCTGATAGGGAATGAAGGCGCCGAGCAGCAGGATTCCGAACATTAGATTGGCGCCCTTCACGCGCCAGAAGGAGAGGGCGTAGCCATTGATGGCTCCTGCCGCGATGGACAGGACCACGGACGGTATGAGGATGCGCACGGAGTTCCAGAAACCGACGCTGATGCCGTTGCATTCCAGCCCCGTACAGGCGGACGACCATGCCTTGGTCCAGGCCTCGAAGGTGGGCGCTGTCGGGAGGGCGACGATGTTTCCCAGCCGGATTTCGTCCATGGGCTTGAGCGAGGTGACGATCATGATCCACAGCGGCAACAGGAAGAACAGAGCCGCCGTGATGAGGAAGGCGTAAATGCCGATGCGGCCGATCGTGAGATGCCTGGGGCGGCGGCCATGCGGTTCGACGGCGCTCATGCGTGCCTCCCTTGCGGACGGACGTAGCGGGCATAGACCCACGGAGCGAGGACGGACACGACGGCGATCAGCATGATGGTGGCGGCTGCGGTTCCGAGGGCGATGTTGTTCCGCTCGAACAGGTGATCCATGACGAACTTCGCGGGCACTTCCGTCGCGATGCCGGGACCGCCCAGGGTCATGGCCACGACCAGTTCGTAGAGCTTCACGACGCCGGTCGCCAGCAGCACCGTCGCGGTGACCACCATCGGACGGAGCAGGGGGAGGACGATCGAGGTATAGACGCGCCAAGTCGGAATGCCGTCGACCCTGGCGGCCTTCCACAAATCCTCGTCCACGCCGCGCAAGCCTGCGAGCAGGATCGCCATCGTAAGGCCGGACCCATGCCACAGGCCTGCGATGACGATCGTGTAGATCGCCATGTCCTGGTTGACGAGCCAGTCGAAGGTGAAGCTCTCGAAGCCCATGTCGCGCACGAGCTTCTGCAGGCCGAGGCCGGGATTGAGAAACCACTGCCAGGCGACGCCGGTCACGACGAAGGACATGGCATAGGGATAGAGGAACAACGTGCGGAAGATGCCTTCGCCACGCACGTTCTGGTCAATGAACACGGCGAGCAGGAAGCCAAGGATCAGGCAGCCCGAAATGAAGAGGGCTCCGAAGATGACGATGTTCTCGGCCGATGTCAGGAAGCGATCATTGGCGAACAGGCGGCTATATTGGGCGAGGCCGACCCAATCGAGCTTGGGAAGCAATGTCGAACTCGTGAAGGACAGCCGCACGGTCCAGAGCATGCAGCCGATATAGACGACGAGCACGACAAGCGCCGTCGGCAGGAGCGCGAAGGCCGCCGGCAATCGGGTCCGTATGCGGCGCCGAGCCTTGGTCGTGGCGGGGGGACTGATACCGGGAGCGCGGATCGAGACGGTGGTCATCAGGGACGTCCTGTCGGAGTGTCTGACAAGGCAAGAGACGGCTCGCCCAGCCCTTAGAGCATCGGACCCAAAAGTGGAGTTGCCCTTTTGGGCTCCAACCCGATTTTCCACTCTTGGGAGAGCGCATCGTTCGACGCGGAAAACCGGGTCCGCACGATGCGCTAGGGGCGAGCCGCGGCGCTCAGCTTGCGTCGCGCATGGCGCCGACAATCTTCTCGATGAAGGCGTCAGCCGACATGTTCGCGTTGTTCCAGTACTGTGTGACGGCATCCTGCATGGCGCCGGAGAAGTTCGGCGTGCTCAGGAGCTCCATCGCCTCGACTTGGTTGGCGGGATCCTTCAGCACGGCGTGCGACTTCTGCGCGCACACATCCATGGACGACACGTCGACATCCATGCGTACCGGGATCGATCCCTTCTTCTTGTTGAACTCGATCTGGCTGGTGGGATCGAGCAGGACCTCGATCAGCTTGTCCTGTGTGGCGAGCTGGTTCTTGTCCTTCGTGGTCGGGAACACGAAAACGTCGCCGCCGATCACGAGCTTGCCGCCACCATCGCCAACGAGGGCACAGCCGTATTCCTTGCCGGCGGTCTGGCCTGCCGCGATGAACTCGCCCTTGGCCCAGTCGCCATTGAAGTGCATGGCGGCCTTGTTCGTGATCACGAGCGCCGTGGCGTCGTTCCAGTTGCGGCCGGGGCTGCCCGAATCGACGAGCCCTCGCATCTTGCCGAAGAGTTCAACCGTTTCTTTGAATTTGGGGCTCTTGACCGCCTGCTGATCGCGGGCTCCGTAGAGTTTCCGGAACATGTCCGCGCCGCCATGGCCGACGAGGACGGCCCGGAACAGGTTGTGCTCCCAGTTGGGCTGTCCGCCGAGCGCCAGGGGAATGATCCCGCGGGCTTTCAGTTTTTCGCCGCTCGCGACCAGTTCGGGAAACGTCTTGGGAGGCTCAAGGCCTGCATCGGCAAAGATCTTGGTGTTGTAGAACAACCAATTCTGGCCGTGGATGTTGACCGGCACGGCGAAGAACTTGCCCTCACGAACCGATGCATCGACGATCGGCTTCGGCATGAGTTCGCGCCACTTCCCGGCTTGCGCGAGTTTGTCCACGTCGCGCACAAGGTCATTGCTGACCAGTTCATCGAACTGCTTGCCGGTGTTGAACTGCATCATGGTGGGAGGATTGCCTCCGACCATGCGGTTGATTCCCGCCGTGCGGGCATTCGCTCCGCCGGCGATCGCATTGTCGACCCAGGTGCCGCCGGCTTTCGTGAACTGATCGGCAAACACCTTGACCGCCGCCGACTCGCCAGCCGACGTCCACCAATGGAGCACCTCGGCTTTCATCTGCTGAGAGAGTGCTCCGGAGCTCCAGATCAAGGCAGCAGAAAGGGTATACGCAGAAACGCGTGTTTTCAGGCGCATGGCTTCCTCCCAGAAGCGTTGTATCGACATTTTGTAATCGATTACATCTTACGAGTAGGTTGTAAGGCCTTTTTAAATAAGTCAAGACACTAGTTTAAGAGCCACTCGTTTCTGTTAAGAATACTGTGGCAGCATGATTGACTGTAAGGAATATTCTCAATGAGCCGGAAGGGCTGGCGCTCTGGCAAAGGAATCCGCATCGCCGATGTGGCACATCTCGCAGGCGTCTCGACTGCCACGGTCAGCCGGGTTCTGGCCAATCCAGACAAGGTCAGGACAAAGACGCACGATCTCGTGATGGAAGCCGTGCAGCGAAGCGGCTACACGCCCAACAGCGTGGCCAGGAACCTGCGCAAGCGCCGAACCATGACGGCTCTCGTGATCGTGCCGAACCTGGCCAATCCGGTCTTTGCCCAGATCCTGCGAGGAATCGACGATGAATTGACCCGGTCGGGATACGGGCTCGTGATCGGCAATCTGGACAACTGCGCCGAGCGTGAAGCCCGCTATGTGGACCTCGCCTTGTCCCGGCAGGTCGACGGGGTCATTCTCATGAATGGCCGTGTCCCTGCGAGCGGGAAACGGACCATGACCGAGGCCGGTCTTCCCATGGTCGCCATGTGCGCCGCCATCGAGGGAGAAGGGATTCCGAATGTCGTCGTTCAGGACCGGGAGGCCTCCCGGGCCGCCGTCGCCTACCTGACGCGGCTCGGCCACCGGAGCCTCGGCTATATCGCCGGCCCGGCCGGAAACATCATCGCGGCGGAGCGCCTGACGGGTTTTCTCGAAGGGGTCGTTGCGGCGGGCTTGAGCGAGCGAGATCTCGTGCGTTGGGAAGGACGTTTCGTGTTCGAGGCCGGAGTCGCTGCCGCGGAAGCCTTTCTTCGTTTGAAGAGGAGACCCACGGCCATCTACGCGTCGTGCGACGAGAGCGCGATCGGTTTCATCAAGGCCATACGGGCTGCCGGCGTCCGGGTCCCCGAGGACGTGTCGGTGATCGGCTTCGACGGGATCGAGTTCGCCGACTACATCGAACCGACCCTGACCACGTTTCGACAGCCCCTGCACGAACTTGGTAGAACCGGGGCGGGGGTTCTTCTGAAGATGATCCGGAACGACATGAAGCCCGAGGACTGGCACATCCGTCTGCCTCTGTCGCTGCTGGAGCGCGATACGACGGCTCCCGTCTCGTCACGGGCTTCTGAGATGAAGCGACGGAGCAAGGCCTGATCGCGTCTCGATGCCTCGCGAGTAAAGCTTGCTATGCGACGTGTTGCCATACGGCGCAGCCGTTCCCATCTGTCCATCAATGGACAAGCCGATCATCCCATCCTGCCTCCTGCCCGAATCCGCAATGATCGCCCCGGATGGCGGCATGCGACGCGTGGGCGTCGAGGTGGAGTTCCTCGGCCCCAGTGTCAAAGCGGCGGCTGCCGCCCTCGTCCGGGACCTGGGCGGGGTCGCCGAGCCGGAGGATCCTCATGCAATCAGGCTTCGCGGCACCCGCTTGGGCGACCTGTCGGTCGAGCTGGATCTGCGCCATGTTCATCCGGCTCGCCATCCGGACCTGAATGTCGGGCTCGGCCTTCGCGGCGCCGCGATCCTGGGAACTCTCGTCTCGCCCTTCGTCCCGCGGGAACTCATCACCGCGCCTCTGCCTGCGGGCCGGATCGGTGCCGTGGACGAGGCCCTTGCGAGCCTTCGGTCCGTGGGAGCCCGGGGCCGAGGCACCATTCTCCTGAACTCGCTCAGCCTGCACTTCAACATCGACCCTCCGGATCTCGATGCCCGCACACTGGCGGCCTTCCTGAAGGCTTTCCTGCTCATGAGCGACGAGCTCAGGCGGCAGGTGGCGCACGGCAGCCTGAGGCTCGCGCTGGCGCTCCCGCCGGATTATCCGCAACGCTACAAGGATCGCATGCTCGCTCCGGATTACTGGCCGAGCCTGCAGGATTTCACCGCCGATTATCTGGCCGCTAATCCGACCCGCCAGCGCGCCCTCGACCTGCTGCCGGTGCTCGCCTACCTGAACGAGGGGCAGGTGCGCCAGGCTCTCCCGAGGGAGAAGATCGGTCCGCGGCCAGTGTTCCACTACCGGCTTCCGCATGCCCATCTCAGCGACCCCGACTGGAGCATTCTCCCGGCTTGGCGCGGCTGGCTCCAGGTGGAGCGCCTCGCAGCCGAGCTGGGACGAGGCGAGCTGAACTCCAGGGAATGCGTCTGACTGGCGCCGGGAGGGCTCTCACTGCCTCCGGTACAGCCGGAGCGTCACCGGAGCGAGCAGGGCCGTCAGGGCCACCGGTGCGAGGAGCGCAAGCGCAATCTGGCCCAAAGACATGCCGCCGCCCATCAGGCCTCGGACCGCGGTGGTCATGAGCGACACCGGGTTTGCCTCGACGAAAGCCCGCAGCCAGTCCGGCATCGTCGCCGGATCGACCATGATGTTCGAGGCAAACACCAGCGGAAACAGGAACGAGAACCCGAGCGTCATGACAGTCGTCGGCGTGCGGATGAGAAGACCCAGCACGATGAAGACCCAGCCGAATCCGAAACCGATGGTGACAAGAAGCGCAAAGGCCGCGAGAACGCCCAGGATGCCGGCCTCAGGGCGATAGCCGAGGATCAATCCGATGACGAGGATGATCGTCGCCGCGATGAGATGACGAAGAACGTCACCGATCATCAGTCCCGCAAAGGGCGCGAGTGGCCAGATCGGCAGCGAGCGGAAGCGGTCGAACAGCCCCTTGCCGAGATCGGTCGAGAGGTTCATGCCCGAATAGACCGCGTTGAAGGTGACTGTTTGAACCAGAATCCCTGGCAGGAAGAATTGGAGATATTCGCGCGGCGAGCCGGCGAGCGCGCCGCCGAACACGAAGGTGAAGAGCAGCGTGAACATGATCGGCGTCATGACGAGGTCGAACAGCTGCTCAGGCACATGGCGGAACTTCAGAACCGCACGCCAGCCGAACACGAGGGCATTCGACACGGCCGAAGGGGCAGGCGGCCTCGCCACGGGTTCGAAGCGACGAACCGGAATTCCGGCCGGGGGGGCATGGTCATCCGCTGGTTCCTTCATCCGTTGCGGAGCTGGCGCCTGTGAGAGCGAAGAACACCTCGTCGAGGCTGGGGCTGCCCATAGCGAAATCCGCCAGTTCGATGCCTTCTGCGAGGAGGCTGGCGAGCGCCTCGTTCGCCTGCTCCGGGGTGGCAGCCCTGATCGAGAGACGGGCTCCCTCCGCACTGGACTGAACCTTGCCGCCGAGGCGGGCCTCCAAGAGGCGTGCGGCCGTCCCGAGCCTGGCGGCATCCGTGAGCGCGACATGGAGGGTGCCGGACCCGGTGGCTGCCTTCAGCTCGCGGCTCGTGCCCTCGGCGATCTTCCGGCCGTGATCGATGACGGCGATGCGGTCGGCCAGTTGGTCGGCCTCGTCCAGGTACTGCGTCGTCAGGAGGATCGTGACGCCCGCGCCCGCAAGATCGCGGATCATCCGCCACACGCCCTGGCGGGCGACCGGATCGAGCCCGGTGGTCGGTTCGTCAAGAAAAAGCAGACCCGGAGTCACGATCAGGGACGCGGCGATGTCGAGCCTTCGCCGCATGCCGCCGGAATAGGCGTTCACCTGCTTGTGGGCTGCCTCGGACAGGTCAAAGGCTTCCAGGAGGTCATCCGCGCGAGCCTTTGCCTTCGAGCCGCGAAAGCCCCAAAGGCGTGCCAGGAGCAGAAGGTTCTCGCGACCGGTCAGGTCCTCGTCCAGCGAGGCGAACTGGCCTGTCATCGCGATGGCTGCACGCACCTTATGCGGCGCGGCGATAAGATTGTGGCCCATGACGCTGGCGCGACCCGCATCAGGTACGGTGAGTGTCGCGAGCATGCGGATCAGAGTCGTCTTGCCGGCACCGTTCGGGCCCAGGATCGCAAAGATCGCGCCCCGTTGAACATCGAGATCGACGCCGTCTACCGCACGCACATCGCCAAAGCACTTGACGAGTCCGAAGGCGCTGACCGCGAGCGGAAGCGTCTCCGCTCCGGCCATCGGCATGGCTCCGCCCGGCGCGTGGCCGTTCATGACGGTCCTCCCTGGCCAACCCTTGTCGGGTTGATTCACCCCAAACCTCGCCGAGGATTGGTGCTGCTCCAGGATGCGTCTATAGGGCCGCAATGCATCAATATTCGGGCAATTCGCGGTGCCGAGCCGGCCTGTTGTCCCGGCCGTCTGGGCTCGGTGGTTGATCTGCGCCATGCTTGCCCATCACGCGCAGATCACCGGCTCCGTGTCGCGTCAGCGTTTTTCCAGGATGATGTAGAGACCCCGCACCGGTCGCCCGGCCTCGAGCCGGATCTTGCATTCAACCGCTTCCAGGACGTCGAAGTCGGCGGCCGCGGTCTTGAGATGCGCGAGCGAATGAGCGAAGCGGCCTGAGGGCTGCAGAGTGAAGCCTTCCTCCGCTGCAACCTCGATGCTCAAGGCGAACAGCCCCCCTCGCACCATGGCACCGGCAGCGGCGCGCAGAAGCGGTCCGAGATCGCCGAAATAGATCAGCGAATCCGCCGCGAAGATGAGATCGAAGCGGTTCGGGGTCACCTCGAGATAGGCGAGAGCCTCCGACTTGACGAGTTCGGTGTACCCGCCTCGCTTCGCGGCCTCGGCCAGCATACCCGAGGAGAGATCGACCCCGATCAGAGTCGGGCCGAACGACCGCAATTCTCCGGCGGCCAGCCCGGTGCCGCAGCCCAAGTCGAGCATCTGGCTGAAGCCGGCCCGGTGTTCGGCCAGGAGCTTCGCCATCTGGCGGGGGGCATTGTACTGAAGCGTCTCGAGCAGCTTTCCGTCGAACTGAGGTGCGAACTGATCGAAATAGGTCTCGATGTAGTCCGTGGGAGCGGCTGTCATCGTCCGCCCGAGGACGGCGTCGAGCAGATAGCGCCGGACCGGATCGTCGGGCTTCTCGGCCAGCCGCATCCGTCCGATCTCGGCGGCCGCTTCCAGGTGACCGGCAGCGCTGAGAACGGAGAATGCGTCACGCGCGATGATGTCGAGTTCCTCCCGGTCGTCGCCTGCGATCTCGGGATAGTCTCGAAGGGCTTCCTGAACGCGGCCTTCGATCATGGCCTGGAACGTGAGGGCGCGGGCCCGTTTCTGCCGGGTTGGCGGATCGAGCGGCAATGTCAGCCGGACGGCTTCGTCGAACGCTCTCGCGCAGCCCGCGAAATCGGACGCGATGAAGGACAGATGGCCGAGGGCGTAATGAGCCAGACCGTTGACGTGATCGAGTTCAACGGAGGCCCGCACGGCGGCCAAGGCCTCTTCATAGTGCTTCTTCCTGAACAGCAGCAGGCCAAGTCCGAGATGAGCGGCGGCGGCTTTCGGGTTGAGTGCGATCGTGCGGCGGTAGGCATCCTCGGCCGTCTCGATGTCGTCGAGACGGTCCGCTACACCGGCAAGGGTCTGCCAGGACTGGGCGCTGTGCGGATCGAGTTCCAGGGACATCCGGATCGCGGTCAGCGCCTGCTCGTCGCGATCCGAAGCGCTGGAGACGCTCGCTAGGTCGCGCCAGAGGTCAGGGTCGTCGGGCGTCAGAGAGAGAGCGGCCGCGAACGTCCGGGCGGCTGTATCGAAACGTCCGTTTTCCCAGTGCACGAGACCGAGCTGTCGCAGGGCGTGGGCCGGATGCCCGCATTGATCGACGATCCGGCCGAAATCCGGCAGGCTCGCCTTGAGGTTGGCCACCAACGCCATTGTGACGCTGATGTCGGGAAGTTGGATGTTCGTCATGGAAATGATCCGAATGTCGTTTCGGCCTGGAGCCGAATCACCTGATCCAGAATTAAACGTGCTGGCTTTGCTGGGCCTTGCCGGCAGGTGGGTTGTGCTGGATGACACAATCAAGGCCCAGGGCAGTTCGTTCATCCGACCGGAGATGGGTGAGGGCGAGTTTCCAATCCTTCGAGAAACCCGGAGCCGACATCGTTCAGGCCTCCTGCGCCGCAGAAAAGGCTGTCGTTTGCCGCAATCACAGCCCAGGGTCGAACAGGATCGCAAGATATTTAAGAGTTGCGGGTTATCTGTGCAGCCTCTTCCCGTCTGTTCGTGAGCTCGTTACCATGAGAGTCCTTATCGGCACCGGATTTGCACTCCTGGCAGCATTCTCTGGAGCTCTAGCCGACGGTACAAGTCTCGCCGGCTCGCTCTGGCAATGCACCCGCTCATCCGACAGGTCTCGGTTCGTAATCACCTTCTATCCGGGTGGAGGTGTCGGCGGCGGCGAGGTTCAGGAGGGAGAGATCAGCCCGTACATCTTCGACGCCACGAACCGCCAGGAGGGCGAGTGGCCTGGGCGTTGGGAGCAGACGGGCCGGACCTTCACCTGGAGCTTTCCTGACCAGCACATGACGATCTCCGGCACGATCAGCTCCGCAGGCAGGATTGGAGCCCGGCTGACCGGGCGCGAGGATGCCAACGGCACCAAGAGCGCCGTCACCTGCACCGGCCTATCAAAGCTCCCGAGGATTGGAGAAGGACTGGTCATCCCCAGGGATGGTCACTTCCTGGACCTCAACGGCGGGGAGGGAGAATTGAAGGTACCGGCAGGTGTCTCGCTTCAGGCGCCGGACCGTTGATCTTCACTTCCTGAAACGCACGGCAATCATTGACCATCGTGCAGCGCTCAATGCTCCAGGATCGGTCTGATTTCCTGAAGGTTTCCGATGGTGTGCTCCAGGTGGCGACGCAGCGCCTGCGAAGCGTCCTCGTTTCTTTCCCGCTCGAGCAGGTCGAGGATCTGGAGGTGCTCTTCGCATTGCTTGCGATAGCGCTTGCGGTCGACCATCGAGCGATACGACAGCAGGCGGCGAACGCGGTTGATGCGCCGGACCGCTTCCAGGAAGAATGGGTTGCCCGATGCGCCGATGATCGCCTCGTGGAACCGCACGCCGCGTTCGTGGAGCGCATCGGCGCTGTCCGTCTCGATGGCGCCGCCGAGGAGCCGGAGCTCCGCCTCACGGCAGCGGGCCGCGATGTCACGGTCGAGACGGTAGGTCGGCTCCAGGAGTGCGGCGGGTTCGAGGGCCAGGCGCACCCGGTACGTCTGCTCCAGGCTCTCAGGAGTGGTCAGCATCGGCGAGAACGACCAGCCGTAGCCCGGGCGGCGCTCGGCCCACCCCTCCTGGGCAATCCGGCCTAGGACGGCATTCAGCTGGGTTTTCGTCAGCCTATAGGTGTCCTTGAGGTAGGTCTCGGAGGCAGGATCGGGCAGGCGGCTTTGGAGGTGATCCTCGGCGATCCTGAAATAGACATCGGACACGTCGTTCCTGGTGGTCAGGCCGAGGCTCTCCGGCGACGCGTTCTTGACGGTGGACACGAAGTAGCCGCGGTTGCGTTCGTGAACGAGGACACCTTTGGCGGCGAGCAGTTGCAAGGCCTGGCCGATGGGAAAGCGGGAAACGTTGAACCGCTCGGCGAGTTCCTGGGCTGTCAGGTGTGTGCCGGCGGGCAGTCCGCCGCCCCGGATATGCTCGAGGATTTGCGCCGCGAGGCCCTCGGTCAACTCGCGCTTTCCATTGACCGGACGCTCACCGGCTGAACTCATGACCACGATCCCGGACTCGAACTTCAAGATAACTCAATCCTCGTTTACCCGAAGTGTCGCGGTCGCGGTACTCTCATGCTCGGTTCGCCGTGAGTTCGAGAGCTTGTCCTATGAGCATGGGCGGGGAGCCCGCACGGGCTCCCCGGGTCTTGAGATTACGACTTCGCCAGGCCGACCGACCTGAGCACGTCGCCGACGCGGACCTGCTCTTCCTTGAGGAAGGCCTCGAAGGGCTCGCCGGCGAGATAGAAGTCCTCCCAGCCTCTTTGCTTCAGGATCTCGGCCCATTCCTTGGACTTGACCACCTTCTCGACGGTGTCCGTCAGGGCCTTTTTCTGCTCGGCCGTGATGCCGGGGCCTGCCATGACGGCGCGCCAGTTCACGACCTCGACATCCATGCCCTGCTCCTTGAGCGTGGCAACATCAGCGTTGGCCAGCCGCTTGCCGGACGAAAGGGCGAGGGCCCGCAGCTTGCCGGCCTTGATCTGGCTCTCGAACTCGCCGTAGCCGGAAATGCCCGCCGTCACGCGGCCGCCGAGCATCGCCGCGAGGGCTTCGCCACCGCCCGAGAAGGCGATGTAGTTGACCCTCGCGGGATCGGAGCCGGCTGCCTTGGCGAACAGGGCCGCGAGGATGTGATCCGCGCCGCCGGCGGAACCGCCGGCCCAGGTGACCTTGGCCGGATCGGCCTTGACCGCATCCGCCAGTTCCTTGACCGACTTGATGGGCGAGTTGGCCGGCACGACGATCACGAGCGGGTCGCCGGTGAGGCGTGCGATCGGCGTCACCTGGTCGAGCGTGACCGGAGATTTGTTGGTGAGGATCGCGCCCACCATGGTGATGCCGTTGACCATGAGTTGGCTCGGATCGCCCTTTGCCTGGTTGACGAACTGAGCGAGGCCCACGGTGCCGCCGGCACCGGTGACGTTGACCACCTGAACGCTCTTGGCAAGCCCCGTCTGCGTGAGCACCTGCTGGACCGAGCGGGCGGCCGCATCCCAGCCGCCACCTGGGCCCGCCGGGGCGATGATCTTGAGTTCCTGCTGCGCGAAAGCCGACGACGCGACGAGCGTCATGGCGGCAACGGCAACGCCGCGGATAGTCTTGGTAATGGAGCTCACGAGTTCCTCCCTTGGGTTGCGTGAGATGTTGAACGCGAAGGGGACGTTGCCGCTCAGCGTCTGATGGTCGGCGAGGCCTCTCGCCGATGGGTTTCACCGTCGCCGGTGAAGTCGGGTGCGGGCGCCTGGCGGCTTGTGGTCTCCGCCTGGATGACGCGTCGCAGGATAAGGGGAATGATGCCGCCGCCGCGCAGGATCTCGACCTCGAGGCCGGTCTCTATGGCTGCGGTGGCGGCAAAGGTCTCGCTCTCCCCCGATGCGCGGAGGATCCTGACGGGCACGGCACAGCGCGGGCTGATCCGGGCAGGATCGGCATCGACGACGATCCGATCCCCTGGGCGCAGATGCAGACGGCTCGGGTGCCGGTCTGCGGGCAGCCGCAGGGGCAGGATACCCATGCCGATCAGGTTTGAACGGTGAATGCGCTCGAAGCTCGATGCGAGCACCGCGCGGGTGCCGAGGAGGGCGACGCCCTTGGCGGCCCAATCGCGCGACGATCCCATGCCGTAGCGTTCGCCTGCCACCACAACCACGGAGGCGCTCTCGGCGGCATAGCGCTCGGCGACACGGAACAGCGGCAGGTGCTCGCCAGATCCCGCATGGATCGTGAAGCCAGGCGCGATCTGAGGGTCGAGCAGGTTGCGCACCGACTGGTTGGTGAACAGGCCTCGCGCCATGGCCTCCCAGTTCCCGCGGCGGGACGCGAAGACGTTCAGGTCGTGACGGTTCTCGCCGCGCGCGACAAGGTACTCGGCGGCTTCACTCGTCTGGGGAATCTGGCCGGCGGGCGAGATGTGGTCGGTGGTGATGTCGTCTCCCAGCACAAGCAGCGGATGCGCTGCGTAATGGCCGAGAAGCGTGCCCTCGCCGAAGCCCGCGAAGGGCGGGCGGCGGATATAGGACGAGCGCTCGTTCCAGGGGAAAAGGGGCGTGGCGGGAGCGTCGAGCACCTGCCAGGTCTCGCTCGCCTCGGCCTCGTCGTAGGAGGTGTCGTAATCGCCCGCATCGATGGCTCGGGTGAGGGCCGCATCGATCTCGTCGCCTGTCGGCCAGAGATCGGCCAGCCTGATCTCCTCGCCGGACGGTGAGTACCCGATGGGATCGGCCAGGATATCGCGATTGACGTCGCCGGCGAGCGCGAAGGCCACGACGAGCGGAGGCGAGGCCAGGAAGCCTGCTTCGAGCTGCGGATGCACGCGGCCCGGGAAGTTGCGGTTGCCCGACAGCACGGCGACCGGCAGGATGCCGCGCTCCGCCATGGCCTGCTCGATGATCGCGGGCAGCGGTCCCGAGTTGCCGATGCAGGTGGTGCAGCCATAGCCGACGATCCCGAAGCCGACGGCCTCCAAATCCTCCAGCAATCCGGCGCGGCGCAGATAGCGCTCCGCGGTCGGGGATCCTGGCGCCAGCGAGGTCTTCACCCAGGCAGGAGGCTTGAGGCCGAAGCGGCGCGCCTTGCGAGCGACGAGGCCCGCGGCGACCAGGAGCCTCGGATCGGACGTGTTGGTGCAGCTCGTGATCGCCGCGATGGCAACGGAGCCGTTTCCGAGTTGACCCTCCGACACTGGACGGCCCGCCAGCATCGGCGCCAAGGCCTCGACCGTTTGGCCTGCAGGGATACGGTCCTGCGGACGGCGCGGACCCGCGAGGCTGACCTCGACCTCATCGAGGTTGATGTCAACCGTGTCCGTGAAACGCGGAGCGGCCTCCGGATCGAACCACAGCCCTTGTTGCTTGGCGTAGTCCTCGACCAGGCGCACGTGCTCGGCCGAGCGGCCCGTTTCGCGCAAGTAGCGCAGCGTCTGATCGTCGATGGGGAAGAAGCCGGAATTAGCGCCGAATTCTGGGGTCATGTTAGCGATCACGGCGCGATCGCCTGCCGAGAGCGTCGAGACGCCTTCGCCGTAGAATTCGACGAAGCGATCCGCGAGATCGATCCGGCGGAGGCGCTCGGTGACCGTCAATGCGAGATCGGTCGCGAGCACCCCCTGTTTGAGACGTCCGGTGAGACGCACACCGACGATGTCCGGCACGCGGATCATCACCGGCATACCGAAGATCACGCTCTCGGCTTCCAGTCCGCCGACGCCCCAGCCGAGCACGCCGATGCCGTTGATCATCGGCGTATGGCTGTCGGTGCCGATCAGGGTGTCGGGCATGACCCATGACACGCCATCCCGCTCGGCGGTGGTGATGACAGTTGCCAGGCGCTCTAGGTTGAGTGTGTGCATGATCCCGGTGCCGGGCGGGTGGACGCGGAATCCGGTGAGGGCGCGGGTGGCCCATTTNCATCGGGGGAGCCGAACACATCCACGCCGAGGGAATGGTCGGTGGAGACGTCGACGGGAAGGACAGGATTGAGCCCGGTCGGGTCGTATCCGGCTTCCGCGAGGGAGGCTCGCATCCCGGCAATGTCAACCAGGGCCGGGCCGCAGGTGGTGTCATGCATCAGAACGCGGCTAGGCAGGAAAGGGATCTCCTCCTCGCTGCGTCCACTCCTCAGCCAGTCCAGAATGGCGGCCTTGGCGCGCTGGGTATCCTCTCCCGCGGCCCGAACGACGTTCTCCAGCATGATCCGCAGGATATGCGGCAGGCGTTCAAGGCTATCTCCGGCTTCCGTACGGAGGTCGACAATACGGTGCTTCCCTCCAAGCAGGGAGGAAGCAGCCGTCTTGGGTTGGATCGGGAGTTGATCGAGCATGCCCCCTCATTGCATAATCATGGATACAAATGCAAGATGTATTGCATTTCATATCTGATTAATGCAAAATGCTACTGTGTCTGAGCTTGGTGCCGGGCGGTATGAACCGTCGTGTTAGGAGCTGTGACGCATTCAAAGCCGTGCTGGCGCCATATCATCAGGTGCGGAACCGGGGCCGGCCGTCGAATCGTTCTACCGGCGCGCGGGTGACGGGGCTGTCCTTGTCGCCGCAGCATCGACTCTGCCTGGTCAGGGGCAAGCCAGCGGGGCCATCCTTGTTCCGTCTTGGCGGCAACAGGGTGCAGCCCTGATCAGCGGAAAATCAGCCAGCCGATCAGGGTGAGGGGCCCGAGCACTCCAAGCATGAAGGGCGTAATATGGTGAGCCATGGGGAGCATCCTTTGATGCCCAACATCTTACCAAACGTAAAGATAATGCCTGTGAGGTGCCGCACATGGGAGGCGGCGCGACACCTCCAAGAGCGGTTCCGTCCATGCCTGCCATGAGCACGGCAGGATGGTGAGAACGCCGGAAAGGACGCCCTCGATGGAAGCCCTGCCATCACGGCGGTGCCCTTCAGCCTCGGGCAAGCCACAAAGAGTAGTCAGGAAATGCCTGACTTCAGCACGCTATCGGGGCGTGCGCTTCCCACGGCGAAGTGGGCAGGCCATTCCAGAAGACATGTCTCAAGAAATTCCTACCTCTCGTAAAAAGCTCACAGAGGCTTTCTCCAGCATTGCGGGTCGATTTTATGCGGGCATCGCTGCAGGCATCGTCGCACTCATAGCACTGTCCATCTATGGTTCGCTCACCATCTCCAGCCTTCTGCTCGAGCGGAAGCAGTCGGAGCTCAAGAGCTTGACCCAGACCGCCACCACTCTCATTGCGGGCTACGAGGAGCGCGCCAGGAAGGGCGAGTTTTCCGAGGAGGAGGCGAAGAGGCGCGCGGCCGACACCCTTCGCACGATGCGTTACAATGGTAACGACTATTTTGTGGTGCTCGATTACACCAACTTCGTTGTCATGCATCCCAACAAGAATACGGAAGGCAAGAACCTCTCCGACGTGAAGGACGTCAACGGAACCTATGTGACCCGGGAACAGGTCGAGGCGGGCAAGAAGGGCGGTGGCTTCGTGAACTTCCTCTGGCCGAAGCTCAACGAGACCGTGCCGTCGCCGAAGACGGTGTACGCCGTCTCCTTCCCTCAATGGCAATGGGTCGTGGCGGCAGGCATGTACGTGGATGACCTCGCCGTTATCAACGCGACCTACCGAAACGTCTTTCTCGCCTTCGTCGGCGTGTCCGCTCTGGTTCTGCTGGGCATCGCCTTCGGCCTCGGCCGCAGCATCTCCCGTCCCATCGGCCGCCTCATCGAGAACATGCGTTCACTCGCGGAGGGGAACCTCGGCGCGAACATCGAAGGCATCGACCGCAAGGACGAGATCGGCACGATGGCGCGCAGGGTTCAGGTCTTCAAGGACGCCATGGTCGCCAAGAAGGCTGCCGACGAACAGGCTGCCTTGGAACTCGATGAGAAAGCCCGCCGTGCCGAGATGTTGGATCAGCTGACACGACGCTTCGAAGCCAATGTGTCGGCGCTGACCCAGGGGCTCTCCTCCGCCGCCACTGAAATGGAGGCCACGGCCCAGTCCATGGCGCATGTGGCGGATCAAACCACCCGGCAATCCGTGACGGTCTCGTCGGCCGCCCAGCAGACCTCCGCCAACGTGCAGACGGTGGCCGCCGCCACCGAGGAGCTGTCGATCTCGATCCGTGAGATCGCCTCCCAGGTGAGCCAATCCTCGCAGGTGGCCGAGAAAGCCGTCGCCGGAACCCAACGCACCAGCGCCACCGTGCAGGAGCTCGCCGCCAGCGCGGAGCGCATCGGCGACGTGGTGCAGCTCATCAACACGATCGCGGGCCAGACGAACCTCTTGGCCCTCAACGCTACCATCGAGGCCGCGCGGGCCGGCGAAGCCGGCAAGGGCTTCGCGGTTGTGGCATCGGAAGTGAAGGATCTGGCGACCCAGACCGCAAAGGCGACCGACGAGATTTCGCAGCAGATCAGCTCGGTCCAGCACGCAACCCAGCAGACCGTTGCGGCGATCCAGGAGATTGCCCGCACGATCACCGAGATGTCGCAGATTTCGACCTCCATCGCGGCCGCGATGGAGCAGCAGGGCGCGGCAACTTCGGAGATCGCCCGCAATGTGCAGGAGGCTGCACGAGGCACGGAACAAGTGACCGGCAGCATCGTGGACGTTCAGCAAGGTGCCGGCGAGACGGGGGCAGCAGCCAGCCAGGTGCTGGGAGCGGCTCAGGAGCTGGCCCGTCACTCCAACGAACTCGGCCGCGAGGTTGCCAACTTCCTCAGGGGCGTCAAGGCGGCGTGAGCAGCACCGGGTGAAATCCGATTGTCGAAGGGCCGCTGGGTGCAGCGGCCCTATTCATGTGGCGGACAGGGTCGGAAACGGCGGTGGTTCTCCGCCAAGGATGAAGAAGGACAGTCGGGACCGTCCGCTCTTAGGAGAGCGGACGTCGCTACGTCTCCTCTTGAAGTCCGCTTCGGCCCGATTCGGACATTCCCCCGCCGAATGCTAGAATGCGGCCATGACAGATCTGGAACGTTGGATTGTGGACCAGGGCCTCAGGGGCGGAAGCGTCGCGTCACTGTTCACTGGGTTTGCCGAGCACATCACTGCCGAGGGTATCCCTCTGGCGAGGGCCTATCTCGCGCTGCCCACCGTCAATCCAACGATCCGCGTTGTCAATCACACCTGGACTCGACAGATCGGCGCGGTTGCCGAAGGTGTCTCTCATGACCGCGAGGTGCATGCCTTCGAAGAAAGCCCCTTCGGGCACATGCTGCGCAGCGGCCGGACACATTTTCATTGGCATCTGAACGAACCGGGAGGGGAATGGTTCGGTGTGTTCGATGAAGTGCGGCGAGCCGGAGGGAAGGATTATCTGGCCCGGCTCATTCGTTTCGAGAATGCAAGCGCCCCGGATCTGCGCGGCATTGCCACGTCGTTTTCAACCTACCGCGACGAGGGCTTCCTGGCCAGTGAGGTCGCTCGCATCGATGCCGTGTTACCGCTGCTGGCATTGGCGGCGTATCGCATGACGCTGCTCGACCTGACGGTTGCTATGCTCGACACCTATGTGGGCTTGTCGACCGGAAGACGCGTGCTGAGCGGCGAGATCCGACGCGGCTCCGGCACGACGTTGACCGCAGCCCTGCTGTTTGCCGATCTGCGAGGCTTCACCGCCGTCACCGATGCAGCCGGCACGCACGTCATGGCCAGGCTGAACCGGCACCTCGAAGCCATGGCGGAGCCGGTGGTCGAACAGGGGGGTGAGGTCATGAAGTTCCTGGGAGATGGTCTCCTGGCCGTCTTTCCGATCACTGAAGAACAGCCGAAAGAAGCAGCCTGCGCTGCGGCGATACGCGCTGCCCGTGAGGCACTTGCTCGCAACAAGCATGTGAATCGCTCCTTCCACGATGAGACGCCGCTCGGCCTCGACATCGCCCTCCACACCGGTGAGGTGTTTTACGGAAACATTGGAGCGGCAAACCGCCTGGACTTCACG
The DNA here is from genome assembly GCF_004458765.1 of Microvirga pakistanensis. Lineage (GTDB taxonomy): Bacteria > Pseudomonadota > Alphaproteobacteria > Rhizobiales > Beijerinckiaceae > Microvirga > Microvirga pakistanensis. Next base: position 17,915 of record NZ_SPJX01000364.1, on the reverse strand, counting down.
GTGATCGGCCCGGCGGTGAACGAAGTCAGCCGGATGGAAGCCCTCTGCTCAGAGCTGGATTGCCCTGTCGTGCTGTCGTCCGCCGTAGCTGCCGTAAGCCCTGTTCCGGTCTGCTCCCTTGGCCATCACAGGCTTCGCGGCGTACCGGGTGAACGGGAGCTGTTCACCTTCCCGGCGTAGAGCATCGGACGCGAAAGTGGGAGCCGATTTTGCGTGAAAAGATGCTCAACGATCAAGAGTTTAAAGCCTCGGACGTGAGTTCGAATGCACGTCCGACGCTTTAGGTGCCCGCTGAGGCCGCGTCCTGGCGAGGACCATGGAGAGCCGTCCTGCATGGTGCCGTTGGATGAGCCGTCCCATTGCTTCCCGGACGGGCAAGTCATTCAGCGTATTGCTCCCGAATGCCGAAAATGAACAGTGGATGAGTATCGAGCCTTTTAGCCACTATTCTCTGTTCCCCCAGCAAGAATAGCCATGGCATTCCTCTTACGATCATCTCTCTACCACTAATGCGCACGGAATAATTTTGAACATCCTTTCTCGCCTGTGGTTTTGGAGCGAGGCCATTTCGGCCTGCGTCACTCTGGGCATTGTGCCTGTCACGCGTAAGTCCATCCACCAGACCGGACGGCGTTGGTACGATACTGAGTTGCGCTGAATTCCAGGTTCCTGAAGCTAGGATACTCCTGCATGACCATTCAAAGCTCACGGCTGCTCTTTCGAAGTTTCTTTCTTGGCGGCTTCGAGTGCTCAAGCCACCGCAGGGCCGACGGAAGGCGTCTCGATCTTCTTGCCACAACGGGACACGATCGGAATGCCGCGGGGGATTACAAGATGCTCTCCCAGCACAAGATCGCCGTGGCTCGAGACGGGCTCCGGTGGCACCTGATCGAGAAAGCGCCGGGCCAGTATGATTGGTCGAGCCTTCTCCCCATGCTCCATGCAGCCAGAGAGAACGGCACGCAAATCATCTGGGATCTCTGCCACTATGGCTGGCCAGACGATCTGGACATCTGGTCGCCGGAGTTCATCAACCGCTTCGCCCAGTTCGCTGGAGCCGCATCCCGGGTGATCCGAGACGAGACCGACGGCAATGCCTTCTATTGCCCGGTCAACGAGATCTCGTTCTGGGCATGGGCCGGTGGCGAGGTGGGCCGATTCAATCCGACCTGCCATCACCGGGGAGCCGACTTGAAGCGCCAGCTCGTTCGGGCGTTCATTGCCGCAATCGACAGGATCAAAGCCGCCGACCCCGAAGCCCGTTTCATCACGGCGGAGCCCTTGATCAATGTTGAGGGCGGTCTTGGGGATGAGCAGCATGTCCGGGGCGCCGAGATCTATCGGCTCGCTCAGTTCGAGGTGTTCGACATGCTCTGCGGAAGACTGGAGCCCGGTCTCGGCGGCGCTCCCGAGTGCCTCGATATCATCGGGGTGAACTACTATCCGGACAATCAGTGGTATCATGGCGGTCCGACGATCCCGTTGGGACATCATGCCTACCGTCCGCTGCACGATATGCTCATCGAGGTTGACAGGCGCTACAACCGTCCCATGCTGATCGCCGAGACCGGTGCCGAGGGATCTGGCCGTGCATCGTGGCTCCACTACGTCTGCAGCGAGATTCGCGAGGCTCTGGAGATCGGCGTTTCGATTCAGGGCATCTGCCTTTATCCGATCATCGACTATCCGGGATGGGACAACGAACGCACCTGCCATGTCGGGCTCTTGTCCGCACTCAACGAGCACGGCCAGCGCTCAGTGTGCGTGTCCCTGGCGCGCGAGTTGAGCCGCCAGCAGGAGCTCTTCCGGGACCTTGAGGTCATGGCCGATCACCAGGCGAGCAAGCTCGCGGTCGCGGGATAGATCTAGAATGTGGAACGATCTCAGCTTTCCGGCACTGCCGCGCCGCACATCCAATGTCGCCCGGTCCGCTCCCGCAGACAACCAGCCGCCGCCATTTCTGCGAGGGCCGGGAGCATTCATACTCCACTATGTCCGCGCTCACCTGCTTCAATTCACCGTGCTCGCCGCCATGATCGTCGGCGCGGCGGGCTGCGCGGTTGGTGTGCAATACGTGATGAAGCTCCTCGTCGATGCCATGGCAGGGCCGAGACATGGAAACGATGCCGTTTGGATGGCGCTGACTCTCTTCATCACCCTCACGGCCATGGAAAGCATCCTCTGGAGGATCAGCGGCTGGCTGTGCTGCCGCACGACGGTGGGAGTCGGCGTCGACATGCGGCTCGACCTGTTTGACTATCTCAATGGTCAGCCGATGCGCTACTTCGCTGAAAATCTCGCTGGTTCTCTTGGCCAACGCATTACGGCCACAGCGGGAAACTTCGGCGCCCTGATAAACACAGTGGTCTGGCGTGTCATGCCTCCGCTCATCGATTTTCTCGGAGCACTGGTCGTTTTCGCGCTCGTGGACGTGCGGATGATGGCAGCTCTGGCCGTATTCGTGGTGCTCGTGACCGGAGGAATGATCCTCTTTGGCGAAAGGGGTCGGCATCATCACAGAACCTATGCGGGACATTCCAACAACGTGAGCGGCGAACTCATCGATGTGATCTCCAACATGTGGGCAGTCAAGGCGTTCTCGGCACGGCAACGGGAGCGGAACCGGCTGGCTCGGGATTTCGGTATCGAGGCCGCCGCGCAGCGTGCAAGCTGGATGTATACGGAGAAGGCCCGTGTGCTTCACGACATATGCATGTGGGTGATGGCGGGGGTCATGCTGTCTTGGTGCGTGCACCTATGGAGCATCGGCCAGATCACACCCGGAGACGTGGTGGTGGTGAGCGTGCTGACCTTCCGGATCCTGCATGGGTCACGCGAGATTGCGCTGTCGTTGGTCGATATGGTGCAGCAGTTCGGCTATATCGACGACACTCTGCGGGTGATCGCTCAACCGCAATCGGTTTGCGATACACGCGAAGCAGCGAAGCTGGAGCGGAAGGGCGGGGCGGTGGATTTCAAAGCTGTCAATTTCACTTATGGCGGCAGCCGCGACGCGGTTCATGATATCGACCTGCATATTCCCGCCGGGCAGAAAATCGGTATCGTTGGTCCTTCGGGGGCCGGTAAGTCGACGTTGGTTCATCTCCTGCAACGCCTCTATGATGTGCAGAAAGGCGAGATCCTGATCGATGGTCAGGGCCTGCAGACGATCACGCAGGACAGCTTACGCGAGGCGCTCGCGGTCGTTCCGCAGGAAATCACCTTGTTTCATCGAAGCGTGATGGACAACATCCGGTTCGGAAAGCCGGACGCCACTGACGAGGAGGTTTTCGCGGCGGCCAAGGCGGCCTATTGCGATGGCTTCATTCGAGCCTTGCCTCAGGGATATGATACGATCGTGGGCGAGCGCGGAACGAAGCTGTCCGGTGGCCAAAGGCAGCGTATCGGCATCGCGCGCGCCTTCCTCAAGGATGCGCCCATCATCATCCTGGATGAAGCGACTTCCGCGCTCGATACGGAGTCGGAGATGGAGATTCAGCGCGCCTTGGTGAGGCTCATGCGCGATCGAACCGTCATTGCAGTGGCGCACCGGCTTTCCACCCTTACCGCGTTCGACAGAATCGTCGTCATGATGAACGGGCGGGTCGTCGAGGACGGAACGGCTGCGGATCTTCGCCGGCAGAACGGTCTCTTTGACCGTATGTGGCGGCTCCAGGCGGAGGGAATGTCCCTCGATGCCGTCGTTGAGGATGCCGCATAGCAGGCTTCGGGCGACCTATGGCGCGTTCCGCATGTTCGGCTCGGCCAACTTGGCCGGGTCACCCGCGACGAGTTCATAGACCTCGACGGGAGCGCCGCCGTTCATGACGAACCGCTCGAACGGGTAGAGATGGTGCATGTAATGCTGCTCATAGCGCTTGCGCAGGCGATAGTCCGTGGCAAGGCTATGCATGAGAAGGGACTTCACCTCCGGGGCCAATTCTCGGAAGAAGATGCCGTCCTCGACCACGATCATCTTCGGGCGGGCCGCGAGAATGCGCTGCATCTCGACACGTGGCTCCACCCAGGGGCAACCGTCTCGGCCCGGGTAGTCTCTGTGAGGTAGGCCTGTGAAGGCGAAGCGGGTCGCCGGTCTTGTCTGGGTCATGTAGTAGATGATCGGCTGAAATCCGACCACGTAGATCGTATCGCCAGGCTGCAGCACGGACGCAAGGTCGGCCGCGACCTGCCGCGGTGTATCACCGGCCCAGCGTTCGGCCGTGATCAGCCGGTCCTTGAGAACATAGATCGTATGCAGCAAGGGTTCTTTGGCTATGGCGAAGAGCATGGTTCCAACGAGCACGGAAAGAAGTGCGTAGCGGACCCGTTGCCTCTGCACGTGATCGAGAACGCCGCGTGCGAGCACAAAGCCGGCCATCAGACTCGCGGAGGGGAGAAACTGTAGGAAATAATGATCCGAGGCGATCCGAAGGAATACCTGGCAAACAATGATCGAGCCGAACCAAAGGCCCAGGAAGACACATGCACGAACCTCATGGTTGCCGCAGGCCAAGCGCCTCGAGAACGCGAGGGCCAGGGCTGCTGCAATCCAAAGGGGAGCCTGTTCCCACATGGCGCGGAAAGCCGGCTCGAATTCGAAACGACGCTCAAGGCCGTAGAACACCCGGTGAGCCGTGATGTTGCCGGCAACCCAGGCGTCCCATTCGCCAGCAAGCCCGTAGGTCAGCATGACCGCGAGCGTCGGCAGGATGGCGACAATACCGACGACTACGAGCCCGAGGGCACTTGCTCGCACACGCGTCGGGAGATCGGCGGCGCGTGGCGTGGTCAGAATGAAGAAGCAGGCGAAAAGAGCAAGGATGTCGAAAAGGATGGATTGCTTGATTTGAATCCCGATACCGACACAAAGCCCTATGCCGATGAGCGTTGAAGCTCTGAAACCGACGGGATCCCTCAGGGCTCGGAGCAGGAGGAAGAGCGCAAGAACGGCGAAGAGGTTGAGAAAGAGCTCCCCTTGAGCGGCCACGCCACCTGTCGCCAGGGTGAAGACGATATAGGTCAGGCCGCTCGTGACTCCGATGGAACGGGATTCATCGTCGAACAGCAGTCCGGCGACACCCGACAAAAGGTAGGCAGTCGCCCCGACAGCGAGACACGCGGCAATCCTTGAGACGATGATGCCGTCGAAAGGAAGGGCCGTGAAAAGGGAGAACAGGCCGAAAAGTCCGAACGGCTTGAGATCGCAGATCGTCGTATAGGGCAGGTGTCCCTTCCCCAGTTCGGAACCCATGAGAATGTAAAGGCTCTCATCGTAGTTGTAGACGGAGTACACGAACGAGATCAGGCGCAGTACGAACGCCGCCGCCAGGAAGTTGACGAGGAGCGGTATCGGGCGCCAAATCCAGTCTCCTGCCACGCGTCTCAATCTTCAACTCCGGATCCAAGGGGGAATGACGAAGTTCCGGCGTGCGGAAGAGCCAAGCTCGATGTCGGTGCGGCCAAGGCTCAATTGCTTGCTGCCAGTCTGGCATAGCAATGCGGGCGCAGAAGTGGCAAGGCGAGTTACCTTCGAAAACCCCACGAAGTTCCGAAATACTCCTTATGATCACCGCCGCTCGTGGCTCGGTCTTCCACAGGTTAATGAGAAGCGCTTGCATCGGGCTCAGGCTATGCCGGTCATAGGAGGCGTGGATGGGTGAACTTGTCATGTTGACCACCTTCGTAGGCATGGTGAGCGCAACGGCGAGGCTTCTCTATCGGAATCCCATCCAGTGGTCCGAAGCACCGGGTGAGGGGAGGGAAGCTCAATCTGTCAGGATGCGCGATCTCTCTTGATCTCGCCCCGACCATTCGAGCTCCCGTTGAGCGAAGCGGGGCTCCGACCCCGTGCGACTCGTGCGCCCCCTGGAACAAGGCCGGGGTTGCTGAGTTGACGGTCGTCGGAACCCCTCGGCAGACATGTTCCGGGCGAGAGCCTTTGACTGCCAGAGATTCCGGAACCTCGAAAAATCAAGGCGAAGGCCTGTCACTGAGTGGGGCGAAATTCATGCTGCCAAATGATAACCCGACCGAAGATCGCATCAGGACGCTCATCGGGGTGCTTTCGGGCACGCTCAAGAATATCGATGCGGAATTCGAACTCGAATTGGCTCGCGTCCAATCATCGGCGAACCCCGACCTCAGGCCTATGATTCTGAGCACGGTTCAACGACGCCATATGCAGCGTCGAGAGCCCTATGTTCGTCATCTTGCCGAACTGCGTCGAAGCATCGGCGCGCAAGACCAGCACCATCCGACATGCGGAATGGGCGGCACGGCTTCAGCCCGCTGAGATGGTGGCCTCAGGCCGCCTGTCCCCGATCTGCTGCGTGTCCCTGAACATCTCTTTGAGAGCGCTCATGAGCATCGGCTGGGCGGCTTGCCCCTCGGCAAGGGTCAGAAAGTCGTTGATTCCGAAGCGCTCCGCACCGCGCTCGATCTCGCTGTTCAGGTGCGCGCTGGTGCGTATCCAGGAGTGTTCCACATATAACCCCGGAGCTGCGGTATCGAGGACCAGATGCCACCAATCTCCAGCGTTCTCCGTCGGACGTTCAGCCTCGAAGGCCAGCTCACGCTTGAAAACAGACATCGGTAGTCTCCGTTCGGTCACTGTACCAATGATGGGACGGGTGGAGGGGCTTGGCCACCCGTGATCTCAAATCTCATCCTCGGCAACTTGGTTCCCGAATCCTCCTTGCCATCAATATTATCCCGCTCGTCCAGGTGGCTTGGCGTCCATGAGCGGTACAGGAGCATGCCGTGCGAGGCCAAAGCCGCCTCGATTGCGATAGAGGTGTCATAAGATTCGATTCTCATGGCGTGGGAGAATGTGCTCGACTCTCCCGCAGCGTGAAACATCCCAGCAGGGAGGTGGTGACGCCAATCCTCTTGCCAACACCGCCGCCAGACCCAGTTTCCTGAGAAGGAAGGGGAGTGGCCATGATCACCGACCGAAATTCCGACCTGTTGAAGGAGGCCGTTTCAGAACTCGCCAGACTGAGAAGCGCGGCGGAAGGTCCGACGCGGTTCCTCACCCATCTCTACGCGTCCGCTTTGGAGGAGTGGGCCCATCGTCTCGGCATGGAGACGCTTCAACTCAACGAGCTGGTTCTCACAAGCGATCGTTTTCCAGGGCATGACGTTCGATAGGAGAGGTGCCGAGCCGGCTGCGGGCCACGCAGGTTCGGCGAAGCCATCCTCCTGATCCGAGGAGCGCCTTGCTCATGACGCCCGGGCGACAATGACACGCCTCTCCAAGGATTTTTGATGTCTGCAATCCCACGCGACAAGAACCTGGATAGCACGCGGGCGCTGCTGAGGGAGGGTTATACCTTCATATCGACACGGTGTGAGTGCTACCAGTCCGACATCTTTGAGACACGGATCATGCTCGCCAAAGCCATCTGCATGATGGGAGAGGAGGCCGCCAGGGAGTTCTACGCGCCGGGCCGTTTCACCCGCAAACGGGCATTGCCCGAACCAACGCTCTGGCTGCTGCAGGATCAAGGCGCTGCTCAAGTTCTGGACGGAGAGGCGCACCGGTCCCGCAAGCAGATGCTCATGTCCCTGATGTCACCAGCTTCCATCGGGCATTTGTCGGATCTGGTGGCGGAGGAGTGGCGATCCCGCATTTCACGATGGCAGGATATGAAGGAGATCGTGCTTCACCAGGAGGTGGAGGGAATCCTTTGCCATGCCGTCTGTACGTGGGCCGGGGTTCCGCTGGGCGAGGGCGAGGCTTCGATGCGGACACGGGAATTCGCGGCCATGATCGAAGGAGCGGGAGCGGTGGGGCTGCGGAACTGGCGTGGCATGGCCCTGCGCCGGCGGACTGAACGGTGGGCGCGCGGTGCGGTCGAGAGGCTTCGCTCGGGCGAGGTCAGGGCATCAGAGCAATCAGCGGTTCACACCATCGCTTGGCGCCGCGGACCGGATGGGAAGCAGTTGGATACCCCGACGGCAGCGGTGGAGCTGATCAATCTGCTGCGGCCCACCGTTGCCATCGCCCGGTACATCACGTTCGGGGCTTTGGCCCTGCATGATCATCCCCATTGTCGAGAGCGGATCCCGACGGGTGACGGTGAATACCTACAGTTCTTCGTGCAGGAGGTGCGCCGCTATTATCCGTTCTTTCCGGTTGTGGCGGGACGGGTTCTGCGGGAGTTCGAATGGAGGGGCCGTCGCTTTGAGCGGGATGAGTGGGTGATCCTGAATTTGTATGGCACCAATCACGACTCTCGTATCTGGCAGGAGCCGCAGCGTTTTCAGCCAGAGCGGTTCCGCTACTGGGACGGGAGTCCATATAGTTTCATCCCACAGGGCGGGGGCAGTCACATGGCCAATCATCGATGCGCAGGCGAATGGATTACGATCGGGCTGATGAAAACAGCGATGCGCCTGCTGACACGGAAGATGAGCTATCAGGTGCCGCAGCAGGATCTCCGCATCGACCTGTCCAGAACGCCCGCGATCCCCAACAGCCGATTCCGGATCGGGGACGTGCGGCGCATGTGACGCCGAAGATCTCAAACAGGGCGATCCCATGCTGAACACTCTCCATGCACTTGCGGTCATTGCAATCTGTGCCTTCATGAACTCATCCGCCCGATCTGCTCCGCTTTTCGACGCCATCGTGGTCATGGGCGACAGCTTGTCGGACAACGGCAATGCAGGACGCGCCTCGAACGGGCCCGTCTGGGTCGAGTATCTGGCGGCGGATATGCAGCTGACGCTGGAGCCGAGCCGCGCAGGCGGGACAAACTATGCTGTCGGCGGAGCCCGTCTCGATCCCCGTTCCGGCAGCACGAGCCTGCGCGCGCAGGCGGACGCTTACCTTCGGCGGTCCAGCCCGAGGGGCCGGATCCTTCACATCGTTTTCGGGGGAGGCAACGACCTGCTGGCCATGGTCGGTCAGCCACAGTCCGTCTCGAAGGTGGATGCCGCCATTGCTTCCGCGAGGAGCATCGTGGCGGACTTGGCTCGTCGGGGCGCGACCGACATTCTCGTGCCCAATCTGCCGGCAATCGGCATCACGCCTGCCTTGCGAGCTCAAGGCCAAACGGCCGTTGAAGCAGCGAACAGGCTAGCCGAGCAATTCAACAGAGGTCTCGATCAGGCTCTTTCGGAATTCGGTGGACAGACGGGCCTGCGGCTCTACCGGCTTGACGTCTGGAGGCTCGCGGAGCGGGTGAGCGCCGATCCGGCGGCGGGAGGCTTTGCCGACATCACCACGCCCTGTCATCAGCATCGGCGGTGCGAGGGGCATCTGTTCTGGGACAGCGTTCATCCGACCACGCAGGCTCACCGGCGTCTGGCGGAAGCTGCGGTTCAGGTGCTGGAAGCGCAATAGCGGAAATCCCGGAAGAATCCGGCGAGCTTAAGCCCTGCCGCCGACCGTCAGAGCATCACCGCGCCGCGCGTGCTACGGGGCTCTTCGTTTCCCAAGAGGAAATATGTTCCCGAGGAAACATGTTCCCGCACCGGGCATTGACACGAGAATGCGCAGGGCAGGGGCCTCCCTGGGTTGCAGGGCGACCGGTGCAGAGCGCGGCGCGAGTCGAGCGACGCACCGCCGAACCGGCTAATCTCCCTGGAGAAGAGCGAAGGCCGGAATCGGAAGGTGCCAAGCCTTCATGAGTGATGACGCCGGCATGGTAGGAGACGACGTTGCTGACATGCCTCGGACGATGGAGTCTTGCCGCCAGTCTGACGTTGATGCTGACGGCCTGTGACCATGACGATGTGCCTGTCTTGAGAGAACGGGCCCAGCAGGCCTGGAGTGCGGTGCAGAGCCATTACCGACAGCGCGCCGACCAGGTGCCGCAGCTGGTCGAGGCCGTGCGACGGGCTGCCCCTGCCGAGCGCGAAGTGCTCAATGAGATCCTGGCTGCCCGCGACGATGTGGCGACAATCCTGAATGCGGACGGCTTCATCGCCGATCCACAACGCTTCCGTCAGTACGTGAAGGCTCAGCGGCGCCTCTCGGCCGCTTTGGGCAAGCTGTACGGGACAGTCGAGCGTTATCCTGAACTGACCGGCGACACGCGCTTTGCGGAGCAGTTGTCGGAGTTCCAGCGTCTCGAGGACAGGATCGTTGTCGCCCGCAGCGATCTTATCGCGGCCGTGCGGGCTCACAATCAGGAACTGCGCACTTTCCCGGACGGCTGGATCACAGCCATTCTCAACCCGGACGCGAAGCCCCTGACCGCCTTCGCCCAGGCGCAACTGGAGCGTCGCGACGATCCCGCGGAGTAAAGCTGCGGTTCCGGCAGCCACGGCTCCGGCGAAGGGGAGAGCACTCGAGGGTGCTCTCCATCAGCGCCGCTTCCATCGGCGGGCTCGGCCCCGGTGAGGGATCGTTCTGCCTGGAGCCGGTCCCATCCTATTGTTGCGGTGAGTTCGGCGGCGTGTTGCCGGGAGGGTTGACGTTCTGCGGGGGAGGATTGGTATTGCCAGCGGCGCCTGCTCGGTTAGCATCGTTGCTGTAGCGGAACTCGGGCGCGTTCTGCAGGTCGGCCTTGGTCATCCTCACCATGGCGCGGGCCGGAGTGTTGGGGTCATTTGCTGTCCCAGTGGCTCCCGTGCCGCCTGCCGGAGCAGTCCCCCCCATCGTCGATCCGGTGCCGCCAGCAGCCGTGCTGCCTGTCGTGGCCGGCTGTCCTGCCCCGCCGGTGGCCGTACTCGGCACCGTCACGCCGCCTGCCGTGTTCGTGCCTGAGCCGCCCTGGTTGGTGTTGGCGGAGGCTTGGACCTCCTGATTCGACATCCATTGCACCTGCTCGAAGGGGATCGCGACGTCCTTCTGGCCAATGCCCAGGAACCCGCCGACCCCGACCACGATGCCATGGATCTTGCCCTGGTGGTCCACGAGAACCTCGTCGATGTCTCCGATCTTCTGATTGTCGGTCCCATAGACATCGATGCCCATCAGTTGAGAGCCGCGCATAAGGTCGCGCGGCATCTGGGTCATCACTTGCCCGGATCCGGCGGGCTGGGTGGGAGCCGCCGTCTGAGCGAGGGCGGAGCCAGAGATCAGGGCGGCAGCGGCAAGACCCGCTGCAAACTGCAACTTGAGCATGTGTTCCTCCTTGGAACGAGAGCGTCACGCGACGCTTCAAGGGGAACGGAATTGGTTCGAGATGGTTCTTTCGCGTCTTAGAGGACGCGGCGCATTGCCGGCGGAACCTTGCAGGAACTCGATGGATCTCCCTTGTCCGCAAAGGAGCTCCGGGTGGCTTCGGCTCGGCCGGGGTCCAGGGGGCGGACGGCCCGTGGAGCGCGAATCCAGGTCGCCTGTGGAACCTCCGCTCCGCCCTTCGGTTCACCCGAGCGCCCCTACCTTGAACCATTGACGCGCATAGGAATGTTTGCGCGCATTCCTGGAGTGTCGCTCTTACGGAGGCTCCCATGCGGAAAGCACTTATTCTGGCGGCTGGATTGGCTCTCATTGGAACGTCGGCGTGGAGCCAGAGTCCGTCGCGGGATGACGACGATGACGATGATAGGCGCGGACGATGGCACGAAAGTCACGGCCGCTGGGACAGAGACAGGGATCGTGACGATGATGGCAGAGGCTATCATCGCGGTCGCGGGATGCACGGTGACGACGATCGGTCCGGGCGCGGAGCGCGCTTCTTTCTCCGAAGCGGCGATACGCAGCTTCGGATTGTCTGTGGCGAGGAGGAATCCACGCAAGCCTGCGTAGACGCGGCTTTACGGATATTCGACCGCGTGCAGTCGCAGCCACGTGCCACCACGAGTTCGCCGACGCCGGCACCCACCGCACCGGCGACGCCGCAATAACGCAAGAAGATCGGTGGTGCGTCGTGCACCGCCGATCTCTCGGATTCAGTCCTCGCAAATGCGATAGCGCCTTATGACTCTTTCGCCGAAACGGTTCGTGTAGCGGCGGGTCTCGTAATAGCAATCACGGTCTCGGTCGCGCCAGCGCCGGTCGCGGTCCCAGCGATCGCGCTCTCTCCAGTCCCTCCCGCGGTCTGGATTCCAATCCCGCTCCTGCCATTCTCGGCCGCCGTCCCAATCGCGCTCCATCCGCGGCTGGGCGGAAACAGCTCCCACCAGTCCGCTGGACAGAATGCATCCTGCAAGGACGGTCGATAAGCGCCTGAGTTTTGCCATGGATGACCTCGGTCCGCTCAGTGAACGTGGAAGTCAACGGCTTCGAGAATACCTCGTTCCTGCGCTGGCAAGGGGCTTTGGATCGACTCAGATGTGGGCATGAGCCGCTTTTTCGAGAACGGTGTTCAGGACAGGTGATCGAGGGTGAAGCGTGACCGATAGGGGAATTTCCCGTTCGTGAAATCGCCTGCATCGCCGACGCCAAGTTCCAGCGGCTGCGCCTCTCCTTCAAACAGCCGTCCGCTATCTCCTGCGATCAATCGCCGATGTCCAGCTGACGGGCCAGAAGATTGCGCTCGACGCTTTGCAGGTGAGCGCGCATGGCCGCCGCAGCACCGTTCATGTCACGGTTCTCGATGGCATCAATGATCGCTTCGTGCTCGGCGAAGCTGTGGTGATCGGCGTTGGGCTTGACCGGGTTGGAGCGAAGGCGGCCCCATGTGACGGCCCGGCGCAGAGCGTTCAGCATGTCGAACATGCCGAGGAGGGGGGTGTTCTGCGTGGCCTCCGCGATGGTGCGGTGCAGCCGGGTATCCCAATTCTCGTATTGTCGCCATGTCGCCGCTTCACGCGTGCGCGCCTGACACGTCCTCAGCTCAGTGAGATGCATGGGTGTCGCCGTCAGGGCGGCCGCCCTTGCGATCTCGGGCTCGATGATCAGTCGTGCCCGCATCAATTCAGCCGGATTGGTCCGTCTGGCCAGAGTGGCGATATCCGAGAGCGTGTCGGTCGGACGATTGCCCATGAAGGTCCCTTTGCCGACATGGCGCCAGATCTGGCCCTCGGATTCGAGCGTTCCAAGCGCTTTCCTCAGTTCCGTCCGGGTGACGCCGAGCGCCGCGGCCAAGTCCCGCTCCGGCGGCAGGCGCCCGTCCTCGGGCAGTTCCGCCTGTGCAAGGAACGCCCGCAACTGCGTCACAATGCTCCGGTTGGATCCGGCATCGTTCATCATGTGCATCATATCGGCTCAACCAATTTCCGATTGGTCGGAGCTATTATCTAAAACTGTAACGCAGTCAATTGCAAAAGTTCTTGACAGGCCTGCGGCCAATTGCAACCAATATGGCATTGGTCGCAAATGGTGCGGCTGGAGACAAGAGCGGGCCAACCGCCTGAAACATCGGGAGAGAAACATGTTCAAGGGCTTGGTGTGCTTAAAGGCAGGCGCCGCAGCGGTCGCCATTGGTGCGGCGCTGATGGTGTCGAGTGCGGCGGAGGCCGCAAAGGTTCGTGTCGCATTCGGCGATATCGCCAGCGTCGAATCGCTCCATCTCCTGACCGCTTTCGAGCGGGCGAAGGAGAAGGGCGTCGATATCGAAGTCACCTATCTGAAGTCTGAGGATATTGCCGCGCAGGCCGTGGTGGGCGGTCAAGCCGATATCGGCGTCGGTGGTCCTTATGCCCTGGTTCAGAAAGTCAAGGCTCCCATCCGGATGTTCATGCAGCTGTCGACGCTGCGTTTCTACCCGGCCGTCAACGGCGAGTTCTACAAGACCTGGAAGGATCTGGACGGGCAGGAGGTCGCGGTTCACTCGCGCGGTTCCGGCACCGAGGCCATCATGAAGCTCATGGAGCAGCGTCAGGGGATCAAGTTCTCCAAGATCAGCTACATCCCGGGCGCGGAGGTTCGCACGGGCGCTCTGCTCCAGGGCAACGTGAAGGCCACGATCGTCGATGCATCCGGCCGCCGCCTGCTCGAAGCCCAGGCTCCCGGAAAGTTCGTCATTCTGCCGCTCGAGGGCGTGAACGCAACGGATGAGGCCTTGTTCGCCAACACGAACTTCCTCGAGAAGAATGCAGCGGATGTCGACAAGATCGTAGAGGCGATCCTCACTACCTGGCGCGAAGTGACGGCCAATCCGGGTATCGTTTCCGAGTGGCGCGCCAAGTACAAGCTGCTCCCTGACTTACCGGCCTCGCAGGTCAACGAAATTAAACCCTATTTCGAAGAGCTCGCGAAGGGCAAGGCGTTCCCGCTCAACGGCGGCGGCGCAGCAGCCGCGAAGGACGACTTCGCCTTCTACACGCTGTCGGGCCAGATCACGGGTGAACCCGCAAGCCTGAAAGTGGAGGACTTCTGGGATACGCGTCCGCTGGATCGTGTTCTGGCCAAGATCGGCACCATGTGAGGTGCCGGCATGATGGCTTCCTCTCAGGCGAATTCCCGAGTGAACTCGCAACTGACGTCGCCTGTGAACGGCCCCGTGCGGGCCGTCCATTCCCCGGCGGGCCGGGGCCTGGGCCTCGGTCGCCTGTTCACAAGCCACCCGATCGCCGTGCGGGTGCTCTCCCTGGGGCTCTTCTTCCTCATATGGGAAATCGCAGGGCGAATACCGATCAGCTACGCTTTCCCGACCTTCCTCGAGACGCTTTACGCCTTCTCCTCTCTGCTTCTCGACGGCAGTCTCATTGCCGCCTACGGATCCACTCTCCAGCCTCTCGTGATCGGAGTGGCGATTTCCGGCATCGTTGGGGTGGGGCTGGGCATCGTCATGGGCTTGTCCCGCAAGGCCGAGTGGCTCGTCGCGCCATTGTTCATCGTCCTTCAGTCGGCTCCCATGGCGGCCCTCATTCCGCTCATCACCTTCGTGTACGGCATCGGCCTGATGGCGAAGACCCTTGCGGTCATCATGCTGGCTCTGCCGGTCATTGTGCTGAACGGCTACAAGGCGATCCGGAATGCCAATCCCTCTCTGGTCGCGATGTGCCGCTCGTTCCAGGGCACAAGGCTTCAGCAGATCACGAAGGTCATCATCCCGGATGCGAGCCCGGTTATCTTCGCGGGCCTTCGTCTCGGTCTCGCGGCCGGATTCATTGGCGTCATCCTGGCGGAACTCCTGATCACGCCGACTGGGATCGGGGACCTCATCACGTACCATCGTTCGGTCGCCAATTACGCCGAAATGTATGCCGCCGTCGTGTCCATCATCCTGGTATCGACGCTGACGCTCGCGGCCTTGGAGGCCTTCGAGGTCCGAGTCCTGCGTCCGGAAAAGAAAAGAGGCTGAGATGACTGAATCCACCGCTCCCGTTCACGCCGTGCCTCGCACCGAGGGCGACAGCGCCGTCGAGGTCCGAAGCATCTGCAAGTACTACGGCGACATCGAAGCGCTGCGCCTGATCGACCTCGACTTCCCGCGCGGCAAGCTGACGACGCTCCTCGGGCCTTCGGGTTGCGGCAAGACGACCCTGCTCAAGATCATCGCGGGGCTCGTCGAGCCGACCTCCGGCGACGTGCGGGTCAACGGCAAGGCCGTGACCGGCCCTGGCCCGGAGCGCGCCTTCGTGTTCCAGGACTTCGCGCTCATGCCATGGGCCACCGTGATGCGCAACGTCGCATTCGGGCTTGAATTGAAGGGCATGGGGAAGGCCGAACGCCAGTCCATCGCCCGCCATTACATCGCGGAAGTCGGCCTCACCGGGTTCGAGGACAAATATCCCCACGAACTGTCCGGCGGCATGCGCCAACGCGTGGGCCTTGCCCGCGCCTTCGCGGTCAATGCGGAGGTTCTCCTGCTCGACGAGCCATTCTCGGCCGTGGACGAGCAGAACCGTCGCAAGTTCCAGGAGGATCTGCTGCAGCTCGTGGAGAAGGAGCGCAAGACCTTCATCTTCGTCACCCACAGCATCGAGGAGGCCGTCTACGTTTCGGACAGGATCGTCCTTCTCTCCCGCCGGCCGAGCCGCGTTGCGCAGATCATCGAGCCCAAGATCGACCGGACGGCATCACCCGACGCCATCCGCCGTGACCAGGGCTATCTCGATACTGTCGAGGAGATCTGGCAGGGCCTCAAGCATTACGTCGATTGAGGGGTAGGGCCATGACTCTCTACGGTTATCGCGTGCCGATGATGGCATCTCTCCTGGTCTGGTGTTTGATCTGGGAGATCGTCGGCCAGTCCGGTCTGATGTTCCTGGTGCCGCCGCTCTCCAGCGTGCTGATGGCAGGCGTCACCATGGTGCAGACCGAGACATGGCAATCCGCTGCCCTGGTCACGCTGCACAGCTTCGCCGTGGGCATGGCGCTGGCCATCACGGTCGGTATCACCCTCGGCGTGCTGATGGGCCGCTTCAAGGCCGTGGACGAACTCTTCAGCATCTGGGTCAACATCTTCGTCAGCGCGCCGCTCTCGGCGCTGGTGCCGGTGCTGATGATCCTGTTCGGGATGGGCGAGACCACGGTCATCGTCACGGTCTTCCTGTTCGCGGTGTGGATCATCGTGTTGGATACGCGAGCCGGCATTCAGCACGTGCCGAACTCGCTGATCGAGATGGGGCGCTGCTATGGCGCTTCTCCCTTCGCTCTTTACGGAAAAATCGTTCTCCTCGCCGCACTGCCGGAGATTCTCGCGGGGATTCGCCTTGGCTTGGTGCGCGGCGTAAAGGGTGTTGTGATCGGCCAGCTTCTGGTGGCGATCATTGGTTATGGCGAACTGTTTGAGCTCTATTCACGCAGCTTCGACATGGAGAACTTCTGGGCGCTGACGATCATCCTCTTCGCTGCGGCGATGCTGATGTCGGCAGCCGTCGAGGCCGTTGAGAAAAAAGTCGACTATTACGCAGGAGTAAGATGATGAATGCACCCCTCGCCATGACCGGCTACGTCGTTCCGCCAGCGCCGGTTGTCAGCCTGCCCGTTCAGGGCAGCGACAAGCTGTTCCCCGTTCACCGCATCTACTGCGTGGGCCGCAATTATGCGGAGCACGCGATCGAGATGGGACACGATCCGTCCAAGGAGCCGCCGTTCTTCTTCCAGAAGAACCCCGACAACATCGTCACCGGCGGCAAGTTTCCCTATCCGAGCCAGACCTCGGATGTGCATCATGAAATCGAGATGGTCGTGGCGCTCGGCAAAGGCGGCGACAACATTCCGGTGGAAGCGGCGCTCGATCACGTCTTCGGCTATGGCGTCGGTCTCGACATGACACGGCGCGATCTCCAGGGCGAGGCCAAGAAGCTGGGGCGTCCGTGGGAAGTCGGCAAAGCGTTCGAGGCCTCGGCTCCCTGCGGCCCGCTGGTGCCCGCAAGCGAAATCGGTCACCCGAGCGCGGGCGCGGTCACACTGAAGGTGAATGGGGAAATCCGCCAAAAGGGCGATCTCAACCAGCTCATTTGGAAGGTGCCGGAGATGATCTCGTACCTGTCCGGTCTCTTCACCCTGCAGCCGGGCGACATCATCATGACCGGCACGCCTGCGGGAGTTGGCGCGGTCGTGCGTGGTGACGTTCTCGAAGGCTATGTCGAGGGCGTCGGCAAGCTGGAAGTCGTGGTCGTCTAGGCTGCGCAACTCTGCTCCGTAGGACGCCACGAGGCGTCCGAAGAATCCATGACGCCGCCGCAGCGCGTTCCTCTGCGCTGCGGCGCGAAGACCACGGCGGGCAACCGCTGGCGTATCACTACCGCAGGCTTCCTCGACACGATCGACGAAAACCTCAAGAAGGCCGCGATCGGTTGATCATGCGAAAGTCTCTCCCCCAAAGGCGGGGAAAGGCACCAAGGAGGAAGGGCTGCGAGCCGCCCCTTCCATCCATGCCCCATGGGGAAGACGAGTCCTTAGAAACCTACACCCTCCACAGAGGCTCCTCTGCATGTACGGTATCGCGGTTATTGATCTTGTTTGGCTTATGGCTGCGCTGTTGGCGGCCGGGGCGGTGACGGGACTTCTGGCGGGGGTGTTCGGGGTTGGCGGCGGGGCCGTGGCGGTGCCGATCCTCTACGAGCTGTTCCGGCTTCTGGAGGTGCCCGAGGCGGTGCGCATGCCCCTGAGCGTGGGCACC
>NZ_SPJX01000117.1 GCF_004458765.1 Microvirga pakistanensis | reverse complement strand
CGCCAGAACCTTCGTGATCGCCGCCGTCAGCGACGTCTTGCCATGGTCAACGTGACCAATCGTCCCGATGTTGCAGTGCGGCTTCGTCCGCTCAAACTTTTCCTTCGCCATTGATCTCTACCTTACATAGGCCAGGAACAAAAAACCCAGGGCGTCCGATATTGCGGTTGCGCCAAATGCGCAAGTGCCAATTTCAATCTCACAGGACGTAATTACGGGACGAACCGCTCCGGAAACCTCCGACGAGGGCCCGGGAACCCGTCCGCCCCGAACTCAGGCCCCTACCCTTAGGCTTTGGGCCCGAGACGACCACGCGATCCGAAACACGAAACTTGCGGGAGACTTTGGAGCGGGTGAGGGGAATCGAACCCCCGTATTCAGCTTGGAAGGCTGCTGCTCTACCATTGAGCTACACCCGCATGCCTTGCCAGGTGGATGGTGGGGGAAGTAGGACTCGAACCTACGAAGGCATAGCCAGCGGATTTACAGTCCGCCCCCTTTGCCGCTCGGGACATTCCCCCTTGCCAACCCTGACGCAGCGCGCCGAGGTCTTCATCCGAACCGCCTCACCCTGGTGGAGCCGCTCGGTGGCGCTCTTATGGTGACCCGCCTGCCCGGTGTCAACAGCAAAGAGCGATGTTCGTGAGATTGATCGCACTCGCACCGGTTGCAAAGGGCGCATCGGGGGGATTCCGAAAGTAATTCCCCTTTCGGGCCCTATGCTCTATGGGCGTGCCTTCATCACACGAGATCGAGAAGCCATGAGCGAGCGCTCCTTCCCTCCCCGCAAGCCCCGCTTCCAGCGCCCGCCGGGCAGGAAGCAGGGCCGCCGCGATTCCCAGCCCTGGCGCCCGCCGCATGAGATCGACACGACGATCCTCTACGGCTGGCACCCGGTCGTGGAGGCGCTTCGGAACAGGAAGCGGACAATTCGCCGCCTTCTGACCACGGAGAACTCCCTGCGCCGCCTGCAGGAGGAACTCGGGGGCCCTCTGCCCCTGGAGCCGGAGATGGTGCGCCCGGACGAGATCAACCGTCTCCTGGAGCCGGATGCGGTCCACCAGGGCCTCTACGCGGAAGCCGATCCCCTCCCCTCGCCGTCCGTGGAAACCTTGAGCGGACAGCGCGTGGTTCTGGCGCTGGATCAGATCACGGATCCGCACAACGTGGGGGCCATCGTGCGCACGGCGGCGGCCTTCGACGTGGAGGCCATCATCACCACTGCCCGCCACAGCCCGGCGGCCACGGGGGTGCTGGCCAAGTCCGCCTCCGGCGGCCTCGAGCACGTTCCCTTCATGATCGTGAAGAACCTGGGCGATACCCTGACCGCCCTGGGCGAGCGCGGCTTCCAGCGGATCGGCCTCGACTCGGAGGGCGAGGCGAATATCGACGAACTCCCGCTGAGACTGCCCCTCGTTCTCGTGCTCGGCTCGGAAGGCAAGGGATTGCGGCAGAGGACCCGCGAGTGCTGCGACGTGGTCGGCAGGCTCGACATGCCCGGGGAGATCAAGAGCCTCAATGTCTCCAACGCCGCGGCCATCTCGCTTTTCGCTGTGACCAAAGCGGTCTCGAGAGCCGCGGCCCCTTGAGACAGGAATCGCCAACCTTCTGATTTTTCGACTATTTTTTCCTCGCCCGCGGGTTCTTAGACGGAAGTCGAAAATACGAATTGGGAATTGTGGAGAGCGCGAGCGGCGTTAGCCTCACCTTCCATAGGATTCTTGGCCGTTCGCCACGGCCACGATACCTCAGCGCAAGCGAGCAGCCCTCGGCTTGACGCGACAGACCCGGACCGCCGGGCTGACCAAATAAGGAAGGGAACGCTATGGCAACAGCAGCCACCACAGCGCGTTCGGCCGCCGCACCCCGGCCGATGACGCGCGAAGAGCGGAAGGTGATTCTCGCCTCCTCGCTCGGTACCGTCTTCGAATGGTACGACTTCTATCTCTACGGATCTCTCGCCACGATCATCGGCGCGCAGTTCTTCTCCGCGTTCGACGTGACGACTCGTAACGTCTTCGCGCTGCTCGCCTTTGCGGCGGGCTTCCTGGTTCGCCCCTTCGGCGCCATCGTGTTCGGCCGAATCGGCGATCTCGTCGGCCGCAAATACACCTTCCTGGTCACCATCCTGATCATGGGCTTCTCGACCTTCCTGGTCGGCCTGCTGCCCAGCTACAACCAGATCGGCTGGATCGCCCCGGTGGTCCTGATCGCACTGCGCATGCTCCAGGGCCTCGCGCTCGGTGGTGAATACGGCGGTGCCGCGGTCTATGTGGCGGAACATGCTCCGGTGGGCCGCCGCGGGTTCTATACCAGCTTCATCCAGATCACGGCGACGGTGGGCCTCCTCCTGTCACTGGTCGTCATTCTCGTTCTCCGCACCTGGATGGGCGAGCAGGGCTTCCAGACGGGCGAGGGCTATCCCATCGCGGGCTGGCGCATTCCCTTCCTGCTCTCCGTCGTGCTGCTCGGCATTTCGGTCTGGATTCGTCTCCAGATGCAGGAATCCCCGGCCTTCAAGAAGATGAAGGACGAGGGCACGCAGTCGAAGGCTCCGTTGAAGGAGGCATTCGGCGAGTGGCGGAACCTCAAGATGGTGCTGATCGCCCTGGTCGGCCTCGCCATCGGTCAGGCCGTGGTGTGGTACACGGGCCAGTTCTACGCGCTGTTCTTCATCCAGAGCATCCTCAAGGTCGACCTGCTCACCTCGAACGTGCTGATCGCCTGGTCGCTGATCGTCGGCACCGCGGGCTTCGTGATCTTCGGCGCCCTCTCGGACAAGATCGGCCGCAAGCCGGTCATCCTCGGCGGCTGCCTGATCGCGGCGATCACCTACTTCCCGCTGTTCGGCGCCCTCACGAACGTCGTCAGCCCGAACCTGACCCAGGCTCTGGAAACCGCCAAGGTCCAGGTCGTGGCCGATCCCGCCGCCTGCGGCTCGGTGTTCGACCCGGTCGGCATCCGCACCTTCACGGCTCCGTGCGACATCGCCCGGGTGGCCCTGGCCCGCTCGGCCGTGAAGTACGAGCTCGTTCCGGCTGCGCCCGGCGCCGCTCCGAAGGTAACCTTCAACGGCAAGGAAGTTCCGATCGCTCCGGCCATTCCGGCCAACATCACGGCCTTCACGGCCGCGGCCACGGAAGTCGGCTATCCGAAGGCCGGAGACCCGAGCATCCTGAAGGTCAGCGGCTTCTTCGCCGCTCTCGGCAACGCCCAGGCCCTGAAGGCCATCGGCATCCTCACGCTCTTCGTGATCTACGTCACGATGGTGTACGGTCCAATCGCGGCGGCTCTGGTCGAGTTCTTCCCGACCCGCATCCGCTACACCGCGATGTCCCTGCCCTACCACATCGCCAACGGCTGGTTCGGCGGCCTTCTGCCTCCCACCGCCTTCGCGATGGTGGCGGCCACCGGCGACATCTATTACGGCCTGTGGTACCCGATCGTGATCGCTCTCATCACCTTCGTGGTCGGCCTGCTCCTGGTGCCGGAGACGAAGGACCGCGACATCATGACCTACGAGGGCGCGCGCTAAGCGCCTGACACGGTCGTCAAAAAGGAAAGCCCCGCCTCAAGGCGGGGCTTTTCATATGTGCACCCTGCGGCCGCTTCGTTCAGTAGCAGGTCGTGACGCGCCGCACGATCCAGCCTTCGCCGTCGACGAAGAGGCGCTTGCGCGAGCGCTCGCAATTGGGAGGGGCGGAAGCGCCCGTCTGGACGGCGCCTGTCTCCTCCACGTCCTTGACGGCCACGGCCGTTCCTTTGTCTTTCAAGGACTTTGCCGCGGCGGCGTTGCCCGACACCGCCGAAGCAGCCTGCGCCGACGGGGACGCGAATGTGAGCGCGGCCGCGAGTCCCAGGGCGGACAAGACTATAAACCTGCCCCCGAAAACCGAGTTTCTCTTTGTGCCTGAAGCCTTTACGCTGTCCACTGCACCGTCTCCTTGAAAACCATTCTCCTGACAATTCCACAACGGGAGGATGGTTTCGGTGCGCTGGAGCACTTAATTTTTCCGTTTCAATGGAACTTGCGTCTGAGGCAGGGGGCTGCTACCTCAGCATCACTCAGGAGCCGGTGTAGCACAGCGGTAGTGCAGCGGTTTTGTAAACCGAAGGTCGGGAGTTCGATCCTCTCCACCGGCACCATCTTCTTCTTGAGGATAAGATCCCGGCAGCGCGCGTGGATGACCGGACATTCTTCCATCACATCACCGACGTGGCGATGTGATCTCCAAGCCGTTCAAGGAACACCCTCCCGGAAGCCAAGGACGCGACTGAAAGGGCGCACCCAAAATCAGTCGCAGCGACGAATCCGCCGAACCTCGATCTGGCCCCAGCGATTCCGTTCCTCGATGGTGACATTCCGGCAGCGTTCCACATAAACGTCGTCGCCACGAGCATCGCGCCTTCCCGCATCATAGGCGCGTTCTACCTCCCGGCGCTGACGCCACCGCTCACGACGTTCACGTTCCTCCTGCTGAGGGTCACGAACGCCAACCTGCGGGCGACCGTCCGGACCGATCCCAAATTGCAGCGTCGGCTGAGCGACAGAAGGTGCCCCGATCAGGAGGCCGGAGCCGATCACCGCGCCAGCTAGAAAAGCAAATTTTCTCATGGACTTAGTCCTTTCGATAATCGTTTTGTAACTCACCTTTTCACAGGTGGTTCCACGGCGCGGCAAAAGGATCTTGAGCCCTCCTCTGTTCGAAGGCCTTTCCTCTGCTTCGTTCCCGCGAGAATTTTCTGCGCGACCATGGCTCTTCGGCCTTTCGAGGCCCGCTCTCCGGAACCGCCCTATGAGGCTCGCGTTCCCCATCACCCGAACGACACGCCGAGGGCATATGGGGACAGAATCCGACGCTCCTCGGGAGATCGAGCTGAAGCTGGAGGTCGAGCCCCAGGATCTGGCAAAGATCCTGGCGCATCCGCTTCTCGATGGGACGTCCCATGGGGGCCCGGCGAGGCAGAAACTTCACGCGGTCTATTTCGACACCCCTGATCGCACCCTTCAGCAGGCCGGGATCTCCCTCCGGGTCAGGAGCAACGGGGAACGGCGCATCCAAACGATCAAAGCCGCGGACGCGCCCAGGGTCATCGCCCTGGCCCGAAGCGAGTGGGAGCATGAGGTTGAGGGCGACGAGCCTGATTTCGCGCTCGCGGAGGGCACAGCTCTCGAACGCTTCCTGACGTGCCGCGAATCGATCCAGCCGGTCTTCAGCGTGATGACGGAGCGCACGTTTCAGACGCTGTCGTTTGGAAGCTCCCTCATCGAAGTCGCCGCCGACGACGGCAGAGTCGACGCGCAGGAGCGCGCGATCCGATTCGGCGAGGTCGAGCTGGAGCTCAAGAACGGCGTACCGGAGGATCTGTTTCGGCTCGCCATGGAGCTTTCCGCGGCGGCTCCCCTCCGTTTGAGCTTCAAGACCAAGGCCGAACGCGGTTTCGAGGCCGCCTCCGGGGACCGGCTCACGCGCGTCAAGGCTTCTCCCGTCCTCCTCAAACGCCGCATGACGAGCGCCGAGGCTTTTCAGCTGATCGGCGCGTCCTGCCTGCGGCACCTGATGGCCAACGAGGCCATCGTCAGGCGCACGCCCGAGGCCGGAGCCGATGCCGTTCACCAGATGCGGGTTGCCCTGCGACGGCTTCGGGCTGCCATCAGCCTTTTCAAGGCCGTCGTGGAGGATGAGCACCGCGATCAGATCAAGGCCGAACTCAAATGGATGGCAGGCGTGCTCGGCGAGGCGCGGGACCTGGACGTCTATATCGCCAAGGTCCTCGAGCCCGCCCGAGCCAACCATGCGGGCGATGCGGGCTTCGACGATCTGCTGGCCGAGTACCAGCAGCGGCGCAGCCGCGCCTACGCGGCGGTCCAGGAGGCCATCGCCTCGCCCCGCTTCCTCAACGGCGTGTTGGAGGCGGCCGCGTGGATCCAGGCCGGGAACTGGCTGCTGGACGACCGCAAACCGGCCCGGAAGCGCCGGAACAAGCCCGTCGCGGTGGCGGCGGAGGAGGAACTCGACCGACGGTGGAGGAGGATCCTCAAGCGGGGCAAGAACCTGGTCGAGCTCGATCCGGAAGAACGCCACCGGGTGCGAATCGACCTCAAGAAACTCCGCTATGCGACGGAGTTCTTCGAGAGCCTGTTCAAAGGCGGCGCAGCCAAGAAGCGGCGGCGCGCGGCATTGGAAACGCTCGAGGCGCTGCAGGAGATCCTGGGCGAGCTCAACGACATCGCCGTCGGGGCCGACATGGATCCGTCGCCGGCCGCACAGGCGATCCATCGGGAGCAGACGTCACGGGTCGATGATCTGCTTGCCGACGCGAAGGGACAGTACAAGGCACTCGCGGCGCTCGAGCCCTTCTGGGCCGCCTGAACGCCGCTTGCACGCCCTCACCTGTCAGAGCCGCTTACGGGGCGTCGCTCCAATAATCCTGCCGGAAAACGTCCTCGTAGACGGCTCGATCGAACCAGTCCCAATGGTCGCCGGACGCCGTGAATTCGCTGAACACGACACCCTTGTTGGCGTCGTGGAATTGCAGCTTTCCGTTGCCGTCGTGGCTGAAGTACAGCGCGCCCGTGCTCGTGTCGCGCACCTCGAATGTCCCGAAGCCATAGGTGCCGTCCTCGCGATGGACGACCACGTCTCCGGTGACGGCAGCGCTTTCGCCCAATGCGGCGACGGCTGCCTTCAGCTTCGAAGCAATGCCTGTAATGAAATCCTTCTCGGCAGGATGCATACCGTTCAGGCGCGCTTCTGAAAGATGCGGCGCTCCTGCGGCGTCAAACGTCCACTGGCCGTTGATGGCCTCCTCCATCTGGCGCATGATGATCTGCGTTTGATGAAATGCCTGTTCGTTCCAGCTGTGGGCCCCGGGGACTTTCTCCCACCTGGCCATTTCCTCTTCATGCCGGGCCAATGCCTTGGCAGCATTCTCCCGCATGTATGTCGGCATGTCCTCGATGCTGTCATATTGCTCGACGCCCCAGCTTGACCCGCTCGCGAAGGCCTTCTGCCTTGCCGCTTCGCGCAAGGCCTCGTCGCTTCGCGGGCCGTTCTGCCCATTCATGCCCAACAGGGCACCGCCGATGGCGGCGGACGCCTGCTTGGATACGTGACTGGCTTGAATCGAGATCCCGTTGGCCGCTCTGAGAAGGGTGGCAATGCCTGAGTCTGATTTGGGTGACGAGGCAAGCCGATCGGACGTGAGGGCCGTCAGGACCTGAAGGCCTTGAGCCAGGGTGGGGTTGACCTGCATGAGGTTTGTCCTGGAGCGCCATCACCCGCATCATATCGGGGGCAGGCGGAAACGGAGAACATGGCCGCATCATGCGCCCGGGACGAGACGGTGCGATGATACTAGAGCCATCTCGTCACGACAACCTTAACAGGATGGCGGATGGAGCCATGGCCCGAGCGGCCGGTCCGGCGCCGCCATAGGCGCATCATCTCGACCGGTCAGCCAGAGGCCTCCTCCAGAAGGGTAGCGGCATCCCCGGAGCCGAGGAGAGGATCATGAGCACGGAACGAGGAACGAGCAGCCTGAGCCGAGAGCGTCACTGGACCCAAACGGTCACAGCCCTTGCGGCCTGTCATCAAACCGTCATCAAAACTTCACTGTAACGGGTTTGTGGCACCTGCTATCGAGCGGCCGCCAGATCACAGGAGACAATGGCTGTGGCCACAGATCGACAGACCAACCTTCAAGGCCGGCTTGCAGATACCGAGAAAGCCGTCAGGAGAGGTAAGAAGCTCGAGAAAACGCTTCTCAAGATCATTGCTCAGAGCGAGCCCGCCTCCGGCGCGGAAGAGTTCCTCAAGTCCGTTCGGCTGGGCGTGAAGACCCTGAAAAAGGATGCCAAGGCCATCGAGCAGGCCCTCTCGCCCACCAAGAAGAAAGCACGCCGCGCTGAACAGACGCCTTCCCGCTCCGACACCTCAGCGGACGGCCCGAAGCCCCCTGTGAAGCGCTCCCGCAGGAAGCGGGTGGATGGTGAAGCGCTCCCCGAGGCGAGCGCACCCGAGGCATAGTTTCGCCTGCCACCGGACCCAGCATCGGCCGCGATGCCGCGTTCTGTCATCTCACTGTCACGAGAGGGCGGGATTCTCGATCCTGCCAAGTGAAGGCGGGGCGACGGGACACATGCCGAGAGAACAGTGACATGCATGTCGGCATCGGATCCGCCCTGCTGATCATCACTCTCCTGCTCGCGGTCGGTGCCCTTCCAACCTGGCCCTACAGCCGGAGCTGGGACTACGGGCCAAGCAGCAGTTTCATGCTCGTCAGCCTGTTCACGTTGCTCCTGGTTATGACCGGCCGCCTTTAGAAGACTACCGCGAAGCCTCGCAAGTTCGCCTGGATCGTCAACGGACCCTTTCCTTGCCCCAGTTCTCGTGCGCGCCCTGCTCCGACGCCTCGCGCTCGACCCGGTTCAGCTTGTTGCGGCGATTGGCGAAGACGAGCATGAAGAGGCCCATCAGCAGCGGCCCGCCTACGATCACGAGGGCCCAAACCCATCCGTCTGCAATATCGAACATCCTCAATCTCCTCGATGCAGGCCGCGCCATGCGACCCTGCCGATCCTTGGAAGGCTAACCGGGAGCGAAAGTCGTTGTTCCGCCCCGGTCGCTGCCATAGGACAAGGCGGGCCGCCAGAGCGTGCCGGACGTGAAGGACAGCCATGCCGATCGCCATTGCCGACCCCGACGATCCGCGGATCGAACCCTATCGCGCCGTGCGCGAGCGGGACCTGGTGGGACGCCAGCATCGCTTCGTCGCCGAGGGCGAGGTCGTCCTGCGGGTGCTGCTGAAGCAGCGACGCTTCGAGATCGAGTCCTGTCTGCTGGCCGAGAATCGCCTGGAGGGCCTGGGCGACGCCCTCCAGGCCCTGCCCCGGGACGTGCCGGTCTACACCGCCAACCGCCGGGTCATGGATGCCATCGTGGGGTTTCCGATCCATCGCGGGGTTCTGGCGATCGCCCGCCGCGCGCCGCTCCCACCCGTGGAGGACTTCCTGGCCGGGTTGCCCCAGGACGCCCTCGTGGTCGGCCTCGTCGGACTGGCGAACCACGACAATGTGGGAGGCATCTTCCGCAACGCCGCCGCCTTCGGAGCGCAGGGCGTGCTGCTCGATCCGGAGAGCTGCGACCCGCTCTACCGGAAGGCGGTTCGCGTCTCCGTCGGAGGCGTTCTCGTGGTGCCCTTCACCCGGGCCGCGTCCGCCGATGCCATGGTGCAGGCTCTCGCGGCGGCCTCCTTCGACATTCTCGCCTTGTCCCCCTCCGGAAGGGAGCTTCTTTCGCAGGTCAAGCCCACGCGCCGCATGGCGCTCCTGCTCGGGGCCGAAGGTCCCGGCCTGCCCGCGGATCTGCTCGCCCGCACCCGCACCGTGTCCATCCCCATGAGCAGCGGCTTCGATTCGCTGAACGTCGCCACGACCAGCGGCATCGCCCTGCATCACCTGACCTCGCAGCGCTCGTGAGCGCCCCGTCCCGCTCGCTGAGATGTGAAGGGCCGCTCCCTTGCCCGGGAGCTTGGCCGTTCTAGGCTCATGGCGTCGATCTCGGGAGGACACAGATGACCATCACACGCCGTACCGTTCTGGCCGGTACCGCCCTTGCCGCCGCTCCTGTCGGAGGATCCGCCGCCTTGGCCCAGACCAACACCGCGACGCCCAGTGCCTCCGCGTCGCCCACCACGGCAGGGTCGCGCCAAGCCCCCGGCTTCTACCGCTACAAGGTCGGCGACATCGAAGTGACGGCCATCAACGACGGCTTCGCGCGCCGCCCCCTGGAGGGATTCGTCAGCAACGCCGAACTCAAGGACGTTCAGGCGGCCATGCAGGAGGCCTTCCTGCCGTCCGACGCCCTGCCGATCACCTTCAACACCCTCGTCCTGAGCCAGGGCGACCGGCTGACCCTCATCGATACGGGCAACGGCGACATGGGCGCGCCGACCTCCGGCCGGTGGATGGAGAATTTCCGCGCCGCCGGCTTCGATCCCGCGCAGGTCGACACGGTGGTGATCAGCCATTTCCACGGGGACCACATCAACGGCCTTCGCCTGAAAGACGGCACGGCCGTGTTCGCCAACGCGGAGATCATGGTGCCGGAAGCCGAGTGGGCCTTCTGGATGGACGATGCCCGCATGAACCAGGCCCCCGAGGGGATGAAGGGGGCTTTCCAGGGCGTGCGCCGGGTGTTCGGCCCCATGGCTCAGACCGTCAAGCGCTATGCGGCGGACAAGGAGATCGTGCCCGGCCTCACGAGCATCGCCGCTCCCGGCCATACGCCGGGCCACACGGCCTATATGCTCTCCTCGGGCTCCGGCAAGCTGATGGTCATGTCGGATATCACGAATCATCCGGCCCTGTTCGTGCGCCATCCGGAATGGTCGGCCGTCTTCGACATGGACGCGGACCAGGCGCGCGCCACCCGCCGCCGCATGCTCGACATGGCGGCCTCCGAGCGGGCGCAGGTCGCGTTCTATCACGCGCCCTTCCCGGCCACCGGCCATATCGCCAAGGAGGGCACCGGCTATCGCTTCGTGCCCGTCCAGTGGAACCCGGCCGTCTGAGGCCTTCGCCGGGCGGGTCTGGCTCCACGCAGGTGGAAACAGCCCTAGCCGCCCGGCGTCTCCGCGACGAGCCAGTCCAGGGTGGCCGTATCGGCCTCTGAGGGTTCGATGAAGAAGATCGCCGGCGTCTCGTAGGGATGCCGGTCCTTCAGGGCCTCGTGAACCCGCTTCTGAAGGCTCCTGCGGGTCTTGAGAATCCCGACCGCCTCCTCGCCGCGCTCGACGGCTCCCTTCCAGGCATAGACCGAGCGCATCCCCGGCAGAACGTTGATGCAGGCGATCAGTCCATCGCGAACCAGGCTTTCCCCGATCGCGAGAGCGGTGTCCACATCGGGAAAGGTCGTATAGACGAGAAGTGGGCGTTCCATGGTATGCCTGTGCGTCCGAGCTCCGTTCAGGAGCGGCGAGGGTATCTGGGCATGGCCCGTCGGTTCAACAAGATTGCTTTCGTGGCCAGCGCCGCGCCTGACGCGCAGAGTGCGCTCCAGGCTTTGATGAACGGGTACGAGCACGTCGCCCCCGAGGATGCGGACGTGATCGTGGCTCTGGGCGGCGACGGCCTGATGCTACAGACGCTCCACGCCACCATGGGCACGTCCAAACCCATCTACGGCATGAACAAGGGCACGGTCGGCTTCCTGATGAACGAGTTCCGGGCAGACGACCTCTTCGAGCGCCTGGAGAGCGCGGAGCGCAGCGTCGTTCACCCGCTTCTCATGGTCGCCTGGGACATCCATGGCGTGGCGCACACGGCCCGCGCCATCAACGAGGTCTCGATGCTGCGCCAGACCTACCAGGCGGGGAAACTGCGCGTGAGCATCGATAGCCGCGTGCGCATCACCGAATTGATTGCCGACGGCATTCTCGTCGCCACCCCGGCCGGGTCGACCGCCTACAACCTGTCGGTCGGCGGGCCGATCCTTCCGCTGAACTCGCCTCTCCTGGCGCTGACGCCGATCTCCGCCTTCCGCCCCCGCCGCTGGCGCGGCGCGCTGCTGCCGGACTACGCCAGGATCGAGATCGAGGTTCTCGAACCCGAGAACCGCCCGGTGAGCGCCGTGGCCGACCACACGGAGTTCCGCAACGTGTCCCGGGTGCACGTATCCATGGACAGGAGCGTCGATCTCGTGATGCTGCACGATCCCGGGCACAGCCTGGATGAGCGCATTCTGCGGGAGCAGTTCGGCTATTGATTTCGAAGAGGCATGAGCAACATGCCCCTGCCGGCACAAGGAGGACGATGGCAATGAACGACGAGAACAGGCACCCGCGCGGCGGCCTCTATTTCGAGGATTTCGTGGTCGGCGCCGTCATCAGGCACCGTCTGACCCGCACGGTGACGCAGATGGACAACATGCTGTTCTCCAACATGACGCTGAACCCGCAGCCGCTCCACATCGACGCGCATTTCTGCGCCACCGAGACGGAATGGGGCCAGCCGCTCATGAACTCCCTGTTCACCCTCGGATTGATGATCGGCATCTCCGTCAACGACACGACGGTGGGCACGACCATCGCCAATCTCGGCATGACCGACGTGAGGTTTCCCGCGCCGCTCTTCGAGGGCGACACCGTCAGCGCGACGACGGAGATCGCCGACAAGCGCGAATCGAAATCGCGGCCGAACGCGGGCATCGTCGAGTTCATCCACCGGGCCTACAAGCAGGACGGCACCCTCGTGGCGGAATGCCGCCGCCAAGCCTTCATGCGCAAGAGGAACGCCTGATGCGCTCGCTTCTGTTCGTTCCCGGCGACAGCCCGAAGAAGCTCGAGAAGGCGCTCGCCTCGGGAGCCGATGTCCTGCTCATCGACCTGGAGGATTCCGTCGATCTGACTGCAAAGCAGGAAGCGCGGCGCGTCACGGCGGGCTTCATCGCGGAACATCGCGCCGAGCCTGAGCGCCCGCGCCTCTTCGTGCGCGTGAACGGGCTCACGACGGGCCTGATCGATGCCGACCTCGACGGGGTCATGACGGCCGCGCCCGACGGAATCGTTCTGCCGAAGAGCGTGGGCGGCGCGGATGTGGCGCATCTGGGCGCGAAGCTCGCCGTGCGCGAAGCGGAGTTCGGCCTCGGCGACGGGATGACCCGCATTCTGGCCATCGCGACGGAAAACGCCGCCGGAATCTTCGCGCTCGGCACCTATGGCGGCGCGAGCCACCGGCTCATGGGGCTCACCTGGGGCGGCGAGGATCTCTCCGCCGATCTCGGCGCGGAAACCAACCGCGACCAGGGGGGCGCCTACACCGATCCCTATCGCCTCGCCCGTTCGCTCACGCTGTTCGGCGCGGCCGCGGCGGGCATCGACGCCATCGATTCCGTCTTCACGAATTTCCGCGACATGGAGGGCTTGGCCGCGGAGTGCCGCGCTGCCCGCCGCGACGGCTTCGTGGCCAAGATGGCGATCCATCCGGCGCAGGTGCCGGTGATCAACGAGGCCTTCACGCCCTCCCCCGAGGCCGTGGCTCGGGCGCAGGCGGTCATCGAGGCCTTCCGGGCCAATCCGGGCGCAGGCGTCGTCGGAGTCAACGGGGAGATGCTCGACCGCCCGCATCTCGTGCGGGCGGAGCGGCTCCTGAGGCGGGCTGGGCAGCTCTAACCGCCCGGCCGCGTCATCGCGAACCTCGTCTCCGGCGTCGCGACGAAGTAGTCGCGGTAGCCCGAGCGGGCGATCGGGCGCATCGCCGCCGTGTCGACCAATCCGTCCACAATGTACCGGTCGTCGATATGGATCCCGACCACCTGGCCGATCACCAGATGATAGGACGGATCGCCCCCGCCGAGCGGCGCCAGCGGCACGGTCTGCAGCCACCTGCATTCGAGCGCTGCGAGAGCCTTCGCCACGCGCGGCGGCTTCACGAGACGCGAGGGCGCGGCTTCGAGGCCCGCATGCTCCATCTCGTTCTCGCCACGCGACAGAACGGCCGAGGTCGCGTTCATCGGCTCGCGCAGGTCGTAGGTGGCGAGGTTGCAGACGAATTCCTTCGTTTCCTCGATGAAGGTGAGCGCATCCTTCCTGCCCGCCGAGGAGAACGCCACCATCGGTGGGCGCTCGGAGACCGCGTTGAAGAAGGAATAGGGCGAGAGATTGATCTCGCCCTTCTGGCTCATGGCCGTGATCCAGCCGATCGGGCGGGGCGTCACGAGGGCCTTGAAGGGGTCGTGCGGCAGGCCGTGAGCGTTGGTCGACGTCTCATAGAACATGGCGTCAAAACCGCGTCACGATGTCGGCGAGGTTCGGGCGGTCGCGGTCGGTGGGTTTCTCCCGGGCGGTGCCGATATGGACGAAGCCCGCGATGCGCTCGTTCGGCGCCAGCCCCAGCGCGTCGAGCACGCGGCGGTCGAAGCAGGCCCAGCCCGACAGCCAGGAGGCGCCGTAGCCCAGGGCCGTCGCCGCATTCAGCAGGTTCATGCACACGGCTCCGGCGGACAGCACCTGCTCCCATTCGGGGATCTTCACGTGGGGCACGACGCGGGACACCACCGCCACGACGAGCGGAGCCTGCGAGAACCGCTCCCGTTCGGCCGCGATCTTGTCCGCGTCGGCGTCCGGGTTGTCCGCCTGGAACGCCCTGACGAGCACCTCGCCCAGCCGCCCGCGAGCCTCGCCCTCGATCAGGATGAAGCGCCAGGGCACCAGCTTGCCATGGTCCGGCACCCGGGCGGCGGCGGTCAGCAGGGTGTCGATCTCCTGGGCACTCGGCCCCGGCTCTCCCAGCCAGCGCGGCGGCACGGAACGGCGGCTCAGAAGGCGGGAAAGGCTGTCATTCATGGGATCTTCATCCAACCTGAATAATATGGAACAATGTCCGCGAACGCCCCTGGCGAGCCGCGCGGACGGTTGAGGCCTGCCTTGGTCTTGCCGTCTTGCTGCGGTTGAGAACACGGGCGTTCCAGGACGCGACCCGTTGCAGGTCACAAGCGGCGACGGATGTATAGGGGGAGTGCGGTGATACGCCAAGCAGCTTTCCGTCCGGTGGCAGGCCCGGGTGGCTCGCCCAGGATGAAGGTCTCGCCTGCGCGCAGCGCCGCTTGAAACGCATGCAGACATCCTTGCCCGGATCCGACGGTCCCATCTCGCCCCTGGCCTGGTCCAGGCGCCAGGTGCTTCTGGCCCTCGGCCTCATCCTGACGGCCTGGGCCCTGGCGGCCGCCATTTGGCCGCTGACCGGCTCCGTGGTGCCGTGGGATTCCAAGAACCAGTTCTACCCCACCCTGCGCTATCTCGGAGCGGCGCTCTCGAACGGCGAGCTGCCTCTCTGGAACCCCTATCATTTCGGCGGCCACCCCTCGGCGGCCGATCCGCAATCGCTGCTGTTCACGCCCACCATGCTCCTGTTCGGCTGGCTCGCGCCCGAGCCGTCCATGGAGCTGTTCGACCTGGCGGTCTTCGCCCATTTCCTCCCCGGCGCGCTCGCCTTCATCCCCCTCTTCCGGAGGCGCGGCTGGCATTGGTCGGGCGCGGTGGCGGCCGCGATCGTGTTCATGCTCGGCGGGTCGGCCAGCGCCCGCCTGCAGCATACGGGCATGATCCTCAGCTACGGCTTCTTCCCCCTGGCCCTCTGGCTTCTCGAAGAGGCCCTGGACCGGCGCTCCTACCGCTACGGCGCGCTCTTCGCCGTCACCGCCACCGTGATGGTGATCGGGCGCGATCAGGTCGCTTTCCTGTGCGCCCTGACCCTGGTCGGCGCGGCTGCGCATCGGATCTGGTCGGCCCCCCGGCCGCTGGCATATCTGCGCTCGCGGATCGCGCTTCTCGCCGGCATGGCCGTGATCGGCGGCGCGCTGCTGGCGGTTCCCGTCGTCCTGACGATGCAGTTCCTCGCCACCTCGACGCGGCCCTCCTTCGGCTATGGCGTCGCCGCCATGGGCTCCCTGCCCCCGGAAAGCCTTGCCACGATCCTGTTCGCCAACATCTTCGGCTCGCTGCGCTGGACCTACGATTACTGGGGCCCGGACTGGCACAGCCTCGCCGAAGGCACCTGGACGGACCGGGCCACGAACTACCTGTTCATCGGCACGATCCCGGCCCTGTTCCTCCTCTGGCACGGAATCGCCGGCGGCAGGCTTTTCGCGCGCGAGTTCCGCTTCTTCCTGGGGGTCGGCTTGCTGGCGCTGTTCTACGCGCTCGGCCGCTACAGCCCCGGCTTCGAGGCGATCTTCGATCATATGCCGGGCGTGAACCTCTATCGCCGCCCGGCGGACGCCACCTTCCTGCTCAACATCGCGCTGGCCTTCTCGTCGGGTTATCTCGTCCATCGCTACACGGTCGAGGGAATGCCGAGCTGGAGCAGGGCCGCCCTCGGCCGGCTCCGGGTCGCGCTGCCGGCGCTCGCGGTCGCGCTCGTGATCGCCGCCATCGCCAGCGGCGTCGCCTTCGCGGTCAAGGGCGGCCATGTCTCCTCCTCCCTGGCGGAGGCCGGAGGCGGTCTGCTCGCGGCGGCCCTCGTCATGGGGCTCGTGGCCGGCCTGGGTGGCAGCGCCTATCGGCGGGAGGCCCTCGCCGCCGCTCTCGTAGTTCTCACCGGTGCCGAGCTCATCGGCCGCCATGCGGCCTCGGCGCTCAATGCCGAACCGGCCGAGCGCTACACCGTGTTCACCAAGCTGCCGCCGGAGCAGCTGCAGGGCCTTCAGATCCTCAAGCGCGAGCTCGCGGAGCGCCACAAGCAGGGGGAATATCCCCGCGTGGAGATCCTTGGGCTGGCGGGCTCCTGGCAGAATGCCTCCATGGTTCTCGAGATCGAGGACATCATCGGCTACAATCCCCTGCGGCTCGCCGATTACGAGCGCGCCATCGGGCCCGGAGAGAATGCCGAGGACCCGAACCTGCGCCGGTTCCCGGCGTCGTTCCGGGGCTACGAATGCGAGCTCGCGGGCCTGCTCGGGCTCGACTACCTGGTCCTCGACCGCCCGGTCCAGAAGCTGCCCCGCCATTTTCCCCGCCTGGCGGATGCGGAGGTGGTCTACGGAACCGGCAAGATGTGGATCTACCGCCTCAACACCAAAGGACGGCGCGCCTACATGGCCCATCACGTGCAGGCGGTGGATTCGGAGGCGGTGGTCGGGGCCGACGAATTGCCCGATTTCGACCGCGAGACGGAAGCGCTGATCGACCAGGAGAGCATGCCCCTGCTCACGGCCCGTTACGCCCCTGNCGTCACCCTGGAGGTCGAGACCGCGGAGCACGGCGTCCTCGTGCTGCACGACATCTATTATCCGGGCTGGGAGGCCCGGGTCGACGGCGCGCGCCGGCCGGTGCTTCGCGCCAATCTGCTGTTCCGTGGCGTGGAGGTGCCGGCAGGCACGCATCGCGTCGAATTCACCTTCCGGCCTCTCTCCTTCGAGAATTTGGTTGCAGCGGCTTCCGATCTCGTGGAAACCGAGGATGCGCCGATCCAGACCGCTATCGCCGCTCCGGTGCGGTAGCGGGATTTTCGAATTGGTTTGATGATCACGTTCCTGACCCCTCGCCTTTCGACCCTCGGCCTTCTGGCGTGTCTGACGGCCTCTGCCGCTTCGGCCCAGAGCCTGACCCAGCCCCTCGGCGTGCCGCCTCAGCCCTTCGGCCAGCCGTCGTCCCCCGGCGTGCCCTCGCTCTCCCAGACCCCTCCGCCTCCGGTCGCCCTGAAGCAGGTCTCGGTCGGCACGGGCGCCGTCTTCTCGGGGAGCAACGAGCCGATCCGCTCCGGCCTGGTCTGGCGCGTTTTCGAGGATCGCGGCGACAGTTCCCAGCCGACCATCGTCGCCCGCTCCAGCAGCCCCGCGCCGAGCTTCATTCTGGCGCCGGGCAACTACATCGTGCACGTGACCTATGGCTTCGCCAGCGCCTCGAAGCGCATCAGCGTCCAGTCCGGCAACCTGAACGAGCGCCTCGTGGTCAGCGCGGGCGCGCTCAGGCTCAAAGGCGCCGTCGGCGAGACCCCGATTCCGCTCGGCCGCGTGACCTTCGCGGTCTACGTGCCCGAGGCCCAGAACTCGGAAGGCAAGCTCGTCATCGCCAACGCCAAGCCGAACGAAATCATCCGCCTGCCGGAGGGCACCTACCACGTGGTGTCCACCTTCGGGGACGCCAACGCCATCATGCGCAGCGACCTGAAGGTGGAGGCCGGCAAGGTGACGGAAGCGACCCTCAACCACCGCGCCGCCACCGTGACGCTCAAGCTCGTGGCCTCGGCGGGCGGCGAGGCTTTCGCCGGAACGGCCTTCAGCGTGCTGACCCCCGGCGGCGACGTGATCCGCGAAGCCATCGGGGCGTTCCCGTCCGTGACGCTCGCGGAAGGCGAATACGTTCTGATCGCCCGTCACGAAGGCAAGGTCTACACGAAGGACTTCAAGGTCGAGAGCGGTCTCGACCGGGACATCGAAGTTCTCGTGACCCCCAATCCCTGAACCTTTTTCACCCTCGCGGCATTGACCGGGCACATTCGGTCGCGCCGGGCATGCGCTCGAAGGTCTCGCGCATCGCGCCGATTCCGCTCCCGGTTTCCATGCCGGGGCGCGACCTTGCGAGGGATGAAGCTCATGAAGATTTCAGACATCATGACCCGCAACGTGCGCGTGGTCTCGCCCGACAAGACCATCCAGGAAGCCGCGCGGCTGATGGACGAGATGAATGTCGGCGTGCTGCCCGTCTGCGACGGGCGTCGCCTGCGCGGCATGATCACCGACCGGGACATCACCGTCCGGGCAACGGCGGCAGGCCTGCCGCCCGACACGACCCGTGTGCGCGACGTCATGTCGGACAATGTGTGGTGGTGCTTCGACGACGACGATGTCGGCCACATCGTGCAGTTGATGAGCGATCACCAGATCCGCCGCCTGCCCGTGGTCGATCACGACAAGCACCTCGTCGGCATCGTCGCCCTGGGCGATCTCGCGACCGACAGCGAGGGCGATGCGTCCCGCGCCCTGCGCCGCATCTCGACGCCGTCGGAGCCCGACCGCACGGGCACGCCGACATCGGCCCGCGCCGACCAGACCCGCAGCGGCGGGCAGGCCCGGCTGAGCGGCGACGAGCGGCGGGAGCTGGAGCGGCGTCTGGGGCAGGAGGGCGACGATTGGCGCCATCGCCCACATGACTACCGTGAGGGCGGTTCTCGGGGGCAGGCCGACCAGGCCCGCGGCGGGCGCGACCAGTTCCGCTTCCGCGAGGAGGACGACGTGCGCGCGGCCTTCGGCAGCTTCGGCTATCCGGGCCAGGAAGGCGCGCGCAACGCACGAATGCAGGGCGGCTTCGGGGGCGACGGCTATCAGAGCTACGGCGACGAATACGCCGGCCCTGGCTCCGCCGGGCGCGGCTATCGCCCGAAGCGCTATGGCGCCTCCACCATCACGGGCGAGCGTGCGCGCCCCGGCGACGACAGCAGCGAGGACGACCGCCGCATGCAGGATCGCGAGCGCACCTGGAGCCTCGTGAACGAGCGGCGCGATCACAGCAATTACGGCATGGGGCCCGGCAACACCCGCTTCGGCAACGACGCCACGGCAAGCCGCGGTGAAGTGCGCCGCGAGGATCATCGCGGCCGCGGGCCTCGCAACTACCAGCGCTCGGACGACCGCATCCGCGAGGACGTGAGCGAGCGCCTCGGCGACGATGTGCGCGTCGATGCGTCGGAGATCGAGGTGACGGTCCAGAACCGCGAGGTCACCCTCACGGGCACCGTGCGCGACCGGAACGAGAAGCGCTGGGCCGAGGACATCGCCGAATCCGTGTCGGGCGTCACGCATGTGCAGAACAACCTGCGCGTCGGCCAGCGGCAGGGCGAGCACGCGACCGGCACGGAGGCCGGCGACGCTGTCGCGATGAGCGGCAATCCCGGCAGCGGCACCGCCGGCACCACCACCGGAACGGCGCCCGGCGGCCGCGCGAGCGGGCGTCAGCGGCAGACGACGTGACAAACGGCTCTATCCGCTGAGAGCGAACGGATCTTCCCTCCCCCTTGCGGGGAGGGATCGAGGGCGGGGTTGGGAAAGCCAGGGCGCTGCGCGATTTCCAGACAGCATGAAGGCTGCTCCAGCACATCCCTCTCTTGGGCAGGAGAGGTGAAACCGCGCTGCACTCGTAAGGCTTTCACCTGGTCGCACCACCCCTGCCCCTCCCCACAAGGGGGAGGGAAAGGGCGTCAAACAAAAAGGCGGCGCCTGCCTTTGAGAAGCGCCGCCTTCGTCATCGAACCAATCGTTTCTTACGCCACCGTGCGGGCGACCACGTGATGGCCGTCGAGCGTGGCGTGGCCTTCCGGCTCCGACACGGCCTTGGCGGCGCTCCTGCGGTCCGGTGTGACGGCCTCCGCCGCGAGCGCCTTCAAGGCGTCGTCGAGGGACATGGTCTGCTGGTTGGGGCTTCCCAAGCGGCGGATCGACACGGTGCGCTCGGCCGCCTCCTTGCGGCCGACCACGAGCAGCACCGGCACCTTCACCAGGGAATGCTCGCGGACCTTGTAGTTGATCTTCTCGTTGCGAAGATCGGCCTCGACGCGCAGGCCCGCGGCTTCGGCGGCCCTCACCACCTCCATGGCGTATTCGTCGCCCTCGGACGTGATGGTGGCGACGACCGCCTGCACGGGCGCGAGCCAGAGCGGGAAGTGACCGGCGAAGTGCTCGATCAGGATGCCGGTGAAGCGCTCCATGGAGCCGCAGATCGCGCGGTGCACCATGACGGGGGTCTTCTTCTGGCCGTCCTGGTCGACGTAGAACGCGCCGAACCGCTCCGGCAGGTTGAAGTCCACCTGCGTGGTGCCGCATTGCCAGTCGCGGCCGATGGCGTCGCGCAGCACGTACTCGAATTTCGGCCCGTAGAACGCGCCCTCGCCGGGGTTGATCGCAGTCTTGATGCGCCCGCCCGATTGCTCCTCGATCTGCTTGAGAACGCGGGTCATCACCTCTTCGGCGTGATCCCACATCTCGTCCGTGCCGACGCGCTTCTCGGGCCTCGTCGAGAGCTTCACGACGATCTCGTCGAAGCCGAAATCGGCGTAGGTCGACAGGATCAGGTCGTTGATCTTCAGGCATTCCTCGGCGAGCTGATCCTCCGTGCAGAAGATGTGCGCGTCGTCCTGCGTGAAGCCGCGCACGCGCATGAGCCCGTGCAGCGCGCCCGACGGCTCGTAGCGGTGCACGTTGCCGAACTCGGCGAGGCGCAGCGGCAGGTCCCGATACGACTTGAGGCCGTGCTTGAAGATCTGCACGTGGCCCGGGCAGTTCATCGGCTTGATGGCGAAGACACGATCGTCCTCGGTCTGTGTCGCGAACATGTTCTCGCGATACCAGCCCCAGTGGCCCGAGGTCTCCCACAGGGCCTTGTCGAGGATCTGCGGAGCGTTCACTTCCTGATAAGTGCCCTTCAGGCGGCGGCGCATGTAGGAGATCAGCTCCTGGAACACCGTCCAGCCCTTCGGGTGCCAGAAGACGACGCCTGGCCCCTCCTCCTGGAAGTGGAACAGGTCCATCTCGCGGCCCAGGCGGCGGTGGTCGCGCTTCTCGGCCTCCTCGAGCTGCCGGATATAGGTGTCGAGGTCTTCCTGGGAGGCCCAGGCGGTGGCGTAGATGCGGGTGAGCATCGCGTTGTTCGAATCACCCCGCCAGTAGGCGCCCGCCACCTTCATGAGCTTGAAGGCGTTGCCGATCTTGCCCGTGGAGGTCATGTGCGGACCACGGCAGAGATCGAACCAGTCGCCCTGGAAATAGATCTTGAGATCCTGGCCCTCGGGGATCGCGTCGACGAGCTCGACCTTGTAGGTCTCGCCCTTCTCCTTGAAGACCTGGCGGGCCTTGTCGCGGCTCCACACCTCCTTCGTGAAGGGTTTGTCGCGCGCGATGATCTCGCGCATCTTCGCCTCGATGGCCGGGAAGTCCTCCGGGGTGAAGGGCTCGTTGCGGGCGAAGTCGTAATAGAAGCCGTTCTCGATCACCGGACCGATGGTCACCTGCGTGCCCGGAAAAAGCTCCTGCACCGCTTCCGCGAGCACGTGCGCGCAATCGTGCCGGATCAGCTCCAGCGCGCGCGGATCCTCCCGGTTGAGGAATTCGATCTTGGCGTCCCGGGCGATGGGGTCGGCGAGGTCGGTCACCGTGCCGTCGAGCGCCATCGCAACCGTGCGCTTGGCCAAGGACTTGGCAATGCCCTCCACGATCTCGCGGCCGGTGGTGCCGGGGGCATATTGGCGCTGGGCGCCGTCGGGAAATGTCAGGGTGATCATCGTCGTTCTGTCTCCTGGCTCACTCCTGCCAACGGAGCAGGTAAGCGGGGGCCGGCGGTTTGTTGGAATGGCCAGGATCAGTCGCCGCCGGGTTCGACCGAGTCGCAGGTGATCGCAGAGGTGTTTTCCGGCGCGTTCACGCCTCGCCAGCGACCATAGGCCCAGGGCTTATACCAGCCCGAGCCGTCGGGCAATGTTTCGGGAACCAGGTCGATCCCGTGCGTGCCGAAGGGGCCGCAGCGGCAGATGCGGGCGAAGCCCATCCAGCCTCCGGCCCAGAAGCCGTGCTTCTGGATCGCCTCGTCCGTGTACTCGGAGCAGGACGGCAGATGCCGGCACTGGCGGCCGACGAGGCCGGAGAGGCTGAGCTGATAGCCCCGGATCGCCCAATGGGCCGCCCGCTGGACCGGGCTTTGCATCACGCCTCGCCCCGGGCCCGGCGCGCCTCGATCTGATCGAGGGCGTCCACCACCGCATCGAAGGTGAGAAGAATCGACGCATGGCGGGCCTTGTACTCCCGCAGGGGTTCGAGGACCTTGAGGTCCTCCCACTTGCCCTGCGGCGGCACGCCCCCGGCCTTGAGCAGGCGGGTCGCCGCCTCCCGCACCTGCCGCAGCTCCTCGGCCGTCGAGCCGATCACGTGCCGGCCCATGATGGCGGAGGAGGCCTGGCCCAGGGCACAGGCCTTCACGTCGTGAGCGAAGGCCGTCACGACCCCGTCATCGAGCTTTATGTCAACTGTCACGGTCGAGCCGCAAAGCTTGGAGCGCGCCGTCGCCGACGCGTCCGGCTCGGGCAACCGTCCGAGACAGGGAATATTAGCCGCAAGCTCGAGGATGCGGCGGCTGTAGATATCGTTTAGCATTCCAGTGTATGAGGCTTCCGATTGGGAATGTGCTCCGCACACATATATGCATATATAGGGATCATGACCGAACTCCGCGACGGGGCTGCGTGTTGGCTTAAGACGGGAGACGGGAGTGCGAACGCCGGAAGTACCCCTGCTTCCAGATGTTTCCAAATCAAGAAAGAGGCTCCACGTGAGTGATGTGGTTAAGTCCCTGTCTCCGCGCCTGATTCCAGCCGCCGACAAGTCCAAAGAACGTCCGTCCCGAGAGGAAGCCGAAGCCGCCGTGCGCACCCTGATCCGCTGGGCGGGCGACGATCCGCAGCGGGAAGGTCTGCTCGAAACCCCAAAGCGCGTGGCAAAGGCCTTCAAGGAATTCTATTCCGGCTACGCGGACGACCCGAAGGACGTCCTGAACAAGATCTTCGCCGAAGTCGAAGGCTACGACGACATCGTCCTCGTGCGCGACATCCCCTTCTATTCCCATTGCGAGCACCACATGGTGCCGTTCTACGGCATGGCGCACATCGCCTATTACCCGACGAAGGGCGTGGTGGGATTGTCCAAGCTCGCGCGCCTGGTGGAGGTCTATGCCCGCCGCCTCCAGACCCAGGAGACCATGACGTCGCAGATCGCGACGGCCATGGAGCAGGCGCTCGAACCCCGGGGCGTGGCGGTGATGATCGAGGCGGAGCACATGTGCATGTCCATGCGTGGGGTGCAGAAGGCCGGCGCCATGACGCTCACGACGCAGTTCACCGGCGTCTTCAAGGAGGACCCCACCGAGCAGGTCCGCTTCCTCACGCTCGTGAGACACGGTAAGGCTTGAGGCGACCCCTCACCTCCCCCCAGAGACTTCCATGTGCGCGTCCTGCTCCAGCTCCTTCCCGCCCCCCGGCCCCAAGGCCGATCTCGAGGAAGGCACCGCCCTCACCCCGCGCTTCAACGCGGACGGGCTCGTCACCTGCGTCACGACGGACGCGGCAACCGGCGACCTGCTGATGGTCGCGCACATGAACGCGGAGGCTCTCGCCAGGACCCTCGAGACCGGCGAGGCCTGGTATTGGTCGCGCTCGCGCGGGGAGCTCTGGCACAAGGGCGCCACGAGCGGACAGATCCAGACCGTCGTCGAGATCCGGATCGATTGCGACCAGGACGCCCTGTGGCTCAAGGTGAACGTGGCGGGCGACGGCGGCTGCTGTCACACGGGGCGCCGCTCCTGCTTCTACCGCAGGGTCGACATGGCGGACGGAAAGCCGGGCCTCGTGGAGGCCTGAGGGCCACCCTCGCACGAATGCGAGTCTGCCATCCGCCTTCGGCGGGTTCCAAATCAGCTCCTGGGCGTTAAAAGCCAGGGCATGACACGACGCGATCTTCTTCCGGCCCGCGCAGCCGCCAGCGCGACTTTCTTCGGCAATGGCTTCGGCATCGGAATCTGGGCGGCCCAGCTGCCTCGGTTCAAGGCTGCCCTCGGCCTCTCAGACGGACAGCTCAGCCTCGGGCTGCTCGCCTTCTCCATCGGCGCGGTGGCGCTCATGCCCATCGTCGGCTGGGCGGTCACCATCGTCGGCAGCCGGCTTGCGACCATCGCGGCCGCCTTCGCCTTCACGGTCACCCTCCTCCTGATCGGGCTCGCGCCGTCCCTGGGCCTTTTCATCGCCGCCTCGCTCCTGGCCGGCGCCTGCAACGGCACCCTGGACATCTCCATGAACACCAATGCCACCGTGGTGGAGAAAGCCTGGGGCTCGGCGATCATGTCCTCGTTCCACGCCTTTTTCAGCCTCGGCGGCCTGGCGGGCGCGGCCCTCTCCGGGCTGCTGATCGGCTTCGGGCTGTCGATTTTCGAGACCCTGCTGGTGGCCTGCCTCGGCCTGGGCGCGCTCTTTCTCGCCGCCGCCTTCGGGATGATGGAGGATCCGAAACGGGCCCGGGACAGGGAGGGCCATGGCTTCGCCTGGCCCCGCGGCCCCGTCGCGGTCGTCGCCGTGCTGGCGATGTTCTGCTTCATCGTCGAAGGCGCCATGGTCGACTGGTCGGCCATCTATCTGCAGACCGTGGCCGGCGCGGACCTGCAGGCGGCGGTCACGGGTTTCGCCGCCTTCTCCCTGGCCATGACCATCTGCCGCTTCCTGGGTGATGCGGTCGTGCGTGCGCTCGGCCGCCCGCGAACGGTGCAGCTCGGCGGCATCCTGGCGGCCTCCGGATTGGCCCTCGCGATCCTTGTGCCGCAACCGATTCCGGCCACGATCGGATTTGCCCTGGTGGGCTTCGGCCTCGCCAACCTCGTGCCGGTTCTCTTCAGCACGGCCGCCCAGATCCCCGGCGTCGCGCCGAGCGCGGGCGTCGCGATGGTCGCGACCCTCGGCTATGGGGGCTACCTCCTGGGCCCGCCGATGATCGGATTCGGCGGCGACCTGTTCGGCCTGCGCGCGATGCTGGGCGTGCTGATCCTGTTCTCGGTCACCATCATCATCTTGTCGCACCGGGCCCTGCGCCCCTCTACTGTTCAGTTTTCGGCAACGCGACCTAAGTGAAACTAGAGGGCAGCATTCATCCGGCCGTCACGACCCTGGCGCGAGGATGAGA
This sequence comes from Microvirga pakistanensis, assembly GCF_004458765.1. Lineage (GTDB taxonomy): Bacteria > Pseudomonadota > Alphaproteobacteria > Rhizobiales > Beijerinckiaceae > Microvirga > Microvirga pakistanensis. Next base: position 7,864 of record NZ_SPJX01000117.1, on the reverse strand, counting down.
CGAGTGGCCTTGGAGTTGAGCGATGTTGTGGGACGGAATTGCCCGGCGCAGTGCCGGAGCAGGGGGCGGCGGGGGTGTCGAGGAGATCAGGCAGCCGGCGGAGCGCGCCCCGCGTGCGAAGGTGAGGATCGGCCTGGCGCTCGGCGGCGGCGCGGCGCGGGGCTGGTCCCATATCGGGGTGCTGCGGGTTCTCGAGGAGGCGGGCATCGTCCCGGACGTGATCGCCGGATGCTCCATCGGAGCGGTGGTCGGCGGCTGCTACGCCGCAGGCAAGCTCGACGAGCTCGAGGCCTTCGCCCTGTCGCTGACCAAGCGCCGGGTCATGGGCCTGCTCGATTTCCACTTCAGCGGTGCGGGCCTGATCGCGGGCGGCCGCCTGCAGCGGCTCCTCGACCAGGATCTCGTGGACCGTCGGGTCGAGACCCTCCCGATCAAGTTCTGCACCATCGCCACCGAGCTCACGAGCGGCCACGAAATCTGGCTGACGCGGGGGCCCCTCGTCCAGGCGATGCGGGCGTCCTATGCCCTTCCGGGCGTGTTCGACCCCGTTCTCGTGGGCGGGCGCTGGCTCATGGACGGGGCGCTGGTGAACCCCATCCCGATCACGGCCGCCCGGGCCCTGGGGGCGGATCTCGTGCTCTGCGTGAACCTCAACGGCGAGGTGCGCGTGCGGGGAACGGTGATCCAGTCCTACGACACCGAGACGAGCGACCAGAAGGAGATCGAAGAGGTGATCGAGGAAGCGCCCCGCAAATGGGCTCTCTTCTCGGGAGCGCGCGCCGACAGGATCCGCAAGCCGAATGCCCCGGGCATGGCCACCGTGATGGTCGACGCCTTCAACATCACCCAGGATCGCATCGCCCGCTCGCGCCTCGCGGGCGATCCGCCCGACGTGATGATCGCGCCGAAGCTCGCGAAGATGGGCCTGTTCGAGTTCCACCGCGCTCAGGAATGCATCGCCCTGGGACGGCAGGCCACGGAGCGCGCCCTGCCGGATGTCCTGGAGCTGCTTCAGGAAACGCAGGAGACCTGATCGGTCCCCGGTCAGGCGGTGGCGATGTATTCCTTGATCGCCTGGCTCTCCGCCTCGATCTCGCCGACGCGCTGCTTCACCACGTCGCCGATGGAGATGATGCCGACGAGCTGCCCCGCCTCGACGACGGGAACGTGCCGGAACTTCTGCTGCGTCATCAGTTCCATCAGCTCGTTGACGGAACTCCGGCCCGAGCAGGTAACGACCTGTCCGGTCATGAAGCGCGACACCGGCTCGCCCAGGGCCTGCGCGCCCTGCGTGGCAACGGCCCGCACGATGTCCCGCTCGGAGAGAATGCCCGCGACCGGCTGCCTGCCATCGATCACGACGAGAGCACCGATCCTCCGCTCGGAGAGGATCCGGGCCGCCTCGCTCAAGGAGCGGTCGGCTTCGATGGAGACGACATTGCGTCCTTTCAGCGAAAGGATCTGATCGACATTCATGTTTTCCCTCCCGTTGGGCGGAGCGAAGACCACGGCGCCTTCGCACGCGCTGGCTGAGACGAGCGATCTCCCGCGTACGGGAAATCACCTTGCGTCAGTTGGAAGGATGATCGGCTCAAACCAAGGCGCTTTCAAGCCGAGAGGCGGCGTCCTTGAGCCGGCAGAGGATCGATCCAGGGAAAAACGACAAGCCCCACAAGGAAGCCGCCCACATGCGCCTCCCAGGCGATGGTGCCCTCGCCGACGCCGATGGGCTGGGCGAAGGCGAACAGGTAGTTGGTGGCGAACCAGACTCCCAGAAAGATCAGGAACGGCCGGTTGCGGACGAGGTCGCCAAGACCCTGACGGGGCCTCTCATGGGGTTCGGTGAGGCGTCCTTCCCAATGCCAGGTCGCGGGCGCGAACATGAACCAGGCCGCGGCCGCCATGAGGCCGGACACCGCCCCCGAGGCACCGACCAGCGGAAACACCTGCATCGGGTTCATGGCCACGTAGAGCACCGCGCCGCCGACGGCCGAGAGGGCGGAAAGCAGGAGGAACCGCCCCGCCCCGCAGCGCCGGGCGATCGGCGTGCCGAAGGCCGCGAGCCAGATGCCGTTGATGAGCACATGGGTCCAGGAGCCGTGAAGCAGCGCGTAGGTCAGCGCCGTCCAGGGTCGCCCCTCGCCGTCGCCGAGGACGTACTGGGCGAAGGCCGCGATCGGCTCCAGGGAATCCTCCGACGCGCCCTCCTGGAGCATCCTTACGATCTCCCGGCTCTCGACGCCGCCATAGGCCACGGACCAGCGGGCGGGAATCACCGCCCAGTCGATCACCGTCTGGAAGTCGGCCTCTTCGGACAGGAAGACCATGCGGAAGGCATGAAACGCCACCAGAGCGAGAATGCTGGCGGTCACGACCACGGGCAGATTGAAGACGGGTTCGCGAACACGGGGCTGGCGCAAGGTCATGGACAACTTTTTCATGGGCTGGCAGCATGAGGGGAATCGGGCTGGCAGCGGCGGCGATCCTTCCACTTAAGCCCTGTCTTTGGCCTGCTGTGCAAGCAAAACCAAGTGCTTAGCTTGACCTTGCCCCGAGCATGAGGAAGGCTTTCCTCAACGCCGCCGGAACCTCCACATTTTTGTTAACCATAAAGGAACCGCATCCGGGCGCGACGCGTTAACTCACCTTTTACTTTCCGCTTGAGCCCGAAATTCAACCATGTCAGTTTGGTTAAAAGAACATTAACCGGCTGGTGGGGCATGCGGCAGGAATATTTCAAAAACGGCTTGTTCAGCGGATTGATCGAAAAATTTTCCGTTTCCGACACGTTCATCAAAGCAGCTCTCGCCTCGCTTCTCATGATTTTTGCCGGGCACACGACCCAGGCCCAGACCCTGGCTGCCCTTCCGGTCGCCAGCAACCCGATCGAGAGCATGGGCGCCGCCAAGCCGCTTATGGCTTGGCTCAAGTTCTGCGACAGCAATCCGGCCGAGTGCGCCGTCAACGTGAACGAGCCTGAAACGGTCGAGCTGACCCCCCAGGTCTGGAAGACGATCGTGTCGGTCAACCAGCGCGTGAACGCCACCGTCAAGGCGGTGACGGACGCCGACCATTGGGGTGTCGTCGACATCTGGGACTTCGCCGAGGACGGCCGCGGCGACTGCGAGGACTTCCAGCTCCTGAAGCGCCGCATTCTCGCCGAGAGCGGCCTGCCCCGCCGCGCCATGCGCATGACCGTCGTGATCGACGAGCTCGGCGAAGGCCATGCGGTGCTCGTGGTGCGCACCAATCGCGGCGACTACGTGCTCGACAACAAGACCTCGTCGGTTCTGCCCTGGAGCCGCACCGGCTACGTCTACATCAAGCGCGAAAGCCAGAATCAGGTGGGCTGGGTGTCGCTGGGCGGCATTGCCACCTCGCCGACCACCACCGCGAATCGCTAGAAGTACGCCGGCACACGGACGGCCGGCTCCCATTCTCCGGATTCCTCATGAGGCGGGTCAGTCGATCCGCCTCATTCCGTTCGCGAAGCGCTTCCAGTTCGCCACATAGTTCCGCGCCGAAAGGCGCAGCGTCTCCACCGCAGCCTCGTCGAGCGCGCGGATCGCCTCGGCCGGGGCGCCGACGATCAGGGAATTGTCGGGAAATTCCTTGCCCTCCGTGACCAGCGCATTGGCCCCCACGAGGCAGTTCCGGCCGATGCGCGCATGGTTGAGCACGGTGGCTCCCATGCCGATGAGCGAGTTCTCGCCGATGGTGCAGCCATGCAGGATGGCCCGGTGCCCGATGGTGCAGCCCGGGCCCACGGTGAGGGGCGCGCCCATATCCGTATGGAGCACCGCCCCTTCCTGGATGTTGCTGCCCGGGCCGATGTCGATCAGCTCATTGTCGCCGCGCAGCACGGCGCCGAACCAGATGCCCACGTCGGCCCCGAGCCTCACCTTGCCGATCACATGGGCATCCGGAGCGATCCAGAAACGTCCCTCCTCGGGAAGGACGGGAGCAACATCGTCGAGGCTATAGACGGGCATCGCCGGGTCCAACATGAAAGCGGCAGAACCCGGGGGATTCTGCCGCGAATGGTGCCGCTCAGTCCTCGAGATCCGTATCGAGGATCGCCATGGTGAAGTTGAAGGAGCGGTCGCCGTCCTCGTCGTCGACGAAGAGCACGCCGACGAATTCCTCACCAATGTAAACTTCCGCCGAGTCGGTTTTCTTCGGGCGGCCGACCACCCGGATCGAGTGGTTCGCAAAGGTCTGGCGCAGGTAGCGCTCGACTTTCGCCATCTCCGATTTGTCCACTACAGGTCCTTTCTCACATTGTTCCGGCTTCAGCCATTGCCACGGCGGGCCAACGCGGGCAAGCGACGTTGGGTTCTCGAAAACCCCTTCTCCCCGTCAGATCCCCTCCGCCTCGGAGAGAAAGTGGTCCATGGCGCGGGCGGGCTCCTCGCACCCGGCCGTTCCCACCACCTTGGCCGGAACGCCCGCCACGGTCGCATTGTGGGGCACGGGCTTGAGAACCACGGAGCCGGCGGCGATTCTCGCGCAATGGCCCACTTCGATATTGCCCAGGATCTTGGCTCCGGCCCCGATCAGCACGCCGTGCCGGATCTTCGGGTGGCGGTCGCCCCGCTCCTTGCCGGTGCCGCCGAGGGTCACGTCCTGGAGCATGGAGACGTTGTCCTCGATGATTGCGGTCGCGCCGACCACCAGCCCCGTGGCGTGATCGAGGAAGATGCCGCGCCCGATCCGGGCGGCCGGATGGATATCGGTCTGGAACGTCTCCGAGGAGCGGCTCTGGAGATAGAGCGCGAAATCCTGCCGTCCGTGGCTCCAGAGCCAATGGGCGAGCCGATGCGTCTGAATGGCGTGGAAGCCCTTGAAGTAGAGCACGGGCTCCAGGGCGCGGGTCACGACCGGGTCGCGGTCGAGCACGGCGCTGATATCGGCGCGGAACGCCTGGCCGATGCTCCGGTCCTGCTCCACCGCCTCGAGGAAAACCTGCTCGATGATGTCGGCCGGCAGGGCCGCATGGCCGAGCCGCGACGCGACGCGGTGGATCACCGCCGCCTCCAGGCTCGGCTGATGCAGGATGGCGCTCAGCACGAACCCCGCCAGGGCAGGCTCGTCCTGGACGATGGCTTCGGCCTCGGACCGGAGACGGTTCCAGATCGGGTCGACCTTGCCGGCGATAAAATCCGGGTTCCCGGACTTCAAGCGGGTCTGCGTCATGATAATCTCCTGCCGGCACCAGCTCCAAAGAGCATACATAAGAAGCTCCCGCCCCTTACCATAGATCACCGGACGCCATGAACGCCTCTTTTTCGCCGAGCAGCTCCAAGCTCAACGCATCGGTCGACGGCCCCGTCGCGACCATCGCCATCCACAATCCAGCCAAGCGCAATGCCCTCGACCTCGACATGTGGAGAGCCCTGCCGGGCCTCGTCGCGAGCCTGGACCGGGACGAGCGGGTGCGCGTGATCGTGCTGCGGGGCGAAGGACAGGAATCCTTTGCGTCCGGCGCCGACATCGCGGAGTTCGAGACGGTGCGGGCCGATGCCGAGGGCGGGCGGGCCTACGAGGCGATCAACGAGGCCGCCTTCTGGGCCGTGGCCCATTGCTCGAAACCGGTGATCGCCATGATCCGCGGCTTCTGCCTCGGCGGCGGTTTCGGGCTCGCGCTCTCCTGCGATCTGCGCATCGCCTCCGAGAATGCCGTCTTCGGCATTCCCGCCGCGCGGCTCGGGATCGGCTACCCTCCGGGCGCCATGAGGCTGGTGACCGCCGCGCTCGGCGCGCCGGCGGCCAAGGACCTGTTCTATACGGCGCGGCGCATCGGAGCCGAGGAAGCGCAGCGCCTCGGCGTGGTTCAGCGCGTGGTGCCAGACGATGCCCTGGAGGAAACCACCCTCGCGCTCGCCCGGGACATCGCCGGTAACGCGCCTCTCACGATCCGCGCCGCGAAGGCCGCAATCGACGCGGCCATGGGCCTCGCGCATCCCGGCGCCGATCCGGCGGCGCTCGCCGACCAATGCTTCGACAGCGCGGACGCGGTGGAAGGCCGCACCGCCTTCCTCGAAAAGCGCAAGCCCGTCTTCACCGGACGCTGAACGGTTAGCGCCGGTAGACGAAGTAACGTCCCTCGGCCACGCCGGTCCGAGACGAGATGTCCGTGCAGGACGGACAATCGAATGCGCGATCGGCGATGATCATGCCGCCCGGTTGCAGGAGTGTTTCGAGCAGCGGCGACAGGCGTTTCGCGAGCGCGCGATTGGCCTCCTCGTCGCCGGTGCCGATGTCGCTGTGAATCAGCGCCGCCGAGCCCGCGCCGAAACGCTCCGTGAAGAGCGGCAGGGTCTCGAAGATGTCGCCGACGATCAGATAGCCGTCCGGTGGAATGCAATCGGGATGAGCGGCGGGCGAGCGCTCGAACACGTAGATCTCGCGTCCCGGCAAGCGGCTTCGTAAGTGATCGTAGGTGCGTCCGTTGCCGAGGCCGAGTTCGAGCACGAGGCCCTGCGCAGAGATTTCGCGGCTCGCCCAATCCAGAAGATCGCGCTGTGCCGTCAGGCGCCGTATGACGCTGTCGAGTCGTGTCATCGTATTTCCTTGTGGGGGAGGAAATGGTCGAAGACAGCTCCAAGTCAACGGAGAGGGGGAACGGCACAACGCTTCATTCACGGCCTGCGGGCAAGAAACTCCAGCACCCCCTGCTTGTGAACCTTGTCGCCCACGGCGAGATTGTGGTCGCGGCCCGGAATGTCGAGCGCGGTGGCGTTCGGCATCAGCTTCACGAGCTCCGGTCCCGAGCCCGCCACGTCGTCGCTGGTGCCGACGGCGACGAGCGTCGGCAGCGTGATCGACGCCACCTCCTCCTTCGTGAGCGCCTGGCGCGAACCGCGAATGCAGGCGGCCAGCGCCTTGAGGTCGCTTCTGGTCTGCTCGGCGAAGGCACGGAACATGCGCTGCATGGGGTCGGTCAGCTCGTCGAGGGAGCGCACCTCCATGGCGTCCGCGATGCCGAGCGGAAGACCGACGCCGTCGACGAGATGAATGCCGAGGCCGCCGAGGATGGCGGAGCGCATGCGTTCGGGTGAGGCCAGCGCCATATGGGCCGTGATGCGCGCGCCCATGGAATAGCCCATCACGTCCGCGCGCTCGATGCCGAGATGGTCGAGCAGCCGGCGCGCATCCTCCGCCATGCGATAGGAATCGTAGGCCTCGGGATCGTAGAGCTTCTCGCTCTCCCCGTGCCCGCGATTGTCGAGCGCGATCACGCGATATCCTTCGCGTGTCAGCGTCTTCACCCAGAGCGTGTTGACCCAGTTCACGGCATGGTTCGATGCGAAACCGTGGATGAGCAGGATCGGCTCGCCCTGCCCCTCGTGGGGAGGAACGTCGATATAGGCGATGCTGACGCCATCGGAGTTGAAGTAGCGCATGAACGGACCGGAGGGCTGGTGTCGAATGCGGCGCACCCTAAGCACCCGCCTCCCCAAATACAATCGCCTTGGGATTTCGACACCTCCTTGCCCATCCATCATCGCCACCCGCACCCCTGTCATTGCCGCCCGGAGCGACGGACCTGTGTCATTCCCGGCCGGAGAGGGCGAAGCCCTCGCAGGGGAAGGGAATCCAAAGCGCCGCGCATGGGAGTGGATCCCCTTCCCTCGCCTTCGGCTCGCCGGGGACGACGGGACACCGTCACCCTCGGCATTCCACCGTTGCTCCCGTGCTCCCCATCGTGACCACCTCCCGTCATGGCCGGGCGTGTCGCGGCCATGACGGGCGGGAGGTGGGAACCGGCGGATCAAGCCAAGCGGCTGCAGGCACGGAGCCGCAGGAGGCCGGAGCAGGAGAATGTTCCGTCTTTGTTCTTGACACCCGCCTCAAGCTCGGC
>NZ_SPJX01000267.1 GCF_004458765.1 Microvirga pakistanensis | reverse complement strand
CAATCCTGGCCCGCATGGCGCGGGGTGGAGCAGCCCGGTAGCTCGTCAGGCTCATAACCTGAAGGTCACAGGTTCAAATCCTGTCCCCGCAACCAACACACCAAAGCCCCCATGCAGACATGCAGTGGAGGCTTCTTGCGTTCAAAGACATGATTAGCTGCCGTAGCATCATAAGGCGCTTGGCATCGTCCGTCAGTGTGATCAGAAACCATCGGAACGGCACAGCATTCCAAACCAAGTTCAACCTAAGGCAGCAGCAGGGAGTTTAACGCGTTCAGCTGCTTCTCTGGCGCATTTCTTGAGGTGCTCGGTCCCCTCTCTCTGGTCGGCGCAACGCAATCCGCGTCCCGACGGTACTTATCCTGATGAAAATGTCTTAGCCGCAGCCCTCCGCATCATGGATTGCCAACGGCAGCTTCCCTAACCGTCAGCCTTCTCCCCGCTTGTCGTGAGTTCAACATAACGCCGGGTCACCGGCTCGATAATGCTGGCCACCTCCCGTGCGGCCTGCTCCTCCTGGACCGACACACGGAAGGCGGATGCGTGTGCCGTCTCGCCGGCGGATTCCGCAATGGCGATCAACGAGCGATAGGCGGCGATTTGCTCGTGTTGATAAGCATACCCGGCATAGAGGTTTTTGAGCGTCTCATCCTGGAACATGCCATGCACGGTGGCCCCAACTGTGCCAGCTACTGCCGTAACGGTTTCCTTGATGCCGGATACGCCCTCACCTGCCGCTCCCAGCGCCTGCTCGAGATGCTCCAACTGGGCCCGGGTGGTTTCGATGTGCCGGTCCAGGAGAGATACATACTCAGGGTACCTCTCCAGGCGCGAGACCTGGAGCTCCATCTGCTGGAGCCCTGCTGCTCCATCGCGTGTGTGTTGCGCAGAGCAGTGATGTAGATTGCAGGAGCATCTGTAGCGGCCATGATAGTGCTCCAGGAGAGGTTATTCGACCATGACAGGCTCACTGCTGTCCGGTTCCTGTGCCCACTGGCCTGTTGGCGAACCAATGAGATGTTGGCTCCGGAACCCCACACTGGTTCGCCGTGTCCTTAACTCTCTTGCATCAAGCAATCCGTCATCCGCGCTGAACATATTGGAGCCGTTGCGTGTTCCCTTTCGAGTGCATCATTCGATGAGGCGGAACATCGTGACAATTGCGTGTATCAACAGGATCGGTACGGCCGTTCCCGAGCATGATGTGCATAAGGCTTTCATCAACTTTGTTGAACAACGCCTGCCGGATCACAAGGCCAAGCTGCTGTTCCGCCGCATGGCACAGAGAGCCGAAATCGACCATCGCTATTCAACGCTCAAGCCGCACGAGGACCCGACCACCGCCCTCGACAACGAAGGGTTCTATCAGGCCGAGCAGTTTGCTGACACCACGCGGCGAATGGCTCGCTTCGAGACCCATGCCGTGGACCTCGCCGAAAAGGCCGTGGATGCTCTCGGGCTTGGTGACGAAAAAGGAGCCGTCTCCCATCTGGTGGTGACCTCCTGCACGGGCTTTACAGCGCCCGGGCTTGATCAGCAGCTGACGGAGCGTCTTAGGCTAAACCCTTCGATTGAGCGAACCATGATCGGGTTCATGGGATGCGCGGCCGCCGTGAACGCCCTGAAGGCAGCAAACCACATCGTGCGCTCCGAGCCTTCCGCCAAAGTGCTGGTGGTGAACTTGGAGCTCTGCACTCTTCACCTGCAGGAGACCGCCGACCTTGAGGAGAACCTCAGCGCCCTGCTCTTTGGTGACGGCTGCGCCGCCTGCCTAGTCTCTGCCGAGTCAGAAGGGATCGCCCTACAGGACTTCCGCGTCGTGACGATCCCAGATACGCGCGATCTCATCACCTGGAGAATCGGCGAGGCCGGCTTCGTCATGAACCTCTCAGGCGAGGTTCCTCGGAGGATCGCCAGGGCCCTTAGCCACGAGGCCGGGCGCAACGATGATCAAGGTATCCTGTGGGGGCAGCAGCAACACGAGTTCGATCTATGGGCCGTCCATGCCGGCGGCCGAACAATCCTTGATGCCGTCGAACAGGGATTTGATCTCGCTCCTGATGCCCTGAAGTGGTCCCGCAGTGTTCTGAGGGACTTCGGCAACATGTCTTCGGCGACAATCATGTTTGTCCTCCAACGTATCCTGCAGCAGGCAGCCCCTGCCTCGAAGGGCCTCGGTATGGCGTTTGGACCAGGACTGGCGGCGGAGACGTTCCGCTTCAACATTGCCGGTTAGTTTGGATCATGAGCCGTTCTTTCGCCCAGCGTAGCGACGAGACCGAGCTCATGGACACCGAGCCCGTGAGGCTCGAGGATTATCGCGCCTGCCTGCAGGATCTGTCCCGGGTCAATGCGCTCACGCTCACCCACAGACCGATTCTGAGGTGGCTTGATCATGCCGTCCGCCATGTCGATCCGAACGCCTCCCTGACGATCGTCGATGTGGGATATGGCTACGGCGATCTTCTGCGCCGCATCCACGACTGGAGCCAACGGCGCGGGAGGCGGGTCGATCTTGTCGGCATCGACCTCAACCCCATGAGCGCACCCATTGCCCAGGCGGCAACTCCCAAGGGAGTAGAGATCGACTACCGGACGGGTGACATATTCGAGTACGAACCTGACCGCCCGGTCGATATGGTGGTCAGCTCACAGACGACGCACCACCTTTCGGACGAGGAACTCGTTCAGTTCGTTGCTTGGATGGAGCGGACATCGATGCGGGGCTGGTTCATCGCGGATCTTCATCGGCATGCTGTTCCCTTCCATGCGTTTCGAGCCCTGTCACGGCTTGCCGGCTGGCATCGCTTTGTTCAGCATGACGGACCCGTCTCGATTGCCCGCAGCTTCCGGCGGGAAGATTGGGAGCGCATCGTTCAAGCTGCGGGAGTGTCTCCTGATGCTGTTAGCATTCGCTGGTATGTCCCGTTCCGCCTGTGCGTGAGCCGGCTACGATGACGAGAGGCGAGCGCATGGAGGAGGTTGTTATCGCAGGCGGCGGTCTGGCCGGCGCGGTGGCGGCCTGCATGCTGGCACGGGCGGGCTGCCCCACTCTCCTGATCGAGCGGGAAATAGCGCCCAGGCATAAAGTCTGTGGCGAATTCCTGAGCATCGAGGCGCAGACCTATCTCGCTCATCTGGGGATCGACCTCGATGACCTTGGCGCGAGTCGCATCAAGTCGGTCCGGTTGATCAGCGGACAACGTTCTGCCGAGGTCGAGCTGCCCTTCACAGCGCGGGGCGTTTCGCGCATGAAGCTGGATGAAGTCCTGCTGAACCTCGCCGCCTCACGCGGTGCCAAGGTGGTCAGGGGATGTGCCGTCAGAACGATCTCTTTCGACGAACGAGGAATTCATGCTCGATGCGCCGAGCTGGGCGACCTTCGCCCCCGGACGTTGTTTCTCGCAACCGGCAAGCACGACATCAGAGGCGTCAAGCGTCCCACATCGGGAACGACACACGACTTAGTTGGCTTCAAGGCTCATTTCTGTCTCGCCAAGCGCCAGCAGAGCACCCTCGACGGACATGTAGAGATCATTCTCTTTGCTGGCGGCTATGCCGGATTGCAGATGATCGAGGAAGGGACCGCCAACCTATGCTTGGTTGTCACGCAGGGGCGCTTCAAAGCTGTCGGCAGGAGTTGGCCAGACTTGCTTCGAACCGTTTCCGAGGAGACGCCTGCCCTAAGAAAGCGGCTCGAAGGTGCCGTCCCGCTCTTTGAGCGCCCCCTTTCGATCTCTCGTGTTCCTTACGGCTTCGTTCATCCATCACGAACTGACGAGCCGCAAGGCTTGTTCCGGATCGGCGATCAAGCGGGCGTGATCCCATCCTATACCGGCGACGGGATGGCGATCGCATTGCACAGCGGCTGTCTTGCGGCATCCACCTATCTGACGCTCGGTCAGGCCAGCTCGACTTTTCACCGCCAGCTCAAGGCAGACATACAGCATCAAATCCGCCTTGCATCTCTCCTCTACGCTGCTACTCGCCATCCCTTCGGGCGGAGCGCCATTCTCCGTTTCTGCCAAGCTTGGCCCTCAGTCATGAGGCACGTCACATCCTCAACCCGCCTGCAGGATCGCGTGGTGCAAAGAGTGCTCGTTGGGCCATGATTATCCCGAGGAAGGCTCAGACTGCCGCCGACGTGGCCGCACATTACAACGATCTCGACGTGTTCTATCGGGAGGTCTGGGGAGATCACGTCCATCACGGTCTCTGGTTTACAGGCCGCGAAACCTCAGCCGAGGCAGCGGAGGCGCTGATCGAGTACTTGGCTGACAGCCTGATGTTGCAGCCAAACGATCATGTCTGCGACGTTGGCTGCGGCTATGGCGCCACTGCGGAGTGGCTTGCAAGAAATCGTAGCGTCTCCGTGACCGGGCTGACGATATCCGCCGTGCAGGCGCAGCACGCAGCAATGCGAGCAGCCAAGTCCCCCCTTCTCACTTTCCTGCATCAGGATTGGCTTGAGAATACCTTTGAGGCGGGCTCATTCGATTGCGTGGTCGCAATCGAAAGTTCTGAGCATATGCGGGACAAGCAGCTCTTTTTCGACGAAGCATATCGCACCCTTCGTCCGGGAGGAAGAATTGCCGTTTATGCGTGGCTCGCCCGCTCTAGAACATGCCCCTGGGAGGAGCGCTATCTACTGGAGCCTATCTGCCGAGAGGGTCGCCTGCCCGGGATGGGCAGCATGGATGATTATCGCGAGTGGGCGACGAAGAGCGGGTTTGTCGTCGATGGCTTCGAGGATCTCAGTGCCCGGGTCCGGCGCACCTGGACGATCTGTGCGGGGCGCTTCATGAGAAAACTCCTCACTGAGTCCAAGTATCGAGGCTATCTGATGGACTCCAAGGCAGGAAATCGCATCTTCGCCTTAACCCTTGTCCGCATCTGGATTGCCTATGGCACAGGTTCGATGCAGTACGGTCTTCTGAACGCCCATAAACCAAGGGCCTGATGCCAATCCATGGTGAGATGGCTCTCAAGGACCGGCTGTTATTCCAGGTCTCCCAAGCCTGCAAGATCATAGTCGATGCGTCGGTGTAATCGCCTACTGGGTTTAGGACGGCTGCCCTAGGTAGAAGCTGCGACCGCAAACGTCGGTTGTTTCATGTCCCCGCAACCAACACACCAAAGCCCCCTGAACGCAACCCGCGTCAGGGGGCTTGGCGTATCAGAGGCCCGATCACACGCCCGCCCGCGCTACCCCGAGGAGCGGCTTTTGGCAGCCACACGGACGCGGTCATCAACATGGCCATCCGAAGCGAAAAAATCGTTTCTCGAGGAGTTGTTCGACTGAACTGCTCGGACGCTGAATGGAAAAGGCCCCTTAATGGGGCCTTTTGTTTGCAGGATCAGGTGACCGGATCAGTCTGCGGTGTGTCCCAGAGAAGCGCCTTTATAGCTTTGCAGAAAACGGCACATGTCGAAAAGAACCCGGCACAAGGCCGGGTACCTGTTGAGGAGACGGTCATGAGCATCAACACGTCCGCCGATCAACGCCTAAGTTCATGTCCCTGTTCAGGCTCTATTACGCTGAAAGATTAGCTGTCCTACACCCGAGTGCGGCTGCGGGAGAAGTACCAGACAGCCGCAATGACAATGATCACCAGCAGGATGATCCACCAGTAATCCATGATCCCACCAGCGGTGGCTCCGGCATCACCGGCGGGAGGAGCGCCAGGCGTAGCGGGTGGGGTTTGCGCCAAGGTGGGCGATACGGCCAGAAAAAGGAAGCTGATCAGTGCTGTGAGTTTGCTCATGCAAGTGTCTCCGTTTGAAAGCTCCAGGAGCAGCTTCTCCGCTTAATTGCTAAGCTGATCCTATCTGAGAACGCCTCCTGCGGCTAGGTGTTCCGGCCCGCGAGGCAGTTCAATCAATGAAGATCGTCTGCGCAATTCCGAGAATGAAACGTCATGGAACGAGGCTCCTTACGCGACCAAGTTGTACGCTTCGCGTATTGTCTCGAATGGTGAACGTCAGCACCGGGTCGAAGACGTCCCAAAGCACGGCCGTGTGACGGTCTGCTCACCGTTTCATTGCAAAGCTTCAGCGTACTCCCGGAACGTTCCAGAAATAGACATTCGCTTCTCCTCTCTGGCAGGCGCAGGTGGATGCAGCTCAGCAATCAAGCACCCTGCAGAGCCGGCGCTAGTCGCCTCATACGTCGGTATCCAGCGGGCCCGCCGGTGCCTTGTAAAGGCCGCGTGGTAATCTTGTTGTCATCATATCGAGATTTGGCCGACGACTGAACTGCTGCGCCTCACCGTGCACATGCACGGACGACCTCCCCAAGCATCGATACCCTTGAGCCGATGGGCATTATTGCCGCGGCTCGCCTCTATCACAATTAGCGAAAGGAGTTCACCACGGCGACGGGCACGACCAAATGGTATAACGAAACAAAGAATCAGGTCTTCACCCAGCCCGACACCGGCGGCAAGGACGTGTTCGTCCATGCGAGCGCACTGGAGCGCGCCAGCCTGGATGGTCTGGTTGAAGGTCAGAAGGTCTCCTACGATGTCGAGACCGACCGCCGGACAGGCAAGGAGTCGGCCGGGAATCTGAAGACGGCCTGATCAAGCCTTCCGATCACCCACTTTAGGACAAGGGCCGCTCCATTATGGAGCGGCCCTTGCGGTTTGCACCTGAGGCAACTCGGTGCATCGGATTGCAAAGGAAAACAGCCCATTTTTGCCCATAAGTTAAAAAGATGTCCTTGTAGAAATCCAATAAATACCCATATTTCTATTATCGACTTTGGCCGGACAATCGGGCCGTATCGCTTTTGGCTCTGCCAGGCGCACGTTCGGGCTCTCTTTCCAAAACATCGACGAACCGAGGTGAGGTCGCGCTTTTGCGCGCCTGTGCTCACGTGCATCTGCATCAATCGCGAAAGGTTACCCCCATGATCATGGGCACTGTGAAATTCTACAACGACATGAAGGGCTTCGGCTTCATCCAGCCGGACGATGGCAGCAAGGACGTTTTTGTCCACGCGACCGCTCTTGAGCGCGCCGGCATGCGCGGCCTCTTCGAAGGCCAGAAGATCTTTTTCGACACGGCTGAGGATCGCCGCTCCGGCAAGGTGGCTGTCGATAAGATCCAGAAGGCCTGAGGATGATTGGGCGCAAACCATAAGCGCCTACATACGGAGCCGCTTCTGGATGGAGCGGCTTTTTCTTTCCGAACCTTCGTCATTCGATACCGAGCGAGTGAGGAATCAATGAACACGTTTCGAAGAACGGCCCCTGCGAAATCTGTGATGTTCGTAGTGAACTATGACGATGCTCGTCGGGCTTATCTGTGGATCGACAATCCCGAAAATGCCAATGATAGCCGAACAATCGGGCTGATCGCACGAGCCCAGCAAGAGCAGGGCACCTTGCCCGGCGGTAATATCACCAGCATCCGGCGCATCCGGTAACTGACATAGGTTAGATTAGGTAGACAAATTGAGTTCAATAGGCGGAATGAAGCATCAGGATTTTAGTGAACGGCTCGATGCTGCCAAGAATGCGAAGCAGGCGATGGCGGCAAAGTTCCGGCAGCGCCCAGGACCCGACGATCCGGCGGTAGCTGAACGCCGGGTGGCTCGGGCAGCCATGAGCGCTGCGCGCGATGCACGCATGGCTGAACGTGAGACAAAGCGCCTTGCTGAGGATGCTCACATTGCGGCTGAACGTGAAGCCCATGCAACGGAACGAGCAGAGCAGGAGAAGCGCATGGCCGCCGAGAAGGAGGCAAGTGATGCGAGGCTTCAGGCGGAGCGCAAGGCTGCTCGCGATGCTCGTTACGCGGCCCGCAAAGCACGAAAGTAGCGGTCCGGAAGAGCGAAGCTGGGACCACCTCGCCCTTTAGCTCTGAACTTCTCGTTTATCTGATCCGACGAACATAAGCTGCGGCGGAATAACCCACACCAACATATAGATAGGATATCCGTTGCAGGTTCTGGTGCGTGACAACAATGTCGATCAAGCTCTAAGGGTTCTCAAGAAGAAGATGCAGCGCGAAGGGATCTTCCGCGAAATGAAAGCGCGAAAAGCCTACGAGAAGCCATCTGAGCGGAAGACTCGGGAGAAGGCAGAAGCTGTCCGGCGCAACCGCAAAGCAGCCCGTAAGCAGGCAATCCGGGAAGGATTGATTGCGGCTCCGAAGCCGAAGGCTCGTTTTGCCGGTCAGCGTCGACCAGTGATTGCTCCCAATACTGGACCGAGGCCTGAGACAACTGAGGCGAAGGTTTAGCAGAATTGGAGCAACAGAGCCCAAGCACCAATCCCGGGCTTACAGAAGACGCAGCATCTACCACGCGCTGCTTCGTACCCCTTCGTACTTCGTATCCAGCTTGAGCCAGCACTACGATCAACAGTCCTTAGTATCTAATAAGGACAGGAGGCATCACGCGTGTGCCAGCCAGTTCTGCCCCTGATCAAGCAACGATTCATCTGAAGCATTCAACTCCAATGCAGCACGTTCGCTCAATACTTTTTGATATCTTTTTGGCTCTCTGGACCGGGCTCTTCGCGCCCGCCTTGGCGATCCTGTGGCTATGCGGCTCCCCCGAGCGCGGCGTCCGGCTGGCGTCCCGGCTGTGGGCGCGCGGCATTCTTATTGGACTGAAATGGCTTGTCGGTCTGACCTATGCTGAGCGGGACCGACACAACATCCCGGACGAGCCCTGCTTGATCATCGCCAATCACCAGTCGACCTGGGAGACGCTGGCGTTCCTAATCCTGTTCCCGGATGTGGCGATTGTCGCGAAGCAGGAACTGCTGACGATCCCGGTCTTCTCGTGGTTCCTGCGCAAGTCGCCGATGATCCTGATCGACCGTGAGAGCGGCTCAAAGGCTGTCCGCAAGATGGTGGACGAGAGCCGGGCGGCGCTGGACCAAGGCCGTTCCGTGCTGATCTTCCCAGAGGGAACTCGCAAGCCGGCCTCTGAGCCCATCGCATTCAAGCGCGGGGTGGAACTGCTCTATACCAAGCTCGACCGGGCGGTTCTTCCGGTGGCCTTGAACTCAGGCCTCTTCTGGGGACCGGGTCAGCCTTACAAGCGTGCAGGAACGATCTCGGTCTCCTATCTCCGCCCAATCGAGCCAGGTCTTCCCGGCAACGAATTTATACGCAGGGCCGAGCAGCTGCTTGAGGCTGAGAGAAGACACCCATGGCCACAAGCAGCTTGATCCTGTTCTATGGAATGGTGACCAACTCGATGAAGGGTTCGAGGCTGGCGTAAGGCAGCGTGAACTTTTCGCCCCGGAACAGCATCGGCACGTCCTGCCCGCCTCCGATGCCGGAGGTCAGTTTGCTGCGCACGGTGAAGGTTTCGCCTGCCCTTACAGGCCCCCAGGGCTCATCAAGAAAATCCTTGACGCCAAGCTCGGTCAACCGGGCATCGACGGCCTTCATCCGCTCATGGGACGGCAGATGCCGTAGGCCGCTCGCGAGGTCCTCGCGCGTGCTGGCATAGGCGGGGTTGCGCACTTTGTATCGAAGCTCCGCATCTTGGGTGAAGCGCCACTCGGAACCCGTCACCATCTGCTGCTGCTTCGTGAGAGGCTTCTTTGCGGGCTTATCCGTCTTTTCTGCCGCCTTGGCGCGAGTGGGAGGCTCGGCAGGCTGAACATCGGCGATTAGCGCCCACTTGCTTGACCACTCCACCGCCCGGTAGTCGCCCCTGGTCAGACGATCCGTAAACTCGAGAATATCCTGATCGATGGGGCGCTTGCCGCCGCTGGCTTCGAAGTATCGCAACCGCATATCGTCTGGCAGAAGCAGATAGAAGTTGGCGCTCTTCACGTCCACGTCAAAGACATTGGTGACTCTCACGACCTGATCGCGCATGGACGGAGCCTCGACGCCGTCACCCGTCGGATAGACAATTGCCCCTTTGGGAACCCGGATGTATCCGCCCACTTGAATCTCCGACATCTAATTTTCGTCTTTCTGTTGTTTAATCAGCGGTAGTCGAGAAGGCCAAAGGCTGGAAATGGGAACGGCACCCGAAGGTGCCGTTTCTGTTGCTAGGCTACCCCGAGCCCCGGATGGTTACGCCGCGAGGCGCACCGCACCCATGTCAACGTTGTCGTTGGCATTTGTGAATGTGCACTGTTAAGGCCGTAGCTCAGCCTAATCGCAGCCCAGTCTTTATCGCGCCCAGTCGAACCCATGTCGCCCCCATCACAAACACACCGAGACAGCACACCAGCTACAGCGATAAGCAAGGTGCTCAGATCCACTCTGCGGTACCTAATGGCCAATGTGTTTGTGGTGGAGGCGGCGGGAATCGAACCCGCGTCCTAAACGCCTATTCCACTTTGCCTCTACGATCATAGTCAGGTGAACCTGACACGAGCGATATAAGACTCCGCGGGCATAATATCTAGCCTTTGAGCTGGCGATTTCTTCGGATCGAGTGACTCACTGATTCGACCTCTCTGCATTTTTGGAGGGTGCGCTTGCGCTTTTGATTTCCGAAAAACCTTCAAAAAGTCGGCCTGTGAATAGCCAGGAAAGGTCCGTAGAAGTCCCGTTCGGCAAGGTTTGATTCACCAACCATGCGGTCAGGCGGCAGCTCTGACCCAAACATCTGGTCAAACTCGATCTTGGTGAGATAGCCGCGTTTTCTAGCTTGCTTCAGCAGGCGCCAGGATTCGGGATTGGATAAATCGATCAGCGGATTAGTTATGGCAACTCCTGCTGATCCTGTGTTGGTACAGCGGCTAGAATACTCCTCATGGAAAGGTTAGCCGACCGTAACGTCCTGCTCTCAGGGTCCGGAAAGCAGCAGAGGAAAAGCCAGCCTCTGTTCATCCGGAGGACGACCGTGATCTGTTAGCTTATGAATTCCATCTCACCTGATACTGAGGACTGCACTGGGTCAGACAAGGTCATAGAGCGACACCGTGCAGAGGTCCGCCCACCGCGCAAATGCGGTTAAGGTCGACCTCGTGCCAGGAGCCGTCATTCAAAATGCCTCCGCTCAGATTCGTTTGGTGAATGTCACTTAGGTTGCCTACCGGGACCACTCCGCCCACTCATCACATGCGATCAGAATGACCCGCCTGTCCTGAAGTCTCCACCACCAAAAGACCCGCCGGTTCCAAAACCGTCCAGGGGCGGAATCGGCAGGCCACCGCCGAAGCCGGAATCCCACGGGCTCGGCCCATGATGGAAACCGCCGCGCAGAACCTGTCCCAGGATCGCACCGCCAATCGCACCCGTGAGGACGCCACCCAGCACGTTGCCTAAGGCGGCCTCGTTGCCGAACGTGCCATAGGGGGTGTCATAGCCCTGGTGTCGAAGCTCCTCCCATTCGCGCTCGATCACGGAACGGCGCTGGGCAATCTCCTTGAGACGCTGGTGAGCGTCCACCGCCCGGCGCAGCGCCTGATTGATCAAATCGTCCGTCGCCTGAATGCGCCGGACGATCTCCTCGTCTCGCGGTATCGGCGTGCGCAGGGCTTCCCGGTAGAGCTGGTCGAGGTTCTCGCGCTGATCAGCGGCAGCCAGAACCTCGATGGCTTCGCGGTACGGGGCGTCCCCCTCCAGGATCGAGGCGTCGTAAGTGCGGTCCAATGTGACGAGCGCCTCCCGTGCCTCAGCGAGCCTGCCGTCGGCCTCTGCCACAGCATCCCGCGCCTTCGCGGCGGCGGCCTCGGCCGCCCCGATGCCCGCGTCCACGAGTGCCTGGCGTTCCAGGGCTGTTAGCCTATCCCTCGCCTCCCTCAGTTCCCCAATGAGCCAGCGGGAATGCTCGCGCAGCCGCTCAGGAATCTCGTTGAGCAGGGCGAAATTAGCCCGCGCCTTGTCATAGCCAACGACCCGCGCCACAAGGCGATCCATGGTGCGGGTCAAGGAATTGGCCCGGTAGGCGGCAGCACCGAACTTCCGCTTCCACAGGTACATGAACAAGGGATCGTCCTCATAAGGACGGCGCTTCTCGTCCCGATCGGCTTCCGCCTGCGCGGCCTTCTTCTCCGCCTGCTGCGCGTGTCCGGTGAGTTCGGCCACCCGAGCCCGGGCGGTAACCCAATCAGTATTGATGCTGACTTTGGCCTCGACATTTTTGCGGATCGTCTCGACATCGGCCAAGGTTCTCTCGAGGGCGTCGACTGCGGTTTGCCGACCTGCCTCTGCCTGGCGCACACGCTCCTCTGCCTGCCGGCGCCGCTCGGTCAACTGACGCAGCGCCTCTTGGCGACTGTTGAGCAGATCCATGGCCTGGCGTTCGGCAGCATCCAGTTCGCCGACAACCTGGTCCTGCTTGATCGCATCCAGCTTCAGCCGCGCCAGTTCACGGAAGCGTTCCGTGCGTTGGATCCGCAGGCGACCGACCTCCTCGGTCGCGGCGGCATAGGCTCGCTCGAACTGCGCCTCCTGCTGGCGAGCCTTATCGATGAACTGCTCGATCTGCGCGAGCGCCTGGCGTCCTGAGATCATCGCCTTACCATTGTGTGATCGCACCGCCGAGAACCGGCATCAGGTAGTTTACGTCAAGCTGGCCCCGACGCTTCTCACCCAGACGATTGCGCTGCACAATGCCATCGTCATTCTTGTCCCTCTCCACCTGCCTGGCCGTAGCCTCGTCCACGCGCACGCCCCACTTGGACGTCGTCGCAGTCCGGCCATTCTCCTCACTGGTAACAGGCAGACTGAGGATCCGCCCGTCGGGAGTGACCGGCTCCACGATCAGGTAGTAATTTCGGCCAGCGGGGTTGCGCTGCGGCACGCGCCAGACGCCGGTGGGCTCACCCGGGCGGGAGACGATGCGCAGGACGTATTCGCGCCGCAAGTCCGCGCGCAGGACCTCCAGATCGTTGATGGCCTGCCGGGCACCCTCGGCATCGCGACGCGAGATCGCGGCCTTGCCGTCCGCAAGGATTCGGTCAGCCGTTTCTCGTGCTGCCGGCACTTGCGCCTCCCGTAGCACGTCCTCGTGCCCCTGCTCCAGGGCGGCCGGCAGCCTCTCAGCCAATTCGATTTGGTTTCGCTCAGCCTGGGCCTGCTCCTGCGCCTTCCGCTGGCGAGCCGGCTCGACCACGCCGAAGTGGTACGCGCCCCAGCCAAACGCCAGCAACGTCAAGAGAGACAAGAGGCGACGGCCGATGTTGCCGCGGTTCACCCAGGCCCGCGCTACGGTGCGGGCAAAGCTCGGGCCCGGCGGGGTGTAGACGAAACGCTGCTCCTTGAGTGCCCGCACTCCTTCCAAGAGGATGCGATCGGGCACCTCGATGCCTTGCCCGCTGTAGATCTCGCGCAGCCGGTGCAGAAGCTGGGCGTCTCGATCCTCCTCGCCAAGCTCACGGCTGACAAGGTTCTCCTGGTGGCGGAGCGTGTCCACCACGTCCATCGCGAGCATCACCTCATCAAGACTCTGAGATGGTCTGTCAGGTGGGCTCGCGGGCGGTTGTGCAACCATTTCAGCCATTGGCTGGCAGGGCCTGTCCTTCGGCCACGAGGCGAGCGATGCGCTGCTTGCCGTCCTCGACCGCGTCGCGGATCTCGGCCGAGTTCTGGGTCGCGAGCCGGCGCATCTCGCCGATGATCTCCTGAGAGCGCTCCTGGAATGTGATCACGGAATCTACGAGCTTCCTGACCGCATCGGCCCGGATCGTCGGGCCATAGCCAGCCTTCACGGCAGCCTCGCCGACCTGATCTCCGATCTCGGCAAGCACCTCAAGGCTGCGCGAGACGCCTTCCTTCATCTCGTTCAGGGTCTGGGTTGACTCGTTCAGGCCGAACATGCCGGTGAAGGAGGCCTTCAGCGCCGTGAACACGGAATCGTTTGTCGAGAAGAAGGTCACGGCTTGGGCGTAAACGCGCTCTTTGGCATTCGACATCTGCATCAGACGCGCCATGATTACTTCTGAGGTGTTGTAGCTGACCGTCAGGTTGTCCGAGAGGTCCTTGGCGATCTGATAGCGCTTCTCCTCGTCCTGGGTGCGGCGGAGCCGCTCGTCGCGGGCGAGCTCCAGTCGGGCCCGTTCGGCCACTTCCGCGCCCTTGAAGTTGATGACGGCATCGGACGCTCTCTGCAGATCCGCCTTAGCAGCCTCCAGCTTCTGCTCAGCGGCCCGGAGCACCTCCAGGGCCATCACCTCCGCATGCTTGAGAGCCCCGCGGAAGTCACGATAGGCATCGAGGATGATCTGCTCGCGCTCAATCTGATCCTTTGTTGAGCGGGTCACGTCGAGATAGATCTCTTTGATCTCATCGAATCGGTCCGCGACATCGCCGCGGGAGAGCTTCATCCAGACATTGTTGATCCGTTCGAAAAAATCGATCTTCTGGTCGTCAAGCTGGTCGACCATCTTCTTCGTGTCGTCGCGGATGGAGTTGAAGGCCTCGGTGATCTGACGGTAGCGCTCGCCGATCTCCATCGCCTGGGTCTGCTCGCGGACGACTTCGTTGAAGACGCTGGTCTGACCCAGGGTGCGGGCGATGATCACAATCCGGTCCTGATCTAGGTCTGAGATCTTCTCCAGGAGGCCATTGATGGGAGCGTCCATGGCTTGAGGAGGAATGATCCCAATTTCCCGGAGAGCTGACGCAGCTCTATCGAGATATTGCATTGGGCTTTTTACAACGATGTCAGACATGGCGCCTCCTCCGATCCCGCGCAGTGTTTCGGACGTCCTGGAAAACGGAAATGCTGCACTCGGTTTGGTGTGTTGATGAAAGCACAGTGGGCTAATGTCCAATTCAAGTGACGGTTCCCCATACCTCCCCTCTGGCGTGCTCGCTCCGAGCCGGCGATGTCGGTTGCGTGCTGGCTGCTGACAGCCGAGACTAAGGGCAACAAGGGGTTATCCCACTCCTAGGTCCCACGCAGGGCCGGATCGCTGCCCCCTGTCGTCAATGGCTGTGGCAACTGCGTCCGGAGCCCGGTGATGCACCATGTGGCCTAGTCCCGGTAGGAGGATAAACTCACTGCCAGCCAGTTTGTGATGCAGGCGCTCGGACTGAAGGCCCACGTCCGCAATCTGATCGTCCGCGCCTCTGATGATCGTCACCGGAACCTTCAGTTTCCGGTAGTGCCGCTCCAGCTCGACGACCGAAGGCGTCATGAGCGCCGCGTCTTCGACCGCCGCCCGAAGCTGCAGGAGTCGCAGCATCAGCGCATTCGGGAACTCTCGGTCAAAGCGCTCCGGTACCGGAGCCGGCTGGAACACCCGCTTTGATCATGCCTGGGAGGATCGCCACGATCCGCTCAACCGAGAACCCCTTCTTCCGCATGACAAACCTCTCTGAGCCCCCAAGGAAATTTGCCGGTCAGACTAACACAGCGGCTGGACCACTTCGCCCATGTCACCTCAATGGCCCCAATGATTTAGCTAAGACGATGCTACATCGCCTACTCAGGTTGTCCTTCAACTGTCGGTGGTTTCAGGTCCCCCGCAACCAACACACCAAAGCCCCCTGAACGCAACCGCAAAGCCCTTGAGGAACACCAAACTCAAGGGCTTCGTTGCGTTTGGGCCCACCTTATCCAACACAGAATGAAAAGCCACTAGCTCCAACAGCGTTAAGCGCTTCTGATTGTTCAGCGCCCGTCGAGCACCGAGCGAGGATGCGCGCTAAGTCGCCCTGCAACTATGCGCCCACAGGGCTTCCGCGCGGGCAAGCCCGTGCAACCACGCCAATACAACCCACACCCCAAAGAAGATCGTGCCCCGGGAGCACACCACGCCGACCTTGCGAAGCGCTTTCCGTGGTCCAAGGCATGATAAAACACCTCCGGCGCTGAACGTGCGGCAGGGCGATCCGCGCTTTCATCTCTTGATGCCGGGCGAGAATCTCGATCTACCCGCCGGTCCGGAGCGCAGTAATTCCCGAAACGCGAACTCGGTCGTCCTGGACGATGACACCCTGTTCTATATTTGAAATCTTCTTCTCAAGGTGATTGTACAAGCTCGCAAGCGACCCGCCCGCGCGGGAACGACATCCAGACAGCAGAGCCGCGGCCCCGATGCTATCTCTGCGCCGAATGGCTTCAAGCAAACGCTCGTGTACTACAGCAAGCTCGTGGAACTCGCGGCTGGATGCTGTCGCCTCATCGCCACAAAGCACCAGGAGATTTCTCGGCCGTGCCTCACCTCGGAGCATGATCTCGCCAGTCTCCAGGACGGCAAAGCCCGGAGCTGCGTGAGCCGTCTCCTCCGAGATTAGAAGCTGTGCACCCAGTCCCTTGCAGCAAGATCCAATCCGCGTCGCCACGTCTACGGCCTCTCCGATCGCCGAATAGTTGAAGCGCCGGTCAGATCCCATGTTGCCGACGCATGCATCCCCCGTGTTGATGCCAACGCCAATCCTAACCTGGAGATCGGGCTGGTTCCGTGCTCGGAAGCGGAAGGCATCTTCAGAATTCATCCGGGATATGATGTCCTGCATCCGGAGCGCAGCGCGACATGCCCGCGCGGCATGATCAGGGATGTCGAGCGGCGCGTTCCAGAAGGCCACGATTGAGTCTCCTACATACCGATCAATCGTACCGTGCTCAGCCTGGATCGCGTCCGACATGGGAGAGAGGAGTTGATTGATGAAGCCGACGAGATCGGCAGCCGGGAGAGCCTCGCAGATCGGCGTGAAGTTGTGCACCTCCATGAACATGATGGTCATCGGACGTACCTCGCCGCCCAGTCTCATGCTGCAGGGAGAGCGCTCCAGTTTCGTCAACAGCTCCGGCGCAACGTATCGCCCAAACGCTTGCCTGATGAATTTCCTCTCCCGATCTGCGGCCATATACAGAATACCCGTCACAGCAAAGTACACGATCAAAGAGCTCAGCAGCGGAAAAACAGGATCGAGGAGAATGCCATGCTGGTAGAAGAGCCACCAAGAGGACCCAACCGCCATCGCAGCCGCTAGAGCTCCGACGAGGAACGTCAATTGAGGGCTTAGTCCAAACAGCAGAGCGGCAACCGCTATGCTGAGGAGAATTGTAGCCCAGATCTCCAAATCGTCAGCCCAATGAGGCCGAGCCAGGAACGATTTTCCGAGGATCTGCTCCATGGCCTGAGCGTGGACCGAGACAGCTGGAACCGTCTCTCCGAGCGCTGTGATACTAGCTCCGCCTAAGCCCGGAGCTGAGACGCCGACAAAAACGACATGGCCTTCGATTTGCGCACGAAGATCCGCCTCCACTACTGGTTTCAGCACATCTTTGGCCGACACATAGCGAACTTGGCGGTCATGATCATAGCGCAGCCATAGATCGCCGCTCGCAGACAAGGGAATTTGAAACTCACCGATCCGGATCTGGTCGAGCTTGGGGTGCGCGGCCCCAACGCTCCTTACCATAACCGTGTTTTGGCTGAACGCCACGCGGAGTGCCTCGGCAACAAGACTGGGATAGATTCTGGATCCATCGGAGACCAGCATCGGTATCCGGCGGATCACCCCATCTTGATCTGCGACTGCGTTCCAGCTCCCGACCCCACTCGATGCTTGATCAAGGATCGGGATATTCGTCACGGCCCCGACAAAGGGGTCCAAGAAGGTTTGAGGTTCAACGCCCACCAATGCCCATCCGGATTTGACCGGAGGCCGTAGGCCATTCGCTAAAGTGGAGGTCGCAAAGCTGAGGACGACAGGCGCATTCCTGATTGCATCGGCGAACGCCTCATCATGGTCAAGCCGGTTGCCGGACAACGCATAGATCTTATGCAGCTCACTCAACTCCCTGGAGTCAAGGCTGCGGACTTGATGGATGGGCGAAGTCCGGTCGGGTTCAGGAAAGATCACATCGAAAACAATGACAGAGGCGCCAAGTTCAACGAGGCGCTGTGTCAAGTCGGCGAGCCGGATCCGAGGCCAGGGCCACTGGCCGAACGCAGCGAGCGAGGCATCATCAATGCCCACGATCCGGACCTTGAAGGCATCGTAGGGGCGAGGTGCACGTCGTTGGTACACATCGAAAGTCCGATTTCGAAGGTCTGCGATGAACCAAGGATCAATGATCCTGAGCGCAGTCGCTGACCCTATGAGACCGGTCGCAACAATCAGGATAAGGGTCAACTTCCGCGTGATCGAGCCGCCCCATGCCTGGAGTGCCGACACGAGTTTTCCGTGCTCCCTCAGGCCGCGGCCTGAGCCGAAGAGCTGACGGACGGCCTCCTCCGGAGGGCGCACCATCGACTCAAGTATTCCTCCGCGCTTACCCGCGTCGACTAGTTGAGCCTGCTTTTCGTCATCGTGCGCAATACTGGCGGAAACAAAGGACGTTAAGGAACCAAACCGATTGGATCCGTCGACATGGAACCGCCGCGCGCGTGAGAGCAGATAACCTTGCAGGAGCGCTTCCTCCTTTCGTTCCTGAGGTGCCACGGCCCAGATCTTCATTTGCTCCTCGACCTGTTTGTAGACGAGGAGAAATTCCTGCTCCGCCGTGATCCAGCTCGTCAGCTTCGGCCAAGCTCGGAAAAGTGCTTCATGCGCCACCTCAATCCGCGCATCACCATGTTCGTCGCTCAATGTCAGAAGACGGCTCTGAACCAAGGCGAACAGAAGGCGATGCGCGGCGGCGGGGCAATCAGCCAGACGCGCGATTGCACGAAGGGCATGCCCATCGGCGGTCAGGCGAACCAAACCGGGGATGAAGCTGCGACGCAAGGCGATCAACTCTTCCTCTGACGGTCGCTCGGCCTCGATGACTTCTTCAGCTCTGCGCCGCACTGCGTTCTCAAGAGGGGAGAAGCCGGCACCAGCGTCGCCGAGCATTTCATAGTCGGCAATTGTAAGATGACGATGATGGCCCTTCGAATGGTCATACAGCTCGCGTAGTGTGAAAGCGAGAAGCGGCAGGACGTCCGATGAGGGTACGTCGCGAAGGATGCGCTCCACCAATCCTTCTTCAAGGTTGATCGAAGCGACTGCTGCGG
Source organism: Microvirga pakistanensis (assembly GCF_004458765.1). Classification (GTDB taxonomy): domain Bacteria; phylum Pseudomonadota; class Alphaproteobacteria; order Rhizobiales; family Beijerinckiaceae; genus Microvirga; species Microvirga pakistanensis. The sequence continues at coordinate 66,475 of NZ_SPJX01000267.1, read as the reverse complement.
GTCCTATGATGATGCGCCTCACCCGATCAAGGGGCATCGGCCGCAGCGGATAGGTCATGGGCCCGATGGCTGCAATCTCGGGCGTCGCGAGGAGCTCATCCAGTGCATCCGATCGGGACGTAGCGACAACCAGGAAGGGCAGATTGACTTCTTGGTCTGTAAGGACTGCAAGAGCTCCCAGGAAGGCATGCGTTTCTGTCGACCGAACGGAGATGATTTCTTCAAACTGGTCAATACACAGGAGCAGGGTTGCAGCACGCTGGCGCCCCACCCGCAGCTCATCCGCGAACTCCTTGAGGGCGGAGCGTGGCTCTTCGGTTAAGCGCTGCTTCCACTGATGCCAGCTCTCAGGTTTTCCGTTGGCCTCCGCCAAAGCCTTTGCCAAGGCGGTCAGGGGCTCCGCTTGAGGACGGATAATCGGAACGATAATCCAAGACGCCCGCTCCCGTTCGAGTGCTGGGACAACGCCGGCCCTAATTAGCGATGACTTCCCACTGCCTGAGGAACCAAGGACGAGAAGGAAGCTCCCGCGGGTCTGCAGTCGACGGCTCTCGAGCTTCTCTATGATCTCGTGCGTTTCCTCGTCTCGGCCGAAAAAGATCGCCGCGTCTTCCTTCTCAAATGCATTTATGCCTGGATAGGGAGGACGGGCGGGATCCCAGCGGAAGCCTCGTGCGAGTTCATCCGTGATTGCTCTGATTTTCTGGGCAAGGCGCTCGCGTCCGCCGGATTTCCACGCCCGCCAATCGATCTCTTGGAGATCCCGGGCAATCGATGCTTCATGAACCGGTCCTGCCGCAATCGGAAAAATACGCTTCCCGAGAGCGCGAGCCTGCGTGTACTCTGCGAAGCACCACTTCGAGCTATGCCAGTTCGGCGTGAGAACGACGACTACTGCATGGCAGCGCGCGATCTCCTCGTAGAGCCGGCGCTCCCAGTTTTCACCGGGATCTATTCCGATTGTGCGGTCGAAATCAAGGAAGACGTATTCATAGCCTAGTTCTTCGAGCCACAGTTTGAGTTCCGCGGCAATTTCGCGGTCAACACTCGAATGGCTTATGAATATGGCAGGCATGTGCCTCCACTCTGGAATGCACAATCAAGCCGAAATACTTGTCTCAACTTAACTTATTTCCGCTGCACCTACAAGATTCGAGTTCGCCTCAGGATCCCGAACGCCAGGTGAATCGCTCAATGAAGAGCCCGATGCGTTCATCCGCTGCTTGTCGCGCGAAGTCTCACTTCAAGGTGCGGGCGCACAGCATCAGCACATAGCGCCATGACCCTCGCGAGCGCTTCAGCAATGTCGAACCTGTGTCCGCTGCCGAGCTGTCTGACAGTTGCCAAAGTCGAAATTATGGCATGCGGCTACGGAACATAAGTCTATAAATGGCATAGATCCATATCCTTCTCGAAACTTAATGTCTTGATCCGTGGCGAGCCTGCAACATCGTTGATGTTCAAGTAGTGATATACATTGTGATTATTGCATTTGGGATTTTGGCCGATCAACAATCGATCGTTGTTGGAGGCCGCTATGCATTTGATGTGTGTGTTACGCCGAACGTTTGTTTCCCAATTAGGTTTGACGATTTTCAGTGTTACGGCGGCTCTATCCGCCGACTTGACTGAAACAGTTACTCCGCAGGATCAGCAGCCGGATGACAAGCGATGGGAGATGTTATTCGATTCCCAAGTGAGATATTTTACTTATAAGAATACTTTCGGCTTTGATCCCCGCGTAGCGGGCACCGGACGAAGACCGGGAAAAGGCTCTCAGCTTTATCTCCCATTTGCGGCGCAGTTGATCGGGCGGCCTGTAGATGACATTAAAGTAGAGATGTTTGCCCGAGGAGGGTACGTTCGGTCTCGCCAGACAACGCCCTTCTTCAGCGGCGAGTATGTTGGTCCGACGGATACCCAGGCTGGCGGAACGTTCACATATTTAGGCATCCCGGGGGTCCAGCCTTTTCTCTCCCTGAATGTGAATCTGCCGACCGGCGAGACACCGCTTCAAGGGAACTCGTCACGCGCGCGGCTGGATCCTGACTATGTCGATGTGCCGACGTTTGGAGAAGGATGGAACTACGGAGCGACTGTTGGAGCAAACATTCCCATTACTGAGAGTCTGGTGCTGAATACGAGCGTCGGTTATGTCTGGCGTGGGGAATACGATATAGAGAATGCATTTTTCCCTGAACTTTTACGCTCATTCGACCCCGGGAATACATTTACGCTGAGTGGCTCGCTGAATTATCAGAGCGGTCGCATCTTCGCCCAGCTTGCAACGAGTTACACAATCGAAACAACCTCTCGTTCGAGTCTCATTAACATTCCGGGGGACTTCGTTATTGGCAACCCTGACTACGAATTGGGCAATCGATTCTTGTTGCAAGGAAGGTTGTCTTACCTCTGGACAGAGGATCTTAGTATGACTTTAACCTTAGGATGGAGCCATACTTCACCCAATAAGGTTTCCGAGCCCCAACTAGGGCAGCCACTCGCTCCACTTCTTCGGGAAGACCTCAATTCTAACAGCAACATCTACAGAATAGGTCTCGACGGAGCGTATCGAATTACCTCAAATCTCACCGCCGGTCCAACGGCTAGCTTTCTTTATCGCGACGAAAATGCATATCTTCCGACAACGTCGCAGTTTGTACCCGCTAAAAGGAGATGGAGCCTTGGAGCAGTCGCCAACTTCGCGGTTTCAGACATATTCACTTTGAATGCGCGATTGGAACGCGTCTGGACGCGCGAAGGCGCTCAGGGGCCATTTGTAGACCAATTTTTCAGCGGCGAGGCTCTGCCACAACAATCAGGACACGGTTGGCAGGCAAGCACCGGGATAACCGCGCGGTTCTGAGCCTTACGGTCTTGCCCTTAAGGCCTCTCCGGTGATGGGACGGAGATCCTATAATTGGAAGACCCGCGTGTCGGCAGAAACTGGTAAATAATTCAGGGCGGAGGCGTTCAGAGATGTCAGTTCTCAAGGCACATTGCCACAGGATAATCCTCAATTTTGCTCTTGTTTCCTTGTTCCTCTCAGCCATAGGACCTGCCCTAGCACAGCGGAACATCGGATCAGCTGTCGTGGTCAATCGAAACGTCTCAGGTGCACTTGGTGGGCGAACGCGAGCTATCAATCCCGGTGACGGCGTGTTCTCAAACGAGAATATTCGGACCGCAAACGAGAGCGCCGCACAATTTCAGTTTCTGGACGAGACCAGGCTCGCATTGGGACCATCTGCATCCGTTGTCCTGGATCGCTTCGTCTACAATCCCGACCGGACCACGCGCGAAGCGGTGGTTCGGATCGCAACAGGAGCATTGCGCTGGGTGAGCGGTGCATCGCAGCCAAGCGCCTATCAAGTTCGAACGCCGCATGCCGTTATCGGAGTGCGCGGCACCGCGTTCGATCTGCTTGTCGATTCACAGCGCACGTCCGTTGCACTTCGAGAAGGCGTGATCGTCGTCTGCCTGATCCGCACACCACAGCGCTGCGCGACCTTGAACATGCCGGGGCAGGCGGTCGCCGTCACGCGGTCGGCTATTGAGGGGCCACGTCCAGCGGGTCCTACCACGACCCAGTTCGCCGAGCGCTGCCTTCGCCCGATTGACCGTGCTGCGTGTAGTGCCGCGGTGCTGGCGCAGGTATCGCCAAGCTGTCCGGAGGGGAGAACTGTTGGCGGGCTATGTGTATCCTCAGAACTCAGTCAGTTCGCGCGCCAGTCGGCTATAGTCGCAACTCAGTCAAAGCTGTCGTATACAGCGCCCCCAGTTCCCCCGAGCCGTGACCACCTCTATAAATATCCGAATGCACTTTATAGACCTACCGAGCGAGATATAGCAGTTGAGCTCGACCGTCCGAGAGATATTGTTATCGTTCCTGGTGGGCCTACCGGACCTACCGTTCCTGAAGAGCCTACCGGACCTACCGTTCCTGAAGAGCCTACCGGACCTACCGTTCCTGAAGGGGCCATCAGTCCACTTGAATGATCGACCGCTGGGTTGGAAACACCGCAGCTGATTGACATATTCCGGGTGGCAGCCGCAGTCGCGTTCCTTTTTGGGAGAAGTCCCTCGATATATGCCGAGGTTGATAGATCGGTCTTGGCGCTCCCAAGAGGCTGGTGAGATATTATCTTCGCATATGTGGGTGAAACGCCGGATTAGGATGCGAAATATAGTAAGGCCAGCAGCATCTCACTCCTGCACGGTCGTGAAGATCGCCCGGATGAACCTTGTTGCTCAACAGCGTGCCTGCGCGTCAATGAGCAGGTGGAGTTTGCGTTCCTCAATGTGAGGCTTGAAACTGGCACATGTACGGAAGATGTTTCTCCTTCAGAGGATTCATCGATCCTCTTCTCCTTCTAGGAAGACAATATTGACGCCCTTCAAATTGTCGGTGGTTTCAGGTCCCCGCAGCCAACACACCAAAGCCCCCTGAACGCCTCCGCGTCAGGGGCTTGGCATATCAGGGGCCCGATCGGACGCCCGCGCCTCACCCCCACAGAGCTGCCGGCGGTCCAACACCAGAGCGCCGCAAGCACAGCCTCACAACACCGCCGGAGCGCCCTGCAGCTGCGCATCGGGTCCCCCTCCTCCGGCGTCAGAAGAACGACCCTCTCGCTCAGCGACCGGACCAACTCCGTCGCCTCGCCCTTGTCCTTCGTTGTCCAACAGAAGCATCTCGAGCTCGTCGTGCGGCGGCAAACCGCCGTAAGATTCGGACGCCCTGAAACATGCAGCGGTGCCGACTATGCGGTGGGCCAATCTGCCGATCCGGCGGCAGACCATACATCGTCCGAGGACCCCTCATGCCGAGCCAAGCGCTTCAGGCTCAATCCGATCCACCAATGCCAGAACTGAACACCTAATGCCCCCCGCCTCCGGCAGGAGCCGCGCGCGGCTTCTCGATGAACGGCAGGGCGAGGATCAGGCCCAGGAACAGCACGGTCAGCAACAGAAATACATCCGCGAAGGACATGACCGTTGCCTCGCGCCGAAGCATGTTGGACAGGGTCTTGATCGCGGCCGTGCCGGCATCGGTGCCGAGAGCCTGAAAATTCAGGGTCATGGCGTTCAGCGCCTCGACCGCGGTCGAGCGGCCCCAGTTCACGCTCTCGCGCAGCCGCTGGAGATGAAGGTCCAGGCGGCTGTTGAGAATCGTGTTGATGAGCGCCAAGCCGACCGCACCGCCCAGGTTGCGGGTGAGGTTGTAGAGACCGGACGCATTCTTGATCCGGTCGGGCGGCAAGGTGCCGAGGGCGATGTTGTTGATGGGCACCATGCAGATCATGAGACCCACGCCGCGGAAGACCTGAGGCAGGAACAGCTCCCAGAAATCCCAATCCTTGGTGAGCCCGCTCATCATCCATGTACCGAACGCGAAGGCCGCGAAACCGATGCCCATCATGGCGCGCGGATCCATCTTGCGCGACAGGATCCCGGCCACCGGCGCCATCAAGAACATGACCGCGCCCGTGACGAACATGGTCTCGCCGATCTGCAGGGACGAGTAGCCTCTGATGCGGCCGAGATAAACCGGATACAGATAGGTCAGTCCGTACAGGCCGATGCCCATGACGAAGCTGAAGGCGGAACCCGCCAGGAAGTTGCGGTCGGCGAAGGCCCGCAGATCCACGATCGGCTGCTTGGCGGTGAACGCCCGGTAGAAGAAGCCCACCGCGCCGACGGCGCAGACGATGGTGAGGATCAGCACCGCTTCGTCCTGGAACCAGTCGTTGGTCGGCCCCTCCTCCAGCACGAATTCGAGGCTGCCGAGGAAGGCCGCCATGAAGCCGAGGCCCGCCCAGTCGAAGCTTTTGAAGAGCTCGAAATCGGGCTCGTCGAAATCGACCAGGAGATAGGTGGACACCGTCACGAGGATCCCGGGCACGATGTTCACGAGGAACAGCCAGTGCCAGGAGAACAGGTCCGTCAGATAACCGCCGAGCGTCGGGCCGATCGTGGGCGCGAGCGTCGCCACGAGGCCGATGATCGGCGAGATCACGGGCCGCTTCTCTGGCGGGAACACCGTGAAGGCCGAGGCGAACACGGTCGGGATCATGCCGCCGCCGATGAAGCCCTGCAGCGCGCGATAGACGATCATCTGGTCGATGTTGGTGGCCGTCGCGCACAGGAAGCTCATGAAGGTGAAGCCCCCTGCGGAAATAACGAACATCCAGCGCGTGGAGAGCACGCGCGAGAGCGTGCCCGACAGCGGGATCATGATCACTTCCGCGATCAGGTAGCTCGTCTGCACCCAGGAAATCTCGTCCGAGGAGGCCGAGAGACCGGCCTGGATCTCGGCGAGCGAGGCCGAGACGATCTGGATGTCCAGGATCGCCATGAACATGCCGAAGACCATGCAGAAGAACGCGAAGGTCCTGCGCGGGCTGACCTGCGCAGGCTTCGCGGCCGGCATATCGGCCTTGGGCGCGTTCGTGATGGCGGCGGAAGCGGCCATGGCGGCTTTCTCTGCTCTTACCGGTTGACGCTGGCCGTCTTCTGCGGCTCAGCCAACGTGCGGGTGTCCACGTCGACGACCACCGAGAGACCGGGGCGCAGCAGACCCTGCTGGGCGACTTCCGGGTTCACGGCGACGCGCACGGGCACGCGCTGCACGATCTTGGTGAAGTTGCCGGTGGCGTTCTCTGGCGGAAGCAGGCTGAATACGGCGCCGGACGCCGGCGACACGCTTTCGACCGTACCGACGATGTCCGCGTCCGGGAACGCGTCGACCTCGATCCTCACCCGCTGACCCACCTTGAGGGAGGCGAGTTGCGTCTCCTTGAAGTTGGCGTCCACATGCACGCTGGTCAGCGGAACCAGAGCGGCCAGGCGCGCGCCCGGCTGCACGAAGGTGCCCACCTCGACGGCCTTGTTGCCGATCACGCCGTCAGCGGGCGCGCGGATTTCCGTGAAGGAGAGATCGCGCTCCGCCTTTTCCACGGAGGTCTGCAGCTCGGCCGCGACTCGGCGCGCCTCGTTCTGCTGGGCGGCGAGAACCTCGACATTGGCCCGGGCCGCGGCCAGTGCCGCCTGGGCGCTCCTGACGTTGGCCTCCGCGCTGTCCCGGGCCGCCTTCGCGTTTTCAAGCGAAGCGCGGCTGGTGTAATCGGAGCGGGCGAGCTGCTGCTGGCGCGCATAATCGCTCCGGGCGCGCTCGAACTCGGCCTGCGCCGCCGCGATCTGCGCCTCGGCCTGTGCGACGGAGGCGCGGCCCGCCTCGATCTGGCGGCCGATGCGCTCGATGGCGCTTTCCTGGGTGGCGAGCTTGTCCTTGGCGGATTGCAGGGCGAAGCGATAATCGCCGTCGTCGATCCTGGCGATCAGATCGCCGGCTTTGACACTCTGGTTGTTCGCAACCGCCACGGAGGACACGTAGCCGGAAACCTTGGCCGAGAGGATCGTGATGTCGGCCTGTACATAGGCGTCGTCGGTCGAGACCATGAAGCGCCCCTCGGTCCACCAATGGAAGCCCTCGTAGCCGCCGAACGCCAATGCGCCCAGGAGGACGAGCGCGATCACCGGCTTCTTGCGCGCCTTCGCCTTCGCGGGCGCAGCCGGCGCCGGGACGGCAGCCCCCTGCCCCGGACCCTCCACGGCCTCCTCCGCAGCCGGCGCCGGGCCGGGCTGTCGATCCGCGACCGGTGCGGCAACACCCTTTCCGCCCTGCTCGAACTCATCCCGATAAGCCATCGAACCCTCTTTCCGACAACACGAACCGCCTCGAACCGAAAGTTCCGATCCGTTCTTGCGGCATTGCACTATAATGACTAAGTGAACCACATATGATTTGACCGAACCGTTCGGTCAATAGCCCGGAGGTGACAAAACGCACATGAGCGACGTGAAGGATATCGCTCGCGCCCAAGCCGCGGCTCTCAGCCCTTCCCCTGCAACGGAGGACAGCCCGGAGAGTGCCAAGCGGCGCCAGATCCTGGAGGGCGCACGCCAGGTTTTTCTGGCGAGCGGGTTCGACGGCGCCAGCATGGGCGAGATCGCGAAGGCTGCGGGCGTCTCCAAGGGCACGCTCTATGTGTATTTCGACAGCAAGGAGAGTTTGTTCGCGGCCCTGACCCTCGAGGAGAAGCAGGGGCTGGCCGAGGTGCTCTTCAAGCTGGATGCCGATGATCCGGACGTGCGCTCCGTGCTGACCCAGCTCGGCCATACTTATCTCAGCCGCATGGGCACGCCCGAGCACATCTCGTCGATCCGCATGGTGATCGGTGCGGCGGACAAGTTTCCCGCCCTTGGGCAGGCCTTCTACGAGGCCGGGCCGTGCCAGGGAGTGGCTCGGCTAGCCGCCTATTTCGACCGCCAGGTCGAGGCCGGACGCCTGTCCATCGAGGACACCGGCGTGGCCGCCCAGCATTTTCTGGATCTCTGCTCGTCCGGCTTGATGAAGCGTCAGCTCTTCGCCGTTGGGGGTCCGCCGACCCAGGACGAGATCAAAACGAACGTGGCGAACGCCGTCCGTGTGTTCTTCGCTGCCTATGGTTCGGATGCCGCCCGACGCTAATGATCCGCCCTCATAGCCTCGGCGACGCGGGCCTTGAGCACCTCGGGCTGGCGCAGGATCAGGGCGCCTCGCGTCCGCTCGATCAGCCCTTCCTGGGTCAACATCGAGAATTCCCGGGTGATCTGCTCGCGGCGGCAACCGATGCGGGCGGCGACGATGTGGTGGAAGGGCGGTGGCGTGATGACCCGTTCGATTCCCTTGTCGCCGCGCGGCACGGAGAGGCGCAGGAGCTCGGAATAAAGCCGGTGTCTCAGGTCGAGGACCGTCTGCTCCATGAATTTGGCGTTCAGCTCGCGCAGGCGGGAGGCCATGAGGCAGAAGAGGCGCTCGGCCACGGGGCGATTGGCGAAGAGAAGCTCCTTGAACACCGCCGCCGGCATGACGCAGGCCTCACCCCGGGTGAGCGCCGTCACGTTCGCGGAGCGCTTGATGCCGTCGAGGGCCGCCAGCTCGCCGAACACTTCCCCGGGCCTCATCTCGTTGAGGATGACCTCCTTGCCGGAGGCGGTGCGCATGAGGACGCGCACCTCGCCCGACAGAAGGAAATACACGTCGGTGGAGAGCTCGTCGAAGTCGACCAGAACCTCATCCGGATCGAATCGGCGCCAGTTCGAGCGCGCCTCGAAGGGCGCCAGATCGAGATCGAGCCCCTTGAACAAGTGAATATTGGCAAGCCGCGCCATGCTTTTCCCCGACCGCGAACCTTGGCTACAACTATGTCACATCCGGAGGCTGTCCATCCCCGGCAATGTTCAGTCTATCAGGCTTTGACGGTGCGGTCATTCGCAAGCCCGGCTCTAGCGAGACTATTGCGGGTGTCCACCACGAGCCGGCTGTGGAGCACATCCGTCCCCGCATCGGGGAGAAACCCATGGGCCGCGCCCGATCCGGAGCCCTGGCACCTTGCCAGCGCCGTCGTGACGGGCCAAAAGGCGGCATGCTCCATGTCAACGACCTGACCTACCGCATCGGCGACCGGCTGATCCTCGACCATGCCTCCTTCAACCTGCCCGAGGGCGCGAAGGTCGGCCTCGTCGGGCGAAACGGCGCGGGCAAGACGACCCTGTTCAGGATCATCCAGGGCGAACTCGCCACCGAGAGCGGCGCCATCACCCTGCCCCGCGGCATGCGCATCGGCGCGGTGGCGCAGGAGGCCCCGGGCGGGCCGGAGCGCCTGATCGACGTCGTGCTTGCCGCCGACCGGGAGCGCACCGCCCTCCTCGCCGAGGCCGAGACGGCGGACGGCATCCGCCGCGCCGAGATCGAGATGCGCCTGACCGATATCGGCGCGCATTCCGCGCCCTCGCGCGCCGCCGCCATCCTCCACGGCCTCGGCTTCGATGCGGACGCTCAGCAACGGCCCTGCTCCGACTTCTCCGGCGGGTGGCGCATGCGCGTGGCGCTCGCCGCGGTGCTGTTCACCGAGCCGGACCTCCTGCTCCTCGACGAGCCGACGAACTATCTCGACCTCGAAGGAACGCTCTGGCTCTACGATTATCTGGGGCGCTACCCGCACACGGTTCTGGTGATCAGCCACGACCGCGAGCTTCTCGATACCTGCGTCAACCACATCCTGCATCTCGACCGCGGCAAGCTCACGATCTATCGCGGCGGCTACACGTCGTTTGCCAAGCAATATGCCGAAAAACGCGAGCTGACGGCCAAGATGGCCGCGAAGCAGGAAGCCGAACGCAAGCACCTCCAGGCGTTCGTGGACCGGTTCAAGGCCAAGGCCTCGAAGGCGCGTCAGGCGCAGTCGCGCGTGAAGCGCCTCGCGAAGCTCGAACCCATCGCCACGATCCTCGAAGACGATGTGCTGCCCTTCAACCTGCCGGACCCCGAGCGCCCCGCGGCGCCGCCCCTGATCACGGTGGAAGGCGGCGCGGTCGGCTATGGCGGGCGCATCGTGCTCGACCGGCTCAATCTCACCATCGCGCCGGACGACCGGATCGCCCTGCTCGGCTCGAACGGAAACGGCAAATCCACCTTCTGCAAGCTCATCGGCGGCCGGCTCGAGCCCATGAAGGGCGAGATGCGCACGCCGACGCGCATGGATGTGGCCTATTTCGCCCAGCATCAGCTCGACGAATTGAACCCGAAGGCGAGCGCCTACGACCATGTGGCGGAGCGCATGCCGGACACGCCCGTGGCCAGGATCCGCGCCCGCACGGCGCAGATCGGCTTTCCGGGCGCGAAGGCGGACACACCCGTGTCGGCCCTGTCGGGCGGCGAGAAGGCGCGCCTGCTCATGGGACTGGCCGCCTTCAACGGCCCTCACCTGCTTATCCTCGACGAGCCGACGAACCACCTCGACATCGACAGCCGCACGGCGCTGATGGAAGCGATCAACGACTATACCGGCGCGGTGATCCTGGTGAGCCACGACCGCTTCCTCATCGAGTCCTGCGCCGAGCGTCTCTGGATCGTCGGCAACGGCACCGTGAAGCCCTTCGACGGCGACATGGACGATTATCGCCAGCTCGTGCTGTCGGGCGACCTGGACCCGCAGCAGCAGAGCGTCAAGCCGCAGGCCCCGGCCGCCTCGAAGGTGGACGAACGCCGGGCCGCCGCCGAAAGGCGCGCGGCGCTCGCGCCCCTGCGCAAGAAGCTGGAAGCCGTCGAGGCGCGGATGGCGAAACTCACGGAGGTCATCGGCAAGGTGGATGCGGCGCTCGCCGACGGAACCGCCTTCCTGAAAGATGCCGCGAAGGCCACCGAACTGTCGAAGATGCGCGCGGAAGCGGCGGAGACGCTTGCGGCTTTGGAGGAGGAATGGCTCGCCGTCAGCGGCGAGATCGAGGAAGCGAGCGCCTGAATCGTCTTCGCAGTATCATCGGGCGGAGTTGTCCTATATGGTCGCTCTGTCAGCGGTTCCTAAGTCGGCCGCTGCCCTTTTGGGCGCAGGAGCGTCTCGAAGCTCTTCGGGCTTTGGAGAACCAGCCATGCCAGTCGATTTGCAGCCGCCCAAGAAGCCCACTGAAGCCGCAGCACTCCAACAGCTTTCGTTGCTCGAGCGGTCCCTGAACTGGCTTGCCCTCATCGTGGGCATCGGGTTGTGCGCTTGGGTCGTAAACTATGGCTCGAGCTTGCTGAACTGACGAAACAGCGTCAACCTCGAGCCGCACCTCTTCCGGCCGCCGGAACCGGCCCTGTGACGGGCAGGATCGGCTCCGCTTACGGCTTGGCGATCCGGTCGAGCCGGTTGTTCACGAAGAAATAGAGCTCACGCCCACCGGGTTCGGAATAGAGCACCTGCACCTCGCGCTGGCCTTTGCCGCTTTCGCCAACGAGCACGTCGGTGGCGGGCTTGCCCTTGAGGCGCACGAGATCGCATTCGCTGATGCCGGGTTCGATCGCGCTGGCCGTGCCCGTTGAAGGGCCGGTGCAGCGCCCGTCAGGCCCGAGCAGGGGCCCGTCGAAGGTGGGGCCGGACGGGGCGGCGGCCATCGGCGCCAAAGACGCTGCCACGGGCGGCGGGGCAGAGCTCGTGCTGTTGCAGGCAGCCAATCCCAGAGCGGCGAGAGCCACGCACGACAAGAGCTTCAGGCGCATCGATCAATCCCCATTGGCGGCCCTGGCCTGCAGGGCCTCTTCGAAAAGCCGCTGCGCGTCCGTGCGGAAAGCCTGCCGCGACCCCTGCCGCGAATAGAACATGTGGCCGCCCTCGTAAACACTCAAAGCCACACGCTTCTGGGGACCGAGTGCGGGGAGTTGGTCGAGGAGCAGCTTCGAGGCGAAGTATGGCGTCACGAGATCCGTGAAGCCATGCGCCACGAGCACGCGCATCCTGCCGTCGAGCGCCAGCGCCTGCCGCAGCTCCGCGAGGTTCTCGGGGCCGCTGCGCCCGTTGCCCCAGCGCCAGGCGCCGTTGATCGACCCGTTGAGCAGGTTGTACCGCCCCTCCGCCTTGTAGTTCAGAGTATCGGCCAGATGGCGGATGATGGCGCTGGACAGGGGGGCGGTCATCGCATCGAGCACCGGATCCGCAAAACGCGAGACCTGCGCCGTCGGGTTGGGATCGGCGGTCGCGACATTGGTGTCGTAAGCGCTTACGACCTCCGATGAACTGCGTCGCAACTCCCGCTGTACCGTGCGCATGTCGATGCGCCCCCCGAGACGCCGCGTGAGCTCGGGATCGAGGCCGCTCAGATCGGCCACCCGCCGGCTCATGCGGTCGACGGCCTCCTGATCCTGCTGGCCGCGCATGAGATCGACCAGATACTCGCCCGACGCATAAGCCTCGGCATCGTGAAGGCTTTCCCGCGACACCGGCCCTTTCCGTGATTGCGCGGCTGCGGCCAGCGACGGCAGGAGCGCGGCATTGACCCAGGGCGCGCCCGCACCCTGGTCGAGCCAGTCGAAATCGAAGACGGGAGAGACGAGAATCAGGCCGCTGAATCCGATCCCCTGATCGCCCTGCAGCTTCTCGGCCAGCAATGGGCCCCGGAATCCGCCATAGCTTTCGCCCACGAAGAATTTTGGCGAGGCGAGCCGGTTCTTCTCCTTCAGCCAGCGCATGACGAAGGCGGCGAGCCCATCGATGTCGCCCTGCACGGAATAGAACCGCTCCCGCACCTGATCGCCGCCGACGACGCGGCTGTAGCCGGTCCCGGGAGGATCGATGAAGACGAGATCCGTGAAGTCGAGCCAGGTCTCGGCATTGGGCACGAGCGACGTGGACGTGGATGGGCTGATGGTCGTCCCGTCCAGCGGCAGCAGCCACGGCCCGATGGCGAGAAGATGCAGGTAGGCGGAGGATGCACCCGGCCCGCCGTTCACCGCGAAGGTGACCGGCCGCGCCGCGACGTCGGAGCCGTCCTTCGTATAGGCCACGAACCCGATCTCGGCCTGTGGAGCGCCCTGCGGATCGGCCAGAGTGAGATGCCCCGCCGTGGCCGTGAACTCAAGCGTCCGCCCGGGAAGCTGAAGGGTGTGGCGCGTGACCGATTCCGGCGGCAGGGCCTGCGCCGGAGTCTCGGCGCGTCTGCGCGTCTCCTGCCCACCCTGCTGCTCCTGCGCCATCGTGCCGAGCGGCAGGGCGAGCGATAGGCTTAAGGCCAGTGCGGCGGACAGGCGGAAGGCGCGAAGCATGACGGTGATCCTTGTGGCCCTCGGGAAACTGGAGAGCGGCCGACGGGTTGCAAGCCGCGCGAGGATGAACACTTCGTGTCCGCCTCACGCCTTGCGCTGCCAGCGGCCGTAATCGTCCTGCTGCCAGTAGGTCGCATCGTGTCCTCCGGCCTTCACCGCGCGCCACTGGTCACGCGCGAGAGCAAGGGCCTGCACGTCGTTGCCGTCGAACAGGATCGCGAGACGCTGATACGAGGCGATATCCTCCGGCAGATCGGCCCCCTCCACCAGGAAGCGGATGGCGGCGCCATTGGGATTGCCGCCACTCAAGGTGATCAGGATCGGCTGATCCGCCGCATGCGCCTCCCGGTCCGTGCCGTGCGGCAGGAAGCTCTCGTCGGAGAAGGTCCAGAGATGATCGTCGAGCGCAGCCATGCGCTCCTCGGTCGACACCTGCACGACCGCGCGCCAGCCACGCTCCAGCGTCTTCTGCAGGAGCGTGGGCAGAACCGCTTCGAGCGGCTGGTTCTGAAGGTGATAGAAGAGGACCTCGGCCATCGGCGTCTACATTCCGTCGCAGATTGAAATGGTTACGGACAAGGCGAGGCCCCTGTCCACCTTCAGGCCTCGTAATGATCGCGCACGAGACGGTCGAGGAGGCGCACGCCCCAGCCGGAGGCCCAGCCCCGGCTGATCTCGGTCTGGGGCGAGCCCATGGCCGTGCCGGCGATGTCCAGATGGGCCCAGGGCACGTCGTTGACGAAGCGCTGGAGCAGGGCCGCCGCCGTGCTGGAGCCGCCGAATCGCCCGCCGGTGTTCTTCATGTCGGCGAACTTCGATTCGATCATCTTGTCGAATTCCGGTCCGATGGGCATGCGCCACACGCGCTCGCCTGTGGCCTTTCCGGCTGCCGTGAGGCGCTCGGCGAGCTCATCGCTGTTCGAGAACAGACCCGCATATTCCTGAGCGAGCGCCACGAGAATCGCGCCGGTGAGGGTCGCGAGGTCGATCATGAACTTCGGCTTGAAGCGGTCCTGCACGTACCAGAGCACGTCGGCCAGAACGAGACGGCCTTCCGCGTCCGTGTTGATGATCTCGATGGTCTGTCCGGACATGGTGGTGACGATGTCGCCGGGACGCTGAGCATTCCCGTCGGGCATGTTCTCCACGAGACCGATGGCCCCGACCACGTTGGCCTTCGCCTTGCGGCTCGCCAGCGCGTGCATGAGGCCGACGACGCAGGCCGCGCCCGCCATGTCGCCCTTCATGTCCTCCATGCCGGCCGCGGGCTTGATCGAAATGCCGCCCGTGTCGAACACGACGCCCTTGCCGATGAAGGCGACGGGCTTGTCGGTGGCCTTGCCGCCGTTCCAGCGCATGATGGCGACGCGCGCCCCGCGAACGGAGCCCTGCGCCACACCCAGAAGAGCGCCCATGCCGAGCTTCTTCATAGCCTTCTCGTCGAGGATCTCAACCTCGACGCCGAGCTTGGTGAGGGCCTGGGCGCGGGCGGCGAATTCCTGCGGCCCGAGCACGTTCGGCGGCTCGTTGACGAGATCGCGGGCCAGCGTGATGCCCTGAAGGACGCCCTCGTGGGCCTTGTAGACCTTCTTGACGGCGGCCGGGTCGGCCACGCTCAGGACGAGCCGGGTGGCGCCCTTCTGCCCGTTCTCGTCCTTCTTCGTCTTGTAGCGGTCGAAGCTGTAGCGGCGCAGCTGGGCCCCCAGGGCGATGTCGGCGACCGCTTCGGGCGGCACATCGATCCCAGGCAGGTCGAGCATGGCAGTCGCGGTCCTTCCGTTGGTCTTTCCGGAAATCAGGCCGCCGAGCTGGACGAAATCGGCGTCCGCCCTGTCCTTCTCGCCCCCGACGCCGATGACGATCAGCCGGTCCACGGAGAGGCCGTTCGGCAGGACGATGGTCATGGCGGATTTGGGCTTGCCCTTGAACGTCTCGGCCGCGGCGGCCTTGGCGATGAGATCGACAGCCTTGGAGCCGATCTGCTTGGCAACCGCCGGCGTGGGCTTGAGATTGTCTCCGACGAAAACGATGAGATCGCCGGATTCGACCTTGCCGTGCGGCTGGAAGTCGATCTTGAAGCTGTCGGCCATGAAACCCTCTTGTCTTGCCTGCACGAGAGCCGGATTTGGGCGGCTCGCTCTGATGGAAGCCATCATATAGGGCATGCGGGGCCGTGCCGTGAAATAGGCGCAATCTCGGGCTGTTGAAAACGGCTGTCTTGCCTTAAGACCGAGCGACAAGGTAACCCTGGGACTTCCCGGCCGGGGGCTGAAGGGCTTCATGACGCTTCTCGAACGCTACATCCTGAAAATCGCATTCGGCGCCTTTGCCGCGTGCCTGATCGCCCTGACGGGCGTCATCTGGATCACGCAGGCCCTGCGCGAGCTCGATCTTCTGACCGGCAAGGGCCAGACCCTGTTCATCTTCCTGACGGTCACCGGCCTGTCGCTTCCGGCGCTCATCAGCGTCATCGCGCCAGTGGCCCTGTTCATGGCGACGATCTACACCCTGAACAAGCTGAACGGCGATTCCGAGCTCATCGTCATGAGCGCAGGAGGGATGGCCCCGCAGCGTCTTCTGCGCCCTTTCCTGGCGCTTGCCGTTTTCATCAGCCTGATCGTAGGGATGATCTCCCTCTACCTCATGCCCGCGAGCCTTCAGGAGCTCAGGCTGCTGTTCACGCGGATCCGAGCGGACTTCGTCGCGAGCATGGCCAAGGAAGGGCAGTTCATTTCCCTGGAAAACGGTATCACGTTCCACTACCGCGAGAAGTCGGGCGATGCGCTGCTCGGCATCTTTATGGAGGACCAGCGGGACAAGACCAAGCCCATCGTTTATCTCGCCGAGCGCGGCCAGACCGTCGAACAGAACGGGCAGGCCTATCTCGTGCTTGAGAAGGGCAGCGTGCAGCGCAAGGACCCGAAGAGCCGGGATTCCTCCATCGTGGCGTTCGAGCGCTACGCGGTGGATCTCGCGGCGTTCAACCAGGAAGGCGGCGACGTGGTCTACAAGCCGCGCGAGCGCAGCACCACCCAGCTCCTCTTCCCCGACGAGACGGATCCTCTCTACAAGGCGCAGACGGGCCGCTTCCGGGCGGAGCTTCACGACCGGCTTTCGGCCTGGCTCTACCCGCTGTCGATGATGATGGTGGCATTCGCCGCCCTGGGAGAGGCCCGGACCACCCGACAGGGGCGTGGCCTGGCCATCGCGACGGCCATCACGGCGATCGTCCTGCTCAGGGTTATGGGATTTGCCGCATCGAGCGCCGTGGTCCGGTCGCCAGCGGCCGTCGTGGCGATCTATGGGATTCCTCTGGGGGCGATTTTGCTTTGCCTGTTGCTGATATTCCAGGGAGCGAGAATGCGCGCCCTCTCCGCCAGGATCCGGTCCGTTCTGCGCGGCTCACGTCCGTCGCGGAATGCGGCGACCCAAGGGGTCTGAGCATGCTGATCGGCCGGACGCTCGGATTCTATTTTGCGCGCCAGTTCATCAAGACGATCTTCATCGTCTTCGCCACGGTGTTCGCCCTCGTCTACACCATCGACTTCGTCGAACTCATGCGCCGGGCGGGCGACGCCCAGAACGCCACACCGGGGCTCATCGCACGGCTCACCCTGTTCCGCACGCCGGCCATCGCCGAGCAGGTCATGCCCTTCGCGGTGCTCTTCGGCAGCATGGCCGCGCTCCTGCAGCTCAGCCGCAAGCTGGAACTGGTGGTGGCGCGCGCAGCCGGCATCTCGGCCTGGCAGTTCCTGCAGCCGGGCCTGCTTGTGGCGCTGCTCATCGGAATCGGGTCGGTGACTGTCTACAACCCGCTCTCGGCCAGCCTGAAGCAGCAGGCGGCAGCCCTCGAGACCCGAATTTTCTCACGCACCACCCAGGCCTCGGGCAAAATCATCTGGCTGCGGCAAAAAAGCCAGGACGGACACGCCATCTTCCGGGCGGACGGATCGCGCACGGACGCGGCGACCCTGGTCGGCGTGACGGTCTACACGTTCGACCTGGATGGAGGCTTCACCCATCGCATCGAGGCGAGGGAGGCGACGCTCCACGAGGGTTTCTGGGAGTTGAGGAACGCCCGTGTCCTTTCGGCAACAGAAGAGCCGCAGAATCACGAGCAGTACCTGATCGCCTCCCACCTGCAGCCATCTCAGCTGCGACAGAGCTTCATCGCCCCTGATTCCGTGCCGTTCTGGGACCTCCCTGAGACCATCCAGCGCATGGAACGGGCAGCCATCAACACCACCGCCTACAGGCTCCACTACGACCTGCTCCTGGCCCGCCCTCTGCTCTTCATCGCCATGGTGTTCGTGGCCGCATCGGTATCGTTAAGATTCTTTCGATTTGGCGGTGTAGCAATGATGGTTCTGGGTGGCGTTGCCGCCGGGTTCATGCTTTATGTCGCCACGGAGCTAATGGCGGAGCTTGGAGCCTCCGGAATCATCAGCTCGATTGTTGCGGCTTGGTTCCCTGCCGTTGTAGGCAGTCTTTTAGGAACCTTGGCATTATTACACCAAGAGGATGGCTGAGCCCGTCCTCAGACAAGACGTAGGTTGAGGAGTGGGGATGCAGCGGCTGAAGACAACGATCGCAACCTCTGCGGTCGCAACGGCGCTTTTCTGTGCCGTTGGGTCAGCGCCTTCGCTTGCTCAGACGCTCAACGAGAGTCTCAGCGCGCGCCTGCAGTCGAATCCCCAGGGGGACCGCCTGCTGGTGGATGCGAAGGAAATCATCTACGACAACGATAAGAACACGATTGCCGCCGCCGGCGACGTTCAGATGAATTACCAGGGTCGGACGCTCCAGGCCGACCGGGTCACCTACGACCGCAACACCGGCCGCGTCTATGCCGAGGGCAATGCCCGCCTGACCGATGCCACCGGCGCCGTCGTCACGGGCGACCGCTTCGAGCTCACGGACGACTTCAAGAACGGCTTCATCGATTCCTTGAGGGTCGTGCAGACCACGGTCGAGGACGGCCGCCCGCTCACGACCCGGTTCTCCTCGCCCCGCGCCGAACGGGCGGCCGGCGAGACGACCACGTTCGAGCGCGGCACCTATACGGCCTGCGAACCCTGCAAGGAGCATCCGGAACGCCCGCCCCTGTGGCAGGTCAAGGCCGCCAAGATCATCCACAACAACAGCGAGCAGACGATCTATTACGAGGATGCGACCCTCGAGATCCTCGGCCTCCCGGTGGCCTATCTGCCGTATTTCTGGACACCGGACCCCACCGTCAAGCGCAAGACCGGTTTCCTGGCCCCCCGCTACGTGGCGTCCAACACCCTGGGTTTCGGCGTTCAGATCCCGTTCTTCTGGGCCATCGCCCCGAACTACGATCTGACGGTCGCCCCCACCTTCCTGACCCGCCAGGGCGTCCTGGGCGAGGTCGAGTGGCGCCACCGCCTGGAGACCGGCTCCTACAACATCCGCGTGGCCGGCATCTCGCAGCTCGATCCGGATGCGTTCCTGCCCAGCCCGCGCGGTGCCGGGGACCGGGACTGGCGCGGCTCGCTGGAAACAGCCGGCCAGTTCCACCTGAATGAGCGCTGGAAATGGGGCTGGGACATCACTCTCGTGTCGGACAAGTGGTTCCTGGAGAACTACAGCATCCGTAACGAGAGCCTCAGCTCGCTTTACCTGAAGGAGGCAGTCTCGACCCTCTACCTCCAGGGCCAGGGCGACCGCTCGTTCTTCGACCTGCGCGGCTACTACTTCCAGGGCCTGTCCACGCGCGACTGGCAGAAGCAGCAGCCGGTCGTTCACCCGGTTCTCGACTACAACAAGCGCATCACGCCCTCGACGATCGGCGGCGAGTTCGCCCTCGACGTGAACGTGACCAGCCTCACCCGCGAGGCGGCCCAGTTCGAGCCACTGTCGAGCGCGAATCGGACAACCTACAGCATCTACCAGACCTGCCGGATCTTCGATCCGGAGGATTGCCTCGTGCGCGGCACCAGCGGCTCCATGTCCCGCGCCTCGGTGACCGCCTCGTGGCGGCGCGAGTTCATCGACCCCGCCGGCCAGGTCTGGACGCCGTTCGCCTATCTTCGGGCCGACAATTTCTGGATCGCGCCCGACCTCGACGGCTACCAGAACGCCAATCTCGGCAACTATATCACCGGGGACGACAGCTATCTCTTCCGGGCAATCCCGGCCGTGGGCCTCGAATACCGCTATCCGTTCGTCGCCGACCTCGGCACCTCGGGGCGTCAGGTCATCGAACCGATCGCTCAGATCATCGCCCGTCCCAACGAGACCAGGATCGGCAATCTTCCCAATGAGGATGCGCAGAGCCTGATCTTCGACGACACTTCCCTGTTCGACTGGGACAAGTTCTCCGGCTACGACCGCGCGGAAGGCGGCGTTCGCGCCAATGTCGGCATCCAGTACACGGTCACGGGCGCCGACAATTTCTACGCCAACGCCCTCTTCGGCCAATCCTACCAGGTCGCCGGCCGCAACTCGTTCCGTCAGGGCGATCTCGCCAATGTCGGCCTCGATTCCGGCCTGGAATCCCGGGCCTCGGATTACGTCGGCCGCGTGCAGCTCGCTCCGAACAGGAACTTCTCCTTCGTGACCCGCGCTCGGTTCGATGAGGAGGACTTCAACGTCAACAGGATCGAAGCGAGCGTCCGCGCGAGCTTCAACCCCTACCTGCCGCTGTCGACCTCGTTGACCTACGCCCGCTATGACGCCCAGCCCGACATCGGCTTCACCCGCCGCCGCGAGGGCCTGCTGGGTTCGGCAACCTGGAACCTGACCCCGAACTGGCACATCTCGGGCTCGGTGCTCGTCGACCTCGACCGGTACTTGCTGCAGCGTGAAATCGACCCCGATCAATCCCTGGAGCGCGCCTATGTGAGCTCCATGTCCCTGGGCGTGGGCTATATCGACGAGTGCACGACTTTCTCCGTGCGATACGTCATGAGGCCACGCACCCTCACCACCAGTTCGGGCGAGCGGGAGCGCAACCACACGGTAATGCTGAGCCTCGAGCTGCGGACGCTCGGCGCGGCCTCCGTCACCCAGCGCATCGACGGCGATTCTTCAGAAGAAGGCATCGCGGACGAGTGACGGGCCTCGAGCGCCCTCTCCTGCTGACCCAGGGCGATCCCGCCGGCATCGGACCCGAACTGACCCTTCGGGCCTGGCTCCTCCGCGAGCAGAAGGCTCTGCCGCCCTTCGCCGTTCTGGCGGATCCCGCCCACTTGGAGCGGGTGGCGAAGGCCTTGGCTTGGACGGTGCCGATCAGCCAGGTCGCTCCCTCACGGATTGCCGCCACCTTTGCGCACGCCCTTCCGGTCCTTCCCCTGAAGGCAAGAGTATCCGCCGAGCCTGGCAAGCCGGACACGGCCTCAGCCCCTGCGGTGATCGAATCCATCGAGACCGCCGTGCGGCTCGTCCGCAGCGGCGCGGCCAGCGCCGTCGTCACCAATCCGATTGCCAAGCACGTGCTCTACGACGCCGGGTTCCGGCATCCTGGCCATACGGAGTTCCTGGCGGCTCTCGCGGGCCGGGACGGAACCGCCTATCATCCGGTGATGATGCTCTGGAGCGAAGGGCTCGCCGTGGTGCCGGTGACCGTGCATATTCCCCTCGCGTCCGTCCCTGCGGCCCTGACGACAGAGCTGATCGTGCTCACGGGGCGCATCGTGGCGCGGGAACTGAAGGAACGCTTCGGCCTTGCCGATCCGCGCCTTGCGCTTGCGGGCCTCAACCCCCATGCGGGGGAGAGCGGCGCGATGGGGGCCGAAGACCAGGACATCATCCTGCCTGCCGTCGCGGCCCTTCGGCAGGAGGGCATCGCCGTGTCCGGTCCGCTTCCCGCCGACACCATGTTCCACGCCCGGGCCCGGAAGGGCTATGACGCGGCCTTGGCCATGTATCACGATCAGGCGCTGATCCCGATCAAGACCATCGCCTTCGACGAGGCGGTGAATGTGACGCTCGGCCTGCCGTTCGTGCGCACCTCGCCGGACCATGGGACAGCCTTCGATATCGCGGGCAAGGGTATCGCACGCCCCGACAGCCTCATGGCCGCCATCAAACTGGCGGCGCGGCTCGGCGCGGGAGCCCACGCGTCATGAGCCAGATCGACAATCTTCCCCCCTTGCGCGAGGTCGTCCGGAGCCACGGGCTCATGGCCAAGAAGTCGCTGGGCCAGAACTTCCTGTTCGATCTCAACCTCACGAGCCGCATCGCCCGCTCGGCAGGCCCGCTGGAGGATACCACCGTCATCGAGGTGGGCCCCGGGCCAGGCGGCCTCACCCGCGCCATTCTGGCGGCCGGCGCGAAAAAGGTCATCGCCATCGAGCGCGACAGCCGCTGCCTGCCCGCCCTGGCCGAGATCGCCGATTACTACCCGGGGCGCCTGGACGTGATCGAGGCCGACGCGCTGGAACTCGATCCGCGTCCCATGGTCGGCGACGGCTTGGTGCGTATCATTTCCAACCTTCCCTACAATGTCGGAACGGCGCTTCTGACCGGCTGGCTGACGGGCGAGGCCTGGCCGCCGTGGTGGTCCTCGCTCACCCTCATGTTCCAGCGTGAGGTGGCCGAGCGCATCGTGGCGACGGAGGAGGATCCAAAGGATTACGGCCGTCTTGGCGTCCTGTGCGGCTGGCGTACCGATGCGCGGATCCTCTTCGACGTGCCGCCCTCGGCCTTCGTGCCGCCACCGAAGATCACCTCGAGCATCGTTCATCTCACACCGAAGCCTTCCCCGCTGCCCTGCCGCATCGGAGCGCTGGAGGCGGTGACCCGGGCAGCCTTCGGGCAGCGCCGCAAGATGCTGCGCCAGAGCCTGAAGGCGATCACGCCCAACCCGTCCGCCATCATCGCGGCTGCGGGCCTGGAGGAAACGATCCGCGCCGAAAACGTGCCGGTGGAGGGCTATGTGGCGCTGGCCAATGCCTTCGACGCGCTACGGCGCTGACGGTTCCTCGCCGCGCTTCTTCAGGAAACCTTAACCTCGCCGCACCGATGATGCATCGGATGTGGGCTGAGACGGGAGACGTGCGGGATGCAGCAGCGCAAGACGATCGGACTCCTCTTCGGGGGCCGCTCCGCCGAGCATGAGGTCTCGAAGCTCTCCGCCGCCAATGTCCTGCGCGCTCTCGACCCGGAGCGCTACCACATCGTTCTGATCGGCATCGGCCGGGACGGGCGCTGGCTCCTGTGCGACAACGGCAATGGCGCGGGAACGGGCGCGCCATCCCTGGAAATTCCGGCAGGCGCTCCTCAAGTGTCGCTGCTGCCCGGCGGCAACGGCGCCATGATCGTCCTCGACGGCAAGTCTTCCTCCGGCCCTCTGCATCTCGATGCCGTCGTTCCGGTTCTGCATGGCCCAAACGGAGAGGACGGCACCGTTCAGGGTTTCCTGCAGCTCGCCAATGTGCCCTTCGTGGGGTCCGGCGTGATGGGCTCGGCCGCCGGCATGGACAAGGACGTGGCCAAGCGCCTGCTGCGGGACGCCGGCCTTCCCATCGTTCCGTTCGTGACCGTCACACGACGCAATCCCATGGATTATCGCTCCGCCGTCGATGCGCTCGGCAGCGGCGACCTGTTCATCAAGCCCGCCAATATGGGCTCTTCTGTCGGCGTTGCGCGCGTGATCAATTCCGGTGAATTCGCCAAAGCCTGCGAAAACGCCTTGCGCTATGACGCGAAGGTGCTCGTGGAAAAAAGCATCGTCGGCGCCCGGGAAATCGAATGCTCGGTGCTGGAGGACGCGTCAGGTGAGGTTCGCGCCTCGCCGCTCGGAGAGATCGTGCCCGCAAGCAGCCACGGCTTCTACAGCTACGACGCGAAGTACATCGATGCGGACGGCGCGCTCCTGCGCGTTCCCGCGGAATTGTCCGCCGGACAAGCGGACAAGATCCGGGGTCTCGCCGTGGAGACCTTCAGGACCTTGAGCTGCGAGGCCATGGCGCGCGTCGACTTTTTCGTCGATCCGAGCGGGGAAGAGAATCTTTTCGTCAACGAGGTGAACACGTTTCCCGGCTTCACCGCCATCAGCATGTATCCCAAGCTCTGGGAAGCCGGCGGCCTGCCCCAGCGGGAACTGATGGACGTGCTGCTCGACCATGCCTTCGCCCGCCACGAGCGCCGCAACGGACTGGCGCTGGTCTAGCGCATCGTGCGGACCCAGAGAGCCGCGTCAGCGACCCGTCGGGCCACGTCAGTGAAAGGTGGACCCGCTGTCCCGCTTAACGATGCGCTGCCTTAAAATGGAGCATCTGATGGATCCCAAAAGTGGATTCCACTTTTCACGTCCGATGCTCTAAGCCCGAGGATCTTGGTCGAGCTTCTCCGAGAGGAGGCCCTCGACGAAGTCCTGGAGGCCCACGAGCCGGTCGCGCTTGAGGCGCTCCGCCGCCTGAATGGCCTTCAGCTTCGCGAAAGAGTCGCCGAGATCCTCATTGACGATCACGTAGTCGTACTCGACCCACCGCTCCATCTCGACCCGGGCGTTGGCGAGCCGCTTGGCGATGACCTCGGGCGCATCCTCCGCCCGACGCTCGAGACGCGCCTTCAGCTCCTTGAAGCTCGGAGGCAGGACGAACACGGTCACCACGTCCTCCGGCAGCTTCTGCCGCACCTGGCGGGTGCCCTGGTAGTCGATGTCGAAGACCATGTCCTGGCCGGCCGCAAGAGTCTTCTCGACGGGCTTGCGGGGCGTGCCGTAGAAGTTGCCGTGCACCTCGGCCCATTCGAGAAGCTCGTCGCGGTCGCGCATCGCCTTGAACTCGTCCACGTCGATGAAGTGATAATGCTTTCCCTCGATCTCGGACGGACGCTTGGGACGGGTGGTGACGGAGACCGAGAGAACGCCCGCGCGCTCCTCCACCAAGCTGCGGGTGAGCGTGGTCTTTCCCGCGCCCGAGGGCGAGGACAGTATGAGGATGAGGCCCCGGCGGCCGACGAGAGGCTTCGAATCTTGGCTCACCGCATCACTCCACATTCTGAACCTGCTCGCGGAATTGCTCGATAACCGCTTTCAATTCAAGTCCGATCCTGGAAAGAGCCACATCATTGGCCTTGGCACAGAGGGTATTGGCCTCGCGGCCGAATTCCTGCGCCAGGAAGTCGAGCCTGCGCCCGACCGGTCCGCCCTCCTGCAGGAGGGCTCGCGCGGCTTCCACATGGGCGCGCAGCCGGTCGATCTCCTCACGGATGTCGGCGCGCGCGGCGATGAGCACCGCCTCCTGATGCAGGCGAGCCGGATCGAGGGAGGCCTTGCCGTCCAGAAGTTCCGCGATCGACGCTTCGAGACGCGCCCGGATGGCTTCGGGCTGGCGGGCCGGGGAGGCCTCCGCCTCGCCCACGAGCCCGGCGATCACATCGAGCTGCTGGGCCAGGACGGCGGCGAGCGCGCGGCCCTCGTTCAGTCGGGCGGACCGCAAGGACTGAACGAGCCGCGCAACGGCGTCCCGGAGGGCTCCCGTGAGAGCCTCGTCCTGCCCCGGATCGACGGCATCCTCATCGAGTTCCACGACACCCCGGACGGCCAGAAGCCCATCGAGGGAGGCTGGCTGCACATTGTCCGGCAGGGTCAGCCCTCCGACCGCCGAGAGAAGGGATTGCAGCACCTCCTGGTTGACCCTGAGCCTGGGCACCGACGATGTCTTCGAGATCGAGAGATTGAGCTGCCCCTGCCCCCGGGTGAAGGCCTTGAGGATCTGGCCGCGCGCCTCCTCTCCGATGGCGTCGAGCCCGGAGGGTGCCCTCACGCGTATCTCAAGGCCGCGCCCATTCACGGTCTTGATCTCCCAGGCCCATTGGTAGGGGCCGGTGACGCCGGCCTCGCGGGCGAAGCCGGTCATGCTTGCAATCGACATGCACTGAACCTCAGGCGTATTCCAGGGTGGAAAATTTGGCGCGACCATAGCGCATCGTGCGGAAAAGTGGACGCGGTTTTTCGCTGACCCGGATCACCGGATCGTTCCCGACCATGCGCTCGTGAAAACGGAGGTCACCGGGCCTGAGAGGAGAATTCGCGCGAGAGCCCGATGCAAGAAGCCGCGCCCCGGGCGTAGCCGATCGCCGGAGGCCTGCCGCAGCCGGTCAGGGTTGCTTGAGTTCCGGCACGTTCTTCGGATTGGTCAGGTCGAAGGTCCTGTTCCTGAGCGGATCCTTGTCGGTGCCCTCGCTCGCGTCGAAACCGCGGGTGCGCTTTCCATTGGCGCCGACGGTGCGGACACCGGCCGGCACCGCACTGGCGCTGCCGCGCAGCTCGTTCAGCCCGTCGTCGAGCGCGCCGGATTGTCCCGGAGCCGCCGGCTGGACAGGGGCATCGGGGTCGAGCACCCGATCGACGCTGTCGCCGCCGGCCGCAGGCTTGGACTTTTCGATCTGCCGCCAGCGGCTCACATTGCGCTGGTGCTGCTCGTAGCTTTCGGCGAAGGCGTGACCGCCCGAGCCGTCGGCGACGAAATAGAGGTCCTTGGTGCGCGATGGATTCGCCACGGCCTCGAGCGCGGCGCGTCCGGGATTCGCGATGGGTCCCGGGGGCAGGCCCTCGATGACGTAGGTGTTGTAGGGCGTCGCCGCCTCGATCTCGCTGCGCAGGATGCCGCGTCCCAGGGTGCCTTTGCCCCCCACCAGGCCGTACACGATGGTGGGGTCGGACTGGAGCTTCATGCGCTTCATGAGGCGGTTGATGAACACCCCCGCCACGCGGGTGCGCTCGTCGGCGCGCCCCGTTTCCTTCTCCACGATGGAGGCGAGGATCACCAGCTCCTGCGGAGACTTGATCGGCAGATCGGCGGAGCGGCGCTGCCAGATCTGGTTGAGAGCCTGGCGCTGAGCCGCCTGCATGGTGTTGACGATCTGCTGGCGGGTGGTGCCGCGCTCGAACTTGTAGGTGTCGGGCAGCAGGGTTCCCTCGCGCGGCGTCTCGGCGATGTCGCCGCTCAGGATCTCGTTCTCGTAGAGGCGCGCGACGATCTGATCGCTCGTGAGCCCCTCGGGAATGGTGACGGCGTGGAGGATCGCCTTGCCCTGGACGAGGGTGTCGATCGCTTCCTGGATGCTCGTGCCGGCCTTGAACTGGAACTCTCCGGCCTTGAGCTGACCGCGCTGACGATTGACGAGCGCATAGGCTTCGAACAGCAACGGGTGCTCGATGACGCCCTCATCCTTCAGGATCCCGGCGATCCCGCTCGTCCCCGTATTGCGCGGAATGAGCACCACCTTGTCGTTCTGCAGCGGTCCCTTGGCCGTCACCTCCCGCTCCAGCATGGTGAAGCCGAGGATGCCCGCCAGAGCGAGGGCGACGATCAGCGTCAGCAGGCCGCTCATGACGCCCAGCATGCCGCCGCGACGGCGGATGCGCGGCGGGGGCGGCGGAGCCAGGCTCGGCTTGAGCGCCTCGCTCGGGGAACGCGGCGCAAGGCGCGGCTGCTCCTGGCCTTGGAGCTCGGCCTCGTGCTCAGAGATCAGGGTGCTTTTCTTTTTACGTCCGAACATCACGATGCTTTTCTGGTGCCGGCCGGGCCGCCCCGGACTCCTCCGACACCCTAACGGGGATTATGGCGAAAAGCCGTAATGGAAAAAGCCCTATCTCAGGCAACGCGACGGAAGATCACCGAAGCGTTGGTGCCGCCGAACCCGAAAGAGTTCGACAAGGCCACGTTGACCTCCTTGCGCTTGGCCACCTTCGGCACGAGATCGATGGCGGTTTCCACGGACGGATTGTCCAGGTTGATCGTCGGCGGGACGATGCCGTCGCGCATAGCCAGGATCGAGAAGATCGCCTCGACCGCGCCGGCCGCGCCCAGGAGATGCCCGATCGCCGATTTCGTGGATGACATGGAGAGCTTGCCGGCGGCGTTGCCGACGATGCGCTCGACCGCCTTCAGCTCCAGCTCGTCCCCGAGCGGCGTGGAGGTGCCGTGGGCGTTGACATAGTCGATTTCGGACACGGGAATGCCCGCGCGCTTCAGGGCCGCCGCCATGCAGCGATAGGCGCCGTCGCCATCCTCGGACGGCGAGGTGATGTGATAGGCATCGCCCGACAGGCCATAGCCGATGACTTCGGCGTAGATCTTGGCGCCGCGCGCCTTGGCGTGCTCGTATTCCTCCAGCACCACGACCCCGGCCCCCTCGCCCATGACGAAGCCGTCACGGTCCTTGTCGTAGGGGCGCGAAGCCTTCTCGGGCGTGTCGTTGTAGTTCGTCGAGAGCGCCCGGCAGGCCGCGAATCCTGCGATGGACAGGCGGTTGACCGGGGATTCCGTGCCGCCCGCCACCATCACGTCGGCATCGCCCAGGGCGATCAGGCGGGCCGCGTCGCCGATGGCGTGGGAGCCGGTGGAGCAGGCCGTGACCACCGCGTGGTTGGGCCCCTTCAGGCCGTGCTCGATGGACACATAGCCCCCCGCCAGGTTGATCAGGCGGCCGGGAATGAAGAAGGGCGAGATGCGGCGCGGGCCGCGCTCGATCAGGGTGGCGGACGCCTCGTAGATGCCGCCGATACCGCCAATGCCGGAGCCGATCAGCACGCCGGTGGCGCATTGCTCCTCATAGGTCTTCGGCGCCCAGCCCGCGTCCCGGAGAGCCTGGGTTGAGGCCGCCATGGCGTAGACGATGAAAGGGTCGACCTTGCGCTGTTCCTTCGGCTCCATCCACTCGTCGGGATTGAAGGTGCCGTTGGAGCCGTCGCCGACGGGGATCTGGCAGGCGATCCGGCAGGCGAGATCGTCGACCTGAAAATCGGTGATCTTGTTCGCGCCGCTTTGTCCTTCGATCAGGCGGGACCACGTGACATCCACTCCGCTGCCCAGCGGCGTGACCATGCCAAGACCTGTAACAACAACCCGGCGCATAACGTTCTACCCTATCGTTAATAAAAATCGGGCGTCGGGTGACTCACCCGACGCCCGTGAACTTCTTAGGCCGCGTTCTTCTCGAGGAAGCGGATGGCGTCGCCGACCGTGACGATGGTCTCGGCGGCATCGTCCGGAATCTCGACGTTGAACTCCTCTTCGAAGGCCATCACCAGCTCGACCGTGTCGAGGCTGTCGGCGCCCAGGTCGTCGATGAAGTTGGCGTTGTCCGTCACCTTGTCGGCTTCGACGCCCAGGTGCTCGACAACAATCTTCTTCACGCGATCAGCGACGTCACTCATCGTTTTCTTCCTCAGTGGCTGCCGCCTCAGTTATTGGGCGGATTGAAAAATCGAAATCGGATCAGCTGCTCAGCTGACAACGCTGAAACGGCTACCTTGCGCCGTGCAAAGCCGCATTTTTGAGCGCCGGTCAACCCCTTTGGCGTGATCGGGATCATGCTTAACACAAGCTTATCCTCTCTGGCGAGAGGCGAGCGGCGCCTGCGAACAGTTTCCGCAAGCGCCGCTAAGTGCTTTTAGAACATGGCCATTCCACCGTTCACGTGAAGGGTGTGCCCCGTCACGTAGCCGGCCTCGGTGGAGGCGAGATAGACAACCGACGAAGCGATTTCGTCGCCCTGGCCCAGCCTTCCCATAGGGATGGTGCCGAGGATTCCTTCGCGCTGCTTCTCGTTGAGCACGTCGGTCATGGGTGACTCGATGAAGCCCGGGGCGACCAGATTCACGGTGATGTTGCGGCTCGCCACCTCGGCGGCGAGCGCCTTGGTCATGCCGATGAGACCGGCTTTCGAAGCTGCATAATTGCCCTGTCCGGGATTGCCGGTTGAGCCGACGACCGAGCCGATATTGACGACGCGGCCGTAGCGGCGGCGCATCATGCCCTTCACGGCGGCCCGCGAAAGGCGGAAGGCGGCGGTCAGGTTCACGGCGATCACCGTGTCCCATTCCTCGTCCTTCATGCGCATGAACAGGTTGTCCTTGGTCACGCCTGCGTTGTTCACGAGAATGTCCAGCCCCTCCATCGCGGCTTCCGCCGCCGGAACGAGGGCCTCCACCGAATCCTTGTCGGCGAGATTGGCCTCGACCACATGGACCCGCTCGCCTAAGGAGGCCGCGAGCTCGTCGAGAGCGGCGCGGCGGGTGCCGGAGAGGGTCACGGTGGCGCCCTGGGCATGCAGCGCGCGGGCGATGGCGCCGCCGATGCCGCCGGTGGCACCGGTCACGAGAGCCTTGCGGCCAGTCAGATCGAACATGGAGGCTCTCCTTTTTATCCTTGCAGGGAAGCTTTGAAGGCGGCGACGTCCTCGGGGGTGCCGATGGCGGTGGAGGCTGCGCCCGTCGCAATGCGCTTCACGAGGCCGGTCAGGACCTTACCCGACCCGACCTCATAGAATGCTTCAACGCCCTGAGCGGCCATATAGGCCACGCATTCACGCCAGCGGACGGTGCCGGTGACCTGGCGGACCAGGGCGTCCCTGATCGCCTCCGGATCGGTAATCGGAGCGGCCTCCACGTTGGCCACCACCGGAACGGCGGGAGCCTTCACGGCCACGGCGGCGAGGGCGTCGCGCATGGCGTCGGCGGCAGGCTGCATGAGGGCGCAATGGAAGGGCGCGGACACGGTCAGCATCACGGCGCGCTTGGCGCCCCTTTCCTGGGCGATGGCGACCGCGCGCTCGACGGCCTCCTTGTGGCCGGAGACCACAACCTGCGCGCCGCCATTGTCGTTGGCCGCGTCGCAGACCTCCCCTTGAGCGGCCGCCCGGGCGACATCGAGGGCCGCCTCGTATTCAAGGCCCAGGAGAGCCGCCATGGCGCCCTGCCCCACGGGCACGGCGCTCTGCATGGCATTGCCGCGGATTCGCAGGAGACGGGCCGTATCGGCGATCGACAGGCTGCCGGCGGCAGCCAGAGCCGAATATTCCCCGAGCGAGTGACCGGCCACGAAAGCCGCATGCTGGCCGAGATCGAGCCCTGCCTCCGCCTCGAGGACGCGCATGGCGGCGAGGCTCACGGCCATCAGGGCCGGTTGCGTGTTGGCCGTGAGCGTCAGCTCCTCGGCGGGGCCTTCCCACATCAGGGTGGACAGCCTCTGCGAGAGAGCCTCGTCCACCTCATCGAACACCGCCTTGGCCTGAGGGAAGGCATCGGCAAGGGCCTTGCCCATGCCCACAGCCTGGCTTCCTTGGCCGGGGAAAATGAATGCGCGCTTCATCGGGAGCGGAACCTTGTTCACATCGAATCCGCGCGGAACTGGCACCCGCAAGCCCCGGAGTCAAGGTGAGGACCACACCTCGCGACCCGATCTGCCCTCAGATCTGCTGCCTCCATCCCTTCAGGAGATTGCGGTTGACTTTCCGCCTGCCGCAAAAAAGGCTGGGCAAGACTCGCCTGGCCCAACGGGTGAGCCTATGCGCACAGCGCCTCAAAGTTCTCATTCGACCCCCAATTATTCTTTGTTTCAATATATCGTATGCCTTATAATATCGACGTGCGATCCGGCACAACGAGGAAAGTCCCGGATGGAGCGGTGGATGAAACCTGCGCTCAAATCCCCGGCATGGGCGGGTCGCGACTCGGTTCGGATGCGTTGAGCTTCGCGAGACGCGTGTCATTCCCTCATTGTCATTTCGAGCCGGAGAGGGCGAAGTCCTTGCAGCGGATGACCAGGGGCCGCGTTCGGCCTGAGGATCACATCAGGCCGCGTCACGGCGATGTGCGCATCCCCTTGTTTTCCGGAGGCATTCGGTGTATCCGGTGCCCCTTCCGATATTCTCCGAACCTGAAGAAGGAGCCCCTGCATGGCTCGCGTGACCGTCGAAGACTGCATCGACAAGGTCGATAACCGGTTTGAGCTCGTGCTGCTGGCCAGCCACCGCGCCCGCCTGATTTCGTCGGGCTCGCCGCTCACCATCGACCGCGACCGTGACAAGAACCCGGTCGTGGCTCTCCGCGAGATCGCGGACGAGACCATCGCTCCCGACGACCTGAAGGAGCAGCTCATCCACTCCATGCAGAAATATGTCGAAGTGGACGAGCCGGAGGCCGAGGCCGTTCCCATGCTGGGCAACACGGCGGCCGCCTCGGGCGCCGACAACGATACGGACGTCCAGTTCGACCGCATGAGCGAGGAAGACCTGCTCCGCGGCCTCGAGGGCCTGGTGCCCCCGAGCAACAACAGCTCCGACGATGACGACCGCGAATAACATTCACGTTCTATGATTTCCGATAAAGCCCGGCCTCGGCCGGGCTTTTTCTTGGCCGCTTAACCACGGCGCGGATTTGGCGCCTGCGGCAAGGTATTCAGCTTGCGGTTGGATGGCCCGGTCCATATTCTTTAAAGTCGTCTGATTTCAGCCAGATAGATTAAATTCGAGGAGATGGCGGCCGCATGATGCGCCAGTACGAACTTGTCGAGCGGGTCAAGCGCTACAACCCCTCGGCCAACGAGGCGCTTCTCAATCGTGCTTACGTGTATGCCATGATGGCTCATGGCAACCAGAAACGCGCATCCGGCGACCTGTTCTTCGGCCACCCTCTCGAAGTCGCGGCCATCCTCACGGACATGAAGCTCGATGAGGCGACCATCGCCGCGGCGGTGCTCCACGACACGGTGGAGGACACCGAGGCGACCCTGGAGGAAATCAACAAGACCTTCGGTCCCCAGATCGGGGCCCTCGTCGACGGCCTCACGAAGATCAAGCGGCTCGATCTCGTCTCGAAGCGTGCGGCGCAGGGTGAGAACTTCCGCAAGCTGCTGCTGGCCATCGCCGAAGACGTGCGCGTGCTCCTGGTGAAGCTCGCGGACCGCCTGCACAACATGCGCACCCTCGGCTTCATGCCGCCGGAGAAGCGGCAGCGCATCGCGCAGGAAACGCTGGAAATCTACGCCCCGCTCGCCGGACGCATGGGTATCCAGGAGATGCGCGAGGAGCTGGAGGAACTGGCGTTCCAAAACCTCGACCCGGAGGCGTACGAGGCGATCAACCGCCATCTGCGGGAACTGACGGCGAAGAGCGAAAAACTCGTCGAAGAGATCGAGCGGACTCTCACCACGAAGCTCAAGGCTCAGGGAATCGACGCGCAGGTCTCGGGACGTCAGAAGCGTCCCTATTCGATCTGGCGCAAGATGGAACGCAAGTCCGTCTCCTTCGAGCAGTTGTCCGATATCTTCGCCTTTCGCATCATCGTCGGGACCCTCGACGAATGCTATCGCGCGCTCGGCACCGTGCATACGAGCTGGCCGATGGTGCCCGGTCGCTTCAAGGACTACGTCTCGACGCCCAAGCAGAACGACTATCGCTCCATCCACACCACGGTGATCGGCCCGGGCAGCCAGCGCGTCGAGCTGCAGATCCGCACCGAGGAGATGGATCAGGTCGCCGAATACGGCATCGCCGCCCATTCGCTCTACAAGGAGGGCGTGAACGACAGTTCCCGCCTCGCCAAGGAAAGCCGCGCCTATCAATGGCTGCGGCGCACCATCGACCTCCTTGCGGAAGGCGACAACCCGGAAGAGTTCCTGGAGCACACGAAGCTCGAGCTCTTCCACGACCAGGTTTTCTGCTTCACGCCGAAGGGCCGCCTCATCGCATTGCCGCGCGGCGCCACGCCCATCGACTTCGCCTATGCGGTGCACACCGATGTCGGCAACACGGCGGTGGGGTGCAAGATCAACGGCCGCATGTCGCCGCTGCTCACCGAACTGCAGAACGGCGACGAGGTGGAGATCGTCCGCGCCGAAGGGCAGACGCCGCCGGCGGCGTGGGAATCCCTTGTCGTCACCGGCAAGGCACGCGCCTCGATTCGGCGCGCGACCCGCGCGGCGGTGCGGCGGCAATATACGGGCCTCGGCCACCAGATCCTGGAGCGCGCCTTCGAGCGCGCGAGCCGCGCCTTCTCCGACGAGAAGCTGAAGGGCGCCCTTCCCCGCCTCGCCCGCGCCTCCGTCGAGGACGTGCTGGCAGCGGTGGGCCGGGGCGAGATGTTCTCGGGCGACGTGGTGCGCGCCGTCTATCCCGACTACAAGGAGGACCGCCGCACGGGAAGCGACGGCAAGGGTGGGGGACAGCCGGACGGCGCGGGCGCACGGCAGAACGGCGAGGAGCCCAACGGCATCCCGATCCGCGGCCTGAACAGGGACATGCCGATCCGCTTCGCCCCGGAAGGCGGAGCGGTGCCGGGCGACCGCATCGTCGGCATCCTGACGCCGGGCGAAGGCGTCACCATCTATCCCATCCAGTCTCCCTCGCTGGCCGATTTCGACAACGAGCCCGACCGCTGGATCGACGTGCGCTGGGATCTGGAATCCGGCTCCGCGCAACGCTTCCCCGCGCGCATCAAGCTGCAATCGATCAACGAACCGGGTTCGCTCGCGCAGATCACGCAGGTGATCGCGGACCATGACGGCAACATCGACAACGTCAACATGAAGCGCCGGACGCAGGACTTCACGGACGTGACCATCGACCTGACCGTCTGGGACCTGAAGCACCTCAACGCCATCATCGCGGAGCTGCGCGCCAAGCGGGTGGTGAGCCGCGTCGACCGCGTCACCGGATAATCAGGCATGCCCCACAAGCCTCGCATCGCCGTCATCATGGACGAGAACACCAGCGTCGACGGAACGCGCTACGACATGACGAAGAACTACTTCGTCGCCGTCCATCGCGCGGGCGGGATGCCGTTCGGCATTCCGTACTTCATCGACATGGTCGGAACCGTCGTCGACACGTTCGACGGATTCGTGAATGTCGGCGGCCGATTCGCCTTTCCGGACGAATGGTTCGCCGACGGGCAGAGATCCAAAGCCCCTCGGTCCGAACGGCTCGAGGTCGAGCTCGCCCTCATGCGGGGCTTTCTCGAACGCGACAAGCCGGTCCTCGGCATCTGCAATGGCATGCAGGTTCTCGCGGGCCTGCACGGTTGCCGCCTCTCACCCGACGTGCGCGCCATGGGAACGCACATTCTAGAGCACGACAAGCGCGGTCACGAGCATCCCGTCTCCATCGCAGAGGACACGCTGCTCGCCCGGATCGTCGGTGAACGGACGCTGTCCGTGAACACCTACCATCGCGAGGCCGTGACCGGGCTTTCCGACGGCGTGGTGGCGAGCGCCCATGCGGAGGACGGCGTCATCGAAGCCATCGAGATCCCCTCCCGCCGCTTCGCGCTCGGCGTGCAATGGCACCAGGAACTCTTCGCCCGACAGGACCATCCGGGCAATGCGATTTTCGGGGCGTTCGTGCGGGCCGCCGAGAGAGCCTGACGGATCCTACCATTTGGCGTTGACATGCCCTTGCCTCTTGCCTCTTGCCTCCGGCCATCCATCCTGCCACACAGCCCTGACTCAGGAGACGTGAGCCATGACCCCGAACGACGTCCTCGATGAATTCCGCTCCGCCGGCGCCTTGCTCGAGGGGCATTTCATCCTCTCGTCGGGGCTGCACAGCCCGGTCTTCCTGCAGAAGATGTTCGTGTTCCAGGATCCGGCCCGCACGGAGCGGGTCTGCCGGGCCCTCGCCGACAAGATCAAACAAGCCTTCGGGCCGGTCGATTACGTGGTCTCCCCGGCCGTGGGCGGAATCGTTCCGGGCTACGAGACCGCCCGGCATCTCGGCGCCAAGGCCATCTTCGTGGAACGCGAGAATGGCGTCTTCACCCTCCGGCGCGGCTTCACGATCCCCGAGGGCGCCCGGGTCGTTATGGTGGAGGACATCGTCACCACCGGCCTCTCCTCCCGGGAATGCCTGGCGGCTCTCAAGGAACATCCGGGGACGATCCTGGGTGCGGCCTGCCTGATCGACCGCTCCGGCGGCAAGGCGGACCTCGGCGCCCCTCTCGTCTCCCTGGTTCAGCTCGACATCCCGGCCTACGAACCGGACAAGCTGCCGCCGGAACTTGCCGCTCTTCCGGCGGTCAAACCGGGCAGCCGGAGCCTCAAAACATAAAAACTGTTTATTTTTCAACAGATGGCTTGACTGCCCTGTTTCCGCCACCTTGACTCTTTTCTTTTACTCGCCATTAAGTATTCGAACTTGTGGTTTTTACTCGTCTAAAGGGTTGATGGCAGCCTGTTCTCGGGAACATCCTGTTTTTATTGCGCAATCGTATTGCCCGCATAAATAATAGATGTCGCTCTGACCGATAGGCTTGTTATGCCGCCCAGGCAGACACAAAAAGAGAATACTTATGTCAGGCCAGCAGCGGATCGCGCTCTTCATTGATGGCGCCAACCTTTACGCTACTACGAAGACGCTTGGATTCGACATCGACTACAAGCGCCTCTTGAAGGAATTCCAGGGTCGCGGCACTCTTGTGCGTGCTTTCTACTATACGGCGCTTGTTGAAGATCAGGAATACTCTTCTATCCGCCCGCTGATCGACTGGCTCGACTACAACGGCTACCGGGTGGTCACGAAGCCGACTAAGGAATTCGTGGATTCAGCCGGCCGCCGGAAGGTGAAGGGCAACATGGATATCGAGCTCGCGATCGATGCGCTCGAGCTGTCCCCCTATATCGACCACATGATCCTCTTCTCCGGCGACGGCGATTTCCGCTCGCTGGTCGAGGCGATGCAGCGCCGGGGCGTGCGGGTGTCCGTGGTCTCCACCATCACCACGCAGCCTCCCATGGTCGCCGATGAGCTGCGCCGCCAGGCGGATGAGTTCCTGGACCTGTCGCAACTCGCCTCCCGCATCGGCCGCGACCCATCCGATCGCCAGCAGCGCCCCTCGGGCGAAGGCAATGACCGGGCGCGGCCGCAGCAGCAACAGCCACGGCACGGCGCGCTGGAGAGCCGGTACGGCATCCGCCAGGGCCAGGACGACGAGTTCGACGTTTAAGCGCCTTGCCTTCGAGGCGGAAGGCACGATGGCCGGGCCCGCCCGGCCATTTGTCATGCAGGCTCAGAGCGCTCCCGCCTCGACATCGCATTCGAGACCGAGCGCCCCGGCCGTGTTGCCGACGGTCGCAAGGCACGGACTAGCCTGGCTTTCCGGGATGAAGACCGCGAAACGGGTCACGTAGAGCCCGCCCTCCGCCTCTCCCAGCTTGCGGGCCTCCAGGCGCACGATGTTGGCGTCGTATTGCTTGAACACCTCGGCGAGCCGCGCCACGAGGCCGAGCTGATCGCCTCCGCTGATGGTGATGCGGTGCGTGACGCTGCCCGCCGGACCGGGGCTGGGGTCGAAAGCGTAGGGCACGGCCCGGACCTCCGCTCCATCGAGTTCCGGAAGCTGCTTGAGTCCTGCCTCGATGTCGCTCGCCTCCAGTCCCGAGGGCAGTTCGCACAAACCCACGAACTCCGCCCCGGATCCCAGGGCGGCAAAGGTCGTGTCCCTCAGGTTCACGCCGATGTTGAACAGGTGCTCCGCGATCGCGGCAACCAGCCCGACGCGGTCGGGACCGAGAACGGAAACGAGAGCCACGGATGCCATGCTGCTTCTCCCACGCGCAACGGGGGACTTAGCGCATCGTTCGGAAAAGTGGACCCGGTTTTCCGAACGATGCGCCCATAGGCAGTAGAGCGGGCCTTCGCCGTGTCAGCCCTTGTCGCGCATCAGGCGCGCCTTCTCCCGGTTCCAGGAACGTTCCTTCTCCGTCTCGCGCTTGTCGTGGAGCTTCTTGCCTCGTCCGAGGCCAAGCTCCACCTTCGCCCGCCCGCGATCGTTGAAGTAGATCTTGAGCGGAATCACCGTGAACCCCTCGCGCTGGGTCGCGCCGATGAGCTTGTCGATCTGCCGCTTGTGCAGCAGGAGGCGCCGCGGACGGCGCGTCTCGTGGTTGAAGCGGTTGGCCTGGAGATATTCCGGAATATAGGCGTTGAAGAGAAAGAACTCTTCGCCCGACGGCCCGGCATAGGCCTCGCCGATCGTGGCCTTTCCGGACCGCAGCGACTTGACCTCCGTGCCGGTGAGCGCGATCCCGGCCTCGTAGGTGTCGACGATCTCGTAATTGAACCGTGCCTTCCGGTTGTCCGCCACAACTCGGTTGGCGCTCTTGGGATCTTTGGACATCAGTTGTTCAAGCGTTGATCAGGCCCGCATGGACCATGGCTGAACGCACCGCCTGCTTCGTGCCCTCCGAGACCGGGATCAGTGGCAGGCGCACATCGTCCTGCATCAGGCCCAGAACGGACGCGGCATATTTCACGGGTGATGGGTTGGTCTCGAGGAACAGGTTGGTGTGGAGCGGCATGAGGCGGTCCTGCACCTTCAGGGCGGTGGCGTAGTCGCCCTTCAGGCAGGCCTCCTGCATCTCGGCGCACAGACGCGGAGCCACGTTGGAGGTAACGGAAATGCAGCCGTGCCCCCCATGGGCCATGAAGCCGAGGGCGGTCGCATCCTCGCCGGAGAGCTGGATGAAATCGGGGCCCATGACCTGGCGCTGCTGGCTGGCGCGGGCGAGATTCGCGGTGGCATCCTTCACGCCCGCGATGTTCTTGAGCTCGAACAGACGCGCCATCGTGTCGACCGACATGTCGATCACCGAGCGACCGGGGATGTTGTAGATGAAGATCGGGATCCCGATGGCGTCGTTGATGGCCTTGAAGTGCCGATAGAGCCCTTCCTGCGTGGGCTTGTTGTAGTAGGGCGTCACGATCAGAACCGCATCCGCGCCGACCTTCTCCGCATGCCTGGAGAAGCCGACGGCCTCCTCCGTGCTGTTGGAGCCCGCGCCCGCGATCACGGGAACCCTGCCCTTCGCCTCCTGTACACAGATTTCCACAACCCGGTCGTGTTCCTTGTGGCTGAGTGTCGGGCTTTCGCCCGTGGTGCCGACCGGGACCAGCCCATGGGTGCCCTGCTCGATCTGCCAGTTGATGAAGGCCCGGAAGGCGGCCTCATCCACGGCGCCGTCCTTGAAGGGGGTCACCAGAGCCGTGATGGAGCCTTTGAAGCGGGTCATGATAGTCCTCGAATAAGAAGCGGCAGATCCAGGGTGAACGGGTGGCTTTACACATAAGGGGTGCGGCCCATAGGCGCAAACGAACCTTTGGGAGGTTGTCCTAGCCCGGCACTTGGTGTTTCCTCAAGAGAAACGTCGCCATAACCGAGCGGCGACGACAAAACGGGGGTTAGCGGGTGAGCCTCACAATGCGCCGTTCGATGCGTCTCCTGGCGTCTGTCGCCGTGCTTCAATTGTCCGCCCTCACGGTTCATGCCGACGAGATGCCGGCCGGCTCTCCTGAAGCCACCACCCTCGAAAACTTCACGCCCCCGTCCAGGGCCATGGGAGACCTGGAACAGCTGCCGCTGATCTTCAAGGCCTACCGGGACAACGATCCGACCGAGGCCGCGGTGCTGAAATCGAAGCTCTCGGACCCGGCCGCGCAGGCGGTCGCGGAATGGTTCGCCATCCGCAGCGGCTTGCCCATCGGTTACGAGCGGATCATGGCCTTCCGGCAGGATTTTCCTGACTGGCCGATGACCACCCAGCTCCGCCGTCGCATGGAGACGACCTTCCTGGCCGAGCGGCGCTCGAACGCGCAGACCCGCGCCTTCTTCGACAAGCACCCTCCCGCGACTCCAGGCGGCCGGATTGCCCTCGGCCTCGCCCTCAAGGGCGACGGCCTCGACAAGGAAGCCGCGGACCTGATCCGCCGCGCCTGGCGGGAGGACACGTTCGGCAGCGAAACCGAGCGCCGCGTCCTCGATCGCTTCCCCGGCCTGCTCACCCAGGCCGATCACCGCTACCGCATGGAGCGCCATCTCCTGAAGGAGAACTGGGGCGCGGCGCTGCGCGCGGCCGGCTATGCCGGCAACGATCACGTCACCCTGGTCAAGGCGCGGATGGCTATCTTCCAGGGCAAGAAGAAGGCCGACAAGGCCTTCGCGGCGGTCCCGGCCTCGCTCAGGAGCGATCCGTCCTACCTGTTCTCCCGCGCTCTCCTGCAGCGCCGGAGCAAGAACCTGGCCGAGGCGGCGAAAATCCTCATGCAGGCTCCCCGGGATCCCGAGCTTCGCGCGGACGGGGACGAGTGGTGGGCCGAGCAGCGCCGCGTCGTCCGGGACCTGCTCGACAAGGGCGACGCGCAGACCGCCTACAACGTGGCCAACCACCACGCGGCGGAATCGCCCGCCGAGCAGATCGAAGCCGAGTTCCATGCGGGCTGGATCGCGCTTCGGTTCCTGAACGACCCGGCCGCGGCGGCCAAGCACTTCGCAACCGTGGCGGACACCGCCTCCACCCCGATCTCCCTGTCGCGGGTATCTTATTGGCAGGCGCGGGCGGCGGAGGCCGCGGGCGCGTCGGAGGACGCCAAGCTCTTCTATGCCCGTGCGGCGGACCACCCGACGACCTATTACGGCCAGCTCGCCCGCCAGAAGCTGGGCAAGGACGTCTCGCTGCGGTCGGTCGAGCCGCTGCGGGACGAGGAGCGCAAAGCCTTCGAGGCCCTCGTTCCGGTGCGGGCCGTGAACCTCCTGCACCAGGCGGGAGAGACGGAACTCGCCATCGGCCTCTACAGCGACCTCGCCCAGACGCTGACCGATCCCGGGCAGCTCGACGGCCTGGCGGCGCTTGCCACCTCGCAGCAGAACCCGCGCGCGGTTCTGGCCATCGGCAAGATCGCCTTGCAGCGAGGGTTCCCGCTCGATCATCATGCCTATCCGCTCGCGGCGATTCCGGATTTCGAGCGGGTCGGCGACGAGGTGGAGCCCGCCATGGTCTATGCCATCGCCCGGCAGGAAAGCGCCTTTAACCCGAAGGCCGTCTCGAGCGCGGGCGCGCGGGGCCTCATGCAGCTCATGCCCGCCACCGCCAAGCGCACCGCCCAGCGCTTCGGCGTCGATTTCGACCTGAAGCGCCTTGTGGAGGATCCCTCCTACAACGCAAAGATCGGGTCCGCCCATCTGGGCGAGCTGATGGAGGACTGGAAGGGGTCCTACATCCTCGCCTTCGCCTCCTACAACGCAGGCGGCGGCAACGTGAAGAAGTGGATCCGGGCCTATGGCGATCCGCGCAAGCCCCAGGTGGACATGATCGACTGGGTGGAGCGGATTCCCTTCTACGAGACCCGCAACTACGTGCAGCGGGTGATGGAGAACCTTCACGTCTACCGGGCGCGGCTGAAGGACAAGGCCGCCCCGCCCACGGGTGTCTCAGCGGATGCGACAAAGACCACCTATTGAGGCGGATCCTGCCGATCCGACCTCCTGGCGTGGCGTGTCCCAGGAGCATCCCATGAGCAGCACCTATCGGGATCTTTCCGTCACGGCCGCTGACGGCCTGCGTCTCCACGGGCGCGATTACGGCCCCGTGGAAGGAACCGCGCTGCCGGTCGTCTGCCTGCCAGGCCTCGCTCGACACTCCGAGGATTTCCACGCTCTCGCCGAGTCCCTCAGCACGGATGAGGAGCGCCCCCGCCGCGTGCTGGCGATCGATTACCGCGGACGCGGGCGCTCGGACTGGGATCCGGACTGGAGTCACTACGACATTGCCACCGAAATGAACGATCTTCTGCAGGTCCTGACGGTCGCCGGGATCGAGAAAGCCGTATTCGTCGGCACATCCCGGGGCGGGCTCATCACCATGGCCCTGAGCGCCACGAGGCCGTCGCTCCTGGCGGGCGCCGTCCTCAACGATGTCGGTCCCGTGGTCGAAACCAAGGGCCTGATGCGCATTCGCGGCTATGTCGGCAAGCTGCCGACCCCCGAGACGATGCAGGACGGCGCCGCCATTCTGAAGCAGCTCTCCGAAACCCAGTTTCCCGCCTTTGGGCAGGCGCAATGGGACAGCATGGCGAGGGGCACATGGCATGAAGCGAACGGCCGGCTGGTTCTCAGCTACGATCCGAATCTCATGAAACTTCTGGAAGGACTCAATCTCGGGTCCCCGATTCCGGATCTGTGGGACCTGTTTGGAGCATTGGCACCCTTCCCGGTTCTCGCCCTTCGCGGGGAGAACTCCGATCTCCTGTCCGTCGGCACGCTGGAGATGATGCGGGAGCGTCATCCAAGCCTGATGGCCGTCACAGTGCCCGGACAGGGCCACGCTCCTTTGCTGGAGGGACCACTCATTCAGTCGATCAAGGAGCTGATCGGCTGGACTGAGGCGGCCCGAAGCCTCAGCCGCTCGCCTGCGGGCCTCTGAACGCAAAGACCGCACATTCCCGTTTGTCCACCCGATAGGGGCGCTACCCCTGCGGGATCGCGTAGCCGGCGCGATCGTCGCCAACCAAAAAGAAAACCCCGGTGTTTCCACCGGGGCTTCCTTCAACCAACCGGGTCGAGCCGATTAGAAGTTGCGCTCGACGCGCAGACGACCCTGCCAAGCATCCTCATCCTCGCCCGTGGCGCGCGGGTCGAAGTTGGAGTAGAGAACCTCGACGCCGAGGTCGAGACCGGAGACCGGCGACCAGATCAGGTTCGTGCCGGCGCGCCACTCGGTGAAGTCGTTGACATCGAAGAGATCGCCGAACTCGACGCGAGCATACGAACCGAAGATGTTCTGACGGAGCTCAGGCGTCCAGTAGTGACGCAAACCAGCGGCGACTGACCAGCCCTTGGTTGTGTCGATCTCGCCGTCGGCGTCGTAGACGGCCTCAGGATCGCCGTCGAAGCCAAGGTAACCAATGGCACCGTCGGCGTAGGTGGCAGCGAACCACAGAGCATCGCCGGCGGCGAGCATCGGAACATTGAAGGTGCCCTGAGCCGTTACGGCGAAGCCGTACTCGGTGTCCGGCGTGTCGGCGCCGATTACGGTCGGATCGGCGAGGCCGCGGACTTGGTGCAGAGCACCGGCCACGGTGGCCGAGCCCCAGGTACCCGCGTAGGTCAGGGCGGCGACGACGTCGGGAGTGCGCTGACCGGCGACGCGGAAGTCTTCGACAACGCCATCCCCGAAGTCATAGCCGAGGAAGTCGCGGCCGGAATAGCGCCCCTCTTCGAGCGACAGGGTGGCAGAGAAGCCGTTGCCGAACGAGAAGGTGTAGGCCAGCATGTTGACGTTCGGCTGGTCGGACCAGCGGACCGTGCCGAAAACCTGGCTGTCAAGGTCGGGGTTGTCGAAGAAGGTCTGGGCGCGACCGGCGGTCAGGCCACCGAACTGCACGAAGGCTTGGTCGAGATCAGACCGGGCCGTGACGCCACCAGGAGTGTCAGCAAAGGCGCCGGTGTCGCGGTAGAGCTCCATGCGAACGAACGTGCGCAGCAGGCCATAAGCCGTGGCGGTGCGGGCGTCGAGCTGGATGCGGCCGCGAGCTCGGAAGCCGATCGCGTCGTCGGTGCGATCATCCGGCTCGACGTAGATGTAGTCAGCGCGGACACGGCCGCCGACGCGGAGGCAGGTTTCCGTGCCGGGAATGTAGAAGAAGCCTGAGCCGTAGGTGGAGCAGACGCGAACGTACTCAACAGGAGCGGCCTTTGCCACAGGAAGGTCAGCGGCCTGAGCCCCGGCAACAGCGGCGAGACCCGCGACGGATCCGAGGAGAAGGCTCTTAACGAGCTTCATGATGTATCTCCAAAACTATCAAAATGCGTGGGTCCAGCGACCCATGTGCAATCGTGACAATACCGTGTCCGACGATTCAGGCAACCTTCCCGCGCGACAGTTCTGCCCGCAGAATGCACCCGATGCACATTAAATAGGCAAACTACCGACCTTGTCGATCCTTTCTCAAGGAGTGTGTCATATTCCCAACACCCCAAAGCCTCCTGAGCGGAACCGGTTCAGTCATCGAAGATATCGATGTCTCTGCTGCGGCACCGATACCCAATCGGGCATTGCGGGGTGTCCCGGGTCGGAACGTAGGCGAGCTCCAGTCCCTCGTTGAACTCGCAGAAATTCCGATCGCGCACGAAACGGTCATAGGTGTAGGTGCCGGTGCTCAGAACGGCCGCGCCCCTTGAGAGGATGACCTGCTGGGCTTGACCGCAGGTGAGATTAAGGGTCGAGAGCCGTTGCTGCGCCTGTACGCTCGAACCACAGGCCAGGAAAACCAGGGCAACCACCATCCTTTTCATAACGCCATCCATCGCTGTCGCGCGTCCGGGACGCGGCTCTGATGGCGTGACAACGCGGAAACGTCGGCTTTGTTACGGGCTCCTGGGAGATCGATCCTAAGGCCGGCCGCTAAAGCATGGCCTGGAGGCGGCGCG
The DNA here is from genome assembly GCF_004458765.1 of Microvirga pakistanensis. GTDB lineage: Bacteria > Pseudomonadota > Alphaproteobacteria > Rhizobiales > Beijerinckiaceae > Microvirga > Microvirga pakistanensis. Next base: position 22,898 of record NZ_SPJX01000267.1, on the reverse strand, counting down.
CCATGTCCACCGTGGCCGGGTAGTCCGTCTTGCCCGACCCCAGAACAGGAATGCCGGAAACGAGGATCGCCTTCGGAACCCACAATTCGGGAAAACCCTGCTGCTGGGCATGCGCCAGGAGAATGTCCCGGTCCGCATCCGCCTTGTCGGTGACGAGGACGATCTGCTCCCCTTTGCGAGGGTCGGGCAACGCGACGACCACGTGGTTGAAATCGGGCCAGAGCTGCTGGATCGTCGCCTCGATGGCGGCCAGCGACACCATCTCGCCGCCGATCTTGGCGAAGCGCTTCGCCCGTCCCCGGATGGTGACGATGCCGTCCTCGACCGTGACGATGTCGCCCGTATCGTGCCAACCGTCCTGCGGTGGCTTGATCCCACCGGGGGCGGAGGGGTCGAGATAGCCCTTCATCACGTTGGGGCCGCGAACGTACAGGCGTCCTCCCTCGTGGATGCCCTCCACGGCCTCCAGGCGCCACTCGATCCCGGGCAGGATGAAACCGACGGATCCCGGGCGATTGAGGTCCGGAAGGTTCACGGCGATCACGGGCGAGCACTCGGTCGCCCCATATCCTTCGAGAATGACCGAGCCGTGCCGGGCCCAGAGCTTGCGCGTCTCCGGCTTCACATGCTCGGCGCCCGCGATCACGAGCCTCACGGTCGCCAGGTCGTTCTCGCCGGCGGCGCGGGCATAGCCCTGGAGGAAAGTGTCGGTGGCCAAAAGCACCGTGGCGCGGGTGCCGGCGATCAGTTTCGGGATCTGCTTGTAGTGAAGCGGGCTCGGATAGAGCACGGATTTCATGCCGTTGAGGACGGCCGTCAGGAGCCCCGCCGTCAGGCCGAAGGAATGGAAGATCGGCAGCGGATCGAAGAACACGTCGTCGGACCTGAGCGCATCGCCCGCCAGGGCCTTCACCTGATAGGCATTCGCCACGAGGTTGGCATTCGACAGCACGACGCCCTTCGGGACACCCTCCGAGCCGGAGGTGAAGAGCACGACGGCCGGATCGTCCGGGTTCACCCTCGCCCTGGCATGAACCCGGCGTGCCATCCAGGAATCGACGAGCCCGCGGAGCTTGTCGAGGCTGGTGAGCGCTCCGCGCACGTCCTCGAGCCACAGAACGCGGCGGCCCTCGCCCAGCTTTTCGACGATGTCGTCGAGCTTGCCCTGCTCCACGAAGCGGCGGGACGTGACGATGGTCCTAATCCCGGCGACCTCGCAGGCCGCCGTCAGGTTCTTGATTCCGGCCGTGAAGTTCAGGAAGGCCGGGATGCGCCCGAAGGCGTTCAGGCCGAACAGGGTCACGGCGATGGCCTGGACGTTCGGCAGCAGAACGCCGACGGTTTCCCGGTCCTCGGTCAGGCCCGCGAGCTTGCGCCCCATGACGAGCGACCCGAGCACGAGCCGGCCGAAGGTGATCGGCTGGCGTTCGAGATCCTCGAGCGCGACCTTGTTCCGCCCGAACTGGTCCCGGGCATCGAGGAGCGCCCCGAACAGGGTTTTGCGCGTCCGCGCCACATCGAATTCCGCCACGGGCGCTCCCTCGATCACTGGTTCAGCCGGCCGAGCCTTCGCGGATCGGGGCCTGATAGGCCAGCCCCATGTCCCACGGAAAATAGATCCAGGTATCCTGGCTGACTTCCGTGACGAAGGTGTCGATCAGCGGACGGCCGGCCGGCTTGGCGTAGACCGCGGCGAAATGGGCGTTCGGCAGCATGTCGCGCACGATCTTGGCCGTTTTGCCGGTATCGGTGAGATCGTCGATCACCAGGACCCCTTTGCCCTGGCCGTCCCCGATCGCCTTGATGGACGGGGCGATGTCCTTGAGCACCTGAAGCTCGCCCTGGTTCTTGTAATCGTGATAGCTCGCGATGCACACGCTCTCGATGAGGCGCAGGTCGAGCTCGCGGGCCACGATGGCAGCCGGCACCAGGCCGCCGCGGGTGATGCAGACGATCGCCTCGAATGGGCCGGCCGAAGCCAGGCGCCAGGCGAGTGCCCGGCAATCGCGATGGAACTGATCCCAGGAGACCGGGAAGGCTTTCGGAGAGGTGGGTGACATCGGTGAGCTCGCGTCGCTTCAGTGAAAGAGAGGGTTCAAAGGGGAGCCCGGTCGCCCTTCAGGCGGCCGAGCAGGTCGCGAATGGCGGCGGCGGCCTGCGCAACGGCGCCGGGATCCTTGCTCCGCACGACGATCTGGTTGCGGAAGCCGCTTGCCGAGAAGGACGGATAGGAGCCGATGGAGGTGTCCGGATGCGCGGCCGCGATCTGGCTCAGGCCCTCCGCATAGATGCCCTCGGCAAGGCCCTCCGCCTCGATGGTCTCGATGACCATGCGGGCGCCGGTCTGGAGCGTGGGCGCGATGTTGTCGAGCATCGCCTGCATGATCGAGGGCACCCCCGCCATGACGAAGACGTTGCCGATCCTGAAGCCCGGAGCCTTGGAGATCGGGTTCTCGATGAGATCGGCCCCATCGGGGATGCGGGCCATGCGCAGGCGCGCCTCGTTCAGCTCCTCCGGCTGATAGCGCTCCCGCAGCATGGCGACGGCGCGGGGATCGTGGCCGATGCCGACCCCGAAGGCCCTGGCCACACAATCCGCCGTGATGTCGTCATGGGTCGGGCCGATGCCCCCGGTCGTGAAAAGGTACGTGTAGCGGCTGCGCAGGGCGTTGACGGCGGAGACGATCTCCTCCTCCACATCCGGCACGATGCGTACCTCCCGCAGGTCGATCCCGATCCCGGTCAGGTACTCGGCGATATAGCCGATGTTCTTATCCTTGGTGCGGCCCGTGAGGATCTCATCGCCGATGATGAGAAGGGCGGCTGTGACGGAGACGGCCATGCGCTTCGATCCCTTTTGAGGGCCTTTAGCTTCAGAAACGGCAATTCTCAAGCAAGGGTTCAGTTGAAGACACGGCTTCTCCCCTGTTACGAGGAGCTTTCTTCAGAACAGATGGATCGAATGCGCTTCCAGGACCCCCTGCTCGAAGGCCGGCTCATCGAGCGTTACAAGCGATTTCTGGCCGATATCGCGCTCGAGTCCGGCGAGATCGTCACGGCTCATTGCGCCAACCCGGGCGCGATGATGGGCCTGAAGGAGCCCGGCAGCCGGGTGCTCCTCTCACGGGCCTCGAATCCGGCTCGAAAGCTCAAGTACAACTGGGAATTCGTGGAGGTGGCGGCCGGCGGCGGCCCCTTGCAGCTCATCGGCATCAACACCTCGCGCCCGAACCTCCTCGTGGCGGAGGCCCTGCGGGAGGGACGGCTTGCGCCCTTCGTGGGCTACGACCGCGTCCGGCCCGAGGTGAAATACGGCAGGAACAGCCGGGTGGACTTTCTCCTGGAGCGGGACGGCGAGCCGCCCTGCTACCTCGAGGTCAAGAACTGCCACCTGATGCGGGAGGCCGGGTTCGCGGAGTTCCCGGATTGCGTGGCCGCCCGCAGCGCCAAGCACCTCTACGAGCTCGCCGACATGGTCGCGGCCGGCGCCAGGGCCGCCCTCGTCTACGTGATCCAGATGGACGCCGACCGGTTCGACGTGGCCCGGGACATCGACCCGGCCTACGACAAGGCGTTCCGCCATGCCCTTGCGTCAGGCGTCGAGTCCTACGCCTATATCTGCCGGATCACTCCCGAGGAGATCACCATCGGCCGGCCGGTGGAGATCGTCACGCCGCACCCGTCGCGCCTTGCCGGTCATGGCCGGACTTGATCCGGCCATCCACGCCTTCCGAAACGCCACGTCCATGAGACGTGGATCCCCGGCACAAGGCCAGGGATGACGGGAGAAGGCCCGCGCAGAAGGAGGGCGGCCGCCTACGTCCGCTCGAAGACGAGGTTCATGCGGGTCCGGAGGGTCTGGCGATAGCCCTTCTCCGCCAAGAGCCTCGGCACGTCCACCTGCCAGCGATCCGGGACGTCGGGGATGATGAAGAGCGCCGGGTAGAGCGAGACAGGCGCGTCGCGGAAGAACGGATCGAGGATCAGGTCCTCGGCTCCTTCCACGTCGAGCTTGACCGCGTCGAGCCGGGCAAATCCCTCCCGCGTCACGAGATCGAGCAGGGTCACGGCCGGTACGCGGATCGTGTCCGTCTGGCTTGAATTCACGATCTTGAGGCTCGCCTCGCCCCTGTTGAGCGGATCGAGGAACAGGGTGAGTTCGCCGGTCTTGTCGGCGACCGCGCAATCGACCGCCTTGATCATGCCGAAGGGATTGAGCCGGATGTTGTGGATCAGCCGGTCGAAGATCTCCGGCTGCGGCTCGACCGCGAGAATCCGGGAGGACGGCGCTGCCTTCCTGGCCACCAGGAGCGCATACCAGCCCACGTTCGATCCCACGTCGATGAAGGTGAACCCTTCCCGGTTGCGGGCGGCGATGAGCTTGATCTCGTCCAGGTCGAAATATTGCGGCGTGAAGAGGATGCGCCGTTCGCAGACATTCTTGTGGGGAACGACCCGCATGCGCACCCCGAACGTCTCCAGGTCGATCGGCCGGTCCTTGAGCGACCTCATGACCACCCGTCGCAGCATCATGGCGATGCGGCGCCCCGCCCAGCTGCCCGGGAGACCGCGCGTGCGATCGATCACCCAACGGGTGAGACCTGAAGGCGCGTAGGTCCCGAAGGGACGGGGCTCATTCATTACGGAAGTTTCCAAAGCCGCCAAATCGGATGAACAGGGTTGCTCATGACACCCCTGAGGCTTATTCGCAAGCCATTGAAGGAGGATCCTTGCTTGCGCCGGGCGAGATGATCCTTACATTCGGCTTCAAAGCAAGGATCGAGAATGACCGAGACCGAGATTGTCGAGCGCAGGCGCTCGGGCGACATCCCTCTTCACGGCCCCGCGGACTTCGAAGGGATGCGGCGCGCCGGGCGCATGGTGGCCGAATGCCTGGACATGCTCTCCGAGCACGTGAAGCCCGGCGTGACGACCGACTATCTCGACAAGCTCGCCTTCGAGTTCATCCGCGACAACGGCGCCTATCCGGCCTGCCTGCATTATCGCGGCTACACCAAGACGATCTGCACCTCGATCAACCACGTGGTCTGCCACGGCATTCCCAACGACAAGCCGCTGCGGGACGGCGACATCATGAATGTCGACGTGACCCTGATCCTGGACGGCTGGCACGGCGATTCCAGCCGCATGTACTATGTGGGCGAAGTGCCCCGCCGGGCGCAGCGCCTCTGCGAGATCACCTATGAGTGCCTCCTGCGCGGCATCGCCGCCGTGAAGCCGGGTGCCACCACCAACGATATCGGCGCGGTGATCCAATCCTATGCCGAAGCCGAGCGCTGCTCGGTGGTGCGCGATTTCTGCGGCCACGGCATCGGCAAGACCTTCCACGCCTCCCCGACGATCCTCCATTATGTGGAGCCGGCCTACAACGTGGTGCTGGAACCCGGCATGTTCTTCACGATCGAGCCCATGATCAACTTAGGGAGGCCGCAGGTGAAGGTGCTCGCCGACGGCTGGACCGCCGTGACCCGCGACCGCTCCCTCTCGGCGCAGTTCGAGCACATGGTCGGCGTGACGGAGACCGGCGTCGAGGTCTTCACCTACTCCCCCAAGGGGCTGGATAAGCCGCCCCACAATCCGGGTTGACCGCAAAGCAACCTTGTATCTCTTCGCGGCTGAGCTAAAGAATCGTCGGTCCACCATTCCAGAGCGACGATTCCTGCAAGCATGAGCGGCGACGAGACTCCCCATTACTTTGGTCACCGTGACCGCCTCCGGGCCCGCTTCATGGACGTGGGCGGCGATGCCCTGCCGGACTACGAGCTCCTGGAACTCGTGCTCTTCCGGTCCATCCCGCGCCGGGACGTGAAGCCGCTGGCCAAGGAACTAATCAAGCGCTTCGGCACTTTCGCGGAGGTTCTGGCCGCTCCCTCGGCCCGGCTCCTGGAGGTGGACGGCCTCAGCGAGAAGGTGGTCGCCGACCTAAAGATCGTGGAGGCCTCGGCCCGCCGGCTCGCGAAGGGGGAGGTCGCGAAACGGCCGGTTCTCTCGTCATGGGCCTCCGTGCTCGATTACTGCCGGACGGCCATGGCCTTCATGGACCGGGAGCAGTTCCGCCTGCTCTTTCTCGACAAGCGCAATGCGCTCATCGCCGACGAGGTGCAGCAATCCGGAACGGTGGACCACACGCCGGTCTATCCCCGCGAGGTGGTGAAGCGGGCGCTGGAGCTGTCCGCCTCCGCCTTGATCCTGGTCCACAACCACCCTTCGGGCGACCCCCCCCTCCCCGGCCGACATCAAGATGACCCGGGACATCATCGACGTGGCTCACCCTCTAGGCATTACCGTCCACGACCACATCATCGTCGGCCGCGAGGGCCATGCGAGCCTGAAGGGTCTGCGCCTCATCTGAACGTAACTTAGAACCAATCTCCTCCCATCACGTTGCCCCCTCGAAAGCCCCACTGGAAGGAGACATCAATGAAGACGCTGCTCATGACCGGATTTCTCGGTTCGGCCCTGATGGTCACGGGTGCCATGGCCCAATCGCCGGCACCGGCCTCCGACCCGTCCGCGAATTCCGCGCGATTCATGACCCAGCTGAGCCCGGGCTCCATGCTGCTGTCCGACTTCATGGATCAGGACGTGGTCGGCCCCGACAACAAGGACATCGGCGAAGTCGAGGACGTGGTGCTCGACCGGGACGGCAAGGTCTCGGCTGTCGTCGTCGAAGTGGACGAGGGTCTGGGCGACCGCACGGTCGCGCTTCCCATGAACGCCTTCCAGATGAGCATGGATGCCGAGGCGACGGGTTCCGTCCAGGGATCGAACCAGAACGCGGGCTCATCGGGTGCGAGCCGGAGCGGCACCATGCGGCTCATGCTGAACATGCCGGTCGATCAGCTCAAGTCGGCTCCGGAATTCGACGACGACAACGATTGACGGCGGTTGCGTATGCGCCCCTCGATGCCCGGCCTCGCGCCGGGCATTCGGTTGTGGGCCTCACAGAACCGAGTCGATGCCGGTGAAGATGGCATAGACGAAGCCGAGGCTGAGCACCATGCCGACGGAGCCGATGAGCAGGCCTCCGATGATGACCAGGCCATCCCTCTCCACGAGGCCGAGCCCGACGAGACAGACGGCCAGACCGAGCGGGATCTGCCCCACGAAAGGAGGGGCGAAGAGAAGCCCCAGCGCCATCAGCAGGATGACCACGCCCATGACGCGCATCGCAACCGGCGTGTCGAGGAAGGTCATCCGGGGGCGCGAGAACCGCTCGAGCTTGCGGAAGGCCGGCACCGCCCGCTCCACGGCCCGCTCCACGTCGGAACGGGACAGGGAGCGGTTCAAGAGCTGTCCCGGCAGCCAGGGAGCATCACGGCCGAACACGATCTGGATGGCGACCAGGGCCAGGAGGAGTCCGCACACGAGCGGAATCGGCGGCGGCATGGGCAGACAGTTCGGCAGCCCCAGCAGAACGATGAGCAGCGCGAAAGCCCTGTCCTGCAGCACGGTCATGATATCACGCACGGTCAGGCGCTCGCCGGGCTGCGAGGCAAGGGCGAGCAGGATTTGGGATGTTCGAGCGTTGGAAAACAAGGAGCCCTGGCCAGTTCGAGGCGACGAGCCTCTCTAAACGAGTTGCGCTCCCGGGCCAAGGCTTGTCCGCGTGATGGGCTAATGAATGTTGATTTCCCCCGCGACGGCCCGGAACTCGGCCGGTCGGATCAGTTGCGCGTGGGTGATCGTGACGGAATGAAGCGGTCCCGCCAGTTCCCGCTTCCAGAACTCCAGGAAGTCGATGAGCACTGGGAAACGGGGAGCCAGGTCGTAATCCTGCCAGATATAGGTCTGGAGAAACGTGGGATGGTCGGGCATTCGGTAGAGTATCTGGGCCGTCGTCAGCCCGTAGCCTTCCAGCTGGCGGATGAAATCTTTGGATGCCATGCGAACTCCCTCTCGCGCCTCGAGATCCGAAGGCNAAGGCTAAATCTTGATCGACCATCCGGGTTCCCGCAAGAGGCCGGGAGGCTCAGTTCCCCCCCCCCCCCTCAAGCAGGCGTGATCTGCTTGTGGAAGTAAGTCGTGTCGCACAGGCCGCCCTGCGGCCACAGGGCATAGTTCGGAATGACGCCGACGCGCTGCCAGCCGAGACGGGCATAGAGGCGCTCCCCGTCGCTTCCGGTCACCGTGTCGAGCACCAGCACGCTCTTGCCCGCCCGGCGGGCGGCTTCCTCGGCCGCCCGCATGAGCGCGGCGCCGACCCCGCGCTTTCGCGCCCTGCGGTGCACCAGCATCTTGGCGATGTCGGCCCGGTGCGGCTGGTTCTCCGGCTGTTTGAGGATCACCTGGACGGTTCCCACGATTTCCCCGCATTCCTCCGCCACGATCAGGATCCGCTCCCCCGAGGCGACACCTTCGGCCACCCCCCTCCAGAAGGCGTCCGCCTTGCCCGGGGTCATCGGCAGCATGAAGCTGACGGACGCGCCGCCCTCGACGCAATCGATGAGAACCCGGGACAAGGCCCCAATCTGCGCGGCGGCCTCATGGGGCGACAGCGGGCGGATCGTGACGGTCTCGCTGAATGTTTCGCTCATGGGGATCTCCTCGACGGGGCTGAAGACTTCATGTCGGTGGTCAGGGCCACCAGGTAGCGGGCGGGCTTGTCGGACCGATTGCGGAAGATCGTCGGATGCTCGATGTCCATGCTCAGGCAGTCGCCGGTGGAGAGCCGGTAGGTCTCGGTCCCGAGCCCCAGTTCGATCTCCCCTTCGATGATCCAGATCTGCTGGCTGACGCCCACGGAGCGGCGGCCCGTGTCATAGGCCACGCGCGCCCCTGCCGGCAGCACCACCTCCACGAGCTCGATGGGAGACGCAAAGCCGGAGGGCGACAGGTTGCGGCGCAGATAACCGCTGTCCGGATCGCGCCAGACCCGCTGCTCGGCCCGGCGCGCCAGGGGCGAGGCTGCGGCGCTCTGCTTGTCGGCGAACAGCGAGGCCAGCGTGACGCCCAGGCCCGCAGCGAGCTTGTCGAGAACCACCGCCGTCGGGCTGCTTTCGGCCCGCTCGATGAGAGAGATCATCGAGCGGCTCACCCCCGTGCGCTCGGCCAGGCCGTCGAGCGTCAGCCCCTGCTCGATCCGGAGGCCACGGAGCCGCTCGGCGAGATGGACGTTGATATGGGAGACCTCTTCCATGAAGGTAGAATGACCGTCCAGTATACTGGAGTCAACACTCGCGCTCGTCCATCCTTGGCCGGATTTTTGCCCGAAGAGGTCTGATTGTGCGAAAGAACTGACTCACGTTCACCCAGCGCCTTGGTCGGCGGAGAGGAGATCACCTGGAATGCGTTTTGCCTTTGCGGGAATCGATTTTCTCGGGGACGTGTTCGAGACTCTGATCGCGAACGGTTGGCAACCCGTGAAACTCTTCAGCCGGACTTGCGACGGGATCTACGACTTCAACGAGGCGACGGTTTCCCGCGCCCGCAGCCTCCGCATCCCGGTCCAGATGTCGCGCATCGCTCCCTCCGACCTCGCGGGGCTGAAGGCCATGGGCTGCGACGCTCTGGTCGTGGCGGGCTATCCATGGCTCATCAGGGGCTGGGAGCGGCAGGTGCCCTATGCCCTCAACTTCCATCCGTCGCCCCTGCCGGACGGGCGTGGCCCCTACCCTCTGTTCAAGGCGATCCTCGACGGACTTCCGGAATGGGGCGTCACGGCTCACGTGCTGGAGCCGGCCTTCGACACGGGTTCGATCCTCGCCCAGAAGCGCTTTGCCTTAAGCCCCTTGGAAACCCACGACACCCTTCTGGCCAAGTGCCAGATCGCCGCGAAAGGCATCGCGACCCGGCTTGCCGAAGAGCTTCCCGATCTTTGGCGGGAGGCCAGGCCGCAGGGGGCCGGCACCTATTGGCCCCGGATCACCCAGGCCGAACGAACCGTCAACTGGGCGGCAGGCGTGGACGACGTGCTGCGGACGATCCGCGCCTTCGGGTCCATCGAGGCCTTCGGCCAGGTCGATTCCCGCTACCTTTACATCTGGGACGCCGCCGGCTGGAAGGAGGCGCACGCCTACAGGCCCGGAGCCCTCGTGCACAAGCACCGCAAGCATCTGGTCGTCGCCGCCAGGGACGGGTTCGTCCAGATCACCGGCTGGAGCCATTACGCCCCGGGGCCCGCGCGGGGAGGGTGACGGTCAGCGGCGCCGCTTCAGCAACTTCCAGGCCTGCCGGAGAAGCACGATATTCCTGATGAGCTTGAACATGCGAAAACCTCTGAGAACCATTTGTCATTCCAAGAGGGACGGGAGTCGAAAGTTCCCGGGGCTCACGCGTCCTTGAAGCCTCAAAGGCTGTGATAGAGCCGCCTCTGATAGACGAGCGCCGGCTTCGTCTCGCCGAGCCGGATGCTCGCGATCTCGCCGATGATGACGTGATGGGTGGCAACGACCCTCGCGTCCTCCAGGCGGCAATCGAAGGAGACCAGGCTCGTGGCGAGCGCAGGCGCACCGGTGACGAGCTTGGCCCATTCGCCCTTCGTGAAACGGGCAGGCCCCTGCAGGTCCGTGCGGCCGGCGAAGACGTCCGCCAGAGCCTGATCGGACCCGTTCAGCACGTTGACGCAGAAGACTCCGTTCGCCAGCAGCGCCTGGGCCGAGCGGGCGGTGGTGTTGACGCAGACCAGGAGGGAGGCGGGCTTGTCGGTCACGGGTGTGACGGCCGTCGCCGTGAACCCGGCAAGGCCCGACGGCCCATCGGTGGTGACCACGTGGACGGCTGCGGCAACGCGGCTCATGCCCTCCCGAAAGAGAACGGAATCGAGGCCATGGGCACCGGTTTCGGCGGATGAGGGGGGAGCGGGAGTCTTCAACATGTTCTTCCGGGAAGCCTCTCCCACTCTTTGGAGCGGAGCACAAGGCCATCCTGGACCATATGGGGCTTAAGGAAAGGCTTTGGAAGCCGCCGTTCGACCCTTGCCTCGAATTCGATCAGCCGCCGCCGATCTTTCCATCAAAGTGGTTGATAGGAGTCTTAACAATCCGTTGTCGAACGAAAAACCGTTTGCTAGAGAGCCGCATAGCTTACGTCTGGCTTGGCCTTGCACCCGCATCGTGCTTTGTTGAGCCGTTCCCAAGCAAGACCCGCTTCCAGAGGGCTAAGGGTAGGACATGGAAATTTTTGTGCAGCAGCTCATCAACGGGCTGACGCTGGGGTCGATCTACGGCCTCATCGCTATCGGCTATACGATGGTCTTCGGTATCATCGGCATGGTGAACTTCGCCCATGGCGACGTTTTCATGCTCTCCGCGTTCATCGCGCTCATATTCTTTCTCATCCTGACCACGTGGCTCGGGATCTCGTCCGTCGCGCTGGCGCTCTTCTTCGTGCTCATCATCGCGATGGTGCTCACCTCCCTGTGGGGCTGGGCCATCGAGCGGGTCGCCTATCGACCCCTTCGCGGCTCCTTCCGCCTGGCGCCGCTCATCTCGGCCATCGGCGTGTCGATCTTCCTCTCCAACTTCGTCCAGGTCGCCCAGGGCGCGCGCAACAAGCCGACGCCGCCCATGATCCGGGACGTGATCGTCCTGTTCCAGGGCGAGAGCGGGTACAATGTGGCCATCTCGTACAAGCAGATCATCATCATGGTCATGACGGCCGTGCTGCTCTCGATCTTCTGGTACATCGTCCAGAAGACATCGCTCGGCCGGGCCCAGCGCGCCTGCGAGCAGGACCGCAAGATGGCGGCGCTCCTCGGCATCAACGTGGATCGCACGATCTCCCTCACCTTCGTGATCGGCGCCGCGCTCGCGGCGGTCGCTGGCACCATGTATCTGCTGTATTATGGCGTGGTGAGCTTCGCGGACGGCTTCGTGCCGGGCGTGAAGGCCTTCACGGCGGCCGTTCTCGGCGGCATCGGCTCGCTGCCAGGCGCCGTTCTCGGCGGCCTGATCATCGGTCTCATCGAGACCTTCTGGTCGGCCTATTTCTCGATCGAGTACAAGGATGTGGCCGCCTTCTCGATCCTGGCCATCGTCTTGATCTTCATGCCCTCCGGCATTCTCGGACGGCCTGAGGTCGAGAAGGTTTAAGGGGCAGCGAACATGAACGCTCCTTCCATCACAACGCCGGCTCAGACGCAGGCCGCGACGACAACCTTCGACCTGAGCGCGGCCCTCAAGGACGCCTTCAAGGCGGCCCTGATCACCTTCGGCCTGTCCATTCCGATCCTGTCCTTCAGGACGGAGCAGAGCGGAGCCGATCTGTTCCTGAGCTCCCGCTGGGGCCTGGCGCTGATCGTCACCGCCATCGTGTTCGGCCTGCGCCTCCTGGTTCACGCCTACACGGCGTCCCGCTCCTACCGGAAGGCCACGCCCAGCCCGAAACAGGCGACGGAGCTCGTCCACGCCCAACCGAGCGCCTTCCAGCACGTCTCGAAATTCGCCATTCCCTTCTTCCTGGGCGTGGCGATCGCCTTCCCGTTCCTGATCTATCTCGTTCAGGGCGGACTGAACGAGTCCCGCTACTGGATCGACCTCGGCATCCTGATCCTCACCTACGTGATGCTCGGTTGGGGCCTCAACATCGTGGTGGGCCTCGCGGGCCTGCTCGATCTGGGCTATGTGGCGTTCTACGCGGTGGGGGCCTATTCCTACGCCCTTCTGTCCACCACGTTCGGGCTGTCGTTCTGGATCTGCCTGCCGCTGGCCGGCATCCTCGCGGCGTTCTGGGGCATGATCCTCGGCTTCCCCGTGCTGCGCCTGCGCGGCGACTACCTCGCCATCGTGACCCTCGCCTTCGGCGAGATCATCCGCCTCGTGCTCATCAACTGGGTGGACGTCACCAACGGCGCCGCCGGCATCTCGTCGATCCCGCGCGCGACCTTCTTCGGCATCCCGTTCACCGCGGGCGAAGGCGGCTTCGCCCAGACCTTCGGGCTCGAATTCAACGGCATGCACAGGATCATCTTCCTGTACTATCTCATCCTGGCGCTCGCCCTGCTGACCAATTTCGTCACCATGCGGCTGCGCAAGCTGCCCGTGGGCCGCGCCTGGGAAGCCCTGCGCGAGGACGAGATCGCCTGCCGCTCGCTCGGCATCAACACCACGAACACCAAGCTCACGGCCTTCGCCATCGGGGCCATGTTCGGCGGCTTCGCGGGCTCCTTCTTCGCGGTCCGCCAGGGCTTCGTCTCCCCGGAGAGCTTCAACTTCCTGGAATCGGCGATCATCCTGGCCATCGTGGTGATGGGCGGCATGGGCTCCCAGATCGGCGTCGCCATCGCGGCCATCGTGCTGGTCGGCGGTCCCGAGGTGCTGCGCAACCTGACCTTCCTCAAGGCCGTGTTCGGCGAGGGCTTCGATCCGAACGAGTACCGCCTGCTGATCTTCGGCGTCGGCATGGTGGCGATGATGGTCTGGCGTCCGCGCGGACTGATTTCGGAACGTGAACCCTCGGTGATCTTGAAAGAGCGCAAAGCCATCTCGGGCTCGCTCGTGAAGGAAGGACACGGCTAATGCGCTGGCTGCAGGATCCCATCCTCGACGTACAGCATCTCACGATGCGCTTCGGCGGCCTCGTCGCCGTCAACGACCTCTCCTTCCAGGCCGGGCGCGGCGACATCACCGCGCTCATCGGGCCGAACGGCGCGGGCAAGACGACCGTCTTCAACTGCATCACCGGCTTCTATAAGCCGACGGAAGGCATGCTGGCCCTGCGCAAGCCCAACGGCTCGCACCTGCTGCTGGAGAGGCTGCCCGGCTTCGACATCAACTGGAAGGCCAAGGTCGCCCGCACCTTCCAGAACATCCGCCTGTTCTCCGGCATGACCGTGCTCGAGAACCTGCTGGTGGCGCAGCACAACCCGCTGATGATCGCCTCCGGCTTCACGTTCCTCGGCGTTCTCGGCATCGGCGGCTACCGCAAGGCCGAGAAGGAAGCCATCGAGAAGGCGAAGTTCTGGCTGGAGAAGACCCGCCTCATACACCGGGCCGACGACCCGGCCGGCGACCTGCCCTACGGCGACCAGCGCCGCCTGGAGATCGCCCGCGCCATGTGCACGGACCCGCTCCTGCTCTGCCTCGACGAGCCGGCGGCGGGCCTCAACCCGCGCGAGTCGCTGGAGCTCAACGAGCTCCTGCTCTCGGTGCGCCGGGATCACGGCACCTCGATCCTCCTGATCGAGCACGACATGTCGGTGGTCATGGAGATCTCGGATCACGTGGTGGTGCTCGATTACGGCACCAAGATCTCCGACGGCCTGCCGGCCGAGGTGAGGAACGATCCCAAGGTCATCGCCGCCTATCTCGGCGTGGCCGACGAGGAAGTCGAGAAGGTGGAAGCGGAGATCGGCGCATGAGCACCGCGGACGCAAGCATTCAACAGACCGCACCGCGTGCGGATCGCCAGGCGCTGCTCAGCGTGCGCGGCGTCAAGACCTATTACGGCAACATCATCGCCCTCAAGGGCGTGGACATGGACGTCCACGAGGGCGAGATCGTCACGCTGATCGGCGCCAACGGCGCCGGCAAGTCGACGCTGATGATGACGATCTTCGGCAACCCGCGGGCGCGGGAAGGCACGATCACTTATGCGGGCCGCGACATCACCAGGATGCCGACCCACGAGATCGCCCAGCTCTCCATCGCCCAATCGCCGGAGGGGCGGCGCATCTTCCCGCGCATGACCGTCTTCGAGAACCTCCAGATGGGCGCCTCCATCAACGGCTTCGCCCATTTCAATCAGGATTTGGAGCGGGTCTGCACCCTGTTCCCGCGCCTCAAGGAACGCCTGCAGCAGCGGGGCGGCACCCTCTCGGGCGGCGAGCAGCAGATGCTGGCCATCGCCCGCGCCCTCATGAGCAGGCCCAGGCTCCTCCTCCTGGACGAGCCGTCGCTGGGCCTCGCGCCCCTGATCGTGAAGCAGATCTTCTCGATCATCAAGGAACTCAACGAGAAGGACGGGATGACCGTCTTCCTAGTGGAGCAGAACGCCTATCACGCCCTCAAGCTCGCCCATCGCGGTTATGTGATGGTCACGGGCAATATCACCATGAGCGGCACCGGCAAGGAGCTGCTCGAGGATCCGCAGGTCCGGGCAGCCTATCTCGAAGGGGGGCACCACTGATGCAGGGTATTCTCTACGAAGAGCCTTCGATCTGGCTCTTTCTCCTGATCACCGTGATCATGGGCGGATGGGCGGCCTGGATGACCGGGCGGGCCATCGCCCTCACCTGGCGGCCGTTCTGGACGCTGATCCTGTACCTGTTCATCCTCGGGGCGGCGGTGCGCTTCATCCACTTCGCCCTGTTCGGCGGAACGCTGCTGTCGGTCCATTACTACGCGGTGGACACGATCGTGCTGCTGATCATCGGATCGCTGGGCTTCCAGTACCGCCGCGCCCGCATGATGACCACCCAGTACCGCTGGCTCTACGAGCGGAGCGGCCCTTTCTCCTGGCGGGAAAAGGCTTCTGCTACCAAGGGCTAAGGCCAAAAGATTCCCAGGTGACAACAGCCTAAAAAACGGCATGATGTTACCTTGGATGACGGGGATCCCGTCAAACCGGCCCCCCGAGGAAGAGGGGCCTATAAAACCACCCAGAGGAGTGACCTCATGAAAAAAATGCTGTTGACCGGCGTGGCGCTTGGTCTTGGCCTCGCCTTCTCCAGCGCAGCCAGCGCGCAGATCAAGATCGGCGTTGCTGGCCCCATCACCGGCGCGAACGCGGCTTTCGGCGCTCAGCTGAAGAACGGCGTCGAGCAGGCTGTCGAGGACATCAATGCCGCTGGCGGCATCAATGGCCAGAAGCTGCAGATCGTCGTCGGCGACGACGTCTCCGACCCGAAGCAGGGCGTGTCGGTGGCCAACAAGTTCGCGGCTGAAGGCGTGAAGTTCGTCGTCGGCCACTTCAACTCCGGCGTCTCGATCCCGGCTTCGCAGGTTTACGAGGAAGCCGGCATCGTCCAGGTGACCCCGGCCTCCACGAACCCGCAATTCACCGAGCGCGGCATGTGGAACACCTTCCGCACCTGCGGCCGCGACGACCAGCAGGGCGCCGTTGCCGGCGGTTATCTCGCCGACAAGTTCAAGGGCAAGAAGGTCGCCGTCGTTCACGACAAGACCCCTTACGGCAAGGGTCTTGCCGACGAGACCCTGAAGGCCATGAACGCCAAGGGCCTGAAGGAAGTCGTGTATGAAGGCGTCAACCCGGGCGAGAAGGACTACTCCGCTCTCGTATCCAAGCTGAAGCAGGCCGGTGTCGACGTGGTCTATTTCGGCGGCCTCCACACGGAAGCAGGCCTCATCATCCGCCAGATGCGCGACCAGGGCCTCAACGCCCCGCTCATGTCGGGTGACGGCATCGTGTCGGCCGAGTTCACCTCGATCGCGGGACCTGGCGCCGAAGGCACCCTGATGACCTTCTCGCCGGATCCGCGCAAGAACCCGAACGCGAAGGACGTCGTGGCCAAGTTCAAGGCCAAGAACTACGACCCCGAGGCATACACCCTGTACTCCTACGCTGCGACCCAGATCCTGGCCGAGGCCGCCAAGCAGGCCGGCAGCACGGACGGCAAGAAGGTTGCGGACGCCATGAAGTCGGGCAAGTCCTTCAAGACCGTGATCGGCGACATCTCCTACGACAAGAAGGGTGACATCACCCGTCCGGACTACATCATGTATGTCTGGAAGAAGGGCGCCGACGGCAAGATCGATTACTCCGGCAACGAGCTCGGCATGTAATCGACCGGCCCAGGCCGAAAGAGACAGACCCGCCCTGGCAACAGGGCGGGTTTTTCATTGCGAAAAGCCGCCGCGCCCCGCTGACACGGCACGACCGGCCCTGCCGGTGTTTCCTCCTCTATGCGGTGGAGTGTTTCTCCGTAGGAGGGAAGGACTGGACTGATCCATAGCCACGGCTCTGACACCCACCACGTCATGCGCGGCTTTGGGCCGGGCATCCCCGTCTTTGAACCGCCATGCGAAAAGACCTGGATGGCCGTGACGAGCACGGCATGAGGGGAAGAGGCATGGCTTCCTGTCACCCACAACGTCATCACCGGCCTTGTGCCGGTGATCCCCCGGCTTTGGCCCGGTGCGGTTCTCAAGACGTTGGTGACTGCAACACGTGCGGCCATGCCGAGTGTGGATTCCCGTCAAAGGGGACTGGCTGCATGCCGGCAGGGGCGGATGTCAGCCCAGCGTCCCCAGCACCGGAAAGGTTTCCAGCAGCCAGAACGACATGTTGGTGATCCAGCCGGTCAGGAAGGCGATGCCGGTGAGGATCATGAGGACGCCCATGACTTTCTCCACGAGGCCGAAGCGGGAGCGCATGCGCTTGAGGAGCGCCACGAACGGCTTCATGGCGAAGGCCGCAAGCAGGAAGGGAATGCCTAAGCCCGCCGAATAGGCCGCGAGCAGCATGGCCCCATAGGCGACGCTGTCCTCCGATCCCGCCACCGCCAGGATGGCGGCGAGGACCGGCCCGATGCACGGCGTCCAGCCGAAGGCGAAGGCAAGGCCCATCACATAGGCGCCCCAGAGGCCGACCGGCTTCTCGACCTGCAAGCGGGCCTCCCGATAGAACA
The DNA here is from genome assembly GCF_004458765.1 of Microvirga pakistanensis. Lineage (GTDB taxonomy): Bacteria > Pseudomonadota > Alphaproteobacteria > Rhizobiales > Beijerinckiaceae > Microvirga > Microvirga pakistanensis. The sequence goes on along the minus strand of NZ_SPJX01000267.1, from coordinate 5,350 downwards.
GGCCGATCCTGAAGATTCCAAGGAAATGCAGGCCCATCACGATGATGGCGACGCCCGCGACGGTGCTCAGCACATGGAGATACTGCCGGATCACCTGCCCCAGCGCCGAGGCGGTGGCGCCCAGGAGCACGAACACGGTGGCGAAGCCCGCCACGAACAGCAGGGCGGCCAGCATCGCGCGGCGGCGAACGGCCCGGTCGTCCCCCGCATGCAGCTGGTCGAAGGTCGTGCCCGCCAGGAACGACAGGTATGGCGGAACCAGCGGCAGGACACAGGGGCTCAAGAAGCTGATCAGGCCGCCGAGGGCCGCGGCAGGGAAGGAAACGCTGAGCATAGGGCCTTCTAGCGTGTTCCGACACCGTGAGAAAGCTCGTGAAAGCGCGGCTCGCCTGCTTGTGAAGCCTGCGCTTTTGAGGTTGCTTGGGAGGATGACAGCTTTGCGCAACCTGATCACCGATGTGGCCGGCCTCCGGGTCGGGAACGCCCATGACGCCGCTCTCGGTTCGGGCGTGACGGCGATCCTGTTCGATCAGCCTGCCGTGGCCTCCTACGCGGTCAACGGCGGAGCCCCCGGCACGCGCGACACGGACCTTTTGGAGCCCGACAAGGTGGTGCCCGGGATCAACGGCCTCGTGCTCTCGGGAGGCTCGGCCTTCGGCCTGGACGCGGCAAGCGGCGTGCAGGCCTACCTTCGGGAGCAAGGCATCGGCTTTGCGGTTGGCTCCGCGCTCGTGCCCCTGGTCCCGCAGGCGATCACCTTCGACCTGCTCAACGGCGGCAACAAGGAATGGGCGCGCTACCCGCCCTACCGCGAGCTCGGCTACGCGGCCGCGGAGGCCGCCGGTTCCGATTTCGCGCTGGGAACGGCGGGCGGCGGCTACGGCGCCACGACCGTCGACCTGAAGGGCGGCCTCGGATCGGCCAGCGCGGTGACGGGCGCGGGCCACCTTGTCGGCTCGCTCGTCATCGTCAATGCCCTGGGATCCGTGCTCATCGGCGAGGGCCCACATTTCTGGGCCGGAGCCTACGAGGAGGGCGAGGAATTCGGAGGCCTGGGGCTCCCGCCCCGGATCACGCCCGCCATGCGAAAGCTCGACTGGAAGGGGCGGATGCGGGCGCCGCCGCCCATCGCCACGACCATCGCGCTCGTGGCGACCGATGCCGTCCTCACCAAGGCCCAGGCCAAGCGCCTCGCGGTCGTCTCCCATGACGGCCTTGCCAAGGGCCTGCGCTTCGCCCATGCGCTCTACGACGGCGATACGGTCTTTGCGGCCGCGACGGGGCGGAAGCCCCTGGGGGACGAGGCCGCGGATTTCATCGAGATCGGGGCCGTTGCCGCCGATTGCCTCGCCCGCGCCATCGCGCGCGGCGTTTACGAGGCGACCGCCCTGCCCTTCAAGGATGCGCAGCCGGCCTGGAAGGACAGGTTCGGCGGGCTCGTCAAGGGCTGAACGTCCGAGCCCGTCATCCCTGGGCCGCTTCATCGCTCGTCATCCCCGGCGCTTTAAGCCGGGCATCCAAGTCTTTGACCCGGCGCGATTCTCAAGACGTGCGGCCATGACGCAGAGCCAAGGGGTCGATCCTCAGAACCGTTCGACGCGATAGGGCTTGGGATCCACCACCGGCGTCTCGCCCGTGATCATCTCGGCGAGCAGGCGGCCCGTGACGGGGCCGAGAGTCAGGCCATGATGGGCATGGCCGAAGCCGAACCACAGGTTCTTGTGGCGCGGAGCCTTGCCGATGATCGGCATCATATCCGGCGTGCAGGGGCGCATGCCCATCCACGGCTCCGGATCGACCCGCTCGCCGAGCGGGAAGAACGCGCGGGCGATCGGCTCGGCGCGCCCGAGCTGCACCGGAGTCTTGGGCGCATCGCGCACCGCGAATTCCGCGCCCGTCGTGAGACGGATGCCTTTCAGCATGGGAGCCAGGAAGTAGCCGCGGTCGAAATCCAGGGTCGGACGGTTCAGCACCGCGTTGCCCTCGGGCTTGTAATGCATGTGGTAGCCGCGCTTGACCGCGAGCGGCAGATTGTAGCCGAGCCGCTTCGTCACCACGTCGGCCCAGGCCCCGAGGGCGACGACCACCGCTCCGGCCTCCACCATCCCGTTCTCGGTCTGCACCCGCCACCCGGTCGGGGTCTCCTCGAGCGTCCTGGCATCGCCCGCCGCCAGCTCTCCGCCGAGACGCTCGAACAGGCCCACATAGCCCATCGTGAGCTGGTGAGGATCGGAGACCGAAGCCGGGTCGGTCCAGTGGATGCCGCCCTTGGTCGAAACCTTGAGGTGAGGCTCGCGCTCCGCCACGCCCCGGGTGTCCAGGGCATCGAAGTTGACGCCGAAATCGCGCTTCACGTCCTCAGCGTCGCGGAACTGCTCGTCGCGGGTCTTCTCATCGCGGAAGACCTTCAGCCAGCCCGTCGGGCGGATCAGATGCGTGGAGCCCGATTCGTCCGCCAGGGCCATATGCTCGGTGACGCTGCGCTCGATGAGCGGCGCGTACATGCGCGCGATCGCCTTGTGCTGGGCCGGGCGGGAATGCATCCAGTACTGGAGCAGGAACGGGGCGATCTTGGGAATCGCGCTCCAATGGTAATGGGCGTCGATGGTGTTGTTCAGGGCATAGCGCAGCAGCGCACCGAAATCGTGGGGAAAGCCATAGGGGTAGACGCCCTCGCGCTGGATGAGGCCCGCATTGCCGAAGGAGGTTTCCTCACCGGGCTTGCGCTTGTCGACGAGGAGCACCGAACGGCCGCGTTTCTGTAAATGCACGGCAATCGACACGCCGACGATGCCGGCGCCAAGAACAACCACATCCTTACGCATGAAGCCCTGCCTGTGTTGTTTGGCTCTCGCGGGGAGAGTGGAGCTTTTCGCTCCGTTTCACGGGGATTTTCTACTCCCGTTCCGGCGAGAGCGTCCATGCAATTCGTGCGGCAAAACCGCCTCTCCCCAGGCAAGTGGTATTCGATTGGCTCATGACGCTCGCGAAAGCCCGTTGCCGCCGGAAAATGCGCGTGCTACCGCCCCTCGCATGACACGCCCGCTGCTCATCGCCCCCTCCATTCTCTCCGCCGACTTCTCCAAGCTCGGCGAGGAAGTCCGCGCTGTCGACGCCGCCGGCGCCGACTGGATCCACATCGACGTGATGGACGGCCATTTCGTGCCCAACATCACCATCGGCCCCGACGTGGTGAAGGCCCTGCGCCCTCACACCGCCAAGGTGTTCGACGTTCACCTGATGATCGCCCCGGTCGATCCCTACCTGGAAGCCTTCGCCAAGGCGGGCGCGGACATCATCAGCATCCATGCGGAGGCGGGCCCGCATCTGCACCGGTCCCTGCAGACGATCCGGGCGCTCGGCAAGAAGGCCGGAATCGTGCTCAATCCCGGCACGCATGAATCCGCCGTCGAGCCCGTGCTCGACATGGTGGACCTGGTCCTCCTGATGACCGTGAACCCCGGCTTCGGGGGACAGGCCTTCATCGGCTCGGTCTGCGAGAAGGTCCGCCGCGTCAGGACGATGATCGGCGACCGGGACATCGACATCGAGATCGACGGCGGCGTGACCGCCGAGACGGCTCCTCTCGTGGCGGCCGCCGGCGCGAACGCTCTCGTGGCGGGCTCCGCCACCTTCAAGGGCGGTCCTTCAGCCTATGGAGCCAACATGGCGGCCATTCGCGAGGCCGCCGCGAAGGCGCGCTGAGACCGGAGTGCCTCAGGGTCTGACCCCCGTCAACCCGGACGCGAGGAGCCGGGTCAGGAAATCGGCCAGCCGCTCAACGAAAGCCTCGTCGACTTTCAGGTTGTGCGGCGGACGGGACAGATACTCGTAGTCGCGGACGAAGATGAAGCCCTGGTGCAGCAGCCACAGGGTTGCCACCGCGACGTCTTCCTCGCTCGCCCGTTCACCCATGAAGCGGCGCGCGAGGCGCTCCGCGGATGACAGAAGCGACGCGTTCTCGGTAATCGCCACGTCCTGGAACATGTCCGTCCGCTGCAGGATCTCCCAGTTCAGAATCTTGATGTAGCGCGCCAGCACGCTGCGCTTCAGAAGCGGCAGAAGCATCTGCCGAACGAAAAGCCGCAAGGCTTCCGTTGCCTGAAGGGAATCCAGATTGTCAGGATCGAGAACATTGGATTCCTTCAAGGCTTTGAACGCTGTGCGCAGAACTTCGCGGTAGAGGCCCTCCTTGCCCCCGAAATGGTACGTCACGGCAGCTTGGTTCGCACCCGCCTTCCGCGTGATGTCGCGGATGGAGCCCCCCTCGTATCCCTTCTCGGCGAAAACGAGGGTCGCAGCCTCGATCAGAGCTTCTCTCGTGCGTTCGGAAGCGCGGCTCATTTAAGCACGAGGTCGGCAACGGCCCCACCCCAGGACGTCACTCTCGTGAGGAGACGCTCGGGAGAAGGAATCACGTCAGGAAGCGACATTCCAAGAAGCTGGAGACGGGAGCCTCCGATCGCCCCTTCGGACGCAGCAGCTGCCTGGGCCACTTCCATCGATCCCGCAGCGGCGGGCCTGGCGGGAGGAAGGATACCGCTGGACGGCAGACGGCTGCAGGCCTCCGAGCAGGTAGACGCCCCAGCCTGGCGGACCTTGGCGGATGGGGCGACGTCAGCCTCCAGATCAGCCACACGGAGATCGGGAGACCAGTCGCGTGCAACAGGCGGCGCGAAGGCGTCGTGTTCGTTCGGACCGAACACCATCGAGAACTCCTCGACGCTGGCGACTCGCGTCCGGAATCCATCCTCCGTGAAGTTCGCGTTGAGGAGGCTTACGGCGGCGCCAGGCTCGAGGCTCGAAACCTGTTGATGAACGGGGCTCTCCGTAGGCGCTCCGGTCTTCAGGAACGACCCGGTGATCGATGCAACGCAAACGGTTGCTGCCACCGAAACGGTCACTTGCAGAACGAACCTTCCACCAATCTCGGCAGCCTTGCTGACGACCTTCGACAAAACGGCACGCATGCGCGGTTCCTCAATTAAAACATCCGTATGATTTCCAAACAGGCGTTTGAGGCAAAATCAAGATGCCGGCAAGCTCCCCATCCGCGAGGCACGGGATTTCCCATGCTGGGGCTTCAGGCGGCAACACCCTTGAATTCGAGACCCGCATCCAATAGCGATCACTCAGAGCTCGTCAGCCTCGCTCCGAGCGTTCAGGGCCTGCCGATCGCGCATGCGCCTCAAGCGCGGGTTCCGAGAGAGCGATGCGCCCGCAGGCAGGAGAAGACTTGTGATCCCCCGTCATAGGGGTCAAGTGGAGCTTTGCCGTTTTCAGCCAGCCGGTTGGAATAGCTGCGGATGACGAAGGGCCACCATCGAGTCACCAGAGCGGCAGGTTTTTG